>JBGAPT010000023.1:0-30225 GCA_044221135.1 Gammaproteobacteria bacterium
GGCGGGATGCCTTGATTTTCTGTGCTCCGCTGCTCATTGACTTCTATGTCAACTGCGCTGCGGTGCTCGAAAATCAAGGCATCCCGCCCAGAATAGTAGAATTGTCAACAGACCCTATTCATCCATGGGTGTAGGCGCAGGATTATTCTCAGGTGAAATTGCGTTATTGATAATAACGACACTTCCATTTTTAAGTTTGAGCTGTCCGCTTGTCACCACTTTGTCTCCTTCTTTCAATCCTTGAAGAATAGAGACTTGATCACCGCGTTTTTCTCCTGTTACTACAAATGTTTCTTTAACCACTAAAACAGGCTCATTTTTTTCATTTTTGTGGGCTTCTTGAATGACATAGACCACATCACCATAGGGATTAAAACTCACTGCGTTTAATGGCAGCGTGAGATGAGCGGTTGGTTTGCCCGTGTTCACTGTCACTGCTGCGAACATGCCAGGTGCTAGATCAAAATTTGGATTGGGGATGGTAGCTTCTACTTGTACGTTGCGGACGTTCGAATCTAATCCTGGGTCAATCGTTGAAATGACACCACTAAATTTTAAGTTAGGAAAAGTATCAACAACCATATTAACAGATTGACCTATTTTGATAGAAGCCAGCGCTTCTTGAGGGACATAAAAATCGGCATAAATAGGGTCTAGTGTTTGCAGCATAGTGATTTTGTCGCCTGGATTAATATATTGCCCTGGATTAATGGCAGAAATACCCAATCGACCGCTAAAAGGAGCGCGTATTGTTTTTTGTGCGATGATAGCGATTTGTTGTGCAACTTGAGCTAAGGTGCTTTTGAGATTAGCCTCATCAGAATCGAGTGTTGCTTTACTGATAGCATGGATTTTGAATTGCGCACTATCACGTTTGTATGTGATAGCGGCTAGTTCAGCGTTGGCTTGCAAGGTATGTAATTGGGCCGTATCTGGATCGACATTGAGTTGGACTAACAAGTCACCTTTTTTGACAATAGCACCAGGCGTAAAATGAATAGTGCGTACCATGCCTGCTAGTTCAGTCGTGACGTTTACACCCACAGTCGCCCGTAAGCTGCCTGCTGCTTTTATCTGTGATTGCCAGTTATAGTATTTTACATCCATCGCAGACACATAAACGGGCGGTGCACCCATTGTTGCAATGTAATGTTTCATCATACGTTCCATAAAGATTTTATAGCCAAAGATGCAGCCAAATAACAAACCGACTGAGATTAGCATCAGTAGCATGGGTTTTTTCATCGTGTGACTACTCCATTCCACCATCCGCCTCCTAAGGCTTGAAATAACGCAGCTGTATCCGAATAACGCGCTGTTTGTGCTTGAATGCGCTTGATGATGGTTTGTTGATATTGTTGCTCTGCATTTAGCACATTAATAAAGGTGACGGCTCCCAAGCTAAATTGTTTACGTGTGAGAAGTAGTGTAGCACGACTTGCTATTTCAGCACGTTTTTGTGCTTTTAATTCTCGAGCATCTGTTTCTAGCGCGCGTAATACATCTGCGACATTTTTGAATGCCTGTAAAACTGTTTGGCGATATTGCTCATACGTTTGTTCATAAGCAGCAATGGCTGCACGTCGTTGTGCTCGCAGTGCGCCACCACGAAAAATGGGCTGTAGTAATTGGCCGCCAAAATCCCACACATTAGAGACCGGATGGAATAGTGTGCTTGGCGCATTCGATGACCAGCCATAGTCACCACTCAAATTAATTTGTGGATATAAATTAGCGGTAGCAACACCCACTTGAGCGCTGGCTTGATGCAGTAACGCTTCTGCAGCTTGAATATCGGGTCGTTGGCGTACTAGAGAGGAGGGTAACGACACAGGGAGTTGTGTGGGTAATGTGAGTTTATCTAAATTAATAGTGGGTAATTGGCTCTGGCTAGGCAAAGAGCCTACCAATATAGCTAAAGAATGTTGCGACTGTGCAAGATTTTTTTCTAGCGGCGGCAAAAGAGCGCGAGATTGTTCAAGTAATGTTTGTTGTGATAGAACATCCGCTTGCGAAGCGCCGCCTAAGTTGAATTGTTTACGTACAATAGCAAGCTGGTTTGTGTTTGCTTGAATTAATTCTCGGGTTGCGATGATCTGCGCTTGCAGAGAAGCCACGGCGATTGCAGTGGTGACTATATTTGCTGTTAAAGTAAGATAGGCAGCATTCATTTGATAAGACTGATAATCAACTGATGCACGTGCCACTTCAACTTGTCTTCGTGAGCCACCAAACAGATCAAGAGTATAAGTGACATTGACAGTTGCATTATATAAGCTAAAAACACTTGAAGGTACGGCGCCATCAATAGTGGAGCCCGCAAAGCTTTGACGCTGAGGGTTGAGTTGAGCGGTAACGGCGGGAAATAATAATGTTCCTACTTGTGCATTGTAATTTTCTTGTGCCTGGCGCAACGCAGCTTTCGCAGCGGCTAAATTAGGGCTGTTAGCGAGCCCTGTCGTAATAAGATCATTGAGAGGCGGTGAATGATATAAGGCCCACCATTTTGCAGGGATAGTTTGTCCAATCATAAAATATTGTGCTTTATCAGCGGGTTCTTTCGTAGAAGTACTCGCTGTTTTTTGAGGAAGTGGTGAACGTGTATAGCGGTCTGTTTGCGGCGGTTTAGGCGAATGGAAATCCGGGCCAACCATGCAGCCAGTTAAAAAGTAGCTCAACAATAAAATAATGAACCTTTGCAAGTTGAAGTGAGAGGCATATAGCATGAGGCGATGATCCTGCTAGTTTTATCCTGTGTTTCTTTAGTTATTTTATAGCGTTACATACCATCCCATATTCTACAAGACAACAGTAAGGGAAGCCATGAATCATTTGTGATTATCTATAAAGAGATGAATGGGTGTAAGAAGTATTTATAGAGCATAAGCTTTTGATTATAAAAAAAATAGTTTTATTGGTTTCTGCTATACTTAATTGAGGGGAGCTTACAGGGACAGTATTTGAGAAAGGAGGAGCCAGTATGACAGAAAAAATAGACGAGTTATTATATGAGACGCTAGTTAAGTTAAAAGCAAGCCTTAGCAAAATGGGCGAAGGGTTACAGGTAGAAAGTAATAACGATCAAAATGGTGCATTGAAAGTAGAAGAATTTAAAAAACTGGCTGAGGCAGTGATAGCAATAGTCGAAGAAGATTTAAGCACATTTAACCAAGAGAATCATGAAAATAAAAAGACTAAGCCACTGGCTCCTTTGTATAAGCAGGCGTTGTTGAACCACTATCTTAACGTAATAATAGTATTGATTACGGTTTTAGATGAACCTGATCCCACTAAAATGGCGGTGCATGAAAAAACGATAAAAGACTTGGGTGATGCATCTCAGCCTAAATTAAAAGCATTATTATATGGGTTGGCTAGTTTATGTTCTTGGTTATCCATTGTGTTATCAGGCAAGGTTCTTGCCCTAGCCGCGGGTGCCGCAGGGCCGGCGGGCGGAATGGCAATAGGAGTGCCCACATTAATTCTTGCAGATAAGATCAAAGTGCAAGCGAATCGCTTGTCTGACCAAAGTTATGCACACTACTATCATGCTCAAGCTATACAAAGCATGGAAGAAAAAAAGATTAAAAAACTATCTGAAAAAAATAAAGATACGTCTCAAGATAGCAAAAATTCTTCTGTAAATTCGAGTACAAAAAATGCAAAGGAAAAAGTATCTTCTGAAAAAGGAATTGAGCTTGTAGGGCCTCCCAAAACTGACTCTAAAAAAGGTTAAGTCTTCATTAAGTTTTGAATAAACAGTAAAAAAACCAATCACAATTGTTCTTTGTCAACTGATCTCACGCGGTTGCTGTGGCAGTGTTATTTTAAGAGGGGCATCAGGCTGTTTACTATAGCAATTTAAATTTTTAAGTGTAAGTCATCAGCTCATTTTAGAGATAAACTCATTTTTTTAACTTGAATAGATGAATACTGTTCTATAGAATGACGTCGTTATTGCGGGGTGGAGCAGCCTGGTAGCTCGTCGGGCTCATAACCCGAAGGTCGTTGGTTCAAATCCAGCCCCCGCTACCAAGAAATAAAGTAAGAATAATAAAACCCCACCTGGGGTTTTTTTGTTTGGAAACAAAGGACTGGTAAATATGGGGTGTTTGGCTCATTTTTATAGTAAAAATTATGACAAAAGCAGCAACAGCATTAAGTGAACGGCTAGCGCCTCTCGTGCGAACAATGGGCTATGAACTGTTGGGTTGTGAATACCATGGCCAAGGTCGATATAGTATATTGCGGGTCTATATCGACAATGAAAGAGGGATAACGATAACTGATTGTTCACGTGTCAGTGAACAGCTGAGCGCCATATTGGATGTAGAGGATCCTATTCGAGGACAGTATTCCCTCGAAATATCTTCTCCTGGGGTGGATAGGCCGTTATTTGAGATTGCGCATTACCAAAAGCAAATAGGTAATCGACTCAAGGTGCGCACCTATACACCTATTCAAAATCAGCGTAATTTTGTCGGTGTTTTATTACGAGTGGAAGAGAATAATATTTATCTTTTGGTTGGCACAGAAGAAAGGATGTTGCCTTTTTCTGATATAGAAAAAGCAAATATAGTGGCGGATGATATCCGCGGAAAATGAGGTTGACTCTATGAATAAAGAAATTTTGTTAGTGGTGGAAGCAGTTTCCAATGAAAAAGGCGTGGACAGTGTTGTTATATTTGAAGCAATTGAAGCAGCTTTAGAAATGGCGACTAAAAAACGTGCCGGGGAAGAAATTGATGTCAAAGTCACCATCGATAAAAAAACGGGTGACTATAAAACCGTGCGTCGTTGGTTAGTCATTGCAAACGAAGATGAAGATAACGAAGTGGAAGATGGTGGCGGGGATGGCTGTTTAACTCGTCTGAATTTGAGCCAGGCACATGAACGTAATCCAAAAGTTAAAGTAGGTGACTACATTGAGGAATCAATGGAATCTATTGAATTTGGCCGTATTGCTGCGCAAAAAGCAAAACAAGTCATCGTGCAAAAAGTGCAAGAGGCTGAGCGTGCTCAAGTTGTTAACGCTTACAAAGAGCGTTTGGGTCAATTAGTCACAGGTATCGTTAAAAAAGTGACACGTGAGTTTATCATTCTGGATTTAGGTAATAATGCAGAAGCAGTCTTGTCGCGCATAGATATGATTCCGCATGAAGCAATGCGTATGGGTGATCGTGTGCGTGCTTATCTTGCAGATGTGCGCGCGGATTCAAAAGGTCCCATGATGACGTTGAGTCGTACACGTTCTGAAATGCTAATAGAATTATTTAAGATTGAAGTGCCAGAAATTGGCGAAGAGTTGATTGAAGTAAAAGCCGCAGCGCGTGACCCTGGTTCTCGTGCCAAGATTGCTGTTAAAACAAATGATGGTCGTATTGATCCCATCGGTGCGTGTGTAGGTATGCGCGGTGCGCGCGTTCAGGCTGTGTCAAGCGAATTGGGCGGTGAACGTGTTGATATCGTATTGTGGGATGATAATCCAGCACAACTTGTGATTAATGCGATGGCGCCTGCTGAAGTGGCTTCTATTGTTGTAGATGAAGATAGCCATACGATGGATATTGCAGTGAAAGAGGAGCAACTTTCACAAGCGATAGGACGTAATGGACAAAATGTTCGTCTGGCCAGTGATTTAACCGGATGGAAATTAAATGTTATGACGGAAGAGCAAGCTAAATCAAAATCAGCTAAAGAAGCGGAAGGTAATTTTCAATTATTTATAGACAAGTTAGGTGTTGATGAGGATATTGCACAGATATTAGCAGAAGAAGGGTTTACTTCGCTGGAAGAAATTGCATATGTGCCATTACAAGAAATGTTGGAAATAGACGGCTTTGACCAACCTTTAGTGGAAGCATTACGTGAACGTGCAAAAGCGGCATTGTTAACTAAAGCGATTGCTGAAGAACAGGAATTAGCAAAAGCTGAGCCTGCGGCAGATCTATTGGAGATCGAAGGCATGAGCAGGCATTTGGCTTATATTTTGGCGAATCACGGTATTATTACGCGTGAAGATTTAGCAGAGCAGTCGGTGGATGATTTACTTGAAATCAGTGAAACAAAGTTAGATGAGCAAAACGCAGCTAAATTGATTATGATAGCGCGTAAACCATGGTTTGATGATGCGAGCGCCTAACCATAGGTCTTAAGCGCAGTGAGGAAATTAGATGGCAAAAAATGATGTGTTGACTGTACCTGAAAAAAAAGGCTCGGTTAAACAAGCGAATAAAGAAAATGGCTCTATGCAAAAGCTGGCTAAGTTTGCCAGTGATATTCGCGTTGATGTTGAAATATTACGAGCTCAATTTAAAGATGCAGGTATCATCATTGCAAAAGAAGACATGGTTTCTGAAGAAGAAAAGCAAAAGCTATTGCGTTATTTGCAGCAACATCACGGTGCAAAATCAGATGTATTGCCCGAAAAAATCGTTTTACGACGCGCTAAAACCAGTGAAATAAAAGTAGCTGGCGGACAAGGTGCCCGTAAAACAATTAGCATTCAAGTTCGCAAAAAACGAACTTTTATCAAACGTCCATTAGCAGAAGAAGAGCAGCTTAAACTTAAACCATCCACATCTGAATCGATGGCTGCCGCAACAGAAATAACACCAGAATCTGCTGTTGCCATTGAAGCAAAAGAGCAAAATACGCAATCTATTATAGCTGAGCAAAAGATAGAAAAAATAACGACAACACCAGCTGTTGAAGAATTTGTTGTTGAGACGCCTTTAATTACAGAAGAAAAAAAGGTAACAGATAAAGGTAAGAGTAAAATTAAAAAACACTCTGAAACACGGATAGACCAAGATGAAAATGAAGGCGATAGGCTGAAAAAGAAAAAGAAAGGTCGTGGTGGTGCAGGGCGAGAGAATGAACATAAATACGATGCTATTTTAGGGAAAGGTGCGAAGCTGGGTTTGGTTTTGCGTGGGGGTGGTGGTGAAGACCTCGATATGCTTGAAAATCGTCGCTCACGCAAATCAGGTAGAATGCGTAAACCGCAAGTGCAAGTCCAGGCATTTACGAAACCCACTGCGCCCGTGGTGCGAGAAGTGGCTATTACTGAAACCATTACAGTGGGCGACCTCGCGCAGAAAATGTCAGTCAAAGCAGCTGAAGTAATCAAAGCGATGATGAAAATGGGTGCGATCGTCACTATTAATCAAGTGATTGATCAAGACACAGCAACGCTTGTGGTTGAAGAAATGGGACATAAAGTCAAGCTGATCAGCTCTTATGCGTTAGAAGAATCATTGACTAAAGATGCGGATCTGCAGGGTGATGAAGTGCACCGCGCACCCGTGGTCACCATCATGGGACATGTCGATCATGGTAAAACGTCGTTGTTAGATTATATTCGTCGTACCAAAGTCACAACGCTTGAAGCGGGTGGTATTACCCAACATATTGGTGCTTATCATGTTGAAACTGACAAAGGCATGATTACTTTTCTAGATACACCAGGCCATGCGGCATTTACTGCGATGCGTGCACGCGGCGCTAAATTAACAGATATTGTGGTATTAGTAGTGGCTGCGGATGATGGTGTGATGCCGCAAACGATTGAAGCGATTAATCATGCAAAAGCCGCAAATGTACCTATTGTCGTTGCAGTCAATAAAATTGATAAACCAGAAGCAGACTTGGATCGTGTTAGAAATGATTTATCTATTCATGAATTGATTTCAGAAGAATGGGGCGGTGAAAATATCTTTGTGTCTTTGTCTGCTAAAACAGGTCAAGGCGTGGATAAATTACTGGACTCTATTTTAGTGCAAGCTGAAATGCTGGATTTAAAAGCGGTTGTTAATTGTCCTGCACGAGGCGTTGTGATTGAATCACGTTTGGATAAAGGGCGTGGCGCAGTGGCGAGTATTCTGGTGCAACAAGGCACTTTACGCAAAGGTGAATTAGTTTTAGCAGGTTTTGAATACGGTCGAGTGCGTATGTTGTCAGATGAAAATGGCAAAGCAGTGGAGAGCGCTGGTCCTTCTATTCCTGTGGAAATATTAGGATTGTCTAGTACACCTAATGCAGGTGATGAATTTATGGTAGTAGTCGATGAGCGACGTGCACGTGAAGTGGCGCTATTCCGACAAGGTAAATTCCGTGAAATTAAATTGGCACGTCAAAACGCTGCGAAATTGGAAAATATTTTACAACGTATGGGCACGGATGAAGTGGCAGGACGCACTTTAAATATCGTATTAAAAGCAGATGTGCAAGGTTCAGCAGAAGCGCTTGCTGCAGCATTATCAGAAATTTCTGCACCGAATGTGAAAGTGAAAATTGTTTCGAGCGCTGTAGGTGGAATCAATGAAACAGATGTGAATTTAGCGGTTGCCTCAAGCGCTATCATGATTGGTTTTAATGTGCGTGCAAACGGTGAAGCACGCAAGCTTATTGAAGCAGAAGGCGTGGATATTCATTATCATAGTATTATTTACGATGTGATTGATGAAGTGAAGCGTGCTGTGAGCGGTTTCATGGCGCCAGAAATTCATGAAAAAATTGTGGGTCTTGCTGAAGTACGCGATGTCTTTCGTTCATCGAAGATCGGTGCAATTGCGGGCTGTATGGTTCTAGAAGGTTCTGTGCGTCGTAACTGCCCTATTCGTGTATTACGCGATAATATCGTCATATTTGAAGGTGTGTTAGAGTCTTTGCGTCGTTTCAAAGATGATGCATCTGAAGTGCGGCATGGTATGGAATGTGGCATTGGCGTAAAAAGCTATAATGATATTAAGCCAGGCGATCAAATAGAAGTGTTTGAAAAAGTAGAAGTTAAAAGAGCGTTTTAAACATGCCAAAAAGTTATAGCCGTATCCAGCGCATTGGAGATTTAATTCAAACTGCGTTGGCTGAAATTTTGCGTACAAATGCTAAAGAACTTCAGTGTGGTATGACGACGATTACAAGTGTAAAAGTGTCAGCTGACCTCTCTTCTGCTAAAGTGTATGTGAGTGTATTAGAAGATGAAAAAGCAGCGGAAATTATCGCTGCTTTAAATAAGATGACAAAATTTTTGCGTTATGAACTAGCCAATACTGTTGAGCTGCGAATCACACCTGAGCTAAAGTTTTTTTATGATGACTCAGTCGTGCGCGGCAGTCGGATTTCTTCTTTAATTAATGATGCATTTAAAAAACAATAAATCTTATGTTAAAAAAAATTGATGGTATTTTATTGCTTGATAAGCCCATGTTCATTACTTCGAATGGTGCATTGCAGCGTGTGAAGCGATTATTTGGCGCTAAAAAAGCAGGTCATACGGGCAGTTTGGATCCTCTTGCAACCGGCATGCTGCCTATTTGCTTTGGCGAGGCAACGAAATTTTCTCAGTTTTTGTTAGAGTCTGATAAATGTTATCAAGTCGAAGCAAAATTGGGAGTAAAAACACGCACAGGTGATGCGGAAGGAGAAATCATTGCAACGAAGCCTATAGGCGATGTCACTCGTGAATACATTGAAACAGTGTTGCGTCAATTTGAGGGGCTTATCCAACAAATTCCACCCATGTATTCAGCGCTTAAAATTCAAGGTAGACCCTTGTATGAGCTAGCACGTCAAGGCATTGAAATTCCACGCGAAGCGCGCTCCGTGCATATTTATCGTTTACAGTTAATTGATTTTCAAACGGATACGCTGCAATTAGAAGTGCAATGCAGTAAAGGCACTTATGTGCGTACTCTTGTTGAAGATATAGGTGAGTTATTAGGGTGTGGCGCACATGTGAGCGCATTACGTCGTTCTGTGGTGCTGCCCTATAATGAAATAAAAATGTATACGTTGGCTGCATTAGAAGAAGCGCATAAGCAATTTGGTATGGATGCTTTAATTCAATATCTGCTTCCGTTAGAAACGTCTGTACAAACACTCCCCGCCATTAAACTTTCTAACACCGCTGCTTTTTATATGAAAACAGGACAACCCGTCATGATCCCTCATTTTCCTGCGCAAGGGCTCGTCCGTATTTTTTCGCATCACGATGAATTTATGGGGGTGGGTGAAATTCTGGAAGATGGTCGTGTAGCACCACGTCGCTTGATTTCTTTGCCGCAGAAAATGGCAAAAGCGGTGTGATATACCAACTGCCGCACTTCGGGCAGCGCACAATCAGGATAATTTTTATGCAAAATGGACATTCTAGCAGCAAGTAGTCTAAAATCAAGTAAAAGCTGTTCCTTGCTGATTAATGCTTGTTCTCGCCGCCCGTCCCCGCTACAATAGCCGTCTTTTATAAATACTGAATTTGGGAGTGAGATACATGTCGTTAACCACGGCTGCGACAGCGCAGATTATAAAGACTCATCAACAGTCAAAGAATGATACCGGTTCTTCTGAAGTACAAATTGCTTTATTGACTGCACGCATTGAATACTTAACTGAACATTTGAAAATCCATAAACATGATTTTCATACCCGCTATGGTTTGACAAATCTTGTGAGCCAAAGACGTAGGTTATTGAATTATCTCAAAAGAAAAGATTTAAAAGCGTATCGTGAGTTGATTCAGAAGTTGGACATGCGCGGATAAGTTTGGGCTACTTTATTTGTCCTTTACGTTCCATTCCCCTCACGATTACTACCTTCTCTGCGGCCTTTTTTATCGTATTTTTTCCGGGTCGCGGGCTTAGGATTAAAAATGTTTCATATTGATAGGATACTTACATGGGCTCAGTAACAAAGACACTACGCTACGGCAATCATACCTTAACACTTGAAACAGGTGTTGTTGCACGGCAAGCGACAGGTTCAGTCATGGTCACGATGGATGATACCGTCGTATTAGTGACTGCGGTTGGCAAAGAAATTGATAATGTAGACCGTGATTTTTTCCCTTTAACGGTTAATTATCAAGAGCGTACTTATGCTGCAGGCCGTATCCCAGGGGGTTACATCAAACGTGAAGGCAGGCCCAGTGAAAAAGAAACATTAACTTCTCGTTTAATTGACCGTCCTTTACGTCCTTTGTTTCCCAAAGGCTTTACTAGCGAAGTCCAAGTTATTGCAACAGTTTTATCGATGAATCCAGAAATTGATCCTAGCATTCCTGCGATGATTGGTGCTTCTGCTGCTTTAGCTGTTTCAGGATTACCTTTTATGGGGCCGCTAGGTGCTGCGCGTGTAGGTTATATCGACGGTGCTTATATTTTAAATCCAACATATTCCGAATTAAAAAAATCGCAACTAGAAATGGTGGTCGCAGGAACGGAACATGCTGTGCTAATGGTGGAATCAGAAGCACAAGAATTATCGGAATCTGTGATGTTAGGTGCAGTGATGTTTGGTCATCGCGAAATGCAGGCAGTGATCAATGCCATTAAAGAATTAGCAAGTGAAGGGGGCAAGGCAGCTTGGGAGTGGGAAGCACCTAGTATGAATCTGGCAGTCCAAAAAAATGTGACTGAGTTGGCAAAAGCTGAAATCACCCGCGCTTACCAAATAAGCGATAAGCAAGAACGTCAAGATACTATCTCAGATATACGTGACTCTGTTTTAGAGCAAGTGTTACTCGCCAATGCGGGCAAAGAAGATGAAACAGTTTTAACTGCAGATATTAAATATGTATTGAATCATCTTGAAAGCGATATAGTACGTAGCCGTATTTTAGATGGCCTTCCACGTATTGATGGACGAGATACTAAAACAGTACGTCCTATTAATATTAAAACGGGCTTTTTGCCACGCACACATGGTTCTGCTTTATTTACCCGTGGTGAAACGCAAGCTATTGTGGTTGCCACTTTAGGCACAGAACGTGATTCCCAAGTCATTGATGCGTTAGAAGGTGAACGTAAAGAGACTTTTATGCTGCATTATAACTTTCCTCCTTTTTCAGTGGGTGAAGTAGGTTTTGTAGGCAGCCCAAAGCGTCGTGAAATTGGTCATGGCCATTTAGCAAGACGTAGCTTAGCAGCTGTTTTACCATCACAAGCGGAGTTTTCTTATGTGCTTCGTGTTGTATCCGAAATTACAGAATCGAATGGTTCAAGTTCAATGGCGACTGTTTGCGGTGCAAGCTTAGCATTGATGGATGCGGGTGTGCCAACACGGGCGCATGTTGCAGGTATTGCGATGGGTTTAGTCAAAGAAGGCGATCGTTATGCGGTATTGTCCGATATTTTAGGTGATGAGGATCACTTGGGCGATATGGATTTTAAAGTAGCGGGTACTTTAGCGGGTGTGACTGCGTTGCAAATGGATATCAAAATTGATGGTATTACTGAAAATATTATGAAAGATGCTTTGGATCAAGCTAAAGCAGGACGTTTACATATCTTAGAAATTATGAACCGTACACTGAGCCATCCACGCACTGAAATGTCTGCTTATGCACCCCGTATCTTAACGATGCGTGTGCCATCAGATAAAATTCTCGATGTCATTGGCAAGGGCGGCGTGATGATTCGTGCGCTGACCGAAGAAACCGGTACAGTCATTGATATTAGCGATGATGGTGTAGTGCGTATTGCCGCTGCTGATTTAGCTGCTTGCGAAAATGCAATGCGTCGTATTGAATCGATCACAGCAGATGTTGCAATTGGATGTGTATATGAAGGCACTGTTGTGAAGCTAATGGATTTTGGTGCGATCGTCAATATTCTTCCTGGCAAACAAGGCTTAGTGCATATTTCACAGATTGCAAATGAGCGAGTTGAAAAAGTCGGTGATAAATTGGCGGAAGGCCAAGTGGTTAAAGTGAAAGTGATTGAGATGGATAAGCAGGGTAGAATTCGGTTGAGTATGAAAGAGGTAGAAGCATAGGTCAGGTCAAGGCCAGAATTTGCCTTCTGCCTTCTGCCTGAAGGCACGGAGATTCTTCATAAGTCTGATTTTGGATAAGTTGGACCACGCTTGATTGATATCTTAAGGAATATTTCTCCAAGTTTCTTCATTTGGTTTGTAAAATCATCAATAGTCATATTTAATTTCAACATACCCTCTGTGCTTGCGGCAAGTTTTCCCCCATCCTTGCACAGTACGAACGGACCAGCGGGGAAAATAAATTCTTCTATGTTCGCGGAAAAACCAGGGCAGCTAATACTGATGATTTGTGAAGTATGTTTAATAGTAAGCATGCTACCTTGTCCATCTGTTACAATTACAAAAGTACCTTCCCAATCATTGATGTCTGCAAGTAGTATTGGCGAAGATAAAATCAACATGGAAAAAGTAATTAACCAGATTAATTTTTTCATAGTTATTTTCTCTGTTGTGTCAAAATGAATATATTTATTGAGTGGTGTGAAGAATACTTTTCTTAAACCGCTCAACCCCAGCTAAAATCTCCTTCTTCGCGGCTTCCGCATTCTGCCATCCATTAGTCTTTACCCACTTTCCTTTTTCCAAATCTTTATAATGCTGAAAAAAATGCTCAACCGATGCAAGAAATTCCATCCCTAAATCTTCGGGCTTTTGAATATGTTGGTATCGTGTAGAAAGTTTATCTACTGGTACACCTAATATTTTGGTATCTACACCGGATTCATCTGTCATTAATAACATCCCAATGGGCCGACAACGAATCACAACACCGGGTGCCAATGAAAAAGGCGCTACCACTAACACATCAACTGGATCACCATCTTCCGATAATGTATGCGGAATAAAACCATAATCACAGGGATAATGCATACAAGTCGCGACGAATCTATCTACCATCAACATCCCACTTTTTTTATCGACTTCATATTTAATAGGGTCGCTATGCGAAGAAATTTCAATAATGACATTCACATCATTAGGTACGTCACGACCGACTGGTAATTTTTCTAAGCTCATGTTGAATTCCTTAATTTATAGAGTGATTGGTTGTAAATTGGGGTCTAGCGCTATCCGTTCATCAAACACAAAACAAGCGCCTTCATAATGTGCGCCGCCTTCCATAGCAAAATAATTTAAAATACCACCATTCAATTGGTACACTTCAGAAAATCCTTTATTTAATAGGTGCACTCCTGCTTTTTCACAGCGCACTCCGCCTGTGCAGAACATTACGACGGGTTTATCAGCAGGTAAATTTTCTACTGCTTGAGGGAATTCACAAAAATCCTGAATATTAAGTGTTGTTGCACCCACAAAAGTACCGAGCTCGACTTCATAATCATTACGCGTATCTAAAATAGTAAGTTCACGGCCTTGATCTAGCCACTGTTTAAATTGCTGAGGCGAGATAGCTGGTACACGCTGTGTTTCTGGGCAGATTTCGGGTCGTCGTAGTGTGATAATTTCTTTTTTAAGTTTCACTTTGAGACGTTTAAAAGGCTGAGTAGCGGAGTCACTTTCTCTGAAAGTCATATCGCTGAAACTTGCATGAGCAGTGAGGTACGCCTTAAAAGCGATAATATCAGCCAATTTACCTGCTAACGTGATATTAATTCCTTCAGGGCTTAATAATATCGTGCCTTTTAACATCAATTCGTCACATTGGTTGAGTAAAGAAATGCGTAACTCAGATAAGTTATCCAAGGTGATAAATTTGTAGCCTGCGATGTTAAGAATTTGCATAAGTCTTGCGGTGAATAGTAAGGCCAAAAAATGAGTGACCACTTTACTCGAGAAAGGCAAGAACGTCAAATTGTGCATAGCTTCTGGACGTAACCACCTTTGCCTGCTGAGTTTTTAGGGTAAAAGGACACTGGAAAATTTCAGTACAACCCAGTAAGCTATCCCCCTCTATAAAAAAAGGAGCTATTTCATGGATTGCCTGTTTTGTAAAATTGCTCAGGGGATCGTGCCAGCTGAGATTGTATATCAAGATAACCAGGTTGTGGCGTTTAACGATATTAATCCCCATGCGCCACACCATAAGCTCATCATTTCGCGCAAGCATATTGCGACGCTCAATGAGGCCAGTGAAGAAGATACGGCTCTGCTTGGTCATTTACTGCAAACAGCCAAAAAATTGGCAAAAGAAAGTAATATTGCAGAAGAAGGTTATCGTTTAGTCATCAATTGTAATCCAGGTGCAGGCCAAACAGTATTCCACATTCATGTGCATTTATTAGGGGGGCGTCGTTTAACTTGGCCACCTGGGTAAGTTAGACGTTTTACTCCGAGTGTGTTGCATAGAAACAAGAAAATAATATAAATCTAAAGCATAGGTGAAGTAGTGAAAAGTCAGTTTAAAAAAATTATTACGGCAATAGGTGAGGATGTTGAACGCGATGGTTTAAAAGAAACACCCCAACGTGCAGCGAGAGCTTTGCAATTCCTAACACAAGGTTACACACAGTCAGTTGAAGAAATTGTGAATGGCGCATTATTTGAAACAGATAATGATGAAATGATTATAGTGAAAGACATAGAGCTGTATTCATTATGCGAACATCACTTACTTCCTTTTATTGGCAAGTGTCATGTTGCCTATATTCCGAGTGGTAAAGTAGTAGGATTATCAAAAGTCGCGCGCATTGTAGATATGTTTGCACGACGTTTGCAAGTTCAAGAAAGGCTTACCAAGCAAATTGCAGAAACAATGTTGGAAATTACAGGTGGTTGGGGCGTAGGTGTTATCATTGAAGCGAAACATCTATGCATGATGATGCGAGGTGTGGAAAAGCAAAACTCTGTGATGACCACGTCAGTCATGCTCGGCGGTTTTCGTACTGATCGTGGGACACGTTCAGAATTTTTAAGTTTGGTGCGAAAAAGATCTTATTAAGTCATGATAACACCAGCGTGTAAGACTAATGCTATGTTAATACTAGGATAATACCATCTAAGAAATAATCCGTATTCATTTAACTAATTGTAAAATATAAAAATAATAAAGCACCTTTCTTCTTTCTACAAAAAAAATATTTGTTCAATGATCGGGCATGGCTATACTTTTGCTATGATTTACAGTTCAGGGATGAGTTAAGGACCGGTACAAGGACTGGTACTTTAGGTGTTAGGATAGTTTGCTTAAGGATTAGCAAACAGGGCTTGGATGCCTAGAGTAGGTAACGGGTAGGGGCAATCTCAAGGTTGTCCCTATTTTTATTTATAGTGTCCCTGTTCCTACTAGTTGCCCCATCTTTACCGCTACAGCAGGCTGTAATAAGTCAGACCATTCCACTTTATCTTTAGCAAATAATATAATGACGGTAGATCCCATTTTGAAGTGTCCTAACTCTGCTCCACGTTCTATTTTTACAGTATCAGAATAGAGAGTGCTTTTTATCGTTTTTGCGAAGGGTTCTTCTGTAGACCAAGATGTTTGAATGCTACTCACTAACATTGCACCTACTAAAATAACAGCCATGGGTCCTATTGCAGTGTCGAACAAGCAAACTAAGCGTTCATTACGTGAAAATAATTGTGGAATATGTTCAGTCGTGAGCTGGTTAACAGAAAAGAGTTTGCCGGGGATATAGATTGTTTCGCGTAATGTGCCAGTGAAAGGCATATGGACGCGATGGTAATCTTTAGGGGCAAGGTATAGTGTTGCATAACGACCTTCAATAAAATTTTTTGCATGAGTCTCAAAGCCACCCAATAAAGCGGTTAATGTAAAATCAAAACCTTTTGCTTGGAGCAGTAAATCGTGTTGTATTTTACCTATTTGACTGACAGTGCCATCGACTGGGCAGGCAATTTGATTACTGCCTTGGACAATAGGTCTTAATTCTGGTTTTAATGCCCGAGTGAAAAAGCTATTAAATGTGGGGTAGTCTTCAATATGCTCCAGCTTAGCTGTGCTTAGATCAGCATGGTAACGTTTAATAAGCAAATTAATTTGCCAATTTTTCCACCAGCGCCAACGGCATTCACAAAGTACGCCAGAGAGCCATGATAAAGCGCGCTGAGGGGCGAGATATTGAATGATTATTCTTAATTTATTTTGCATAAGGGTTGAGCATCACGTTTAAAAAAAAGGGATTATAACGTGGGTGAGACTATAACCATAGGATTATCATCTTGCTCCTTGAGTAAGGGTGACAGCTGGACTGTTTACGAATACACTGAGAGTCTGTATTGATGCTTTGTAAAACAATAACTGACTGCTCATAGGAGAAAGTTATTATTTTTATAGAACGTAAAGGATGAATCGTATTTTGTCGCGGATAATACAATACCTATATGAGTTACTTATCAAGCTAGTTTTTGCAAATTGTTTGCGTGCATTAGTACAATTACAGCATGCTTATTTTGCTTGTTATATTAAGCGCGATTATCTTTCTAACCAATCTAACTATGAAAAGTCAATCTATCAAAAGCGTTCAATAGGGTTGAAGAGAATGGCGTATGCTCGTTCTTTGTTAAAGAAAAATAAAAACTCCTCAACCAAATGGACTGACTTATTTTCAAAAATAACACATCTGAGTGAAATTATTTTTTCCTTGAACCAACTGAGATTTCGCGTGACAGATTATGCTATTTTTGAAATTTGTGCACTTGAAATGCAAGCCCTTGATAGGGCATCGGCAGCAGCGTTAAAAGCAGCTGTAAAAAATCTTTTGTGGAATAAAAATCCGACTTATCCCGTGGAATTATTAGAGGCTATTCATGCATTTGAAGCAATCTCTCATCGTGTTTTGAACGTTGCATCGTCCGAGCCAATTATCTTTTTATTTTTTATTCAGGATTTATATGCATTGTATGATAACTTGTATGAGAAAATTAATTAAAACTAATGCTATGAGACACGTGATCAGGATAATCTGCGCGCTTGGTATTGCATTCATTATAAATTATTATTTGGCGGGGACAAAACAAGGATGGTTGCCTTGTGCGACAATCATGGTTATGTTGACTACGACTGGCAGCGCACTTTATCAAGGACTGTGGCGGTTTTTCCTTCTGTCTGGTGTTGTTATTTTGTTTTCATTGTTTTTTTCACCTACACACTTACTTTATATGCGTATGTATGATGTTGTGCTCGGCGCTTTGATTGGGATATTGGCTAATATTCTTATTTTACCGGATCGAGTGGATGCGGCGTGTCGTAGTGCATTTATTCCAATATTAAAATCATATATCTGTTATTTTTCTTCTCTTGTTTCTTTATTGCTGGATAGAAATTTAATCGATGCAGAAAGAGAAAAAATAAATGTTGAAAAAAATCTTCTGAAGCTACCCGCATGGATCTATGAAGTGGGTTTTGACCTTGCTTTACAAAAAGGTTACCGTTATTTTTTTATGAAAGTAGGTCAAGTGGGCGAAATTTTATTTGCAATACATCATGTGGCGCGTTATCCCTTTTCTGAGAATTTGTTAGAGACTATCAGAGAGCCATTGTTGCAATGTATGGTGCGTGTTGAGCAGTTTATCGTGGCGTTAATAACGGTCTTGGAATTGAAAGAATTATCAGAAGGGGTTATTGATTTTGGCCCTGAATTGGCTGAAATAGAGAGTAATTTTAAAGTAATGGTGCCTTTGGCGCTGGAGGCGACATCAGTCGCAACAGATTATGTTTATTTAACGGAGTTTATTTATAATCTGCGCGACCTGCGTAGCGCTTTGCTGCGTTTAGCAGAAGCATTACGGTGAACTGAAAATCACAGAATCATAGGCCAAGAAGCAATTATTTGAGAGGGATAGGCGGCAAGCTTCCCACTGTCACAATTTTCATAGAATTAGTGCGGCCATGAATACCGATTAAATCACCTTTATTAATAATCACTAAATCGCCATCGTGGATGATGTCTCTGCTTTGTAATTCATGTACTGCGGATTGATTTATGATTCGTCTATCTATATGAGTGGCATCAAAGGTAACAGGATAAACACCACGATAGAGCGCCATGCGTCGTTGTGTTGCAGGATGTCGGCTTAAGCCATAAATGGGAATGCTGGAGCGCACACGTGACATCCAAAGTGGTGTTGTGCCAGATTCGGTTAAGGCAATGATTGCTTTAATATCTAAATGATTCGCAGTGTACATGGTCGCCATTGCAATGGCTTCATCTACATACTTAAATTGCACATCCATACGGTGACGTGAACGTTTGGCGATAGGATTTTTTTCTGCACTTAGGCAAATACGATCCAGTGCTGCAACAGCTTTATCAGGATATTTACCTACTGCAGATTCTTGTGACAACATCACAGCATCGGTACCATCTAATACAGCATTGGCAACGTCAGATACTTCAGCACGTGTAGGAATGGTGTTGTAAGTCATCGTCTCAAGCATTTGTGTTGCGGTGATAACGGGCTTATTTAATGTTCTTGCTGTATGAATAATATTTTTTTGAACCCCAGGTAATTCTGCATCGCCAAGTTCTACGCCAAGGTCTCCTCGAGCAACCATGATTCCATCGGCTGCGCGAGTAATTTCATCTATATTAGCAACTGCTTCAGCGCGTTCGATCTTGGCGATAATACCCGCGTTGCCGCCAGCGGCTTTCAGTAAGGTACGGGCTTCTTTTACATCATCCGCATTACGTGGAAAAGAAATAGCAAGGTAATCCGCTTGTAGACGTACTGCTTCAATGATATCGGAACGATCTTTGTCAGTCAGCGCTTCTGCTGAAAGACCACCGCCCAGTCGATTGATGCCTTTGTTATTTGATAACTCGCCGCCAACTACGACGTTGCAATAAATGCAATTTTCTTTGATTTTTTCAACAGTCATAACGATACGACCATCATCCAGTAGTAAGGTATCGTTTGGATGTACATCATGCAGTAAATTTTTATAATCTAAACTCACACTTTCTTCTGTCCCTTCATCTGATCCTAGCTGAGTATCAAATATAAAACGCTGGCCTTCTTGTAATTGAATTTTTTTATTTTTAAAACGCCCTATGCGGATTTTAGGGCCTTGTAAATCAATTAAGATAGCAACGACTTTCCCATGTTTTTTTGCAATATTTCGGACACTGGTAATGCGTTCTTCATGTGTTTGAATCGAGCCATGAGAAAAATTAGCACGAAAAACATCTGCACCTGCAACGATCACACGTTCTAACATGCTTTGGTCATCTAACGATGGACCTAATGTAACAACAATTTTAGTGCGGCGTAATGGGGTGCTCATGTTACTTTCTCGTGTGTTGAAGCATGTTTTTCGAGGGCATCGATAGCGGGTAATGGTTTTCCTTCCAGGTAAGATAAGAAAGCACCGCCACCTGTAGAGATATAATCAATTTTATCGGCAATATGGTATTTTTCAATGGCAGCCAAGGTATCACCTCCACCTGCAACGGAGAAACCTTTACTTTCAGCAATAGCTTGTGCGATTGCTTCTGTGCCTTCGCCAAATTGTTCTACTTCAAAAGCGCCAACAGGGCCATTCCATAGAATAGTTTTAGCTTTTTTAATGATGCCTACATATTTCTTTATTGTGTCAGGGCCCAGATCATAAATTTTTTCGTTATCATCCACTTGAGAGATGAGACGAGCGGAACTTTCAGCATCTTCAGAAAGCTTATCTGCAACGATCACATCAGTTGGGATTGGAATTTCCGCGCCGCGTTGTTGTGCGTTGAGAGTGAGTCTCTCTGCTTCATCAATGAGATCAGGCTCATAAAGTGATCTGCCGACGGTGTACCCTTGTGCCGCAATAAACGTGTTCGCGATGCCGCCCCCAATAATGAGGGTGTCTACTTTTTGTGAAAGTGAGTCTAGTAATCCTAGTTTGGTTGATACTTTTGAGCCGCCTACAATGGCAACGACAGGATGTTTAGGCTTGTGCATAATATTGCGCAATGCGTCTAATTCACCTAGTAATAAGGGACCTGCGCAGGCAATTGGTGCATATTCGATAATCCCGCAAGTGGATGCTTCGGCGCGATGAGCTGTAGCAAAGGCATCCATTACGAAAACATCACATAAACTAGCCATTTTTTTTGCTAGCTCTGGCTTGTTATCTTTTTCACCAGGCATGAGGCGCACATTTTCGAGCAGTACAAGGTTATAGTCACCCATATCAAAACCATTGATCCAGTTTTGAATAAGCGGGACTTCTTTTTTCAATAGTCTTGATAAAGCCGCAGCTACAGGCGCTAAGGAAAATTGTGGATCGGAGCTACCCTCGTCTGGGCGGCCCAAATGAGATAGAATCATTATTTTGGCGCCAGCTTGGAGGGCTGCCTTGATAGTGGGTATGGCAGAGCGAATGCGTAGGTCGCTAGTAATTCCACCATTTTTTAAGGGTACGTTTAAATCTTCACGTAGGAGAACACGTTTGTTTTTTAGCTTAAGGCCAGACATCTTTATAATAGACATTTACTATACTCCTTACACTTTAACAGTATATCGAAAGTGAATTTATTGCATAATGGGTTTAAACACAAGGAATAGTTATTAACATTTAAGACCCGGAAATACCTCTATGCCGTTTAAAGCGATTCATCAGTTTTTACGTTCAGAAGCCAAAGGCGGTATTTTATTATTTGGGGCTGCTTTAGCTGCGCTCATCCTTAGTAACTCTACCGTTGGCTTTGTTTATCAATCACTATTGAATACCCCTTTGGAAATGCATATAGTCCATTTTATTGCTGTAAAGCCATTACTTTCTTGGATTAATGAAGGATTAATGACACTCTTTTTTCTTCTGGTTGGTTTGGAGCTTAAGCGCGAATTTTTAATAGGATATTTATCGGAGGTTAAGAAAATAGTATTACCGGGTATGGCGGCATTAGGCGGTATGATCGTTCCCGCTTTGATTTATGTCGGGATTACTTGGCATCATGGCATGGCACGACAGGGTTGGGCTATACCGGTCGCAACGGATATTGCTTTTGCATTAGGCGTGTTGTCATTACTTGGGAAGAGCATCCCCTTCAGGCTGCGTTTATTTTTAATCACATTAGCTGTTTTTGATGATGTGGGTGCTATCTTTATTATCGCGATATTTCAGGCGCATGAGTTGTCGTGGATTTCTATATTTTTTGCTTGTTTAACTTTATTTTCTCTAATATGTTTGAATAGAGCCGGTGTGCAGCGTTTGTCGCTTTATCTCATTCTTGGCGTATTGTTGTGGGTTTGCGTATTGGAGTCGGGGGTGCATGCAACAGTGGCTGGTATGCTCATTGCTTTTGTTATTCCATTGCATCCTCAACGTGCAAACAATGTCTCTCCCTTAGAGGTGCTTGAAAAGATTTTGCAACCCTGGGTTGCTTATTTGGTGCTACCCATGTTTGCATTTGCTAATGCAGGGATACCGCTTAGTGAGTTAGCAGGAAGAGTATTTTTTGATCCTATTACGATGGGTGTTGTAGCAGGCCTGTTTTTAGGTAAACAAAGTGGTGTTTTTGGTTTTGCATGGTTGATGATTAAGCTGGGATGGGCTAAGTTGCCAGCACAGGTGACGTGGCTTCAGTTATATGGGGTCGCTTTGTTATGTGGTATAGGGTTTACAATGAGTTTGTTTATAGGAATGCTTGCTTTCCCAAATGAGCATTTAATTAAAGTACGAGCAGGTGTTTTGCTTGCCTCTTTATTATCGAGTGTGAGTGGCATTATCGTGTTGCGGTTTGTTGACACCGCCCATAAACCCATGAACAATGAGCACCTTTAGGTTTCGCATGGTAATACAGATGAAGCGCATATTAGTGACAGGTGGGGCAGGGTTTATAGGCTCGCATACGGTTGATTTGTTTTTACAGCAGGGGGCGCACGTTGTTGTGCTCGATAACCTTGTCACGGGCAAGGTCACACATCTTAATTTATTTCATCCTCATTTGCGTTTTGTGCAAGCAGATATTTTGGATTATCCTGTTTTAGCTAAAGAAGTGGCAGCATGTGATGTCGTTTTGCATTTGGCTGCTTTGCCTTCTGTGCTTCAATCTATTGCTGATCCTATTCAATCTTTAAAAGTAAATACGGGCGGTTTTTTGCATGTATTGCAGGCGATTCGTGAAAATAATCCAGCTATTCGCTTGATTTATGCATCGAGTGCCGCAGTGTATGGTGCTGATATAGAATTGCCTTGTTCAGATGAATTGCCTTTGCCGCTTGCACCTCTTTCACCTTATGCATTGGACAAAGCTAACAATGAACGATATGCCGATTTGTATCATCGATTGTTTGGCATTAAAAGTTTAGGATTACGTTATTTTAATGTCTATGGTTCGCGCCAAACACCGGACTCACCTTATTCAGGTGTGATTTCTAAATTTATAGAACGGTATCAAAAAAGAGAACCCATGACTATTTTTGGCGATGGCCAGCAGTCACGAGATTTTATTCATGTGGCTGATGTGGCGCGGGCCAATTGGTTAGCTTCGCAAAGCGATTATTGTGGGACTTTAAATATTGCGACAGGTATACCAGAAACCTTAGTTAATTTAGTCAGTTATATTGAAGCCGCAGGGGGATATAAAGCGCAGATAGCATTCACAGCACCGCGGCCAGGGGAAATTGCCCATTCTTATGCACGTGTTGTTAAAGCAGAAAACCAATTGCAATACCGCTACGCGACTGGCCTGGCAGAAGGCATTCACTCATTATTGAGTGATTCAGAGCGAAAATGAGCTTATACTCAGCGGTTTCCGCGGACCTTACGCGATGGAGGTGTGAAAATGCAAAATACCAATAACCCGCAAGCCTGCGCTAAGCGGTATTATGAAGTCACGCGAGCAGATTTACCTTTGTGTTGTCCGTTACCCGATCAGCGTCTTTGGGATGCTCATCCGCGTGTTTACTTGCCCATTGAAGCAACAGGGCGAGTGATTTGTCCTTATTGTGATGCAGAGTACGTTCTTAAAGATGAATAAAAAAATTCTGATTATAGGGCCAGCTTGGGTCGGTGACATGGTCATGGCACAGTGTCTTTTTAAGCTGCTCAAACAACGCGATCCTGATGTTGTAATTGATGTGCTGGCGCCTGCCTGGAGTTTGCCTTTGTTAGCACGTATGCCAGAAGTATCCACAGCTATTGTGATGTCTTTAGGACATGGACAGTTAGATTTATGTGAGCGTTATCGTATAGGCAAGCGCTTACGAGAAAATAAATATGATCAAGCGATTGTTTTACCGAATTCATTTAAGTCAGCGTTAGCTCTATGGTGGGCACGTATTCCTCGTCGTACTGGATGGCGCGGCGAGATGCGTTATTTTATTTTGAACGATATACGTCATCTAGATAAAACACGCTATCCACTTATGATCGAACGTTTTATGGCATTAGGACTGGAACGCAATGAAACATTGCCGGATGAATACCCTTTGCCTGAATTGCATATTTCTCCTGCATCTCAGGCAATCGCATTGGCTAATCATCAATTGACTAATCTAACACAACCTGTGCTGGCTTTATGTCCAGGCGCAGAGTTTGGCCCTGCTAAACAATGGCCAGAAAACTATTATGCAGATATTGCTAATGCTAAATTACAAGAAGGTTGGCATGTCTGGATTTTTGGCTCGTCTAAAGACCATGCGGTGGCTGAACGAATTAATCAGGCAACCCAGCATCGTGCAGTGAATTTAGCAGGAAAAACTAAACTGGAAGAAGCCGTTGATTTATTGTCGTTAGCAACTGTTATAGTCAGCAATGATTCAGGATTAATGCATATAGGTGCTGCGTTACGCAAACCATTGGTTGCCCTCTATGGGCCGACGAGTGCTTCTTTTACACCGCCTTTACATCAAGACGCTAAAATACTTTCCTTGAAGTTAGATTGTCAGCCTTGTTTCCAACGCACTTGTCCGTTGCAGCATCATCACTGTATGCGTGAGTTAAAACCGATTAAGGTATTGGCAGCCATGTCAGAATTGGGAGTCTAAGATGCGAGTTTTAATTATTAAAACTTCTTCGATGGGTGATGTCATACATACATTGCCTGCCTTAACCGATGCAGGAAAAGCAATTCCGGGTATTTCATTTGATTGGGTTGTTGAGGAAGGGTTTTCTGAAGTAACGCGTTGGCATCCTTTAGTTAAAAAAAGTATTCCTGTTGCTTTACGCCGTTGGCGTAAAACTATTTTTACTAAAAAAACACGACAAGAATGGCTTGCTTTTCGCGAGCTATTGCGGACAACACACTATGATTTAATTATCGATGCACAAGGCTTATTGAAAAGTGCATTCCTTGCTTTAAATGCAAAAGGTAAAAGTTGCGGTTTTAGTTTTCATTCTGCACGTGATCCATTAGCAGCTTTTTTTTATCATCAGCGATTTTCAACTGCAAAAGTCAAAGAACAGCATGCTGTGACGCGAGTACGAGATTTATTTAGTCAGGTATTAGGCTATACATTACCTATGACAGTACCCGATTATGGTATTGATCGACAACGTTTCCAGCAAGCAGGTCATCCTGAAAAGTATCTGGTTTTTTTGCATGGTACGACTTGGACAACCAAGCATTGGCCGGAAACGTATTGGATTGAGTTAGCAAAACTCGCGAGTGATCATGGGTTTTTGATTAAATTGCCTTGGGGCACTTTATCTGAACAAGAACGTGCGCAGCGTATTGCTGCCACTTGTTCGAGTACTGAAGTATTACCACGACAAGATTTGGTTGGTATGGCCAAGGTATTAGCAAGCGCTCAAGCTATCGTGGCAGTCGATACGGGTCTAGGTCATTTGGCTGCTGCGCTCGATGTGCCGACGATTTCATTATATGGTCCGACCCATCCTGCTTTGACGGGTGCCTTAGGTCAGTCACAAAAACATTTAACAGTTCATTTTCCTTGTGCGCCTTGTTTTAGCCGTGAGTGTACTTATCGTGATAGAAAGAATTACACTGTCAATCCACCTTGCTTTTCAACGTTGCCGCCGTCGCTTGTTTGGGCAGCGCTTTCTACGTTATGGTAATCGACTTATTGTAAGCGTTCAGGGTACTAAGCTGCAAACTTCTGCAAGTCTAATGCTCCCGTGAACGGTTACGACTTATTATCCGAGTTCTCCTTTCAGATTGGACCGTTCCTGATAATAATCGGATGATTGGGTTTCACGAGGCGAGATAGACGCTTCTCTTGTGTTTGTTTCAGGGAAAGCATCTGCAAAATCTTCAGTATGGCTGCTTGGTCGTTCTGGTAATCTTGTTGTGCCTGATGAGAAAGCAGCATCTACATTGAGCGCAGTATCAGAGGTGGCAGGAAGATGAGGTTCATCGAGCTCGCCCATGTTATTAAAGGCTTGTTGTTTTTTGGTTATCAAGAGTTGGTCTTTGGTAGGGTAGGCAGTAATTTGAATCCGGCTGTTCGCGCGTATTCCTGAGTTGGTGATGTTATTTGCGACGGGAAAGTAATTGCCATAACCTACGTAGGTGAGTTTGCGTGAATCTAGGCTTTGCGCTTTGAACCCACTCACTCCGTTAACCCATAAAAACCCAGCCACTTGTCTGGCACGGTCTTCCGATAATCGATGTTCAAAACGCGCAGACCCAAAGCCACTGGTATTACCTGATATCATAATATCACTGCAATTATAGCGGTTTAATACAGTAACAACGCTTTTTAAAATAGCATCTGCTTCGGGCAGTAAGTCAGAGGAGTTGGTCTCAAAGAGTCTATCAGATGGAATTTCAATGGTGGCATAATCACCCAAGGTAAAAACTTGACCACCGCCTTGTATGATGCCAGCGGAGTCAAAGCGTAAAGAGGTTACATAATACCCTATGGTCGCACCGGTTAGTGCGGCCAGGGCAATCGCTGGCTTGGATGCACCCATTGCAGCAGCTGTACCACCACCCACGATTGCCCCAGCACCCGTGCCTAGAGCGCCGCCAGTTAAGTGATCGCTTTTATTAAAAGGATTGTAACTGCACGCAGTCATACCCAGTATGAGTAAGGAAATGAAGGTAGCTCTAAATTTGAATTTGTAAATCATGCCATTTCCTGTGCGATTATTCCTTTGGCGATTATACATTGCCCCTCAATCAATGTGCCAGAAGTTCCCGCTAAAAAGCATGAGTACACCTTTTTTGTTTGTATGCGGGTTGTGTGAGGCAAATTTTGTGGGAATCACTCAGCTTGTGCGTGGAAGTCGCCAACAATATGCTATGATGTTTTGTTATTAAAGGATGATGGGAGCAAAATTGAATGGATCAGCAGTTAGTAGCACGTCCTTATACCGCATGGCAGCTGATTAGAGTCTACTGGCAATCAAGCCACCGTTTCTTCGCTTATTTTATGCTAGTCATTGTGTTGGCCATGTCAGTTTTCTTGGTTGGCATGGATGTCGTGTTTACTACTTGGTACAACTATTTTTACGATGCTTTGCAAGATTATAATCGTTACGCCGCATTTGATTTGTTAGTGATATTCATGTTTTTGGCTGCAGTGAATATTGTAGTTTCTGTCTATCGTTATTATATACAACAATATTTGGCTTTACGCTGGCGACGATGGTTGACCGAACAATTTTTAGATCGTTGGTTAGCAAAACGCAGCTATTATTATCTAGAAAATTTTGATGAACATACGGATAACCCCGATCAGCGTATTCAAGAAGATGTAGGCAGCCTAGTGTTAGCTACATTGAGTTTATCTATTGGTCTAGTGAGTGCAGTGACGACTATTTTTGCATTTATCTTTGTACTTTGGAAATTATCAGGGTATTTGAATGTGCCATTAGGCAAGTATGGCACGTTACATATTCCAGGTTATCTCGTATGGGTTGGTGTCCTTTATTCTATCATAGGTACTGCAATTACATTTAAAATTGGGTATCCGCTGGTTTCGCTGAATTTTGAACAACAACGCCGTGAAGCCAATTTTCGTTTTGCAGCGATTGATGTGCGCTCTCACGCTGAGCATATTGCGCTTTATCGTGGTGAGGATAACCAAAAAACTATTTTGCAAAAAATATTTTCGGGTGTGTTAGAAAATTGGTATGCGATTATTTTGCGACAAAAATTATTATTATGGTTTACTGCGGGTTATAACCAAGTGTCAGTTATTTTACCTTTAGTTGTGGCGTTGCCGAATTATTTTAATAAAGTATTTAAGTTAGGTGGGTTAATGCAAGCGTTATCTGCTTTTTCACGTATTCAAGATGCTTTTTCGTTTATTGTGAATTCATATACTGCTATTGCTGAATGGCGAGCGGTAATTCGTCGATTACTGACTTTTCTGAATCATATGGATGAAGTAGAGCAAGAAGCAAAAAAACAAAATAAATTTATTTTTTCAGAAAATACAGAAGATAAAATTATTGCTAAAAATTTAATAATCAACACGCCGCGTGGTGAAAAACTATTAAAAAACATTAATCAGGAATTAATTCATGGTCAAAATTATGTAGTAAATGGCCACTCGGGTCTTGGAAAAAGTACTTTTGTACGCTCTCTTGCTGGGATTTGGCCTTATGGCTCAGGTGAAATTTCATTGCCAGAAAAAAAGAAAAGCATCATGTTTTTGCCCCAGACATCTTATATGCCATTAGGAAGTTTGCGTGAAGCGATATTGTTTCCTGATAAAATATACGATGTGCCGGATGCGCTTTTGATTGAGCTATTAGAAGCATGTGATTTGTCGCAGCTGACTGGCAGATTACATGAAGTGACACGCTGGCCAGAACATTTGTCGCCGGGTGAGTTACAGCGTATTGCTTTTATTCGTGTGCTGATTCATAAGCCTTTTTGGGTCTTCTTGGATGAAAGTACCGCTGCGCTTGATTTAGCGCATGAGAAGCAGGTTTATACGCTATTGAAGGATAAATTGCCGGATTGTTCGGTGGTGAGCGTGGGGCATCATCCCAGTATTGATGGTTACCATGATAAAGAAATTGATCTTGAGGCGTATGGTACTTAAATTTAATGCAACCCGATGATAAATTTAAAGAATATTAGATTTCCGCTTACTTTTTGATGGCTATTTGCTCGTGAATTCGTAAGATACGATGCAGTTTATAGTTAAACAATGAGCGCTTTTAAGTGTTGAATTATGCTATTATGACGCCATTCTGTTTAGGTAACCCAAACATAACAAGTCGAGGTGAATGATGCACGGACTTTTACAATTACCCTGGTGGGGTTATATTGTTGCAACGCTTGCTCTAACCCAAATTACTATTCTCAGTGTTACGATTTATTTACATCGTTGCATGGCGCATCGTGCGCTCGATGTGCATCCTGTCGTGAGTCATTTTTTTCGTTTCTGGCTTTGGATGACAACGGGTATGTGCACTAAGGATTGGACTTCTATTCATCGTAAACATCACGCTAAAGTGGAAACATTAGATGACCCGCATAGTCCGCAGGTAAAAGGAATTTTCACGGTATTGTTGCAAGGTGCTGAGCTTTATCGCAAAGAAAAGCAAAATCAAGAAACATTAGAACGTTATGGCGAAGGTACGCCAGATGATTGGCTAGAGCGAAATGTGTATAGCGCTCATAGCACATGGGGTATTTATTCAATGCTAGTCATTGATTTTATATTATTTGGTTCTATTGGTTTGACTGTTTGGGCTATTCAAATGGCATGGATTCCTTTTTTTGCCGCAGGCGTTATCAATGGTGTTGGTCATTATGTAGGTTATCGTAATTTTGAATGCCCTGATGCATCACGTAATATTCTTCCATGGGCATTATTTATTGGTGGTGAAGAATTGCATAATAATCACCACACCTATGGAACGTCAGCTAAGTTTTCCGTGAAATGGTGGGAGTTTGATATAGGCTGGATGGTAATCCGCGCTCTGCAATTTTTAGGACTTGCCAAACCAAAGCGTATACCACCTAAAGTACGATTGGCGCATGGCAAAACAGCGGTGGATATAGATACTGTTAAAGCTATTTTAACCAATCGTTTTCAAGTGTTGGCACGCTATAGTCAAGAAGTGATTTCTCCTGTTTTTAGTGAAGAACGTCATCGTGCAGGTAATAAAGGACGCTCAGTATTACGACGTATAAAAGCGTTGTTAGTGCGAGAGCCTTCTTTGGTTGATTCTGTAGATAAGCAGCAGTTAACGAGTGTGCTTGAGCATTACAATTCATTAAGTGTAGTGTATCAATTCCGTTTGAAACTGCAGAATTTATGGATGAAAAGCACTGCTTCACAAGCTGAGTTATTGGAAGCATTGCAAGAGTGGTGTCGACAGGCTGAAGCGACTGGCATTCAGGCGCTGCGTGAGTTTGTTGCGCATTTGAAGGCGTATGTTCCTCAGAAGGTCTAAATAGCGTCTAAGATACTTTTAATTTAATGAAATATAAAAATAATTGTTATTCCCGCTGGCCTCGCCGTGTCATTCCCGCGCGGCATTGTTGCGTGGAGATTTATTTAAACACGAATACTTTTCCATGCAACGTTTAAAAAATACTCAATAACGGGGCATCCCTAATGCAGTCATTTTATTCAAAACATTAATCTTTGCAGTAATCTCATTTTTGCGACCGC
>JBGAPT010000024.1:0-32495 GCA_044221135.1 Gammaproteobacteria bacterium
TCACATTGAACCTTATGACTGGTTCCGATATGTATTACAGCAGATTCCTTTATGCCAGTCAGAAAGTGAAATTGAAGATTTATTGCCGTTTAATATTGATCGAACGCTGTTAGGTGGGCGGTAGATTTAGCGGATACGATAGTTTACTGAATCGTACGGATAGACAATTTGCGCATTTTGAAGTGAGTCGAATTAGAGAGATCCCAAAATATAAAGATTTTGTGGTCACCCATCAGGGAGAATCTGTTACTAAAATAACTATTATTAGTCCTATTAATTTAGTAGGAAAAGTGGATGGTGGATTTGCAGCAGAGTATAGCCCTCATTATGGCGTCATTGTTACTACGGTAAAGAGAACACGAATCTATACACTTTCTACGCAACATTACTCAAGTGTTATGACTTACTTAAATGAATTAGTCATAGAATATCGTGGTCTAACAGAGCAGACATTTATTCATTTAGGAAATCTAGAACCTAATGCAACTCCGCTTAAGTACACGGAATCAATCGATACATTTTATTCTAGTGTAAGGCCATTCGTTGCAAAACTTTTAGTGCAAGAACTAGGTGAATTAAAAATAAAAAAAGCTGACAGTATGATGGTAGTCAGTTTAGGCTGTGGACAAGGGGATGACCTTAGAGAATGTAGGGAATTGATTGGCGCAGCCTATCCCCAATCTACATTCAGAGGGTATGATAATTCCAGGGAATTAATTCAATTAGCCATTGAACAATCCACTCACTTAGACGAAAGAAATATTCGTTTTTTTGAGGAAGATTGTAAAGTTTTAAATACATTTATACCAACTGAAGTGAGGGCAAAATTCAATGTAGGTATAGCAGTGGGTTTTCTAACTCAACAAGTATTAACTGGAACACATGAAGCTTTGCCTATATATCAAAGAGCTTATAGAGAGTTTGATGTATTCATTAATACAGGGCTGACTCATCCTCTTATAACTTTAGATATTGCAACTGCAATAGGGTGGGCTCCTCTTCTGCGCAATTATAAACTGGGTACTACAGATTTCTTGCAGTCTCATTCAGTTTATATATTAAGAAAACCTACAGTATGCAATATATTAGATCGTATAACAAACGGTTTACTTGATTTATCTATGTCTGCTGTACCGCTAGAATGCATGCAAATTTTAATAAGAAATCATGGTGGAGTGCTTCGTACTATTACCAAGATAGATTTAAGTTTTGCCTATTTTCTACCAGCAGAAATAGAGCTGTTTTTGCAATTATTGGACAATTTAAAAAATTTAAAGATTATTTATCATGATCCATGTGATCGATGGGTTCATTCTATGAGAGGTCACTCTCGTGTTTCAAGCTTAGAGGAAAAAAATATAGCAAAATATAAGCTTATTCCAATGGACTTAAGAAAAGATCGTCTTGAAGAACTTCCTTTTTATTCTCGTTTTATAACAAGCGTTTTACAGGAAACTATGCAAGCTTGTATTTTTGATAAAAAATTTAAATATTTTTCTTTAACAGACCTGATAGCATTCAGTATGGTATGTAAAAGATACCAATCAACGGCTAAAAAAACGGTAGATGAAATAAAAGCTGTTACTTATTTAAGGCCAGTATAAATGGGGTTCTAATGCGATCCAATTCATGTCCATAGCAGAGAAAAACGTCTGTTTCTCTTCAGGGTTGATCATATTGAACAATATAGTTCATGTGATATTATCAGTTTTTTTCTTAATCATTATTATATTCATTTAATAAAAAAATGATATATAAATTAGATGAAATCCAATGATAATTGGCTTAAAATAGGAAAAACTCAGTATAAAGCTCAACAAGAAATGACCAAAAAAATTATTCTAACTTTAATCGCATTGCTTGGAATGCTAAGCATCGTTCATGTCAACGCAAGTTGTCCCTGTTGGAAAAATCTTTATTTATGCCCCTGCACAAAGAAAATTTCTAAGCTCCTGTTTATTAAAAATAATACTTATGCATTTTCAGCTAATGAAGGCCTTTTACGGTCTGATAACCAAGGAAAAACATGGACAGCAATGCGAGAAGGATTGCACTGGGAAGAGCTGAATATGGTTGGGCTAGTGGGTTATGAAACAAATCATTTCATACTTGCAACAGGTGATATGCCTGAGTTTTATGAATGGCATGCAAATGAAGCAACATGGAGCAAGATAAGAGCAGAAGGCATCCCTTCTTATGGGCGAATCACGAGTTTAGTTCAAAATTCGAAAGGAACACTGTATGCCTCTTTTGACCATGAAATCAGCGATAATGTTAGATCGAGTGACGCACTGGAGAGTGTTTATCAATCCATCGACTATGGTGTTCACTGGACTAGCTTAAAATTAAAAAGCGCTGTCATCGACAATGACAATTCACGAGCATATGCTATTTTACAAACAAAACTCATTTTAGATAATAATGATAATTTATATGTGAATGGAAAAGTGATATTTCGATACGGTATTCATCAGAGAGAAAAAAGATTTATCTATCAACTTCCCCGTGGTAAAACACAATGGATAGATACGCATTGTGTGGCTTCAGATATTTTTATTTTAAACAATCATTTTTTGGGACTTATTTCCGATGACGGGCAGGTATCTATTAAAGACATCCGATTAGAAATCGATGGGCAACTAAAAGAAAAACAAAGCTGGACTTTTTATCCCCCCATAGAAAATATCAAACCCATCCTTGTTGTCGATCAAAATACTCTATACATGATTTCTGGATCCAATCTATATCAATTAACGCATATTAATGACCCTCAATCTAAATGGGCCTTGGTAAAAAACGGTGATGCGAACATTCCAGATATCACTTGCCTAGCCATTCATAATCATCAACTTTATGCTGCAGGCGGACGCATGGGCCAATCTGAAAGCTCGATTGATGTATTCCCAATTGACGTTCCTGGTCTTGTCACGCAAGAGAGCAGTAAGAAACATTCCTCGCGTTCAGAACAGATTTAATTTGAGGCCAGTCAGGTTTAATAATACTGTATACCACAGTATCACGAAGCGTGCCGTCATTTAAGATCATATGATGACGCAATCATTAATAATATTTTTAATGGAGTTTTTCATTTAGCTAAAGATAATCACACTACTTTTGCAATGGATGTGGCAAACGATCTTATAAATTTAAAGTTAGCTAAAATGCAGTTAACGAGCAAGGCTGTACAGAGTATCTGTGACATACATTCTGTAGGGTCTCAGAATTGCTGCGTTATTAGAACAATTATAGATAATGAAATACCATTGACAGATACGATTATTAAATTCATGAGAAATATCTCATTACAGAACAAGAGCAATCCCAACTACTCTCCGAGATCTTCTATTATTGATCCATTACTCGCATTACTCGAAGAAGAAGTCAAAAGGACATTGCCTTTTCCCCAGGCCGTCACAGCTATGACTCTCTCTTATTTGTTCTCCTCACGAGAGAAACTCGTTAACAAGCAAGATGCTGGAAAAGATCAACATGATAAGAAAGAAGATGAAGATCCGACTCCAAGAAGTAGACGGCCATCTTGTTGAAGGAAAACGAAATGGGGCTTGCACAATTGCACTCTACAATATAACAATATCTCAGGTTTGAGATAACAGATAAAGTATATAATTGCGCAAACCCCATTATTATAAATCAAGATTTCTTCGCGTTATTTTCATATCACGGATAGCAAGTTCAGTACTTGCTCGCCACATTTGTGCATTTTTATCGTAAGTTAAATCATGCATGATTTCCAAAGGTTTTCGCTTAGTGTGTATAAATTCGATAGTGCCCATTTTATTACAAGCAATGATATTGCTTCTTCCAGAAGACATAATAGTAATTCGATTGATTGGGACTTGCGAAATAACGCCTGCATCACTTAATACTGTTTCAAGACTAATATAATTAAATTGATTGCTACGTAATAAAGTTGCTACATGAAAAAGCAACATGCCATGTTGTATAATCGATTTTCTATACATATAAATTCCGCGGCATATTCTTTCAAGATAACCCGCATGCTGGACTCTGCTTAACAAAGTTTTGAATGCTGCTTCTGATAAGTTGGGCAATAAAGCGCGTAAATCTTGCAGCGCAAATAAGCATTGCTTGGCGCTTGCATTTGCATCCAACCAGGATTGTAAGATCTTAATAGGTTGCATAATTACCAGTCTGCATAAGATTACACTTATTGTAACCTAATGTAGACTTAATAGCAAATTCTTGCTTATCTCTCTACATAAAGTTACAATAATAGTAACCTACTGCGAAGATAATAGATATGAATTTATTTGATAGCCTGGTATCAGAAGCTTTAAACCATCAACCTAATCTACATCCATTAAGAATGGTAGTAGAAAAAGAATTATTACATCATGATATTTTAAAAGAACTCAGCACCCATAACTTGTTAGCTAATTTAACTTTTATTGGTGGAACTTGTTTACGTAGCTGCTATGGTGGATTACGTTTAAGTGAAGATTTGGATTTTACTGGTGGTAGTCATTTTAACAAAACCAGTTTATCAAATATGGCGCAGATTCTTACTGAAACTCTTAATAAAAAATATGGTTTAAAAGTCACTATTAGTGAACCCACAAAAGATATTTCAAATGTTGATACGTGGAAAATAAAAGTTGAAACACGGCCTGAACAACGAAATGTACCTGCGCAACGTATTAATATTGATGTTTGTGCAGTGCCATCTTACGAAATTAGACCTATGCTTTTATTAAATCCTTATGGCATCAATATGGGTACTAATGGTTTAATTATTCAAGCGCAAAGCAGAGAAGAAATTTTTACAGATAAACTGATTGCTTTTGCGCTTAGACCTAATCGAATTAAATATCGTGATTTATGGGATATCGTTTGGTTATATCAACAGACGATCAAGCCTAATTTGAATTTAATTCCAAATAAACTTCATGATAGGCATTGCAGTCAAGCAGATTTTAAAAATGCTTATGAAGCAAGGCTGAATGAAATTAAGAATAATAAATCTTTAAGCATAGAATTTATAAAGGAAATGAACCGATTCCTTCCAGAAACAGAAGTTAAAAATCTTCAAGCGCAAAATAAAATTTGGGATTTCATTATTTTTCTAATGGAAGAATTCTCCTAAGGTCAGACCTGCACACATGCAATTACAATAATCCATAATTGCATTATAATTTTCGCTTTCTGTTAAAGCGAAAGGCGAATCTAATATGTATATACCCATAACGCCTCAAGATGTGATGGGTATATATGGACACTCTATTCGGGTAGAGGAATAAACTCTTCATCGTCGCCGGGGATTTTACCAAATTTGCCTTCTTTCCAATCTTGCTTAGCCTGTTCTATTCTTTCCTTTGAGCTAGCAACAAAGTTCCACCATAAGTAACGTGGTTGCTCAAGCGGAGTTCCACCAAGAATAATGAAATGGGCATCTGTTGCAGCAGTCACTTTAATTTCTTGAGAAGGTTTAAGAATCAGCATTCTGGTATTACCATAATTCACATTATTTACTTTGATTTCGCCCACTAATATATGAATGGCGCGCTCTTCTGCTGTTGCAGGAATAGAATAATTTGCATTAGCTTTTAATTTACATTCCACAAACAATGCATCGTTTTGTGTATTCACGGGTGACTTCATTCCCATCCATTCACCTGCTACTAGACGTAAATGTACATCTTTATCATCAACAAACGGTAATTGTCCCTTATCATGGTGCTTGAAAGTGGGATCCATTTCTTCTTTATCTAACGGCAATGCCAGCCAACACTGGATACCAAAAAAATCTTGATTATGTAGCCGATCTTCTTGCAGTGAACGTTCTGAATGTGCAATGCCACTACCTGCTATCATCAGATTAACATCACCAGGTGCGATAAACTGATGACTACCTAATGTATCTCTATGTACAAGGCGTCCTTGCAATAAATAGGTCAATGTTGATAAACAGATGTGAGGGTGCGGCCGGACATCTAGACCTTTACCCATCAAGAATTCACCTGGACCAGCCTGATCCCAAAAAACAAAAGGGCCTACGGTACGTTTTATCTTGGAAGGCAAGACACGGCTAACTTGAAAGCCGCCTAAATCTACGGAACGAGGAATGATTTCCACATTAACTTGCTGTGGACAGCTTTCAACATTGCATTCAGGTTCTTTGGTTGGGAAATAAGTCATAAAGTTACCATTAAATTTGCCACAAGTAAGATTTAGCACCACCATCTAGTTTTTCAAAAGGCCTATTATTCTCAAAAATAAAATCTTGATAGACTTGGGAACCAATTTCGGAATAGGGAATAGTCAAATGGTGTATAACGCCTTTTTCATTAAGAGGATGCGTGAATTCACAATACATTTGAGAAAATCCAGCTTGAGAAGAAATATTCATCGCTTGGAAATTGACTTGTGTTGAAAGTTTCTGTCCTCGAAATTTTTCATCGACTGCAGTAATAAAGAGATGAGAAATTTCAAAAGGATTGATTGTTTTATTTGTAAAATATTGATTACTAAGTTTTTCTAATAATCCAAGAATATATTTAAATTTAGGATCAAAATCTGGAATAGGGCATGGATTAGTGATATCTTCCACCAATGCACATGCTACAACTTTATCATCTTTTAAGGCAATGATGCTGAGCTTATCCGCTACTGCTTTTTCTGCTACTGCACGAGCAAAGTTTTTGTAAAGATCCATGTCCATCTTTAAGTATGCAGTCATAGGCTCAGACAAGCAAAATGCCCGAGTAAAAAGATCGACAACTTGTTCTAAATACGATTCTGTGAAGTACTTGAAGTTATAACGAGGATCTACCATTAAATTATTCAGAGCAAAATGATCTTTACAACTCGATGAAATATTCATCGCTATAATACTCCTTTAACTTATACTCAATTCTAATCTAAATTATCTATCAATAACAATTTTATTTTGCATTTGGGTGAGATAACTATAAATTAGCTGCGCTTTATGACTTTCCCCATTTTTATTTTTACGCGATTAATATAGGTGGTCACAGTATGAGGAGAAATGTTTAGTTGTTTGGCGATCATTTTTATGGTGAGCTGTACCTATCGTGATCTAGATGAGCAAATATTAATATTATTAGAAATAGAATATAGTTCTAGCATAATCATTCAGGTTTTACAAAAAAAATTTAATTTTAGCACGAATAAAAGCATGAATTTTATTTGCTTTTATTAAATTTCCTGTTTCAAAATTAATAAATACCCATATAAATATCCAAAACAACCTGCGCATGATCCACACTACGCTCATCATAAACTTCAAAATCAGCTATATAAGCTCTTTTTCCACCTAACTCAGCATCATTCATTTTCCATATGGCTTTCCACATATCAATACAAACAGCAGGCATGGGCCCTGGTTGATTGGTAAATTTTGCATATTTTTGTACAGGAATAGTTAAAGTTTCAAATCCTTCTGTTATATTATCAAATGCAGTCACTTCCTCACCAATAAAATAAGTATAATCACTATTAAAATCACTTTCATACTGAGTGTAGACACAAAAAGTGGTGCCAGGATTTTTTCGAGCGTGAATTTTTTCTGCTAGCCCATTATGAAAATATTTTTGAACGGTTGCTGCAACTTTATTCGTAGATGGGTCACTTTCAAATAAATGTTTGTTATTTGTTCTTGTTGTAATACCTACTAATTTTTTTTCAGCCAGTTGTACGATAGTTTTTTGCATAAAAATGTTTCCTTTTTAGTTAAATTATATCATTGTAATGGTTTTACAAAAATTCATGTATTGATCTTTCCTGATAAAACCACTCAGCTAAAATGTACTCCTAATCCTAACAACCTTATTTTTCCATAAGATCGTTTTTCAAGTTCTGATAAAAGTGCTTCATATAAATTTAAATTCATGGATTCGCATGATCGCTCAATAGTAACTATTTTAAAATTACTTAACTTTATTTTAATGCACTGATTTTTGATAGAACGAAATGCAGCGTATTTTTGATATCGTTTTACTAATGACTCATATAATTCACGTAAAGCAACCCAACAATGGTCGCTTATATCAATGTCCTGTGCGAAAGTGTGTTCTACGCTGATCGATTTTCTTATTCTGTTTGGCTCAACTGGACGGTTATCTATTCCTCTACATTGTTCATGCAATCTATCTCCACCTTTTTCTCCAAAATGATCTTTTAATTCGATTAGCGACAGTCTTTGCAAATCAGCACAAGTCTTTATCCCAAGATGATGTAATTTATTGGCTGTTACTTTACCAACACCATATAAATCAGTTACAGACAATTTTTTTATAAATTCACTGATATCTCGCGGGTGAATAACAAATAATCCATTGGGCTTGTTCCATCCACTGGCTATTTTTGCTAAAAGTTTATTAGACGATACACCCGCAGAGGCAGTGAGAGCAACACCGTCCCATATTCTTTGACGAATGGCTTTTGCAATCAATGTTGCACTACCTTGATAATGATCAGCATCTGTGACATCCAAATAGGCTTCATCTAAAGAGAGCGGTTCTACAAGCGGTGTAAATTCTAAAAAAATACGACGAATAATATGCGCAATTTCTCGATATTTTTCCATATTAACAGGCAAGACAATTAAATCAGGACAAAGTCGTTTTGCATAAGCTGTTGACATAGCAGATCTGACCTTAAATTTTCTTGCAATATAATTACACGTGCAAAGCACACCTCGCTCATCAGCAGGCCCGCCCACAGCAACGGGTTTATCTATCAAAGAAGGGTTATCTCTTATTTCAACAGCCGCATAAAAACAATCCATGTCAACATGAATAATTTTTCTGACAGAATTAGACAGCATGAATAACGTTGGTGACAACGCCCCAAATAAAAAATTCATTCCCCTCATTGATTTTGATAGGTTTAAATGCTTCATTTTCAGCTATCAAAATCAGTTGATTGTTTTTTTTATGTAATCTTTTTACAGTTAATTGACCATCAATGGCCGCAATCACAATATTACCGTGTGCTGGCTGAATGACGCGATCGACAATCAAAATATCATTTTCATCAATACCCGCATCAATCATCGATTTACCAGAGACTTTTACTAAAAATGTCGAAAGAGGATTTTTGATCAAATGTTCATTAAGATCAACCAGCGCGTCGATATGATCATCAGCAAAAGTGGGATGGCCTGCCGCCACTTTAGTGCTATAAAGCGGCAATTGGTATCCTTTGTTTTTTATAAACCTGGAAATAGGCCCGATCAAACTTTGAGGCAAGCGTATCGGTTTAGTAGGCTCACCGTATTGACCGCCGCCTTTAGGACGTCCGGCACCTTTTCGTTTTCCGCCATGCTTCATCACTGGTTACAATCTCTTATTCATGTGTTCTTGATAAGGATACTTGAATAATGTACTTTTATCAAATGCTATCTGCATGATGGTTGGTTCATTCTCCTGAAGTCATGTTTTTTAAAAAACATGACTAAATAACAATTTCAGTATAATCATTGTTAGTCAGAATAGAAAAGAATAGATGCGGGCTCTTTTATTAGTAGAAGGATTCCAGAAGGAAATTTTAGATAACGGAAAAAAATTATTTGGCTTGGTGATGCCCATAGCAGTGTAAAAAACGATTTCGTTAATACACGTGGTGAGATTGAGTATAACATGGATAAAATTCAATATGATGGGGATTAATTTCTTGCTTAATAGCATATTTCATTGTGATTTAATCTACTCATTAACGTTTTTTTTGGAGTTAAGAAAAAAATACCAAGAGTGAGTTTTAGCGGAATAGATAATTCTTCGGCAAGTGTAGCAATTAATGCATGTTTAGTACTACAAGCTCCTCAGCATCCCATAAAGTCATGATCTCTTTTTTTAAAAAACACTTACTCACATCATGATGAGATCCAATTTTTGGATTTGGCAATGCGATTGTATTTAGATAATCAAGTAATAGCATAAGTTAATTGGTTTAAAATAAAAGTAGAGTTTTCAATGTTATTCCTATATTGATCTTTATTTACGCAAGCCTGTTTGTCTTTTTAGTAGAGGAATGGATTGCTATATGATATACCATTCAGACAAAAATTTTACCTAAAAATGAGAAATCGAGTATGCTTGATTTATTTGCAATTAAAACTTCGACAGTACAAGATGTCTCCTTGATCTTGTCTTTTATTAAAGAACTAGGAGAATATGAAAAACTGCTGCATGAAGTGGATTGAATAATATGAAACAGGCACTCACAAAAAAAGACTATGCAATAGGTTATGCTGAATTAACACTAGCACAATGTTGTGTAGGTATTAATGTTATATCAGGAAAATTTCTTATTGGGGTTTTTCCTATTTTTTTATTGTTGGCAATCCGTTTTTTAATTGGATTGGTTGGCATGTTAGCCGTAGCTCGTTTAAAAAATACAACCATAGGGAATACGTATCATCATTTTGTTTCCATGACGACTAAAGATAAATGGCTGCTTGTTTTTCAAGCCGCATGCGGCGGTTTTTTATTTAATGTTTTAATTTTATATGGCATGAAAACAACCAGCGCTACTTCTGCTGGCATTATTAGCAGTATTACACCGATTATGATTTTTATTTTATCTTTTTTGTTGTTGAAAGAGAAAATTAATTTACAAAAAATTGTCAGTATTTGCATTGTGATGATGGGTCTTATTATTTTAAATACGGGAGCTGCAACATCCATTTCAATGAATGGATCGTTATTCGGCAATTTTTTAGTATTATTGGCTGTTGTTCCAGAAGCACTGTTTACTATTTTATCCAAATCAGTAGGAAAGAAAATAACAGAAATAGAAGCAGTGATACTAGTTAATTTTTTCAATTTAGTTTTTTTTGTTCCCCTTGCAGCAGTAAACTTAATACATTTCCATCCAAAAAATATCAGTCTTAGTCTGTATGGCCAATTAACTATTTATGGGATTTCAGGGGGAATTCTATTTTTTCTTCTGTGGTATCGCGGATTAACCAAAATTAATGCGAACACAGCAGCGCTTTTTACAGGTGTGATGCCGATTAGCACAACTTTACTGGCATTTTTATTTTTAGATGAGCCGATTCACAGTCATGAAATTATGGGGATGTTTTTAATTATCAGCGCTATTTTTATAGGGTGTAGCAAAAAAATTTCCTTAAAATATAAATCGAGGTTAACACAATGATTATTTCATACGACGATTTTGAAAAAGTAGATCTTCGATCTGGCACCGTTATTAAAGCAGAAGCCTTTCCTCGCACAAAAAAGCCCGCTTATAAAATATGGGTTGATTTTGGAGAAAGCATCGGGATAAAACAAACATCTGCTCAAGTCACAGTGCATTACACGCCCGAATCTCTTATTGGCAAACAGGTAGTAGGATGCATTAATTTAGGTACAAAAAATATCGCTGGATTTACTTCCGAATTCTTATTGGTCGGCTTTCCTGATAAACAAGATAATATCTGTTTAGTGACAGTTGATCCTGCGGTGCCTAATGGAGGAAAGTTATTTTGATTAAAAAAATTTTTGTGTTTTTACTCTTAATTGTATTCGCTATTGGTGGTATTTATCATAAAGCACTTATTAGACTCTATTAAGGCTTTAACGAAAGTAAAATTTCTAAGGAATATTCCAAGCTCTACGTAATAAAAAATGGGATGCAGCTACTGTTAATAATATATGGCCTATCTGATCAGCGTGTGTCTATGGAAGAACAAAAAAGCTTAAAACTTGCTTTAGACAGAGCAGGTATTACTTATTCATTTGTTAGTGTATCTGGTGCTAACCATGGATTTGATAATCATTTTGAAAAATTACAAAAAATCATATCGGATTTTATGAATGAGAAATCAAGTGCAAAATGAACGATACCAATTACTCATTATATTAACCATAACCTTCATTGGATTCATTGGCACTTCTATTTCTTATCCTATATTTCCTCCTCTTTTTTTACATTCTGGGCAAGGAACTATTTTCCCATCTACATGGAGTGCAGATACCAGAAATATTTTACTGGGTATTGCTCTTGCAGCTTATCCATTAGGTCAATTTATTGGATCGCCTGTCTTAGGAAGTTATTCCGATCAATATGGACGCAAAAAGATCCTTCTTATGAGTTTAATGGGTAGTTTTATAGGTTATTGTTTATCTGCTATTTCATTACAACAACATTGGTTATGGGTGCTATTAATCAGCCGTTTTTTGACAGGATTAATGGAAGGAAATCTTGCGATTGCACAAGCCATGGCTGCTGATTTAACTGGCATGAGCAAATATAAAAGTTTCGGTAAGATAAATGCGGCAGCATCAATTGGATATCTTGTTGGGCCGTTATTAGGCGGTTTTTTCTCTGATAAACAATTATTCCAGTGGGCTTCATTTGCGACACCTTTTTTTATTGCAGCTTTATTTACATTAATTGCACTGATGCTTGCCGCTTTAAAATTGAAAGAAAGTGATAAAAAAGCAATCTTACCATCCATATCTTTATTACAACAATTCAATTTGATCAATCGCTTTCGTGTGTTATTTAGGAATCCTGTTTTAAAATATTTGCTGATTATCAGTTCCATATTCACTTTTTCCGTTGATATTTTTTATGAGTTTGGGCCTATTTATCTAACAGGAACTTGGTTAATGACACCCGCTGGATTGGCTGCCTTTAATGTTATGCTTTGTACTACTTTAGCGATTGGACATGGTTGGTTATCGCCTTATTTGTCTATGCGTTTTTCTAATAAAATAGCTATTATCACATCCATATTCATCACGGCTGTTCTTTTCTTTTTGATGATCACATGGCCATCCAAATTAGGCGTATTCTTATTATTTGCATTGAGTGGATTAAGCATTGCAATAGGAACAAACAATATTACTGTGCAAATTTCAACTCATGCTACTAAAACAACACAAGGTGAGGTGATAGGCTCCCAATTGAGTTTACGCATGTTGGGAGATGCTACCATTTGTTTTGTTGGTGGGTTTATTATTATTTCCTCTTTTGCAGCACCCCTAATAATTAGCAGTGTGATAGCATGCACAGCAGCGATCATTTACATTAAAAAATTTTGTTAAGACATAGGTAAACGATAAAAATTATGCTTCTTGTTCTAAGTAGGCTTCCAGCTGATTTTCAGAATAGCCTCCGATGGAATATTGCCAAATTTCACGACTCAATCGTGTTATCGAATGGGAGGGCAATAACCCTTGACTACCACAAACCAGTTTTGCAAAGGATAAGCATTTCTCGGCTAACCTTAAACCCATTGCTCTCAATTGAAAAGGGCCTATCGTTGGTTGCATGACTTCAGTGTGATAAGCTTCCCATTCTTTTAACAATTGATTTAATCTTTTTTTAGCTAAAATATTATCATGATATTTTGCCGTGGCTGCTATTTTTAATAATGCTTTTGAAGCACCCAAAAAACTGTAAATACCAGGATGTTCAAAGGGTGTTTTAGGCTGAAAAGGATGCGATACGATAATATCATCTGATGAAATGAAATAATCTTTTAATGTAATGGTTACCGTATTCGTTGCGCTGAATACAATGGGCCGAAGTACGGATGATAAAACGAGAGCGGTATCCACTGTTTTAAAAGGCAAAAAGCAATAATGATCGAATCCATCTTTATCAAAAGAAAACAGGATTTTAGAAAAATAATCGAATCCGGTGACCCATTTTAAAGTTCCTGAAATAGTAAAGCCATTCCTATGCTTTTCTACAGCCAGGATTTTTTTATTCGCAGCAAAAGCAATTCCAACACCTTTATTGTTTTTGACAAGCGACTGTAAAACGGACGCTATTTTTGCATCAGGCAAGAATTTTTTTAATCTTGAAATGGCATATTGATGCTGGGCCTGGAAAAACAATAGCGCACCTGAATATTCAGCAAGTTGACTAGTATATTGTATCCATTCATTTCGCTCACAACCCAGGCCGTTGTATTCAGAAGGAACCAACAAACGCAAGCCACCCAACGCAACCCATTTTTGATAGCAATTCTGTAATAAACTTTGATGAGAATCAAGTTCATTGTTGATGGGAGCGACAGTAATTTCCAAAAAAGAAGCGAATTCTGAGAAAAATGAGCGCATTTTATAAATAATCATCCCTTTTTATTATGTAAAGTTACAATTACTATGAATCATACCCTTTATAGTTTATTTTTTGATAGAGTGTTATTGTAATTAATTTTTTAGGATAAAGATAATAGCTTCTAAGCCGCTATTTAAATCTGATGATGATTTGTGGAAGTAAAAACACAACAGCTCAAATCGAACTCGTAAAGGCTTAAACGATATTTATCTTCTAGAAAGCAACTACCTCTTTGGAGCTGTCTTTGTATAATTCAGCTTTTCTGAAAGAGCTTGTTGCATATTCTCATCGAATAAATAAGGAATAGCAACTAATATACTCTGTTCTGTTATAGGGAGTCCTATAGATTCTTCGAGGGTTTTTAAAAAAGAAAGTAATTTTTTTATTTGATCTACCCAAGAAGTATCGGAAGGTAGTGTGTCTTTCTCTGTAAATATGCGGGTGATAGCAGTTATAATAGGTCTTGATATTTTCAAATGATGGTTTAATTCAATCAATACCATAACATAAGTTGTCGCCCTGTTTTGCTCAGAAAACTCAGTGACAGCAGTTTCTATTTGATTTGTTACTTGAATGTCATTTTGTTTTAATAAACTAGATGCCCTATGAAAATCAACCATCTTGTTAAAATAGTCTCGCCTAGGCGATCTTGGTGCTTCTTTTTTCTCTTCCTTTGATTTGGGTGAGCTTGTTGGAAATAAATAAGAGAGAGTAATGGATTGCAAAACGGATGGTAAAGGAATCGCTTCTTTGAAGCGATCTTTGTATAATGCCGTTAATTTTTCTGAAAGAATTTGCTGCATATTTTCGTCAAATAAATAGCGAATAGCGACTAATACACTTTCTTCTGTTATAGGAAATCCCATAGATTCTTCGAGGGCTTTTAAAGAGGAAAATAAATTTTTTATTTGAGTAATCCAAGTATTGGAAGATGGTATATTCTTCGCTGTTAATATGTCGGTGATAGCAGTTAAAATTGGTTCTGATATTTTTACGTGATGACTTAACTCAACCAAGACCATAGCATAAATTGCTGCATTGCTTTCCTCAGAAAACAGAGCGATAGCACATTCTATTTGATTTGTTAGTTGAATTCTATTTTCTTTTAATAAATGCGATGCTTTAGAAGAATCAAGATCTTCATGAAGACTTCTTTCTGCTAACCTATAATCACTTTGTTGAATTGCAGAATGTATCATCTCATCAGTCAGTAACTCACCATATCTTGCTTTTTCTGCTATTAGCCATAAGAAAAAATCATTTATATTATGATTATATTGATCAATACTTGGTTTGATTTTTTCGATTTCTTTTAAGATGGGCGCCGGAATTGGTATTTTATATTGATCTGAACTATCAATAAGTAACCTAGTAAGGAACAGCATTTTTTCATTTTCAGCACGAGAATTATTTAGTAGGCTTGCAATGACTTCTTTTGTGATAGGAATGATACTTTTTAAATATAAAAGCGTACTGATGAGTTGATTTATATCTAAGTAGGCTTCCTTCTTTCCTCTAGATTTTTTGATTTGTCCTGCTATTCCTTTTGCCATACTGTATGCTTCAGAGCCTGTTACAATTAAAGCCGAGCGCATATGGTTAGAGATAGAAATATGAGCATCGTCTAGATACTCCAATCCATTAGCAACCTCTTCTGCATACTCACCAGCTGTAACAACAGCAATATAATTTTCTGGTGTAAATAGTTCAGCATTTTTTAAAATTCGCACACCTTTCACCCTGATGGATTTGTGCGCTGGATGGGTATTAACCCATTCCTTTACCCTTTCTGATGAATTAGATTCAACAAGTGTAGAAAAATCTGCTAGGGAGGAAGAAACAGAAGAATTTTTTTTCTCTTCGTTTTCAGGTTGATTATGCATCATAATAGTTATCCTTATTTTCTAGAGATAAAGACCCTCTTATCCATACGAAAAATTATAGATCATTTTAACATTATTAGTTTAAAATACAACCATAATTAATTGATTATATGGGTAACTGGACAAGCTCAGGTCCAGCCGTGAACACCCCCGAGGACAATACGCTACCAACATATTGGAAATCACCGCATGCTATCAGCGGATGCAAGGTTTGAATAATTAGCCTTCCATTTTCTTGTAATAAATCAGCAGATTTTTTGATAACATTTGTTGTAGATTCCTTACCAATAAGAGAAAAATTACAGACGATACAATCAAACTTTTCTTTAAAGCCATATTGATGAAGTTCTTCATATAAACACACATCAAATTGAGCATTACAAGTCTTCTTTGCTTGCTCAATTAATGTGGGTACGGCATCAATGCCAAATACACGAATGCTGCAACAATCTCATTTAAATCGCTTTTGTGTAAAGGAACTAAAATTATATTATTCATCCTTTTTCACCTTTATTCTTCGAATAACAACGCCATGCTAAGATTGTTCTCATATACCCCTTTTATTTGCACAGCATTACGATGGCGTCCTTCAATTTCAAATCCGAATTTTTTATAGAGAGAAATTGCAAGTTCATTTTTTTCACGTACTGTTAATTCAATGCGTGTCAATCCTATTTCTTTTGCCTTATTTAGCGCAACATGCAGTAATGCCTGACCAATTCCTTGGCCCCTATATTTTGCTAATACTGCTATGCCTAATACACCCGAATGTGCCAAAACAGGACGGTGAAGTGAAGTAATATCACACCAGCCAATCACTTTATCTTTACTGATAGCGACATATTGTGGCCAATGATCTCGAATATTTTCCAAAACAAAAGTTCGTGTCATTTCTATAGATGGTGCGTCTAAAAAAGACAAATATTTCTGTTCTCTTGCAACGCTCCCTACAGCAGTACGGAAGCTTTCAATATGCTTTTCGGTGATGGGAATAATTTCATAATCCGACATTTAAATTTATTCCTAATTTAAATTTGACATTATTCGATTTCAGTTTAAAGACTAATGCGTCTAAATCCTCAACTTCAAATGCAACAGTGCCGCCAGAGCTCGCGCTGGGTTTGACGCCTTCTGCAAGCATTGTAATTGCAAAACATCCTCCGCCTGCTAAGTCATACTCAACCCATGGCCCACCGGCAGATATTTTACTCATCGTAAGCCCCAATGTTTTTTCGTAAAAATTTCTTGCGCGATTAATATCTAATACCGGATACATTGTAAAAGCGATTTTTTTAAACATCTTTATGATTCCTTTTCAAAATTATTTTTTACGTAACAATACAGCAATCTATTTTGTTTTCACCGCAGCAATTTGGCAACTTCCATAAAATGCAATCACTTGATTTTCATCATTAATGATACGCTCAGTCTCATCATATTTTCTTTGCCATTCTTCTTCAGTCGTTCCATGCGAAAGGTCTGTTTTTTTATAGGATTTTAATCCCTCTAATAGCCCAATTTTCTGTTCTTTTTTCCAGAAGATGGGTTGAACCAGGCAGGAATCTAAAATATCGAAACCCGTTTTTTTTGATAAAAATAGCAACTTCATTCCTATATCGCCATCTCGTTCAATGCCATCTTTTTCTTCTTCATCTCGTTTCAATTTAGGCATATAGCCTTGCCATGCAAATGTAGGAGGGTAAGCAAAAGCAGCACTAATGATACCTTCCTCGCCAATATATATTCCTTGTACATTAAGATTTTCAAAAAATAATTTAAGCGTTTTACGCGGACTATGTAGGTGATGCAGAACAAAACGACAATAAATAAGATCAAATTTTTCGTTTAATTGTGCAATATCGTATGCGGACAATACCTTTGTTTTAACATTTGAAATATTTTCTTTTTTTAATCTACGAACAGTGAGAGCCAATTGTTCTTCGCTATTATCAATCGCTGTGACAGTACCTTTTGGCCCGACTTGTTTCGCAAGCCAGGTTGTCATGACACCTGAGCCGCAACCAATATCTAAAACTTTCATACCAGGCTTTATACCTGCCTTTATAATAAATGCCTGTGTAGTAGCGTTAAATGATTTATCAAGAAGATCATAATCCAAACCTTCCTCACCTATTTCTAAATCATACTTTTCATCATTGCTCATATTGAGTTGCCTCTTATTGAAAATGATATAACCTATAAATATTTTAAATCTATCGGGCCTATGCCATGAAATTGAAGAATTGTTGGTCTTTCATTCATAAAATAAACAGGATGATTATCAGGAATATTGCAAAAACTTCCAGTAGGCATACCTTTCATGAATTTTTTATCAAATTTATTACCTTCACCTATAAAAATTTCTCCATCAATAACTGTTAAAAAAGATGAGGAAGTTAAAATGAATGGTTCAATTTTGTAATTTTCTGGGAATTTGAATCTAAAAGTATAGTTTTCAGGCTTCCCAGGATTTCCATATAGAAGAATATCTTTTGCTCCCTTGGTTAGGACTTGAGGGTTGCCCCAATTAATCATATCGCTAGGAGTGAATAGTATTATTTTCCCCATGTTATCACTCCTTTTCAAAATTATTTTTTATATTCACAAGCACACTGGCTGCAGCTGAATCTTCAAATCGTTCACTGGCTTCAATATATTCCATCACGGTATTCACTTGCTTCCAACGGCCTGCATTCATGATGGTCTTTATTGATGCTTTTGCACGTGCCGCATGGGTTGCAAGCCCGCGGCGCAAGCTATGCGCTGAAAGAGTGTTCGCATAAGAGATTTTAGCAAGTTGTGCTGAGCGTTGCACAATATGATTGATAGAAAGAGGAGTGAGGGGTTTTTCTCCCAGAGAATGGTTCTTGAGTATTCGTCTAAAAAGGGGGCCTTGCTGGATGCCTGATTTATTTAACCATGACTCGAGTGCTTTAACAGGGCAAATGGTTTCATTACCATAGGGGACCGCACAAAATTGGCCTTCATTAGATGGGTCTGTTTTAGAGTGTGGTAAAAGGATCTCAATGCCTTCTGGTTTCCAGTGAACATGTTTATAGCGAATGTTGACGATTTCACTGCGACGGAGCGCTCCAAAATAGCCCATTTGTAAAATGGCCCTATCTCGTATGCTGGTTAATGAGTCGTTTTCCTTCAATGCCTCAATCATTTTAATCAGATCATCCGGCGAAAGAGCTGGCGCTTTCTCTTTCGGCTTCCCATGGATACGCATAATGCCTGCCATGGTCTTGCTAACGAGAGGATGATGGGTTGGGTCAGGAAGATTTTGATATGCATGCCAATTTTTGATGGCAACTAATCGACGAGAAAGCGTGCGTGGATTGAGTTTATCTGCAAACGCCTGTAGATAGTCGATAATGATCTCAGGTCGCGATGGCAACAAGCCGCCCCATTGTTCGTAATGTTTGATATCGCTGCGATACGCTTTGCGGGTATTGTCTGCAGTTGCTGCTTTAATATAGGGGTTATTTATCCATAGAGTCGGCGAAGTATCATTATGAAATAAGAGATCGGTCTTAGGTATCGCAGCTTGGGCAACTATCTCAATTTCTTTTGACATGTTTTTGACGTTCCTTGTTTTTTCCTAATTTCATAGTAGCTTATCATGGCCATTTTTTATTTACTATAGATAAATAATCTTATCGATAATTAAAAACGGTTAATAATAATCCGTTACTTTTATTAGATGAATCGTTATACTTCATAAAATGTAATATTTAAGGAATAACTTATGGCACGTCACGGAATCACCTATGAAGATGTTGTATCCGCCATCCAGGCCTTAAAAGGGCAGGGCACAAGCATCACCATTGAAAATATCAGACGTTTTCTGGGCACCGGCAGCGCTGGCACCATCAACCAGCATTTACGACGCTGGAAAGAAGTATCCAGTGGTACACAGAAAATTACCACAAAAGAAAACCTACCCGAACCCTTGATCGCCTTAATGAAAGGGCTCTGGGAAGGTTTGTTGGAACAAGCTACCACACAGTTCACACCGATTGAATCCGACTACAACCAAGAAATTGCAAATCTCAAAACAGAGCTGGAAAAATATCACAACAACAATAAACGATGGCAAAAATTATTTAATTCATGGCATCAAGAGAAAGCCGCAATTGCCAATGAAAAATTAACACTTGAGCAAGCCCTCGAATTTTCCCATAAAGAAAATGAATCTTTACATTATCAACACGATGGCATGATGAAGCAACTTCAAGAAAAACAAAATAGAGTGGAGGAGTTAAACCGGCTCCATCAACAAACCCAAGCCAATCTCGAACATTATCGCGAATCCACTCGTGAACAGCGCACGCTCGATCAGCAGCAATTTGAACGTGAAAAACAACAATACTTATTCGAAATAAAAAACCTAAAAGAAGAATTAATCTTACAAAAAACGAAGTATGCCGACCTTAATCAACAATACCATGTCGTAATTCATTCCAATTCTGAGCTAGAAAAACAACATCAAAAATCTTTGCAATCAGTGTCCACGCTTACCGATAAAGTAGAACAATTGATGAAAGAAACCATTGAATGCCAACAAACTAGTAAACATTTGCAGCAACAACTTAAAGAAACTGAAATTAAACTCGATAAAAAATATGCTGAAATCATTTCGTTACAAAGCGATAATAACTCATTAACCCAACAGCTTGTTGATCTCAAACAATCTTTACTCGACACTCAGTCTCAAACTAAATTATTATCGAGTCAGAATTACGAGTTGATGCAAGAGAAAATGAAGTTACAAGAGCAATTAACCCACTTACAAGCCATGATAACAGCATAAAGAGAATAGTAATGCCACAAGTAATTATTATTGCAGGCCCCAATGGTGCTGGAAAAACAACTACCGCACCCATTTTATTGGATAACGCATTACACATTAAGCACTTTGTTAATGCAGATACTATTGCTGCAGGATTAAGTGCCTTTGCTCCAGAAAAAGCTGCGATTCCAGCGGGTAAAGCCATGCTAGAACGCATGCATTATCTAGCCAATAACAATGAAGATTTTGCTTTCGAAACAACTCTTGCCAGCCGCCATGGATTGCTAAACTCAAAGAAAAAGGCTACTTTTTTCATCTAACTTTCTTATTACTTGAAAGCCCTGATCTGGCTGTATCTCGTGTAGCAGAAAGAGTCAAAATGGGAGGGCACAACGTGCCCGAAGAAACTATTCGTCGTAGATACACTTCAGGATTAAAAAATTTCTTTAGGCTATATGAACCATTGGCAGATTCTTGGCAAATGTACGATAATACCAAAGCAAGCAAACCCAAAAAGATTGCTTTAAAAACAAACAACTCCATAGCTGTTTTTAATCAGGCAATATGGCAAAATTTAACGGAGAAATATAATGAATTCTCAAAATAATGACGACAGAATCATGCGTATTATGAATGATCCTGAAAAAATGGAGCAGATCCTTCAAAAAGCAGTAAATGATGCATTGCTTCGTCACAAACAAGCAGGTAATCCTGTATGCGAGCTTCAGGATGGAAAAGTTATTTGGATTCAGCCACAAGATATTGTTGTTAAGCAAGAATAAGGAGTAGTGTTTTGAAAGGATTCAGGGCTAGTTTGCTCATTTTAATATTATGCTTTTTTAACGAGGTTGTTTTTTCTGACCAACTCAAAATTGATAATTCCTCAAGAGAAATTCAAAAAACTTCGTTTAATGAAATTTCTACGATACTGCATCACATCGATAATAAATTAAGCGAGTGCCTAGTGGTTTTCATGGTTCCTGGATGCCTGGGGAATGGGTATGGTAATGCTTTTGAATTATTCCCATGAACAGACTTGTGGAGAAATAGGAGTTTCGCCATGTACGCCCTCACAGATAGATACAAGGTGATAGCCAGTACTTATACCATTAAGTGTATAGTTTTCCTGTGTATCAAACCATTTAATTTCTTCTTCAAGATTAGAATTAACAGGTTTAGCAATATTATGTTGGATTGTCGCAACAGAGCCTAATGGAATAAACATTGAGGAAGTGACATAAGCATATTCACAAGAAATTTCTTGTGTTATTGAATCCCATCTTACCATTACCAAACTGGGAGAATCTGCAATGTTAGAGGGATTAATATCTTCATCCGCATACATAGGAGGATCAAGAACCTCTACTTTATTTCGAATTAAAAAATCTTTCTGTAGGGTGTGTATATTGGCTGAAATGCCTTTTGGAGAAGTAATCATTTGACTAGGGCCAAAATCACTCCATTGCAAAGATGGACAGATATCAGCATAGGCCATTGTAGAGGCTAGAAGGAGTATAATAAGAATTCTCAATTTTTTCATATTAAAATCTCTTGGTTAGTGTATTGACTTGATCTCTCATTTCACGTGAAAAATGCTTAGATTGCTTCGAACCAGATAAAACACTCATCGTAATGAGAGCAGAAACATTGCCGTTTCCTACAGAAAGATTTGTTGACACATCGGAAGGCACAGGTGTTAATCCATCTGTTAAAAGCTGGCGTTTATGATTAATTTAACGCATCCGCGGATGACTGTGCTAATATCGTATTTAATAAAGACGCGAACGGAGTGATATTAACCAAGCTTGTTACACAATTAAAAATAAATAATATAAGAATTTTAATACATATTAAGAAATTGTCCAATAATTTTAAACTGGCCGAACTTGATTTAAGCATGAGGCGTTTGATGTCGAGCTTGATTGTTCATTATTATCTTGTAGTTGTGACAACTCCTTTAAATGATCTTCAAACATACCTGAATTGCGACAGATTGGATTAATCTCACTGTTCGACATAAGTGAATTAATAGTATCAATAATCTCTAATTTAAGCGGAATAAGTTGGTTATATAAATCAGGTCGATGTTCATTAACTGCATGCAAGAGGAAAATTTGAATACCAACCAGGGGGATATTAATTTCATTAGGATCTTTTCTTAAATTATTTATGAAAGGGATGATTTGATCAATATTATTATTTTCAACCCAACATGCAACAATATTATTTATGGATTCTTTCCAAAAATCAGCAACTTCAAAAGCTAAACGAGTGGCGTTTTTCATTAGCAAGAATAAATCAGACATAGATAATTGCAAATACCATGACACTAATTTTTTGTAGGATATTTGAATGTCGCGAGAACGGACGGGAAGGAGTACCCATGCCGAAGCCGCATGTATTCCATTTTTTGCATGTTGGGCTACAAACGTCAAAAATTCCTCCTCTGAAATACCTCCTCTCATCTGTCGCCATGTTTCCGTAATGGCAACGAATTGTTTCAATGAATCGTCGGTAGACTGTAATGTTTGAGTTAAAAAATGTTGATAATTTTGTTGATTTAAGTGGCTCATATTAATTGCTGAGTTGCACATAGCATAAATATGATTATTATACCAATGATCGTCCAACATATAATGATAGCATATATCTTCAGAACATTTAATATTCGTTGTTTTTGATAGTAAAGGTAGTATTCGATGAAAAAAGCAATTAAATAGTTGAGCAGTTTCGACTAAATTAAAATGACATTTTTCGATGTGTGCTTTTAATGCGTAAATTCTAATATAATTTTTGTCGAGATCGTGTAAGCTTGGTTGATTAAGAAACGAAAACGCCCTGAATATTTCTACGACATCACATTGTTCTTCTGGCGAAAGATTATTTAGAGGTAATCCCTCTATAAAGTTTTTCTCATAGAAGCCAAATAATATGATGTTTGTTTTTTCATGATTCTCTGGTATATAAAAATAGATGAGTGTTTTTAAATGGTTTAACACGATAGCAATCAGTTTTCTATAAACATCCTGACCAGCGAAAAACTCAATAGAATCACTACATGCTTTTTCAATGTCTTTTTGAATATTGATAGTGATATCTACCATTGTTATTCGCAAAGCCACATCATGTTCATTCATAGCATATTCCGCTATTATTTCAGAAATTCCGGTATGCAATGGAATGTGAGAATAAATAGAAGTATTTGCTTCTTTAAAAAATCTATTTCTGTGCAGTGAATTTTTGGGTAATATCATTTTGACTGGCGGAGAATATGTTTCTTTCGTTTCAACATGAAATTTAACTTCTTCAGACATTTCGGAAACTTTAATGTTCTTTCCGATTTCTTGCTCCACAAATAATCTGTTACTTTCATCCCAATAGAATTCGGCAATGCCTTTTAAATTATTTTTATTTTCCTTATTCAACCTATTTTCCAACGCAACCAATTCAGCGTATTCTCGTTTTCTCACCTCAATCAGTTTTAATTGCACAGCTTTTGTATATTTTTTTTGACTGCTAGATATATCTTCAGAGTATGTCCAATCTCCTTCCTTTCCCTTCAGCAAAAAAATTAAATGGTGGGAAACAATAACCTTAGCGGATTTAAGTTGGTCTTTCGATTGTGAGTTGATAGCAATGAGCGTGTCTTTGAGTGGTGGCTGCTGTGTTCGTGTTTGTGTCATCTTATCTCTCGTTTGTGTATTTTTGACAAAATTACAGCTTGGATTATACACGATAAAAATGTACATGTGCAATAAATATTCATTATCCATTGTATTATAAGGGTAAATTCAGTTAGCTGAAACCCAACTATACCTCTATCCCCATTAGATAACTGGGATGTTTGGGATAGGCAGGAGCAATATTAGTGCATTTTATGCAGTATCCGTCGGTGCTGCCTATGCTAAAAATCAATGAGATGTGATAAAAAATTAATCAAATAAAGTGGCCGGTAAGCAAAATTGCCGGTCATATGATTGGCAAATATTTATGCACACCGCATACTTCCCTCGATAAAGATGTATGATTACAATGCATTATCTGGTAATTTAGCATACTAAATAATAGATTCTTTAGCTTAGGATTCAATATGAAATATATTCGCACTGTAACTACACTTCTTCTACTATTATTCAATGGAGCTGCTTTTTCAGGCACCCTTTCTTTGCCTGCTAATATTAATGGACAAACATATATATTTAAGGTTCTTAATTTAAAAAATACTGAAAGTCCTAATGCTGGCATAATTTATAAAATGCATTTTAGTCAAACCGAATATACTTATGAAGATATAAATCAAAAAATTCATGGGGGTTATACCTACCGACTTTTAGACCCCACAAATGGTGTTGCCATATTACTTGTCACGAATTTTATAATAATAAGCCATCTAACTACTCATTGCTTTTAAAAGCTAAAAATATTCATCGCGGTATGTATATTTATGAACAAACTGCGTTTAAGCAACGTATGAATTTTGGTTATTATTCCCTAGATCAGAGTTAATTAGTATCCGCTAATTTAACCACACCTACACACCCCTTTTCATCTCAGGCATGATGCACGCTTCTATAAAACGGAGGCATTATGCAAAAAATACATTCATTAGCAATTAACACAGAGAAAACAGCAAAGCGTGACTATTGGCGAGATCATGTTGAACGCTGGGGGAAAAGTACGCTAAGTCAAGAAGCCTATTGTAAAGCAGAGGGTATTAGTTACAACTCATTTGTTTATTGGCGAGGAGTGTTTTTATCAGAAGCGCAGATTAAACCCATTCAATCGACATTTACACCGGTTAAGGTAACTTCAACGCAATCGACGATATCAGATGTGCCTCGTATTATTCAAATTAAATTGCTATCAGGCCATCATATTTATCTGCCGGATACAATGAAAATAGAAAATATTACAGCATTAATCCAAGCGTTAAGTGTGCAACATGCTTAAGATAAGACAGGGAATTGAAATTTACGTCAGCACCCAGCCGATTGATGCGAGAAAATCGATTGATACATTAGCTATGTTAGTGTTAAACGAATTTCAACATGATCCGCGATCAGGTCATGTGTTTGTATTTTTTAATCGATCACATGATAAAGCCAAAATACTCTATTGGGATCGTAATGGTTTTGTACTTCATTATAAGCGACTAGAAAAACATCGCTATATTTTACCTAAATCAGGTCAAGCACATTATCTTATTAATGAAACACAATTAAATGGATTATTAGCTGGCCTTAACTTTGAAATTATAGGTCATTTTTATGAGATAGAGTATGATAAATTATTTTAAAAAATAAGGTAATTTAAGCTATATTTTGTTATCATGCCCGCATGAAAACACATACAGATTACCACGAAAAATCAAAAGAAGAGTTGCTTAGCTTGCTGATTGAAAAAGATGTTCATATCACCCAGCAAGCGCAACAAATTCATTCTTTAAATGAATTGATCCATCTATATCGGTTACGTCAATTTGGCAATAAATCTGAAAAAATATCGCCAAATCAACTCAGCTTGTTTGATGAAGCAGAATGGCCCAAAAAACCGGAGCCCATCGAGGCAGCTGAGGTAGAAATCAGCGTTGCATCTTATACGCGTAAAAGTGTGGGCAGAAAAGCATTACCCGCTGATTTGCCACGCGAACAACATATCTATGATTTAGAAAAACACGAAAAAACATGCCACTGCGGATGTGAGCTCACACATATTAAAGATGAAAAATCTGAACAACTCGAAATTATCCCCGCTAAAATATATGTGATTGAGCATATTCGTAAAAAATATGCTTGCAAGCAATGTGAAGAAACCATAAAAACAGCCTCCATGCCAACTCAACCTATTCCACGTAGTATTGCAGGACCTGGATTGTTATCTCATGTCATTGTATCTAAATTTCAAGATCATCTTCCTTTGTTTAGACAAGAAAAAATGTTGCGTCGTATCGGTGTTGATATTCCACGATCAACATTGTGTTTGTGGGTTATTCGGGTACATCAATTGCTTCAACCGATGATGAATATTATTAAACGTATGATGCATCAATATGATATTGCCTATAGTGATGAAACGACTGTCCAAGTGCTAAAAGAACCGAATAAAGGCGTGAAAAGCAAAAAATATATGTGGTTATTTGCAGGCGGCTCTCCTGAAAAATTTGCTTATTATTACCATTACCATCCTACGCGATCGCATGATGTATTGCTGAATTTTTTTGAGGGATATAAAGGTTATATTCATTGCGATGGTTACCCAGGATACGATGCACTCGCTAGTAAATCATTGGATATTACCCTCTCAGGCTGCTTGTATCATGCAAGACGAAAATTTATTGAAATTGTAAAAATATCTAATGCGAAAGAAGGTATTGCATGTACCGTAGTTGATTACATTGCAAAAATTGCAAAAATAGAAGAAGAAATTAAATCATTACCGCCAGAGGATAAGAAAGAAATTCGTCATGAAAAAGAAAAACCGATATTAAAAGAGATGCATGCTTACTTACAAGCAGCGCATCCAAAAGCATATCCTAAAAGCGCATTGGGAGAAGCGATCAGTTATACACTGAACCAATGGCCAAAATTACTGATTTATTTACAAGATGGACGACTTGAAAATAACAATAACCGCAGTGAACGTGCTATCAAACCATTTGTGATTGGTCGCAAAGGATGGTTGTTTGCGGATAGCGTGGTCGGAGCAGAAGCGGCTGCCACGTTGTTTAGCCTAGTTGAAACCTGCAAGCATCATCACATTGAACCTTATGACTGGTTCCGATATGTATTACAGCAGATTCCTTTATGCCAGTCAGAAAGTGAAATTGAAGATTTATTGCCGTTTAATATTGATCGAACGCTGTTAGGTGGGCGGTAGATTTAGCGGATACGATTGATGATAGATCTGATTGAAGATTATTGATAACAAGTCTCAGGGTGAGCTGCTGTTGTGTGACATATATATTCATTTCCCACATATCTATGTTCAGCTGCTGTAAATATGTCTTGATTGCTCCATTGCGACTTGTTTATTAATTCATTCCAATTATCAATAGACTGTTTCGAAATCACCTCGATTGTCCAATTGGGGGACTCGTATAAACAATACTCAGTATTCCATTGTTGACTTACTCCAGGAGAATAAAGAGCAATTGTTAATGGGGTATCTCCAGGCATGCCATTTTTTAATTCGTCTTGCGTGGTCAAATAAGACCAAAATTTGGTTGTATTGCGATCAAAATCCCAGTTATTTTTAAGTTGATCACTTAAAAGTAGATAATAATGCGGAGTTGAAGGTGTACGATAATTTTGACGGCATTAACTCTGTTGGAACAAAGTCTGAGCCTTTAGGGCACTGAATGGTTTCAGCAAAAATTGTCTGACTCATAAAAATTATTACTAATAAAATTAACATGTTGTGTATTAACCGCATCTTAAAACTCCTCATTTTAAATAAATTTTGATCGGGTTAAATAATATACAAACCAAGGCAAAATGTCAACTTTCCATAATTAGTCCATAATTAGAGTTCCAAACTTCATTCCCTATGGGTTGTTCCCATTGGATTTGACGAAACGCTTGGGAATTACGGCAAATGTGCTAGAAATAGACAGCAATGACGAAGGTGAATGTGCTATACCAGATGAGACATATGAGAAGTCAGCCTAAAGTGGCGGCTGGTCGCAGCTTCCGTACCCTTGGGCCGATAAGCGTATCATGCAGCCCTTATTTTTAAAAATAAGGGCTAACATTTACAATTAATGACACATCTCAAACAACTGTTGTAGCATTTTTTTTATATCCTTTTCTTTTCCAGCATCATTTGTTCCGTATGATTTTAATATACAGACGAGCGCTTGCACAAAGCTATCGTAATACAAGGGGAACCCAAGCTGCCTAAAAGGACGAATGGCCGTACAAATGATCTCAGCTATTGCGATAGATAACTGCTGTAGCTCCTTAGGATATTCGATAAAATTATGATAGCGCAAACAAGTAAAAAAATGCGGTTTGCATGACTTAATTTTGTTACCTTCTGCTAAAATGGCTGTAAACCCCAGTCCCATCAATGTTGCAAGATTATGCAAATAATCTGCATAAGGATGATCTTCTGGAGAAAAATCACAACGTTCTTGATATAAAAATATAAATTTTATTTATTAACTTGCTTTTCAATTGTTCCGTAATGTGAGTTTGATGGGTTATAAGATGGCTCAGGTGTAAAAATTTCATCATTTCAAAAGACCTCTTTATGATAAAAGTAATCGATCTAATGCATTTGCAAAATCTTGTATTTCTTTTTTACTGATTTTAGAAGGGCCGCCTGTATTGACTCCGCTACTTCTTAGTTCTTGACTGAAATTCCGCATGGATAAGCGTTGTTTGATATTACATTCTGAATATAACTCTCCTCGTGGATTGAGTGCTCTGCCGCTTTTGCTGATGACCGCATCCGCAAGCGGGATATCGGCAGTAATGACTAAATCTCCGGCTTCTAAATTTTCTACGATTTTGTTATCCGCTACATCAAAACCCGCCTTGACAACTTGTTTGGTAATAAAGGGAGATGGCGGTGATTGAATTGGTTGATTCGACACCAAAATCAGCATCGTGCGTGTTCTATTTGCCGCACGAAATAAAATTTCTTTAATCACGTTGGGACAAGCGTCCGCATCTACCCAAATACGCATGATGCTTTCCTATGTAATATTTCTATAGATCAATACTAAAAATGAATATCCTGAAATATTTAATGCTAAATTTACGATGGATATTCATCTTCGCTAAATAATCTACAACGCCAATCTGCAACCATAGCAGTTGTGTTATCTTCAACTAATTCTTTAAATGCATTTGCTACGTAATCAGAGGCACAATGAATATCAAATGCTTTCAAATCAACATATTCTTGAAGAAGGATAATTGTATATTTTGATTTGCCTGGTGCATTTAGATGTGTGACTTGCTTAGTTGCATGCGCTCTTAGACAACCTTTTTCTTTTTCTAAGGTCTTGGCCATCAATTTTTTAAATCGTACCCATAACTCATGCTCAAAACCTTCTTTGGGCAGCCATTCTGACACAACAAAAAAATGGTTTGACATGTAATCCTTCCTTTAAGTAGCGTTATTTTTAAAGTTAAGTTATTATAACAGAATGCTAAAGTTTGCATAATAAATAACGGGTTTTTCAATAGCCCCGTTCGTTTGTTAGACATAATTAAAACCTATATAAACAAAGATAACTCGTTTATGAAAAATGAATTTGATCAACCTGTAGGCCAAGCACAAAAGAACTGGAAATCAGCTAAAAAACTATCGAAAGTAAAAATAGTCGGGGTTTACTCCATATTAGAGCCTTTGGTCCCTTCAGCCCATGCAAGGAAATTATTTGAATTATTGCATAATGCTAGCGGCGGTTGGACATATCTTCCTTATGGCCCATTTGATACATATGACGATTTTTATTTTTGGTTAACGACGATAGCTAGTTCTGATGATCCATTTTTATATGCTATTTTAGATAGCAAAAATAACCAGCCTCTTGGAATTGCTGGCTATTTAAGAGTTACTCCTGAACATGGTGTTATTGAAATTGGACATTTGCATTTCTCTACTAACTTAAAGAAAACACCTAATGCCAGCGATCTGTAATCCTTGGCAAAGGTAAATTATCTTTTTATCATCTACGTCCATTAAAGGAAAATCAATCCAGCTAAAATAATAATCTGTACCTGTAAATTGTTCTCGTATTTTGATGTGCGCTGTATCGCCATCAAATGCATAGTCTGTGTAGGAAGTTGTATTAAGCACCATATTTTTTTGTGGTTGATATCGATCATTGATCGTAGTTTCTATTATCATTTCATCATTTGTTATATTAAAAGGTATTCCCACATATTGTATTTTATTGCTTCCACAAATAGTCACTGATCCGGCTATTAATATGGGAGAAAAACTTATTAAGATAAATAATATCACTATGTTGAGCATGTTTTTCATTTTTAGTAGGTTCGATGACTGTTAAAGCAGGAGTCTGTTTGAATATAAGAATTGATTAATATGCGTGTTGCTGAAGCGATGACATCATTACGATTCGGTGCATCTTTTATGTTAGTCGAATAAAAGATAGTAATAATAATGGGAGCGCAATTAGGCGGCCAGATGACTGCAATATCATTCGTTGTTCCATATAACCCAGTGCCTGTTTTATCAGCAACTATCCAATTTTTGGGTATGCCAGCTCGAATCCGATCATTGCCGGTAGTATTTTGTTTCATCCAAGTGATGAGCATTTTACGTTCTGGATTAGCAAGGACACTGCCAAGAGCAAGTTTACGTAAATTTTCTGTCATCGCTGTAGGCGTTGACACATCTATCATGCTCTTTGGGCTTGAATAAGATTCACCTGGCCACGTATGATTAAGCTTAAAGTGTCTATTTCCGATAGAGCGCGCAAATGAATTGATCTCTACAAGGCCGCCTAACTCGGTTGTTAACAAATTCATAGCAGTATTATCACTATAAGAAATAGCAGCTGCACATAATTCCTTGATCGTCATTCCATCCGTTACATGTTTTGCTGTGATAGGTGCCCAGTTAGTTAGATCATTTTTTGTATACCGAATTTTTTTATTTAAAAGTCCCTCATTATGCATGTTTTTTTTCAGAATAGCAGCAACACCTATTACTTTCGATGTGCACCTCATCGGAAAATATTCATTAGCGCGATAATTAATTTCTTGATTTGTATTAGTATCAATCATGGCAATGCCAAGACGTCCACTGGATTGCGTTTCTAACTGAGACAACTGTTGTTGAATAGATATGTGTTTTTCACTGCAGAAGGCCGGCATGGAATATAGCATGAAATTAAAGATGGTAAAGAAAAACAAAATGATTCTGATTTTTTTCATTTTTATCCTCGTTATTTGAATGCACATGCTTCGATGTGATCATTAACACATTTATAAATACCTGTCGTAAAATCCTTTACCCAACCTGTATGATCAGCAAAATCCGATTCAATATATTGCGCTTGTTTGATTAAATCTATATTGCGGTCGATGGATGAGTCTGGGCCTAAGTTCCAGGCATTACGATCGTAGGTTCTCACACGATAGGTACAGTGTAATCCTGTGACAGGCGAATAGGAAGCATATTGAAAAATCATTGAATCTGCACCAAGTGCATTTTGCCCCATGATTGGCCAGTCGCCTTGTACGTCCCATCCCTGTAAATTCATGTAGGTGTAATTGCTTATGAATGCTGATGTAAAAAATGATTGCTGCACTGCATTATGATCAGGGTCATAACAGGTATCTGCAAATACCGATTGTGAAAAGATAATTATGATTCCAAAAATGACTTGTTTCAATGACTTCATTTTTCCTGCCTCATTTTTTAGATAGATTAAAAAACGACCGTTTATACAGATTCGCAATCATAATTGTTTCAAGAAATGATTTAAAGTGATAGATTATGCAACTTCTGTTTCAATTTGGTTGACGGATATGTCTGATTTAGATCGTTTTGAAGTTTTTACTTATGTTGCACAAACCTGTAATTTGTCTCAAACAGCAAAGTATTTACAGTTGACAAAAGCTTCTATCAGCAAGCACATAAAAAAATTAGAGGCGGATCTCGGCGTTGATTTATTTTTACGAAATAACCAGCGGTTACATTTAACTGATCAGGGCGAAATGCTATTGCAACAATGTTTGCGTTTAAAAAAGGAA
>JBGAPT010000089.1:0-3890 GCA_044221135.1 Gammaproteobacteria bacterium
TTTTTTTACTGCGACGATAATAGAACTGTCTAGCTTTAAAGGGCATGAGTTGGCTCCCAGTGCGGTTGGTTAATGGGTAATCAATGATGGTTTTTAATGGATAGTAATGATACTTTTTTGAGAGTTAAGAAACAAACTCCCGTAACGACAATACCAACGGACGGCCCATAAAATAATTTGTCCTGCAAACTTACGCCACTTAAAATCTCTATCGTTTGTCATCATTGAAACCCTCCTTTAATTCAACAATTTTTTATGATAGTAATTTATAGAACTTCTCCATTTACTGCAACAGAACCATATGTATCTTTGAGTATTAACATTATGTATACATAATGTATCATCTTGTGATTAAGCTATTTTATTCACTATGTTTGGTAAGTGTACGACTTATAAATTAGTGTGTTCCTTATCGCTTCATGGTGGAGTCACGCACAGCTGGAGTTGCTGGTAATGTAGGAAGCGCAGGTGAAGTTGTAGAAGTAGGCAGAGGAACTACAGCAGGTGGGTTATTACCAAACATACCAGATCTACTAGGGCTACTGTTCCTGGTAGGTGGGAAATGCATTACAGGAAATGGACTTGAACTAGTGCTTGATTGGGTTAAAGTACTTGATTGTGGTGGAGTGCTTGAACTCGATGAAAATGAATTCGAGCTACTACCATTATTCCTAGCACCTGAATCCGCTATTGCTCCATGAACAGGCGGAAAGGTTGGGTTACTGCTCTCTCTTATAGAACCACTTATAGAAGCAGGGTTTGTATCTATATTTGGATGGCCACTATCTAGATTATGATCATTTCTTTTTTTCCATCTGTTTGCATATTCGTGATTTGGAAGAAAAGGCGTAAAATGTTCCGCTCCACCCATGATGCGTAATGTTCTGATCATTGTGATATTTTGCTCGTTCTGCTTGCTCAATCGTGTCATAATCATTATTTGGTCCAACGAAACAATAGCTCTCAATTCCATCTTTTTTTGTTAATATAAAGGGTTTTGTCAAAATTGAGTCCTATTTGGCTTGCAGTCCCGAAAGGCTTTGTTGAATAGCCTAGTATTTACACATTTATTGAATAACTACGGTTTCATTTTAACTGTTCTTAGACTACGATAAGAACCTATTTTGATAAATGATATTGGAAAAAATAATGCCTCACAAATATCCTGAAAGAAAAGGTTGGTCTGTACCAAAACAAAAATACAGAATAAGTAATTGGGCTGCCTATAACCAAGCACTACGTCATCGCGGTAATATTGAATTTTGGATCAGCAATGAAGCCGTTGAAAAATGGTATGAGTTAAATAGGGTTTATGATGGGACAGGCGCACCTAAGAAATTCAGTGATTTTTCTATTATTACATGCCATGAAATACGACAAGTTGGTTTTATCAAATCTCAGTCCCTATTTGAGTTGTTGCCAGAGAGTTCAGTATAATTGCCTGCCCTAAATAAACGATACGGCAATTACTTATGAATTGTCCCCACTGTAAATCAAATAATGCACGGCTATGTAAAGAAAAAACTGACTTAGGCTATGACCAATATCGCTGCCGTTCTTGTGAAAAGCAGTATAATGAACGTAGCGGTACTTCTCTCAATTTTATCCAATATCCGACTGAAGTTGTAATGTTAGCAGTACACTATTATTATCGCTTTAGAAATAGCTTAGATGACGTTGTTGAGCTAATGAAAATGAGAGGAATTCATCTAAGCCATCAAACAGTGCATAATTGGACACAAACCTTTGGAGTAGAATTAGGTTTAAAATTACGTGAAAAACGCTATGGCCAATGTGGAAAGAAATGGCATGCTGATGCAACCTATGTACGTGTTGAAGGGCGCTGGTGTTATCTTTATAGAGCAATTGATAAAGAAGGTAATTTAGTTGATGTTTACCTAAGTGATGTTCGTGACCAAACTGCTGCAGAAAAATTTTTTCGACAAACGCAAAAAACAACAGATGTTACACCAACACAAATCACAACTGATAAAGAGCCAGCGCTTTATCCTGCAATTAAAAATGTTTTTTCTACTGAGATAAAACATCGTGAGAGTAAGTATATGAATAACACGCTTGAATCTGACCATCGTGTTACAAAATCAAGGTTATCAATTATGAAGGGATTTAAGAATATTTTTTGCGCATTGAAATTTTGTACGGTTTTTGAAGAGGTTAGACAATTTTTCCGTATGAAAAATAAAACGCGTGCACAGCGTCGTATTCTACTTGTGTCTAAATTGAATGATTATCAAAAATTACTACAGGTTGCTTAATTAAAATGTCAGCAAACAGAAAGTCCTGTGAAAGGTAGCGAATTTTGACAGATCCTTCTTAACTATTTCCACTCAATTAAGATGCGTTTGCCCTGCTTAAGTGTTTATTGAACAAGCAAAAATCGCACATTTTATTCAGCTAAATTCTTAAATAAAATCGAATTATTTTATTATATCATCACAGCAATAACAGCTGTGGCAAATGAAAAAAGCAAAAAAATTTTATCTTATTGCAATAAAAAAACAAATTACTTAACTTAAGGAAAGATTGTATGCAAAGACAAAATCCAGATAATAATAAAGGCGTTACGGGAAAAGACGTTGTTGTTACAGGAGGAACAAGTCTAGGGACTGCAGCAGTAGGGGCGGTTGTCGTTGTTGGTATAGGTGGTCTTCTAGCTGAATCATCTGGAATTGGTGCCGCAATTGGCGCCACAGGCGGCCCAATTGGAATAGGAATAGGAGCAACAGTTGGTCTTTTAATTGGTATTATAATTGGGGTTGTTATGAGGAAAAAAGCCCGACAAGCAGAAAGAGAAAGAGATCAGGCTATAAGAGAAAGAGATGCGGCTAGAGAAGATGGCGCTAGAACGCATGCTGAACTTGCTGAAAGAAATAGGATTGTACAAATGTTAGAAGCTGAAAATAGTTATTTGCAATTAAATATCGGAAAGATGTGTGAAGATATGAAGAGGCAATCAGAAAAAGAGAAACGTCGAAAGGACCGTTTTACAGCTGCTCTTATAAAATTGGGTATTCCTTCTGATGAATTACAATCCTCAGAGGAAGAACCAGAAGAAGAAAAGAAAGCAGAAACAACAATGAGCCAGTCAGAACTGCGTGTTTTTCAAGCAATGCAGGAATGTCTTCAGGATTGCATAAGTTTAGAAACGATGGATGATCCTGTTATGGGTGATGATGGAAAGCTACATGATCGTGCGCAACTGCAAATGTGGTACGATACTCAACAAAGCCAACAGATACTGCCAGTTTATCCTGAAACCAGACGACCTCTAAGAAATCCTGCTGAATTACCAAGTTCTGAGCTTGCAAAAAGGCTATTAGGATACTTAAGTAATTATTCTCATTACCCAGAAGCCCAAGCTGTTATAACTCAAAATGCAGCAAATATAGCAGATGATCCACAGCTTCGAGAAATATTACCAAGCGCTTCTGTCGTCGCATCAACAAGTAACAATAGTAGTAGCCCTCCTACTCAGAATACTACCCGTAGAGTTTCTCAAATGACATCAAGGCCGTCACCGTCACATCGTCCTCAATTACTCCCTGTTGAAGAAAAGAAAGTTCCTTCATTGTCAAGAAATAGGAGATCTATGTTATTTTCGCGCAATCCTGGCAATTCCGTGCCACATCATCGTGAGGAAAATGCTCCACTATTAGACGAAAGTAATAATAGCAGATCCAGTTTTTCAAATAATTCTGCTCAAAATAGAAATACAGTACCGGCATTCAGCTCTTCTTCTAGGTCTAACTCTCCTTCCAGATTATTCACACAGACTACTACTTCGTCATCATCTACAGTATCTACTAATAATGATAATAGCGGCAGTTTATTACCCACGGGTGTTGGAGATAGAACAAATGCTCCGGGTG
>JBGAPT010000090.1:0-3630 GCA_044221135.1 Gammaproteobacteria bacterium
TGGGCAAGCTTGATCAATCCTTCCGCTCAACATAAAGCAGCTGCCATCATTACACATCATGATATTTTAACTTATAAAACGATAGAAACAGATTTAAATAGTAATATCGGGAAGCTGAATCGTCAGTTACAAGAGCAAGTGGAATCTCATTACACCTCCCATCATTTATTATTAAAATCGTTACATACACTGGAAAGTAATGAAAAAACATTGCGTGAAAATAAATTACTATTTGATTTGCTAGTAGAAAATACTACTGACGTTATCTCACGCCATGCACCCGATGGCACCTATCTTTATGTATCACCCTCATCCAAAACATTATTAGGTTATAAACCTGAAGAATTATTGAATTGTAATTTATATAAATTTATCCATTATGATGATGTAAAAAAATTAAAAAAAATATTTAACCAGCGTAAAGATAATGCTAACCATCAAGTTATTTCATACCGTTTACGACGAAAAGAAGGTGATTACCGCTGGTTTGAAAGTAATATTCGCACTCTTTATGATGAAAAAACAAAAGCCATTCGTGAAATACAGGCTGCATCTCGTGACGTAACAGATCGTATTCTTGATAAAAGAGCTCGTTTACGCGGCCAACAACTCGCACATGTTTCCCGCTTAAGCAGCATGGAAGAAATGGCATCAGGCATGGCACATGAAATTAGCCAACCACTCTCTGCTATCATCAATTATACGCAAGGTTGTGTTCGCTACTTGGAAAACAAACAACATGATCCTGCACAATTGATTGAAATTATGAAAAAAGCCGTGATCCAAGCGCAACGTGCTGGCGAAGTGATTCATCGTTTGAAAAATTTCTTTTGCAAAGGCCAATTACTTAAAACACCCTGCAAAATTAATAGTCTGATCCGTGAAACAGTCACTTTAATTCGAAATGACATCAACATATCAAAAACTAAAATTGAATTTAATTTTTCTAAAAACGTGCAAATGATTTCTGCTGATTTTATTCAATTGCAACAAGTGCTATTAAATCTCATTCAAAATGCTATGGATGCCATGCAAGAAATAGATCCCAAATTAAGAAAAATTAACATACAAACTAAAGCACTCGATGCAAATTCAATTGAAATTACTTTACATGATACAGGCCCTGGTTTTTCAAAAGATATGATCCATAAAGTATTTGAGCCATTTTTTACTACTAAAGCACATGGTCGTGGCATGGGACTTGCAATCTGCCGCTCCATTATTGAAGCACACGGCGGACAATTTATCATTAACCCCAATACAAATAATCACAGTTGGATACGCTTTATTTTGCCTATCAACTAAATTGAAAAATTTATTTCCCGTGACTTGCCGCGGGTACAACGAGCTGGAACAGGAGAACTTTATGTCAATGGATGCGATTGTTTATGTAGTGGATGATGACGCAGCAATGGTAGAGTCATTATCATGGATCATTGAATCAGTCGGCTTAAAAGCCAAAATTTTTACGCAGGCACAAGATTTTTTAGATGCCTATAAACCTGAACAACCTGGTTGCCTCTTACTCGATGTACGCATGCCTGGTATGAGCGGCCCTGAATTACAAACTAAATTACTGGCTCTGAGTGCAACACTGCCCATCATTTTCATTAGTGGTCATGCTGATGTGCCATTGGCTGTACGCGTCATGAAAGCAGGGGCAGTGGATTTTCTGACTAAGCCTTTCAATGACCAAGTATTATTAGAGAGTATCAACAGAGCATTACGCTTTGATAAAACAAATCGTGAAAAACAACAAGAAAATGCGCAAGCTGAAGCAAAGTTTGCACTCTTATCCCCACGGGAAGTCCAGGTATTACAAGGCATTGTTTCTGGCAAACAAAACAAGGTGATTTCGGCAGAATTGATGATTTCACTTAAAACAGTAGAAGCACACCGTGCAAGTGTCATGAAAAAAATGAGCGTCAGATCAGTGCCAGAATTAGTCAAATTAGTACTAACCAATGGTGTACAAGAATCTGTCGCACAAGAGTAGTTTTTAGCCAAAAATCGCAACCCATGTCTTTTTATGGCATATCACCCCAAATCCATAAGGAGAAACCCTCAATTTCTACAGGGTCATTGAGCATACTCCTATTGGTTTTCGCTAATTTCCCTAAGTGAACAATCATGAGATGATGGCGATCCGCTGTTGGAAAGTTATTAGGGAAAGACTCGCAGCAGGTAGTAATATACCGAATATATGTTAGGGAGAAATGCCATGGATGCGCTAAGAAATGTTTTATTAGTCACGAATGCAACGACTGACGCTGAGATAGCACAAATCAAAGAAGTCATCGCGCGCGTTGCACAACCTCATTTAGCTATCAGGCTGAGCCTGGTACATGTTATACCCACCTTACCCACCTGCTATTTCAACATTCCTTCAATGGTGCTGTTAGCAGAACGCTACTATGAAGAAGCAAAGCAATCGTTAACCTATGTAGGTGACTTTTTAGATATCCCACAACGCGATCAATGGTTGATTACCGGTCGCGCTAGATCTGAAGTATTGCGCTTGGCCAGCAAATTGAATACGCATTTTATTTTAGCAAGCAGCACTACAATCCCAGAGTTACACAAATCATTTATATTTAGCAGAAAAGTACAAAACCCTACACCTATCAGAGCAATTGCCCAAGTAGGCATGCTTGACGCTGCTAATCAATAAGCCAGTTACGTCCACCACTCAGTCCACAGGGAAGGATTTCCTTCTCTGCGGAATGAGACAATTCTAACCTTAGTAACATATTCAGCAGTTATCACTATTCTATCGTAAACGTGCGCGGGCACGGGCACGTTTACGAAAATGCGCTGAAAAACCTTGATATAACCGCAATAATCAAGCTATAGTCCAAAAATTCCAACAAAGTTGCACTGCTCCGCGTCCATACATCGTTATCGCGAGCAAGCAGTTATATAAAATTTTAATATATCAAATGGAGCCCAAAAACCATGTCTCAATACAATGCCCTCTACGCCCAATCCGGTGGCGTGACATCCGTCATTAATGCTTCAGCTTGTGGCGTTATTCAAACGGCTAGAAAACACCCTGAGCAAATTGGTAAACTGTTTGCTGCGCGCAATGGGATCATAGGCGCTCTCACCGAAGATTTAATTGATACCAGCCATGAAACCGAAGCAGATATTGCTGCATTACGCCATACACCCGCGGGTGCATTTGGCTCCTGTCGCCATAAACTAGGCTCATTTGAAAAAAATCGCGCTCAGTATGAACGCTTGATTGAAGTTTTTTCTGCACACAATATCCGTTATTTTTTTTACAATGGGGGCGGTGATTCACAAGATACCGCTTACAAAGTTTCACAAATCAGCCAGACGCTAGGCTATCCTATTACCTGTATTGGCATCCCTAAAACAGTAGACAATGATTTACCATTTACAGACAATTCACCCGGTTTTGGCTCCGTTGCAAAATACGTTGCAGTCTCTATCCGTGAAGCGGGTTTAGATGTTGCTTCCATGGCACTGACATCGACCAAAGTATTTATTTTAGAAGTCATGGGACGTCATGCTGGCTGGATTGCTGCAGCAGGTGGTTTGGCTGCTGAAAATGCAGGTGATGCACCTCATATTATTTTATTTCCAGAAATTCCATTTGCACCGGAT
>JBGAPT010000025.1:0-28781 GCA_044221135.1 Gammaproteobacteria bacterium
GCCCCGACTTATTCTGAGATATATTCGTTTGCTAAATTATTGGCCAATAAACCCAGTGAAGAGGCTACTCAAAAATTTATAACCAAACATCCAAAGTTTTTACTTGCACTGTATGGGCATGGAGATAGCCAGATACTGGCTTTAATCCCTAAGCCCAAAATTGGACAACAATATTGTGCAGACTATTGCGTTCTATCATTTGGCCAAGGTGGTTGCATGGTAAACCTAATTGAACTTGAACCATCACATGAAAAATTATTTACAAAAAAATTAAATCCAGCAAAACGATACCAGAGTGCGATTACTCAAGTTACTGATTGGCATGAGTGGATAAAAGTAAATAAACTTACGTTTATTAACGAAATAATTAATACGGCAAGAAACCTTGAATTATTCTCCAAGAATAGCAATCGCGGCTTTAGGACAATGAAGCCTGATGCTCTAAAAAAGGCTTGGACTGCTTTTGAGGGTTTTACTGCACCAGAATTTATTTTTACGATTATCATAGGCAGATGGTCACAACTAAGTGAAAATGAACGTAAAAGATTAATTCATTTAAATCAAACTAATTTGTATAAAACTTACACGTACGAACAAGTCATAAGGAGAGGGGTAGAAAGACCTATTGGGAGATGGTAATCATGGAAAAAAGAAATCTAATAAATGGATACTACTTGCTAGAGCAAGATTTAAAAGAGATTCTGTCTTTCATCGAGCCGACTCAAGATAACTTTAAGACTTATTCTCATCAACTTTATGCCTTATTCATCAGAGCTTGCATGGAGTTTGAAGCGGGCTGCAAAATGATACTGATTGAAAACGGATTTCATTTTAATAAAGATAAAAACCCTAATATACTCACATATTATAAAATTCATGATTATTCAAATTATCAATATATAAATACTTATCTAGTTCGTTTGCATATGTCAGAAGAAATTGATTTAAAACCCTTAAAAAGCTGGAAAGAAGACAAGGGTCCAGACTGGTACCAAGCCTACAATGATGCCAAACATTCTAGAGTATTAAATTTCTCCAAAGCCAATTTGTACAACGTCTTGAATGCTGTTGCCGCAGTGTTTATCCTCTTATATGCACGATATGATATTGCCGCATTAAATCAGCATCAAGAAAATGAGAGCTGGACAGAAGATGATGGCTTTATTTATAAAGACACGTCGCTATTTAAAATTAAACCGCCTAAGCAGAAAAAATGAATAAGCAAGCCCTGATTGAAAATCCAAAAAATCTTCGACCACACATTGTTCTACTTGGCGCAGGAGCAAGTAAAGCTGCTTTTCCAAATGGCGAAGAAAAAGGTAAACGCCTTCCCCTCATGGACGATTTTGCTGATACCCTTGAGCTCGGCACGATACTAAATAACGCTGGCATTAACCCTAATCAGAATTTTGAGTCCATATACTCCAATATTAAAGAGGATGCGCTTCGCAATACACTAGAAGAACAAGTTAATAAATATTTCTCTTCACTATCGTTACCTGCTACTGCAACCGATTATGATAGATTATTGCTTTCGTTACGTGAAAAGGATGCTGTTTTTACTTTCAATTGGGACCCTTTCTTATTTGATGCGTGGATACGAAATCATCGTATCGCCAAATTACCAGAAATATTTTTCCTGCATGGAAATGTTCGGATTGGTTCCTGTATTAAACATCAACAATGGGGGCGAAAGTATGATATTTGCCCTACCTGCAACGAGAATTTCTCCGAAGTTCCATTACTTTATCCAATCGAAAAAAAGGATTACTCAGGAAATGCCAGCGAATACATAAAAGAAGCATGGAAAAGTGCCGAATATTTTTTTAAAAATGCATTCACAATTACAATTTTTGGATATGGTGCGCCTTCATCAGATACAGAAGCTGTTAAACTTCTTCACAACGCTTGGTTTGATGGCAACACAAGAAAATTAGAGCATATTGAAATAATTGATATCGCAGATAGCAATACTCTTCATGAACGCTGGCATTCATTTACGCCAACAAATCACTACCATATAGAGACGAGCTTATCTCAATCACGATTATTACAATGGCCACGTCGCACATGCGAATCATTACTATATCCGATGAAAGATGGTGAAGCATGCGAAGCTTTTTCATTAACTTTAACCGATGATTTAGCAGAGCTACACAAAGCTATAACCGAAATAGCACATTATGAAAATTGCATTTCAAATAAATATAATTAATTGAAAATACAAAATATTAAATAGCCGCCATTAATGATTTGTTATAGCAAACTCAACTCTTCGACGTTATCAACAATTAATACACGCCGAAGAGTGTACACCTAGTAGAAGCTTTGATTAATATTATTAAGCACCCAGTTGAGTATGCAGCATGAGCACATCAACCAAAATATGATGTTCATATTCAGCGAGCGGCTGACCTGCCTTTATTTTAACGCCAATGTTTCTCATAAATTTAGATTGCTCATCATCACCATGCACATCAACAAGACTGAGAGCCATTTCCAATGCCTTTCCTGTAAGCGGCTCGTTATTTGAGAGGCATCGCTTAATGTCATTATAGCCAGCATTATCCATTACTAATATATTCTCAAATTTGCTGCGTTCATCAGGAAAGTGACTGTAATAATTTTCAACTTCCTGTTCTGTGAAAGGGCCTCCAACATGCCCACTATCTGTGTCAACTCCAATATCAGAGTGCTTAAGGGAGATTTTTTTATTCCTATCAATCGAGACTCCGAATGCACCTTCCAATTTAGAACTTTGGCGGGGTGACTCAACAGTGAGATGATAATTTCCATCAGCATAAATTTTATCATTTCTTATTTCATAGGTGACATCACTAATTAATAACTTTTTTGCTATAAAATGAGGATGAAAATAATGTTCGAGCTCGCCAGTTAAAAAACTATTAAGCATGTAAGACTCAATTTCATCTTTCATCAAATTTAATTTACCACACACAAAGTGCACATCATCTAGCCACTCAAAATCAGGGTGCTCGCCTAACTCATGGGAGTTTTGAAACAACTTAAGGATATCTAATAAATCACGAAAAGGTGTGTCATGGCTTTGCATGAAAGAAATCGCTAATTTCATCTTTTTTGAGATACTATTTTCTAGTGATATGTCTTTAAAAAAAACTTCTAGGGAGGACTTGTATTGCTTAATGTCTGCTTCTAATCGATTTTTATAATGCTTAAAATTAGAGTAACCCAACTCTTTTACTGCTTCATCGCGGGCTTGATGTAATTTTAAAGATTTGTCTTTTTTAAGCTCTCTAGCTCTTTTTTCAACGACCGATTGCAGGACGAATGTTTTCTTCATATAAACTCCACACGCTGCTCATGAACGCTTTGTCGCCTGCTCCAAAACACCATCGAGACTGATGCTTTGTTTATATTGGTTGATGAATTTGTACTCAGATGACAGTGCTCGTGTCCGGGCTTTAGTGCGCAGGCGCATGGTTTCTATCTAACCGAGGAAGATTGTACTCATAGATAACCATGTGTCAAGAGTCATTATGTCGAAGCGCATGAATTTAGATTGCGGAGGTCATGAGCGGAATTTCACTTCGAACAGGTTTCTAAAAACCCTCGAAGATAATTTTTTTCACTTCAGTATCTTTGGGTATTTCTTCAAGAATACACCAGCGACTATAGCCATTCTTCAGTTTATCACTACCTACCAAACTGTCCGGCACCATCATTTGCTTTCCACTTGATTGAAAATAATTTACAAAATTAGCTAATGGCGTGCGTGCTTTCGCTTCCATCAATCCACTAAATCTAGTTAAAGAAATCGCATTTTTACTTCGTCTAATAATTAGACTAGATAAATATTTCCAGCCATCGAACTGCAATCTATCGCTAATAGCACGTCGCACACAGTTTGCCAAGATATCCACCATTTGCAATCCAAGATTAGTATGTGATGGTACAAAATGCATATTTTGCATCACATCAGATACGCTTACAAAGCTAGAATTTTCATTCCTTCTCTTTTTATATTCTTCAAGTACATATTTTTCTTCTATATAATATTTTTCAAAATAAGAATAATTAAACCCTTCTACGCTACTAAACGGCCTATCTATACAATATGTTTGCACTAACGGTAAAACAATTTTAGTTAAAGTATTCTCATAGTCATTTACTTTAGCGTTATCCTTTGCATCAAATATCCACTGAAAATCACCAAGCTCTTGCGGAAATCTTTGCGCATAATAATTTACTGCTGTTTCTAGTGTCTTATGTATTAAGGTACTTGTTGATAACATCTGAACATAATTTGGCAAAGATAATGATGCAATAATATCCCTAGAAAATTGAGCGTTTGTCTTACGTCCTGTCACGCTATTAGCATGTGACGATGCCATCGCGGATTGGTGTTTTTCAACCTCTATATCTGATGTCAAGCCTAAATCAATGATATCAACCTCAAGCATTAAATCAAAATTTGCTAGCCCTAACAAAAATGATTTAAAGTCAGCTTCATTCAATTTAGATCCTTTTACTTCACCATTTTTATCTAACTTATTTTTTAAGGATGGATGAGTCTTCCATTGTTCAAAAAATCTAAATACATCATTTTCTTTTGTAAAAGGAATAACCAATGCGGCCACACATGAAACGGAGTGCGCCTGCTGCTTCTTATCAATTGAATACGCGCCTGATTCATCAATATAAATTTTCATATGAAACCCAATAAACGTCTAAAAAAGGATGCAATATTAGCACTATATTAAGCATAATTTAAGCCTCCCAAATCTCAATTAATTTGCCTAATATTTTGCCTTTAAGTTCTTCGTTAACTTCGGGCATACTGCATATTCGATTAACTTCACCGGGGTATAAAGTTTCAAGCTCACTTATCTGAATAACATAATTAAAATTAATCGATGTAAGTTGGCAAAATTCACGAACGGATTCATATAACGAATGCAACTCTAGGATGCTTGTATTTTTTATGCTTTCTAATTCGGAAATTTCACACTTTAACTTTCCCAGCATATCTTCTTGCATTTCACTTGCCGCTGAAAGAGAGATAGCAACTTCAAGCACCGATATAGCAGAAATACAATAGTCACGCTTATAAATATAATGTTGGCATATGCACAAGAAAATATAACATATTTTATCTATAGCAATCATCTTGTCAGAATAATCACCGTCTGTAGCTAAATAATTTTTTTTAGGGCATGAACTAATTAATTTTTTAATTTCTACTTTATCGTTACGTGCTAATGCAGCAACCGATAATTGAATGCACTCATCTACTGTAAATTTATCATATAATTTGTTCACATTAATTTTCATTTCACTCTCCTTAATTTAATTACTCTCTCTACTTCAATTAACCTCGACAATATTTCTGTCGATTCAACCAAGCGTCTATGTGTTTCAAAAATAGATGCCATTACCTTTCCTTGTTCCGGCGTTATTTCTTGTCTTTCTATCGACTTTAAAATTTCTTCACACGCAAATAATGCTGATTCTTGCTTATCGAGATTAGACGGCAATGTAAATTGTATCGGCTCATCTGACGGCTTTGCTGGAAGCAATTTCTCTAAAAACAATTTAAGTAAAACCTCATTCCCCGCTAATGCTAGATTGATAGCTTTTTCTATTAGCTCCTCTTTATGAGGTATCACTAAATCATTAAATAGTTTTTGTCTAGCACCAGAACCTAATGGCCGACCTTTAGGATTTGGTGATGGCTGCCCCTTGACGAACATAGACGTTCTCCTTGTTAACAGTTGATAAAAACAAGTATATTTCCTCCCGATTTTCCCGCATTTCCCGTTTTTGGGATAATCGGGAAGCTTTCTTGCTCCCGCGTTTCCCACACCACCTATATGGAGCGGGAAAACGGGAATTATGTTTCAGTACTCCATAACCATTCATCACGAACAAATAGATATTGTTTTTGAACCAATGCTGCAATGGCATCTATTGCGCGACTTTTTTTGTGTCTTGCATCAGTAGGTATACGGCTAGAAACTAATAAAACAGCCTCGTCATATTTAAGATAGCGCTTACCAGGTAGTACCGGGCCAACACATTCATCAGGGCTTACATGAAAAGATTCGCTTAGCACATCTAATGCTATCTTCTGGTTTGAACCTAAATTTATTTTTTTCTTTTGTATCATTGGAACAGTGTCACTAGAAACTGCCACACAAGAAGTAACTTTCTCGCGTTCCTTATCAAGTCCTAATGACACAATTTCTAACTTGAACGGATATGCATGACCCTTTCCATCATCCTTTGATTTAGCGACACCCCATTCACTGACGGAATGAGCATTAACAACCTCTATAGCCGCATCTAAAGCAGCATATAGACTTGAATGGCCGCGTAACCCTTTGGTAGCATCCTTGCCAGTATGGTGAACTAATAAAACCACTCCGTTAATCATGTTTTGAAGTCTATTTGCAGCAGCGATAATCTTACCCATGTCCACGGATGAATTTTCATCAGCGCCTGGTGCAGCACGATTTAGTGTATCGATTATTACTAGACTTCCTGACATTCCAGATGCCACTAACGCCTTTGCCAACGCGGCAACATCATCATTCATTATGTTAAATGGTTGCATGATAAACCGGAGCCCATCAGGTAATTGCCTTTCATAATATGAGCTCCATGCTTTAACACGCTTACTCATTCCGGACTCACCTTCCAAACATACGTACACTACCTGCGATTGGACAATACGCCGACCAAACCAGTATTTATCACCCGCAGCTATAGCGCACCCCATATCAAGCACTAGAAAGCTTTTACCAGTTCCACTTGGCCCATAAATTGCAGCTAAACCTTTCGATGGAATTACCCCTCGCACCATCCACTGCATGGGAGGAACATTTGATAAATCAGTCGCTGATAATAATTTAAAACGCATCTCTGTGACTTGACCTTCTTCACTCGTCATACGCACCCCCTAAGATATTTTTTGAATCTTTTTATATCCTCAGGGGACAGAAAATATCTAGAATAAGTTCGAAAATTAGGCTTAGCAGTGACGTAACACTTTTCTTCTTGCGACATTATCTGCCAGCCTAATTGACGCAACACATGAATGTGTGCAGCCAACCTGTAACTGTTTGTCACATCTTGAAAGTCCAAATGAGAAATTTGTTTTTCTTTTAGCAACAATATTAAAGCACGCTCTGCCAATGTGTTTTTTTGAGGAAGTTTTGGTACTATGCTATCCGTATCTTTCAAAAAAGATAATTGATTAGACCCAGGATAGCCACCACGCTTTGACTGGGTCTTTTTCATTTTAAACCCCCTTCCAATAACGCACGAATTGCTGCAACGGACCATGCTAAACGCCCGTTAATACGCATCGGTTTTATTGGTCCATTTTCCTCACAAGCCCATGCACGCAATGTTTGCGGCTTACGATTCAAATGATACGCAGCTGCATCCGTTGGAATGACTGGCCGTGTCTCACGCTCAAGCGGAGTAAATTGATTTGTGTTGTTTTGCATTTTGAAATCACCTTTTATATTGAGATGATTTCAAAGTACTAGAGCATTAAATGCCTTCAAGAAATTATGATTTTGAGTTAATTAGCTGTTTAATATGAATTTTTATTGCATTGTTGCGAATGCCTGACTTGAACGCCTGAATGCCTTTTGCCTAAATGTTTTGTAGTGCGTGACGCTGTATAGTAGATGCAGAGGGTGCCTTCTTTCCTCCTCGTTTAGCCATTCCTTTCACACCGGCAGAATGACGAGACTGCATCTCCTTCTCAACTTTCTTAGCTTTTTGCTCAAGACTTAAATGACTCTTATCAAGCTTAAGCTCTTTAAATACTTTCACAGCGTTACGCTTCCAACACAACTCCAAAGCTCCATCATTTTTTTGAGCTACATCATTGCTATCATTTTTTATGAAGAAAATATTATTCGGACTTAAAATTTTAGTGTGCTCAGGAATCAAGTTACGAATGTAACTATCTTCGTTAAAATAAACTGGTTTTCCATCAGGATATATTTGAATGCTATTTGGATATGATGCTAACAGCGCATCTATATCTTTAAATGCTAGAACCCTATATGTTTCTTTGTCTAAAAAATAAATTAAAGACACACGTCCATTTACAGCCATTCTTAATATTTTTAAAGCCTTGTTGCTACTTACCTCAGCTAAACTCTTTATTTTTTGTTTATCAAAATTCAATTTTCTGTTCATACATCATCCCTTAAAAAATAAGACAACAAACAAGTAGCAATGTCTTTTAATGTGGAGCGTAATTTATGATAAGCACATAAATTAATAGCATAATAAAAAAAGCAATAAAGGAAATACGATTAGCTTGTTTCGCCTTTATTTTATTTTTTAATCCATAATAAAATATGGCTCCTGATATTACTGGCATTAACAAACATAGCAACCAAATGATGACCTTTTCTTTAATAGTCAATGGAGAATTCAAGACATCCTTTTCTTGAATTTTTCTGTTTATCACATAAACCGTAATTAACGAACCGACAATACCTGTTAATAAAATTATTGATTTAATATCCATTTAATTTTCCTTTTTAATTAAACAACCAATCTTAATTCATTTACTTCTTTAACTAGCTCAATCTTAACTTCATTCAAAATCCATTCCTCAATTTTTATATGCCACATGCGCAGCAAGTCTAAAGGACGACGAATGTAATTTTTCTCGCGTACCCCTTGAGGTTTATGACCCTGAATTTGTGCTGCAATACCTGCTGGGGTTTCTATCCACTCACATAGCGACGCAAAACTTCTTCTTAATCCGTGCAAAGTTAGCTCTAACCCAGCAATAGCACATGCTTTGTTATGTGCAATACGTGGGTCAGCTAATCTACCCGACGCAGAAGTAGAACTAGAAAATACCCATTCATTACGACGTGGCAATGCAGATAATAAATGTGACACATAAGGTGTTAATGGAATAACACGAAGACCTTCAACTTTGTCGCGTATTGTCATGCTATTCCATTGAAAATCCAAGCTAGTCCAACGCAGTGTAGCTAGCTCCTCACGCCTACAGCCGATTAATAACAATGTTTGTAGGTAAGCACTAATTATTGGATTACTCATTTGCTTTACCGCAGCAAACCATGCGGGCAATTGTTCACGCTGCAATACATCATTTTTGGGTTTAGGCTTGCCAAGATATTCACGCGCTTTCTTACTGTGTGCAGCATTTTCATTAACAATGGCTTTATAGGTGAGATGTCGAGAACACCAAGATAAAAATGCCTTCAACAATCTTAAGGCGAGACGTGCCCTTGTAGATCTCCTTTTCGCTTCGTTTTTAGACCACTCCTCTATCATTTCATCAGTTAGGTCAACAAGCCGAACTGCCGAAAAGAACGCGAGAATTCCTGGCTCTGTAAATTCTTTATTACTTCTGGTGCGCTTCACACCACCAACTTGCATTGAACGAATATGGTCGTGATAATGCAACTCAGACCAATACTGCTTGCGCTCTTCAACATATTCATCCCATGCCTTCTTAACTATTACCGCTCCGCGAGCCTGAAGAATCTCAAGCTCTGCTGCCATTTTTCTTTTTACGACCTCCTCATGGACTTTCTCTTGGCGAGGGTCTTTGCCTTGGTCTATCATGACTTGGTATTTGCGTGCTTCTTCTTGTGCCTTTGGAATATCCCAAACACTAACTTTCCCAATTGTTAAACGCATTGTTTGCTTATCAACTTTTGTCTGGAATATATACCGTTTTTCTCCTGAGCCTGCTGTTGCCCTTACGCCCAGCCCCGAAACCTCTGCACACCATAGAAAGGATTGGGCCTTCCCTGCTTCGCATTGAAATTTTTCTATTCTTCCAGCTGTTAATTTAACTTTTGACACAATAAGCCCTTAAACAATTTTTGTAACTGATTTGTAACCGGATTTGATGAATATTAAGGAATATAAATCAACACCGCCTCTTCCGCAATATTTATTAAGTAATTGTTTTTAATTAATTTTGATGTATTATCGGAATGGCAATCAACACTGAAAAATACTATTTCGGCAGGACTCATAATCCCTTGGTCCTAGGTTCGAGTCCTAGTGGGCCCATTTAATTAAATAATAACCATACAGAGATACTCCGAGAAGAGAAGCTTGAATATTCCACTCCTAATTAGCAGGCACTCTTGGGACAATAGCAGTCAACAAATTCCAACAACTTACAATACTGACTATCCTTAATTTTGGTCGCGCCTTATACTGTTAACTTGTAAATACAAGGAGCTCGCTATGATGTCTCTGCTTGGTATTTTCCTGGGCTGCTTACTTGATCCAATTGCTTTAGTTGTAGCATTTCTAATTATTCTATCAACAAATAAAAAATACATCATTTTGATAGCCGCAGCTATAACAGCTACATTAAGCGAATTATTATTATTTCAATACCAGGTCACCCATCAATTTAATTTATTTGTTTTTACAATACGATTTTTTGCTTGCATGGCGTTATCAGCATTTTCATATTGGCTATACTGGTCTGTAATCAAGAAACGTAATAATAAATTTAAAAAATAATTTTCAAACCATCGTAAGCTATTGGCTGAATTATTTTTCAAATCCTTTAAATTTTATTTTCTAATGAAGTAGTATTGCATTGGGGTTATCGCGATTAGCAGATGGGGTGATATATTAAAATTTATAGGCAAAGATACGCTGAAGATTGAGCTATTTTATCTTTGAAGAAAATTTATCTATGCCCATTTTTTATTAAATCACTTACATCTTAGATCGCCTAGAAAGATTTTCTGTTTTTGCAGAATCATCGTGTGTCGTTACAATCACAGGTTTTTTTGAGCCCCTCATCAGTGTTCTCATGATATCGCTTTTTCCTGTCGCATCACTTGTAAGTAAAATATCGCCTGGCTTAAATGCTCGTGTTTCTCCATTACTCGCCTTTATTTCTACGGTTCCCTCGGAATAAATGATGTTAGAAGGGATAAGTGATTTAGCAGGAACTTCTTTTTCAAAGGCACGAATCATCATAGCCGTTGCAAAATATTTTCCAGACATATCTCCTAAAAATCGTTTAGATTCAACATCATTTTTATCAATAGATTCAAAATGGGATTGATTGTTTTCATCTGTAATAAATGCAGTAATTGTCATTTTTTATTCCTCTTTGTATTTATCATAAAGTAAGAAAAGATAATTTCTATTTAATTATAAGAAGGCTATTCTTCGTTAAAAATATAAAAAATACAAGACAAAGATAAATTTATTAGCCAGGCAATTAACGATGTCGTATGGTCAAAAATTTATTTTATGATCCACGACTCATACATTGCTTTAGCAGTGGATAGATCAGCATTATATTGCTCTATCGGTGACGTGTACGCCCAAGCATACAAAGCCTGGTCATCATCTCTTGAAATGACAAATTGCATTTGTTTAAAATTTTGATTTCTATAAGTGTAAGTAAAAATAAGATATTTCCCATGTAATCGTTTGGAATTTTGCGGTAGCTCGATTTGACCTTGAGCTACAACTTTGTCATTTGAAGCATTCTCTGAAATTTGTTTTTTTAACGAAGCCAGCAACTCTTCAATTGTTGAATATTTTCCTCCTGCTTTTTTTGATAAAATCGTTTGGATATTCACTGTAGAATAAAATGATGGCGTGCCTTTTTTACCACTAAAAATAATCGTTCCTTTATCCGATTTTTCATACTCCCAATTGGCGGGATATTTTATAGAATATTTAGCACTTTTATCATCGTATAGATTTAATAATGAAGAATGCTGAGACGAACTACTGGTATCGTGATTTATTTTTATTCCTGCACCTGTCGGACTCATTGTGATTCCTAAAATCTTCCATGAGCCACCTTCTTTTATTAATAAATATTCTATCGGCGTTTTTGCACCTTCTTTTGAAGTGAGCGTCCCCTTCAAAGTACCCGTATTGTCATTCTCAATTCTTCTCTCAGTAAAGGATAACTTTTTATTATTTTTTAATGAAGGATATTGATTTAAAAAATTCTTAAAATCTTCAAGCGTTGTCATTTTTTGAAAATCTTTTGATGTATATGAATACGCTTTAGTTATATCGTCAGACCGTAATGCAATCAATTGCTTTTGAACAGTATCAACTAAACCACTTGTTGCATAATATACAATTGCAATTAATGTTGAAGCCAATACGAGTAACCATACAATCACACTAACAATCACCATCATGGCTTTTTTCAGCGAAGAAGGATTATGTGTTAAGAATAAAGAATTGCCTTTATTATCTTCAAATTTATTATTTATAATAAAAACCAAATCGATCAGCGCCCAAATTCCGAAACCACCGCCTGTCATTAACATTAATACGCCGGTTCCTATTTTTCCGACATAAAACCGGTGGATTCCAAATATTCCAAAAAATAAACAGAGTAAGAAAGTAATCATAGCTGATTTGGAGTTTTTTGAGGTGGAAGCTCGATACTTTTTCATGCTATTCTCCTTGTGTTAATGATGCCTAGCCAGAAGTCTGAAAATATGAATTCTATTGTACTCCTATTTAAATTATCGATGTAATTTTTTAAGGACTACCCATTTGTTACAAAAAAAATCTAAATATTCATATTAGTTTATTTATTGGGTTGGCTGGCTCAAGATAACAAAACGAATTTCGCACCAACAATAAATTATCTTTTAGCAAAAACTAAAGCCAGGCCGAAGCCAATTAAAAATATACCTAATATTTTAGCAATATATTTTTCAGATTTTTCTAATAATTGTGTTATTTTGCGATGCGATAGTATGATTGCTAAGCTAGAAAACCATGTAGCAATAATGAGGAACATTTCAATAGCATAAATTACCATTTTCCAAGCTGGAATGTTGGGATCAATAATCATTGTAAAAAGCGCCAGGAAAAACAACGTTGCTTTTGGATTAAGTAAATTGCATAAAAACCCTTGTCGAAATGAAGTATAAGCAGAAATTTTTGATTTCTTTTGTTTAGAAGAAGAGAGTGAATGTTGAGATTGTTTAGCAAGCAAAGAGAGAACGCCAAGATAAATAAGATAGACAGCACCTATATATTTAATAATATTAAATACAACAAGTGATTTCGAAATCACAATAGCCAAGCCTAAAGAGCAATATGTAATATGAACAAGCGCGGCACTTGCAATGCCAAGAGAGGTGAACAATCCAGAACGTCTAGAATGTAACAACGTGTTTTTGACTACAAAAGCAAAGTCAGGACCTGGGAGCATAGCACCCAATAATACGATGATACCGATAGAAAAAAACTGATTTAGCATTGCTATTTACTCCAGATAATTTCTACAATGACCTATTAGACCTCAAAATGTGAGATTATTATTCTGAACCCTCTGAACCCAGATCTTGGCTATAGGCTATCCATAAATCACGTACCGGTCCTGAATTGCGAAGCAATTCAGTTGTAAGACCATGAGCAACAATTTTTCCATGCCTCAACATGATAATAGAATCAAATTGTGGCAAAAGATGTAGCCGGTGCAGTGAAACAATCATCGCCGCATCAGGAAAAGCATTAATAACACCCGAAAGAATGGCTTTTTCGGTTGGCAAATCAACACTAGAAGTGGGCTCATCCATTAAAATGAGTGAACTAAACCGGGCAGCAAATAATCCACGCGCCAATGCTAATCGTTGTTTTTGACCGACTGAAAAATTAAGACCTTTTTCGCGAATATCTGTTTCAAACCCAGAGGGCAATGCACTTAAAACTGGCAAAAAACCAGCAAGCTTGGCAGCTTCTTGCATCTCATCCGATGTTGTTGGCAAGTCCATTGTAATATTAAAAGCAATCGTATTTTCAAAAATTTCAGGGTCTTGTGGAATCAACGTAGTGATAGCCCGCAGAGGTTCCAATGAATCAAAAGAAACTTCATCAATGATGAGCTGCACATGAGATGGCGTATAAAGACCTGATAAAAGATTTAATAATGTACTCTTACCCCCACCACTTTCACCTATCAATGCAATTTTTTCGCCACGCTTAATAGTGAAATTAACGCGATTGATAATATGGCCCTGCTCAGATTGTCTTACATGATGAAAAGATAAATCTTCCACTTTAAACGTATGCCAATGTCTGGCTGTTGAGGCACCTTTAGGCATGCGTGCTAATTTTTCAATATCATTTAAAATGGGTTGCATGCCTTTAATATCCGTATCCATACGCACCAGCTCGCTATAATGAATACTCAAATCATGAAATACGGTATTAAGGTCCCATTGATAACGAAAAATCATGGCTACCAAACCGATCATGATGGCGCCTGTTGCATGCAAAGTATGTATGATATACCCAATCAAAAGCACTGCCTGCACAATAGACAATGACATCATCATCGTGAACCATTTTGTTTCATTTAAAATGGAATCTTTTCGGAAAAATGGCCACACTGCCATCATTCGGTGGAACAAATTGGTATGCGTTAATTCACCTAGGCGAAGCGTCAAGATAGTCGTCATATTACTAATGTAATCAAATAAAACTGCGCCCACATAGTTATCAATTTCATTTTCAGCATTATAGAGTGGAATTAATTTACGATCGAACAGGATCACAATATACGTCACAATGACAGATGCAAACAAGCTCAGCAATCCAACAGGTACAGAAAGCCACAGCAAAAATCCAATAGAAACCAAAAATTTCACTATTGTTTCAATATAAAGAAATTGATTTTCTGCAAACTGACGAAGCGCAAGCGCCGCACGATTAAGACGTGTAATAACATTGCCTGAATGATGATCTTGATGCCAATTAAGTGGTAAACGGGATAATTGTTCATACAAATTAAGTCTATACGTTTGCTGAATTTTAAGCGCCACATTACGCTCAATGATACGTGCGGGTCCATGAAACAACCAAAATACAAGCATCACAACAACACCTACACCCAACCAAAATATCACATCAGAAAGACGATCCGGCGTGAAGTGCTGCAGCGCATCAATAGTGCGACCAAATGCATAAGGACTTAAGCCCAATGCAACTTGTGCTAGTATATATGCAATGTAATAACCAACAATAGTGCGTCGCCATCGATGGCCATACTGCCAAATGGTACGAATCAAATCAAAATAAGGGTTTTTCATTTTATCACCCATCTGGAGAGCAATATAGAGCAGGTAACTTAGTTTAGATTATTTGTCATTCTGAGTGTCGCAAAGGCTTGGATAAAATCGAATGATCCCCCCTATGTTCAGGATGACAAGCACATCCTGAAGCACAAGAGGAATAGATTACTTTTTAGTTTCCTATATAATGATCAGGCAACCAAATATCACAAGTCAATTTATCACCATCATTAAATATATTCTTTTTATCAGGCCATAAGGCGTTATCCTTATTTCTTCCAGGATCTTCACCGTTTAATTGAAAAACAATATTCACTTGAGAATAAGAAGGATGCGATGTTTTTTGAGGATCTGTTTGCGTGTCCCAAAACGAAGCATAGTTTGAAACTTTTATATCGATTTCCTGATTAAATAGATGAGCAGGATCTTTGCTATTGCTAATAACATAGTTTTCTTTAGCGAGCGGTCTAGTCTTTGCATCTAAAATACTACTCGATAAGTTACCATTCAATGGATAATAAACTGACTTATAATCGCCTGATTTGGATACCATCACTCCACTAATATAATCAATTCCACCTGATCGATCGACCCTCCTTTTTCCTCCCAATCCATTCGTAGCGGGTTCAAATAGACAATGCAAATTAATCTGCTTTAACTTATTTACCTCTACATAGTTTACAGGATTTGTAGGGTCATTTTGCAACCAGATAGTTGTTTGCATTCCTGCATCTTCAGTGATATTTGTTAAAGGGCGAACGTTATACCATGTACACATAATAGGTAGCTTTTTATCTAAATTAGCTTCTTGAGGAGGAGAAGTCAGTTTATTATCGTCTTTATTGAATTGCACTTCCAGATTACAGCTTCTTTGAACAAAATTAATAGAGCTGAATGGTTTGGATGAAAACTGCAATGCATTCGGTGTAGCTGCTTCTACTTGATGCAGTGTAAAAAGACTTAAAAAAGTAGTGTAAAATAATTTTTTTTTCATGGCTAACCTCTTAAAAATAAATATCTTTATCTGTTTGATAATATCAATAAAGCAATACAAATTAACTCCTAAGCGTGCGGATTATAGCATTTGATCATAGAATTGAGTAGGGTTATCAAGAAATGGTGGTATCACCCATACTTTTTTTGCTTTTCGCCTGTTGTCTTAAAAAATGGTCTATAACTACCAATGCCGACATAGCATCAACGATGGGCACAGCTCGTGGGAGCACGCATGGATCATGCCTGCCTGTGGCTGCCAGCTCAACAGATTGTTGTTGCAGATTAACAGTGTTCTGACGTTGGCTAATGGTAGAAACAGGCTTAAAAGCAACTCTAAAATAAATATCTTCTCCTGTTGTAATTCCGCCTAACGTTCCTCCTGCATGGTTTGTTTTTATTTTTATTTTTCCATCTTCTATCATAAATGGATCATTATGTTCGCTACCACGCATAGTGATACCACTAAATCCTGATCCAATTTCAAACCCTTTCACCGCATTAATGCTTAACATCGCTTTACCCAGATCTGCCGATAACTTATCAAATACTGGCTCACCTAATCCTGCAGGTACATTTCGAATAACGCCTTTTATAATGCCGCCAATTGAGTCTCCTGCATTTTTTACTGACTCAATTAAATCAATCATTTTAATTGCCGCATTTTTATCTGGGCAACGAATGATGTTAGATTCAATAGCATCCATGGATACATTTTTATAATTAACATCAGAACCTATATTCCCTACTTGCTCTACATAGCTTATTATTTCTATATTCAGATATTGCTTTAGATATTTTTTAGCAATGGCACCCGCTGCGACACGCGCAAGTGTTTCACGAGCGGAAGCTCTACCACTGCCACGAAAATCACGTCTTCCATATTTCATATGGTAAGTGTAATCGGCGTGTGAAGGACGATAAATATTTTTTAATTCATCATAATCTTCCGGCCGCATATCTGAATTATAAGAAAGCAACAGAATGGGTGTGCCTGTTGTTTTTCCATCGAAAACGCCGGAAAAAATATGGATGACATCTTTTTCATGACGTGGCGAAGTCATTGCACTTTGCCCAGGTCTACGCCTATCTAATTCTTGTTGAATTTCTATCTCTGAAATAGCCAATCCAGCAGGACACCCATCAATAATGACACCGATAGCACCTCCATGGGATTCACCACATGTCGTGATTTTAAATAAATTTCCAAAGCTATTACCTGTCATCTTATACCTCACTGACTTCTAATAAAGATTTAGCAACTATCTCATCGGACACAGGATGAGCGAATGTATTGTTCTCATGATAAACTTGGCCTATTTTTTTTAACAAGACATATCGAACTTTATTATCTTTAATTTTTTTATCCGTTTTGGTTGCTTGAATAATTGCATCAGAATGGATTTCTTTTAATTGATTCCCTGAAATATTTAATTTTAAAAGTAACAACCGAATAGCATTATAATCTTCATAGGAAAGAAACCCTAATAATTGAGCTATTTTTGCTTCAACTAACATACCTAAAGCCACAGCATAGCCATGCAAAAGAGTATACTGAGTTATCTTTTCTAAAGCATGGCCAATAGTATGTCCAAAATTCAATATCATTCTCTGATTATTTTCTTTTTCATCTGAACTCACTATATTCACTTTAATTTTTATGGCTTTTTCAACGATGTTTTCTAATATTTTAATATCTTTATTAAGGATATTATCAATATGATTGCTAACATAATGAAAATAAGTATCGCTATTTGTTAAAAACATTTTTATTACTTCGATCAATCCATTAATGATATGAATCTGCGGGAGTGTCGTTAAACAATTCATATCAGCAACCACACAAAAGGGTTGCCAAAATGCACCTATTAAATTTTTACCTTGCGGTGTATTTATACCTGTTTTACCCCCAACACTACTATCAACCATTGCTAATAGTGTTGTCGGTATTTGAATATAGGAAATACCACGCATATATGTTGCCGCAATAAAACCCGCCATATCACCCACTACACCGCCGCCTAGCGCTACTATCACAGTTTCTCTATTGCAATGATGTTGTATCATTTGCTCTTCCAGGTATTGTTTTGTCTGTTGATTTTTTGATTTCTCTCCAGGCAAAAAAGAAAGTATTAAAGGATTCGATTCTTTTAATATACCAGATAAATTTTCCCCATAAATTTTATTGACAGTGTCATCTGTTATAATCACCCATTGCTTGCCACGCCCATCCGCTGGCAACCACTTCTCAGGCTGTAAAAGCAGATTCGACCCTACATGGATAGGATAAGAAAAAGCCTGTTGGGCTGGAATTTTCATACTTATTTGATTCATGATGATTGATACTCAATTTCTTTAACAATTTTATCAACCGCATCATCGACAGTACCCTCATTTTCAATAAAAAGATTCCGTACTTTTGTGTAAACTTTTTCTCTTTCATCCCATAATCGATTAAAAGACGTAAACAAATCTTCCTTGGGATTAAAAAATGCAGGTTGTCTACCTTTTAAAATCCTTTCAAAAACGATGTTTTTCGATGCTATGATGTGTATCAATAAACTGGTTTTAAGAGTATTTTGATTTTCTGTACAGAGCGGTGTGCCGCCTCCAAGAGCAATAATAGCTGGCGCAAAATGAATAACAGATGATAAAGTCGTGGTTTCTAAATGGCGAAAATACTTTTCGCCTTTATCCTGCATAATCTGTCTGCATGTCATTTGTTTATCGTCATTTAATTCTATTTGTTGATCTAAATCGATAAATGGAAGGTTTTGCTTTTCAGAAAGCCTTTTTCCTATTGCTGATTTTCCAACTTGTTTAAAGCCAATCAGCACAATATGATTAGATAACCGCTGCACTTTCTACCTCCATCTTTGCGCCTAGTGATTGCATCATCGTTACAAAAGTAGGAAATGTTTTATGGATAGCATCACTATCATCAATCCATGTTGTTCCCTTTGCAATCAAGCCTGCAATACTTAAAGCCATTACAGTACGATGATCGCCATAACCTTTAACGTGACTACCCTTCAATGTGCTTTGATAGATTGTTAATCCATCTTCTTGTTCATCTATTTTTGCACCCATGCGTGTCAGTCCTTCTCGCATGGAGTGGATACGATCCGTTTCTTTTATTCTTGCATGTGCCACATGATAAATTCTAGTTTTACCCGATGCATAGGTTCCTATCACTGCCAGTGTTGGTAATAAATCAGGAATATCTTTTGCATCAATTTCGATACCCGATAATTTTTTTCCACCACGAATCAATAAGCGTGTGGGTTCAACAAGAATATCAGCGCCCATCTCTTGCAAAATGCCAATTAATTGCTTATCACTTTGCGAATCAGCCATATTCAATCCTTGCAAAATAACTTTGCCAGGAATCAGTGCGGCAGCAGCAATCAGATAGGATGCGGAAGAAAAATCACTTGAAATTATCATTTGACTATTTTTATATTTTTGTCTGCCTAGGATTTGATAGGTATCCATATCATTTTTGAAATGATGGCTAAATTGAATGCCTTGCTCCTTAAGATAATGCAACGTCATCTCAGCATAAGGACGTTCTTGTAAATTTTTAACGGTGATTTCGCTATCTTCCAGAGCGCAAGGTAATGCAAAAAGAAGTGCTGATAAATATTGTGAGGTTATACCTGCTACCTGTGTTTTTCCACCTATTAATTTACCTGTTATACGAATAGGTAATGTATTGGTATTTTTTAAATAATGAATAGTCAGGCCCAAATGAGTGAGTGCATCAACCAGGGGATTGATCGGTCTTGCTCGCATTTGCTCACTGCAGTTTAATACAATGGGCTGATTTGTATTTTGTCTTAAACCTAACAGTGGCATCACAAAATGTGTTGCAATGCCGGAATTTCCGGAATGAATTTCTGGAATGGTTGTATTGAAGGGCAATCCCTGATGTTTTATCACGAGTCTATTATCAAACTCAGAAATGGTTGCGCCTAACTGCCTACAGACATTCATTGCATCGTATGTATCATCGGAATGTAAAACATTTTCTATGACAGATTCTCCATCGCAAAGCGAAGCTAAAATAATGGCACGTATGCTCTGCGACTTTGAGCCTGGAGGAGTTGCTTGTCCATTTAACGTTGCTGTTTGTTTCACAATGAGGTGCATGGTATCTTTCTCTTTAGCCTCAGCACTTGGCCCTGGTTTTGACCTATTATTATTCATAATAATGATAAATGCTTAAATTATCAATGTATAAAATGTATTTTAAAATAGCCGTTCAGAAATGATTATGTTAGTATGGCACTGTTTTTATTTATATGGATGTTATTTTTTATCATTGCTTGCCTAATGGTATCAGCTTAAGCGGTTTTGTTTAGCGCAATTTTGGATTTGTCATCCTGAGCAAAGCGAAGGATCACTATCCTTTGCAACCGTCATTGCGAGCGAAGCGAAGCAACCTAGCTTGAAAGCAAAGCTCAAGCAAGCTGGGTCTGAGATACTTAACTGGATTGCTTTGCTTCGCTCGCAATGACAGCGTAGGAAGCAGTTACCAAAGTTAATTCAATTTATTTTAGAATAAAGTAATTGTGCACGGATGCGCATAGACTCAATCATTATGATATAACTAATTGATAGGTGTTATCTATGTTCTCTGGGCCGCTCAAACTTTTACGCGCTGCAGCAGCAGCTGGTGTTGAAAAAATTCCGTCGAGAGAAGGCCTACAACAAGCAGCAACTGCTGCCACAGCAGCAACTGCTGCCACATCAAGTTTAAGCATTGTTGCGAGCACAGTAGCAGCTACTCCTGTTGGATCAACATTAAGTTCTCTCGGCTCAGCCGCTTTTGCAGCTACAAAGAACGCTGCGAAAGCTGTCGCTGCGACAATACAGACTCCTCAGCAAGCTCTCAAAGAAGCTATTACACAAAATCAGACTCAAAATACTAATGATATATTAGCTACTAACTATTTAATATTATTTGATCTTGTGCCAAATGAGGATCCTGAACTGTCTTTTCTTGCGTTCATCGCAAACCACCATCCAAAACAACGTAGAATAATTTTAGAGAATGCAAAAGCAATCCCTACTTGTTTCTACCATTGCTTACAAGAAGCAAACACTACTCACATCAAACTTATTGTAGATAATTATCCTGAAATTCTTACTCAATATTACTCAGATCCAACCTTACAAAGCCCAACATCTTTCTTTGCTGAGGCCCTTCGTAAAACTGAACATAATAAACTTTGTTTTACGGCTGTATTAGAAGCTTTTAGCCGTTTACTTACACGTTATGGCCGCGTCAAAAACAAAGAAACATCAAAGGCAAAAAAACAAAAAGTTGCTCTTGATAATATGAATGCACTTCTATCGGACTTCTACAGTGTAGAGCGCCCAGAGTGCTTACAAATACTTACACGGTTCCCTGAATTACTTACACAGTTCCCTGAATTAGCAGCAGTCGTGTCCAAAAATCAAAAGAAATTGCTCAAGCCAACCGCTCTAGAAGAAAAAAATGCTTCCGCCCTAGTAGATGGCTCCAGTCAAAATAATAACAGCCTTCTTCGACAAGCTGAAACATCTTTAGCTGCTCTCGCACCTTCCACGCTGCCAGTAGAACAGAGCCCCAACCTCGTCTCTGATGTAACTAACAATAAAAGTGATTCTTCCTCATCATCAAACAACAGCACACTAGTAGCCCATGACCTCCCACAAAAAAAGACCGTTTTCCTATTTGCAAAGGACCTACGCCTTTCATTCCGAATTGTACTGACGACTTTCTTTGTAGGTCTTCTTGTGCTAGCAGCATACATGAGCAATATACCAGTAGCTGTAGGGGCGACTCTAGGTGCTATTGGTGTGCTTGCTTTCAAGAGAACAACTCAACAGCCAGATACTACTAATGCCTTGCAGCGGACACCAGCACCAGTTAATCTAACTCGGCTATAAATACCATTCAGGAATTTTTGAATACTCAATGGATTTAAGATAAAGATCAAATGTGTCATTTCCCCCTTTTGGCACTCCCTTATTTTGTCATCTCTTTATTTTGCCATCTCTTTATTTTGCCATTCCTGCTATTTTGTCATCCCCGCGAAGGCGGGGATGTGAATTCACATTTGAAGTGCACCAACTGTTTTATAAAAACCTGAGCAGGCGTTTTGTATCCTAAACATTTTCGTGGCGTATGGTTATAGTTTGCCACGATTTTTTCAATATCTTGGTGACTCAGCTCCCCTAGATCCGTTTTGCGTGGTAAAAATGCACGCAATCGTCCAATCGCATTTTCTACTCCGCCTTTTTGCCAAGGTGATTTCACATCGCAAAAATAAGTCTTTATTCCCACCCTATTTAATTGATGATGTTGAGCAAATTCACTTCCATTGTCAAACGTTACACTTTTCGCCAGTGATTGAGGGAGGCAACCGAGTAGATCCTTTAATTGATTTACAACTCCTTCCGCTCCTTTATTCTTTAAAATAAACAGCTTAAGAACTCGTGATTGACGTTCTTGAGCAACTAAAAGAGATTGGCCATACTTTGAGAACAGCATCAGATCAGCCTCCCAATGACCGGGACTCGCTCGTTTTTCTATGTAGTGCGGTCGCTGATCTATTGAAACTCGATGTTTAATCAAAGACGCTGAACTTCCTCCTTTTCGTCCATACCAGCCACGCTTACTCTTTCGACGACGCAAATAATTTCGCCAACTATAATCCTTTGTTCTCACAAGTTGCGCGTAAATAAAACGATATATTGACTCATAAGAAATTATTTTGCATCCTTGCTCCTGCATCAGCCAGTGAGAGGTCTGTTGGGGTGACCATCCCATAGTAAGTTTGTCCATCACAATGGACCTCAAACCTGGTTGACGCTCCAATTTGCTTCCTTTCCAGCGTCTACTACCAGCAAGTTGCTGTGCATAACCTGCTGAATAGCCTTGGCTTTTTGTCTTATTACGCTTTAACTCTCGAGTAATCGTCGATGTCGAGCGATCCAAAGCTGCTGCAATTTGCCCGTTCGTTTTCCCTTCTCTACAAAGATAGGAAATCGCATTTCTCTCTTCGGGCGAGAGTTGTCTGTATTTTTTTCCCATAGTGGCACCAAGTATAACTGGTGCACTTCGTTTGTGAAGTCATAGGACCCATCTTGACTTGTCTCCTTAACTACCCGATTTCTTGATAATTCAATTTCAATTGTACTCATTATTGTTTGGTGGTATTTGCATGATGGGTCCCCGCCTTCGCGGGGATGACAGAGTAGAGCGCGGGGATGACAAAATAAAAAGTGGGAATGACATATTTTTTTATGTTTCAGCAATTGACCAGCAATACGTCACATCACTTCGGCAATTTTTTAACATCCGGATTGGCAGCATACGCTTGTAGAATTTCTTCGATTAACTGATCCACTATTCCTAACACATTGGCTTCTTCTATCACACCTTTCTGTTCTTTCAATGCTGCAAGACGCGCCTCAATCAGTGGTTTAACAGAACCGTTTGGAAATAAATTAGCAAGCAAGCGGCGTGCTTCTGCTGGATTTAATTTTTGATACAGTTTATTGCGGACTTGTGCATCTTCTGCGGTAGTACTAAATGCCCAGAGTTCGACCGGGCCTAATGTGCTTGTTAAAAGCTGTGTATTAATGCCATTTTTTGTGGAAAATTGCGCGAGAAAAGTAGCGCCGCCTTCGCGCGGCCCATGTACACGCGTTTTCAGTGCAACACGAGCTGTTTCTGATAATCCAAAAATTTCTGTTGAGCGTTTAATAGCTTGCTCAGGGCCTGCATCCATAATAAAAATCGACGTTGCAAATTCAACCATGACTGGATCAAAATCTTCAAGCGCTTGTGAAATCAATGCAATTTGCACATTCCATTTACGGCCTTCACGCATATCCAAAATAACTTGCTCGCGCACAGCCCGTGCTTTAGAAGTACGATGAAATTCATCATAGACTAATCGCTTGGGATCTTCTCTGATTTCGCTGATACGAGTGCGATGATACTCCCTGTAAGCCTCCGGGAAATCATTCAAGACATCTTCTGTTAAATAATAACTGCGTCCTAATACATAACGTCCTAACATATACATCACCGCTGTTTGACGATCGGCCGCATCACCTCCACTCTTAGCCACTTCATCCAAATCAAGTGAAACAATGCGCGCATCTCCAATATCAAATCGCGTAACCCCTGCAATAATAGGATATTCTCGCACCGCACTCGATATCATACGACTAAATGCTTGGATCAAAGGCTCGCCCGTCGGTGCTTTGACTAAACCATATAAATCTTCTACTGCTTGCGAACGAACAATCGCTGCTACATCCGGTAACAGCGGCATCGCAAATCGTTGCGCCAATAAAGCTTCATGATGAAAACCTGCTAAAAATAGCGCATCTGTCACTTCCCACCAGGTGGTATGTTCATCCAGAACAAAACCAATTTCACCCAAAATATCATCGACTAGATGCTCTACTCCTTTAGTATAAAGATGCGGTTTACCATCATCTGCAAGATATTTATAAATTTCATCTACTATCAACCCTGCCATATCTGAAACGCCGTCATAGGGTCTTTCGGAACCAATAGGGGTTGCTAATAAAGTAATAAAATTCACTAAAAATCCGCGCTCTGCAGCAGTGGGAAAACGATTGCCTAATTGCGTATCAAAAGGATTAATCGCATAGTCTGGCGTCATGCGTAAACGATGATAAGCCACCCAATGTTTATTAGCTGCTGGCAACGCTTCTTTCAGCAAGGAAATCAGTCCACTACTCGATGGACCAATATCAATAATAGCGATACGTGGCAAGCGCAGAATGCCCGCTGACAAACATAATGCCAGATTAATCGCGTTAGACAAAACAGATTTACCAGAACCGGGTCGTGCATACATCAAGTCAATCCAAGTCGTTTGCTGTGCAGAGCCAGGTTGGTAAGGCCAAGGTTTACCATCTGGTGAACGTAACAATACAGCGCCTTGTTCCCAGGCAGAGGCAGGTCGCGCAAAAGGAAGCATATAAATAACATCGGATAAAGGCGCGACGCTTTGTGTCGCAACACTGGATGCACTAAACCCTAAAATACTGGAAGCAACACCAGCAAAAGAATCGCCCGATACCTCAGACACTTCGCATGAACCCCATCCCTGAACTGCTTTGGCAAGCTCTGCGGCACGCGTTCTTAGCAAACGAATATTTCCCTCAGGCGCCCATGTTGCAAGACAGACTTGTAATTTAACGACCGCATCATCCGTGCCTACTTCAATTTTACCTAACAATTGAGCAGCATCATGCACCAATGCATTATGTGCTGATGTCCAACTTAAAATAGCTGCCATGGCTGATTTAAACCGCAATACATTATAGCCACCGCCTTCAATTAAAAAAGAAATACGCCAAGGGACTTGCGTAGGCAATGTTCTAGCAAAAAGATTTAAAAATGATTTGAGTTCTTGCGGAAACAAATCAATAAAAAGAGGTGTATAAATCCGATCTCCTACTCGAACAGTGCGCAAATCTATAGTCACAGCATCACGCGGAAAAATTTGACGCGCCAAAGGTGGCCACATCAAACCAGAGAGTTCATTGGCTACAGGTCGTGCCTCATGCAGCGGAATCGAATCGCCAGGTAAAGATGCACGCCACTTTTTATCTGTAAATTCTGGATCAGCAGAATAACGCATTGCATACACTGCCTCATGCACTTCCAACAACCGAGTCAGGACATTTAAAGCATTTAAATCATTTATCAATGCTCTCACAAAAGAGGCATGCGCTTCACGTAAATCTGGAATCGCTGCTATCAGATTTTGCCCATTCAAAAAAGGAGGGATTTTATTATCACGAATTAATTTTAATTTATCTTTTCTAGAACGGTCGTTTTGCTCATTCGTTAAAATATAAGGACGCGTCCATAAAACAAAATACAATTCTTCGTGCGCACAATATTTGGCTAAATGATCAACACGTTCTTTGAACAAATCATCCAACTCTAAATTTAATTTTTTGGCTGTCGCTTTTGCAGGCGCAAGAATATCTTCAATCTCAGCTTTAACAGTCGATTTATCATAACTAAAGTAAACCTGTATTTCATGGCCAAGACGTTTCAATGAGGCTTGCAAACTTTGTGTTAAGCCCGTATGAATAGCATCAAATTCAGCGGTCCCCACTAATCGTGTCACACCATGAATTCGAATAACTGAAATTAAAGAGCCGTCACGCGCGACAAGCGTATTCGGATTATCTGCTGTTTCTAAATCACAATAGGACTCTACTGTTTGCTTTAACTCCGTACTAAACCAAGCAAGAACAGAATCGACACCGTCGAGAATGGGATCCATGATATTACGCATTACTGTGCCTCCGCCTTAAGAATCCCCCCGTCGCATTAGTCAGCGGGAATTACTGCTGTTCCGCCGCCAACTCTTCCAGAGCAGCTGCTGCCCATGCTTCTAACTGCACTTTAAATTTAGTATAAGATGGTAGTAAACGTAAGTCCTTCAAAATAGCACGGGTAGAATCTGGATTATTCGCTTGATATTCCAAAATGAGCTGCCCTAGCACGGCAGGATTACTTGTTCCTGCGCCATACTTACTTTCAATTGGCTGACTACGAAATTTAAAACTACGATAAATAGATTGTGCACTCTCTTGATAACCTGTGCCATTTCCCATTGCGCAAAATAGGACATGACAAAAACTATTCACTTCAGCTTGGGTCATTTCCGGCAGGTATACCAACTGCCCGCCCCCCATCTCATCCAATGCGATAGATTCAATAAACAGGCACTGAGCGCAAAAACAACAAGATGTAATTAAATTACTAAATTTGTTGTTTGCATAATTGCCATCAGCGTTCACTATTTCCTGATATTCTTTTGCTTGGAACCCACAATACTGACAAGTATAACTATCTCGCAGCATTATTTTTTCTATAACAGGCAAAAATGCTTGATCTTCGCGGCGCCGAATAAAAACGCGCCAACCCATTAAATTCACCGCCAGCTGAAGTTCGCGCATAACCTATCTGTCTTAGTTAAAAGCTAACTATACCAGAAATACCTGCTTGCTTACCGCTTGCTCCAAACAATGTTTCTCCAGTCGTTTTGAATACAGAAGGAACAAAAAGAAGCGCTGCAGCAATAAATAACATCGCAATCGGAACGCTAATGGCCACTTGAGTTGGGTTATCTTTATGTGCTTTAAATTTAACAATTGCACCTACACCAAAACCCATACCAGCAACATAAGCACCTGCCGTAATAAGAGATGCAATATTTCTCAAATTAGTTTTTACTGCACCCGCTACAGCGCCAATACCTTGACCTGAAGCAAAAGCCTGCCCTGCAGCAAACGCTTGCTCTCCTAAACATAAGCAAAGCATAGCTCCGCCTGTTAACCATAGTACTTTTTTCAGTGATTGACTAACCATCATACGCTCCTTAATAGTAATGAAAAAATAAACTCCAAACTAACAACTTAATTTCCTAACGCTAGTGTATTAAACACCGTTTTTAGAAAGTCGTATAGATCAATACAAAATATTCCCGCAATAATATGTGCCAACGCCTTACCAAAAGTACCGGGTTGCTGCCCAGATCCACTCATCTGGGTAAATAATACTAATCCTCGAATAAATGAAATAGTACCAATTAACTGAATAATCATAAAGCTTGCTTTAATTAACTCAGCCCAGGCACCTCTTTGATCTGTGTCATATTGATAAGGATATGGATGAGTCCAAAATGTAGAAAAACCAACCCTGACTGTTGACGGCAAATAAAGTAGCGCTGCACCTACAAATAAATAAACGAGAGGCCCTTTCAAACTCGCGTCACCCGAATGTGAGCGCTGTTCACCGTATTTTTTTAAGTGAAATAACCCATTGATCACAAAAAACATGCCCATCACATACGCAGTTGCCGTGACAAGCTGCATTAAATTTGGAATTGATTTAGCTAAATTTGTAATAAAAGAAGCTGCATTCATATTACCGCGATTGATATTAGCAAAATCGATAGCATAAGCAGACTGTACAAGCAAAAGACCGCCAAAAAGCGCCAAAAGAAATTTCATAAACCCGAGCTGTCTATTGAAAATCTTAGTGAATACCATACACCTTCTATTCTCCATCCAATCCATATGACAAAGTGATCACTCTATTACCCGTATCAATTGCTACGATCCCATCGTAAGGATCAATTTTAGTCACGCGGCCATACTTCTTCAAGTAATCCCCTTCAGCCACAGTGACTGTGTCACCTGACTCCGATTTTAGCCACGCTCGACCCGGTATAATTGCCTGAACACTGTAAATCATTCTGGGCTCTGATCTTATCCCTGCAGACATAGAGCCTGGAACACTGCCCATGGCGCCTGATGCCTGAGTTTTGCCAATCCCTTGCAATAACTGAGTGATCTGGCTCAAGCTGGCTTCCATCCTATTGACACGCTTGGTCAATTCTTCCATTCTGCCACGCACTGCATTCGCTTGTGTTTCAGTATCTGCAATCTTTTGCGCGTATTCAGTCTGTAATAAATTCATCATGGCCGTATTTTGCTGTTCCAACGCAGCAATTCTATCTTTAATTTGCGTATCGAATGATGGCGCTTGTACCGTATTTGAGTTGACTGGCTGCATTCCTACATTAGTTTGAGCGTTTGGCGGTACTCCATAAGCAGTACTAGGCAATTGTTGTGCCG
>JBGAPT010000026.1:0-27316 GCA_044221135.1 Gammaproteobacteria bacterium
CCTGGGGTTGTACTACAAAACCTTCGGGTAACTTCTCTAATTGTTTTGCTAATTCTTTGATTTTCTTTAAAGGAACAGCCGTTTTTGCAGGTGCAGTCCACTCTTTGCCAACGAAAGGTTCCCATGAATTAGTAAATTCATAGTTGCCCCCATTAGGAGCTACATCTACCACACTTTTACCTTCATCCATTTTTTTTCTATAAGCATCTACAAGCCGCTGCTCTTCTGTATCACTGATAATGCCTTCTGCAGCGAGTTTTGCGGCGTAAAGCGTACAAGGCGCAGGCATTGCCTTAATAATTTTATACATAATCGGTTGGGTAGCAGAAGGTTCGTCTGCTTCGTTATGTCCATGTCGTCTATAGCAAACTAAATCGATCACGATATCTTTTTTAAATTGAATACGATAGTCGGCTGCCAATTGCGCAGCAAAGAAAACAGCTTCTGGGTCATTGCCATTCACATGTAAAATAGGTGCTTGCACCATTTTTGCGATATCAGTGCAATATAAACCAGAACGCGAATCACGCGGATCACTGATCGTAAAGCCTACTTGATTGTTAATCACAATATGAATAGAGCCACCCACCCAAAACCAACGTGCTTGTGACATGGCAAATGTTTCCATGACCACACCTTGGCCCGCAAAGGCAGCGTCACCATGAATTTGAATAGGCATAACCAATTTACGGTTGATATCTTTACGACGGCGCTGCCTGGAGCGTACTGAACCCTGCACCACGGGTGCAATAATTTCCAAGTGCGAAGGATTAAATGCCAAAGCAAGATGCACTTGTCCAACCGGTGTTTTCACATTGGCTGAAAAACCTAAGTGATATTTGACATCGCCGGAACTCGACTCATCAATGCCCTTACCTTCAAACCCTGCATAAATTTTCTCTGGTTCTTTGCCCAAAACATTCACGAGTACATTCATTCGTCCACGGTGCGCCATTCCAATAACAATTTCTTTAATACCCGTTTCAGTACCGCGATTAATAATGGTATCTAACATAGGCACTAAACTATCTCCACCTTCCAGTGAAAATCGTTTTTGTCCTACATATTTAAAGCCTAAATATTTTTCCAATCCATCGGCAACAATTAAACGATCCAAAATACGTAATTTTTGTTCTTTCGTTAAGGTGAAATGATTCCACTCTTTTTCCATGCGCTTTTGAAGCCAATCTACTTCTTCAAGCTGCAAAATGTGCATGTATTCAATACCGATGCTGCCACAGTATATTTGACGTAATGCCTGGTAAATTTCTTTTAAAGTGGCGGCAGGTTTTTGGAAAATGTCACAAGAACTGACGTCAAATACAGTATTTAAATCAGCGTCTGTAAAACCATAATAATTTAATTTCAGTGTAGCATTGTCGATACCACGGTATAATCCAAGTGGATCAATATTCGCTTGCAAATGACCTAGACTGCGATACGCAGAAATCAGCTCAACAACTTTTTCTTGTTGCTGCTGATAGAGGAGATCAACCCCCTGCCCTGTTTGAGCTGTGTGCGGTTGCCTGGAAAGTTTCGCAAAATAATCCCGAATCTCAGAGTGTGAGACATCTGTTGTTTGCCCTAATTTTTTAAAATACGCTTGCCATTCAGGAGCAACACCCTCTGGTGTTTTAAGATATGTTTCGTATAATGCTTCTAAATAAGCATCATTCTCACCAGACAGATAAGAGTCGTTCCATAATTCTTGCATTGATTTTTGCTGTTTGATCATTTACACAGCCTCTTCTAGCATGCGTTCTTTAAGTTGATTAATCGCTTTAGTTGGGTTTAATCCTTTAGGACATACCTCAACACAATTCATAATGCCGCGACAACGAAATAAACTAAATGGATCCGCTAAATCAGCCAAACGTTCAGCTGTTTGTGTATCCCGTGAATCAGCAACAAACCGATACGCTTGTAATAAACCAGCCGGTCCCACAAATTTCTCCGGGTTCCACCAAAAAGAAGGACAAGACGATGTGCAGCACGCACAGAGAATACATTCATATAATCCGTCTAACTTAGCGCGCTCTGCTGGGGATTGTAAACGTTCTTTAGCAGGTACAGGGTCTGAATTTTGTAGATAAGGTTTCACTTTTTCATATTGTTGATAAAACTGCGTCATATCCACTACCAAATCACGGATAACAGGCAAACCAGGCAACGGTCGAATAATAATAGGCCCTGTCAGCGAAGATAAATGTGTAGTACAAGCTAATCCATTTTTGCCATTGATATTCATACCATCAGAACCACAGACCCCTTCACGACAAGAACGACGCAAAGTTAATGTATCATCTATCGTATTTTTGATTGCAAGCAACGCATCTAAAACCATATAACAGTTATTAGCCTCAGTATCCAAGTCATACTCTTGCATATAAGGTTTTTCATCTGTTTCTGGATTATAACGATAAATAGAAAAATGCATTACAGTACTCCTTTATTGCACCAGTGACTCATTATTCTCTGTCCCTTAGTTCAATCGGTTTAACTTCATGTGGCTTCATGTTAACAGGACGAAAATCAATTTTACCATCGGTAAAATACATAGAATGTTTTAACCAATTTTCATCATCACGTTCTGGAAAATCATATCGCGCATGCGCGCCACGACTTTCAGTACGTTCATTCGCAAGATAGGCTGTCGCTAACGCAGTTGCCATCAAATTATCTAATTCCAATGCTTCAATGCGGCTTGTATTGAAACATTGGCTTTTATCTTTAATAGATGCTTTTTTTAAACGTTCTTGTAGTTTTTCTAATTTTTTAAATCCTTCACTCATATGTTCGGCAGTACGAAACACACCAAAATCATTTTGCATGACTTGCTGCAACTCTGTACGAATGGTATCTACACTTTCACCATTTTGATTACGGTTCCAACGGTCCAGACCTGCGAGCGCAGCTTCAATATCAGAAGGAGACGGCGTACGATAACCCAAACCTTCACGCACACTTTGCTGTACATGCAATCCTGCCGCACGACCAAATACGACTATATCCAAAAGTGAATTTGCACCTAATCTATTTGCACCATGCACTGATACACACGCACATTCACCTGCTGCATAAAGGCCTTCAACAATATGATCTTGCCCATTTTTTACAGTTAACACTTGCGCATGGATGTTAGTGGGAATACCGCCCATCAAATAATGACAAGTAGGAATAACAGGAATGGGATTTTTCAGCGGATCTACACCTGCAAAAGTAATAGAGAGTTCGCGTATGCCTGGTAAGCGTTTATTAATCACATCCGCACCTAAATGATCCAGTTTTAGTAAAACATAATCTCCTTTAGGGCCACAGCCACGTCCTTCGCGAATTTCAATCATCGATGAACGTGCTACTACATCGCGACAAGAAAGATCTTTTAAATGCGGTGCATAACGTTCCATATAACGCTCACCATTCTTATTGATGAGATAACCACCTTCGCCACGGCTACCTTCGGTAATTAATACACCCGCTCCCGCAATACCGGTAGGATGAAACTGCCAAAATTCCATATCTTGCAAGGGTAAGCCAGCACGTAATACCATGCCAAAACCATCGCCTGTATTAATATGTGCATTAGTCGTTGATTGAAAAATACGTCCTGCGCCGCCCGTTGCTAAAATCGTAGCGCGAGCTTGTAAGAAGACAACTTCGCCTGTTTCAATATTAAGAGCAATAACACCTGAAATACCTTGCTCCGTTTTAACTAAATCCACAGCAAACCATTCATTAAAAAATTTGGCCTTAGCCGCAATATTTTTTTGATATAGCGTATGTAACATCGCATGACCAGTACGATCTGCTGCGCAACAAGTACGATGCACTAGCTCTTTACCAAAATCACGTGTTTGGCCGCCAAAAGCGCGCTGGTAAATTTTTCCATCGTCCAGGCGGGAAAAAGGCAAACCCATGTGCTCTAATTCATAAATTGTTTGAGGTGCATTCTTGCACATATATTCGATAGCATCTTGATCGCCTAAAAAATCAGATCCCATGATAGTATCGTACATATGCCAGCGCCAATCATCACTGCCATCTGTATTGCCAAGCGCAGCATTAATTCCACCTTGAGCTGAAACGGTATGTGAACGAGTTGGAAATACTTTTGAAATGACGGCCACGTTTAAACCCGATTGAGCCAACTCTAAAGAAGCACGCAATCCCGCCCCGCCACCGCCCACAATAACGGCATCGAATAGTTGTGTTGCTAAATTCATTGCTTAAACACCCCATAAAATCAATAGCGAAGCAAAAAAGAAACTCACTAAGCTCAAAAATAAAAGCATTTGTAATACAAAACGTAACAAAAATGGCTTAATGTAATCTGTGAAAATGGTCCACATCCCAACCCAGGCATGAAACAATAAAGACAAGATAAACAGGATGGTCGCCAGTTTCATCCATCCATGAGAAAACAATGAATGCCAATCCGTATAATTCACTTCAGCATTGATCACTAGATATAAAAGAAGTCCTACGCTATAGATCACCATCACCAAAGCGCTGACACGCTGGATTAACCAGTCTGTCAATCCTTGATGATTGACGCCTAAAACAGATTTCACCATAACCAAATCCCTACCAATATAATAAACACGATGCTGATGGCCATCGTTAATTTTGCTGATAACCGGCCACTTTTTAGCTCATCCCCTACTTGTACATCCATCAGTAAGTGACGGATACCAGCAAAGAAATGGTAAATAAAAGCCGACAAAAAACTCCAGAGAAACAATTTCATTAGAGGAGATGACAAAAATAGATGTAAATTATCAAAATCATTGGGAGAGGAAAGTGAAAGGTTCAACGCCCACAGCATGAAAGGAATTAATAAAAATAAAATAACGCCAGAAATGCGATGCAATATAGACACAATAGCAGGTATAGGAAATCGAATAGTCAATAAATTGAGGTTTTTTGGTCTTTGTTTAATCACAACGACAATGTTCCCTGTAACAGTCTCAAAAATAGTGATTATATCCAGCCAAGGTAGGCAAAGCAAACATTGCAACCCGAATATGACTTCATTATAGTTGGAATTAAAATATTCTTCCCCGCGGTTTGCCGCGGGCACGACGAGCACGGGGATTCATTCCCCGTGTGAAGTCAATAAATAAGCAAATGGAGATTTTCACATGGCAGATAAAAAAGCAGAATTGCGTATTGGAGATGTAACAGCCGAATTTGATGTACTCTCAGGGACCTTAGGACCTCAAGTCATTGATATCAGTTCTTTGGTAAAAACAGGTTATTTTACTTACGATCCTGGGTTTCTCTCCACGGCAGCCTGTGAATCTAAAATTACTTTCATTGATGGGGATGAAGGTGTTTTGTTATATCGCGGTTACCCTATAGACCAATTGGCTACACAATCCAATTTTCTTGAAGTTTGCTATTTATTACTCAATGGTGAATTGCCGGATACAGCGCACTATAGCATCCGATGGCCATTATGGTCGGTGTGGTAGGTGCATTATCAGCTTTTTATCATGATTCATTAGATATTAAAAATCCAGAACACCGTGCAAGCTCAGCCTTACGCTTAATTGCCAAAATGCCAACCATCGCAGCTATGTGTTACAAATACTCTATTGGGCAACCCTTCATGCCGCCACAAAACCATATGTCTTATGCGGAAAATTTTTTACATATGATGTTTGGCACGCCTTGTGAAGAAATCACGCCTAATCCAGTTTTAGTCAAAGCACTCGATAAAATTTTTATATTGCATGCGGACCATGAGCAAAATGCTTCAACTTCCACTGTGCGTTTAGCGGGTTCCACAGGCGCCAATCCCTTCGTTTGTATCTCTGCAGGTATTGCTGCATTGTGGGGACCTGCGCATGGCGGCGCTAATGAAGCAGCATTAAATATGCTCCATGAAATTGGAGAGATATCACAAATTCCAAAATATATTGCACGCGCCAAAGATCCCAATGACCCATTTCGCCTGATGGGATTTGGTCACCGCGTTTATAAAAATTATGATCCGCGCGCTAAAGTGATGCGCCAAACGTGTTATGAAGTACTGGAAGCGGTCGGCTTGCAAAAAGATCCTTTCTTCAAGCTTGCCATGGAACTAGAACGCATTGCGCTAGAAGATGATTATTTTGTTAAACGAAAACTGTATCCTAATGTAGATTTTTATTCAGGTATTACATTAAGTGCAATTGGTATCCCTACGAATATGTTCACTGTTATTTTCGCCTTAGCAAGAACGATTGGGTGGATTGCGCATTGGAATGAAATGATCAGCAGCCCTTACCGCTTGGGTCGGCCTAGACAGCTTTACACGGGCCCTACAGAAAGGAAGTTTGTGGCTATTAAAGAAAGAGAGGTTAAATAATTTAGCAAACGAATTTGTCATTCTCGCCACCACTATCATTCCTGCTACCACTGTCATTTCTGCTACTACTGTCATCCCCGCTCTCCTTCTGTCATCCCCGCGTAGGCGGGGACCCATCTTGCAAGTACCACTAAACAATAATTAGTACAATAAAAATTGAATTCTCAAGAAATAAAGCGGATAAAGAGGCAAATCATGATGGGTCCCCGCCTACGCGGGGATGACAGAAGGAGAGCGGGGATGACAGTAGTAGCGGGGATGACAGTGGTAGCAGGAATGATAGTGGTGGTGAGGATGAGATGCTACTTCCCCATCAAAAAACTCACCCCAAAATTAATCATATAATCATTCTTACCCGCACCCGTGGTCGTGTAAAGATCACGTAGCTCACCCCGCAATGCAATCGTATCACTAAAAAAGAATTGTGTTCCAACGCCTGCATTAATATTTCCCTGGTGCTCGCTATTTAGACCATTTGGTCTCATTGCTAATAATCCTATACCGCCAATTAAATAAGGTTCGAACTGTTGATGTGGAAAACGATAAATAGCATCCGCGGTATACAAAAACCCATGTACACCTGCTCCACCTAATGCTGGTTTTTGATTAGTATTAACAGCCCCAACACTCCCTTCAACTGCCCAGCGATCGGTAAAATTATACGCTAAAGCGACGTTGGGCAATGCCGTATTGTCTAAATGACGAGAGGATGCAAAATGATAATAAGCCCCTGCCAGTGTTAATGTAGTAGCGCCTGCTTGATTTTCTGCTACAGCGTGTTTAACCATAAACAATGCCATCAATCCTATGATGGCTTGAGATCTATAATTTTTTTTCATTCCGACGATTCCTTAAATTTAGCGTCATTCAAAGCTATTTTCCTCATTTTGTCAACACCTAGCATGATATACTAGTTTTTTTAAATTTTTACAAGCGATAAACACCATGGAAAATAATGCGGACATTTTCATTATCGGGGGTGGGATTAATGGCACAGCCATTGCAGCAGATGCAGCGGGTCGTGGCTTATCCGTGAGTTTATGCGAAAAAAATGACTTGGCATCAGGTACTTCTTCTGCATGTAGCAAATTAATTCATGGGGGTTTACGTTATTTAGAGTTTTATGAATTTGGCTTAGTACACAGCGCATTAAAAGAACGGGAAATTTTACTGGCACGTGCATCCCACCTTATCTCGCCACTAGAATTTATTTTGCCTCATCAAAAACATTTACGCCCCGCATGGTTAATTCGATTGGGATTATTATTTTACAATCATTTGGCAAAACGGCGTTATTTACCCGGCTCCAAGACACTTAGTTTACAAAAAGATAATCGTGGTAATGCCTTATTACCTGCATTAAAAATAGGTTTTTCGTATTTTGATTGCTTTGTAGATGATGCACGTTTAGTTATTGCGAATGCACTTTCAGCAAGAAATAATGGCGCTGAAATTTTAACAAATACCACTTTTCTTTCAGCCCGGCGTGAGGGAACAGCATGGAAAATTGAATTACAAGATACTGCCTCAAAAAATATTTTTTATCGATATGCAAAAACGCTCATTAACGTAGGTGGTCCATGGGTTAAAGAAATACATACTAAAATTGCAACAACAGATTTAAAATTTGAGATTGAATTGGATAAAGGCAGTCATATTATTGTGCCTAAAATGTATGAAGGAAATTTTGCTTATATTCTGCAGAATACAGATAAGCGTATTATATTTACAATTCCTTTTCTAGAACAATATACTCTCATTGGTACGACTGATAGTGCATTCAATGAAAATCTGGATGCAGTAAAAATCACAACAGCAGAAAAAGACTATCTTTGCAATGTCATCAATCACTACTTTAAAAAACCACTCAAAAAAGAAAACATTATTGGGTCCTATTCAGGTGTACGTTGTTTACAAGAAAGTCATAAAAAAAATAAAGCAGCTATCACACGGGATTATAAATTGCTGATTGAAAATAAAAATAATTTACCCTTATTAACAGTCATTGGAGGAAAGCTCACGACACATAGAGTGCTTGCTGAGCAAACATTAGAAAAATTAAAAACTTATTTTCCTCAGATGGGGGATGAATGGACAGCCAGCCAACCTTTACCAGGTGGCGATTTCACTGAAAATGATTTTGCTGCTTTTTTAAAGCGTTTTAAGCAAAAATTTGCTTGGTTGCCTGAGGATATCGTAACACGGTATGCCAAAAGTTATGGCACTCGTGTGTATTTATTGTTAGATCGCGTTAATAATTTATCCGATTTAGGAAATCATTTTTCGAATGGGTTATATCAAAAAGAAGTAGAGTATTTAATTCAATATGAATGGGCAAGAACAGCAGATGATATTCTTTGGCGGAGAACGAAGTTAGGATTATTTTTTTCTAAAGAATCGAATTAAATCAGTTTGTCACTACTCAGCACTTTAGAGGTAAATATGCTTAATCGATTTTTAAAAAAATACAGCTTACAAAGCTATATGATTTTACTCACTGTCTCCCTTGCTTTATTCATGGAAGCACTCGACACCACCGTCATAAACACTGCTATCCCTACCATGTCACACAGCTTAAATGTAAATCCTATCGACTTAAAAATCGCCCTTATCAGTTATCTATTAAGTCTTGCGATCTTTATCCCTATTAGTGGTTGGATTGGGGATAAATGGGGAATGAGACGTATATTTATCAGTGCGATATTTATTTTTATCATCAGTTCGCTTTGGTGTGGTTTTGCCCATAATTTAATTGAATTAGTGATTGCTCGTACAGTGCAAGGTTTCGGCGGGGCGCTTGCGCTACCTCTAGGACGCTTAATTATTCTACGCACTTTTGCGCGTTACGAAGTCATCACAGCGATGAGTCGGATTGCAATTATTGCTTCATTAGGCACCATGCTAGGCCCTGTGCTCGGTGGATTTATTACCTATTATTTCTCATGGCGCTGGATTTTTTGGATCAATATTCCAGTAGGGTTATTATCTATTGCGCTTGCATTCTGCTGGATTGAAAACGATGCACCTAGAAAAGTACCCCCTTTAGATAAAATAGGTTTTATTCTATTTGGTGGCAGTTTAGCAGGATTTACATTTGGGTTATCCGCTTTTAGTGAATCTACTTTAGCACGATCAACTGCTTTGTATATTACGTTCTATTCATTTTTGCTTTTGTTATGTTATTTTTGGCACTCACGTCACAGAAAATATCCTATAGTCAAATCCGCTTTATTACAAATTCGCACTTTCAGGATCTCCGTTCTTGGTAATTTATTTTGTCGATTGGGTTTTGGTGGAGTACCTTTTGTGGTTCCTTTATTATTACAAATCGGTCTTCATTATCCTGCCCAAACTTCAGGAATACTGCTCGCCCCTCTCGCATTAGGCATTATACTAGTCAGGCCCTTTACACTCAGAATATTACGTTTATTTGGATATAAAAAATTATTGATTGGTAATACTATACTGCTCAGCGCATCCATTTGTTCATTTTATTTTGTTAATAGCCATACTTCATTTTATAGTATTGGAGGATTAACTTTTATATTCGGTTTTTTAATTTCTTTACAATATAGCGGAATGAATTCTTTGGCTTATACAGGAATCAGTGTTGAAGATCTCAGTCCCGCAACAAGTATTATCAGTACATTACAACAATTAGCACAAAGCTTTGGCGTTGCTGTGAGCGCGCTATTTTTACAGCATTTTTCGTTAATTAATCAAACAGCATTTTCTTTAACAACGCCTGTTTTTCATAAAACTTTTCTAGCAATGGGTATTATTACTCTGTTATCTGCACTTATTTTTATCCGGTTAAAAGCAACGGATGGTGGCGAAATGATAGCTGTTCATTAAAAAGTAACGCTTATTCATCCCTCCTTGCAATCTGAGGTATCCTCACGAATGTGTATCATCCCCGCGAAAGCGCACTATTGTCCGATAAATCGATATCATAATCACACAATCTTCATTCAAATATGTGGTGCTTCAGGCCGTAGGCCGTCAGAAATTAGCCCAGGCTAAGGGCGCGTTTTTTGCGCCCGCCGGCCTGGGTAATGAATTCCCCAACAACACAAGCGCTGAAAGCGCGTCAGATGACCAACAGGAAAAAATCATGTCACAATCATTATCACAACTCTATATGGCTATGGTGCATTTAGTGTTAGTCAATCTAGTATTGATGCAGTTATAAAATATATTGAAAATTAAGAAAATCATCATAAAACACTCTCATTTAAAGATGAGCTAAAAAAATTATTACTGGCTTATAAAATTAATTATGACGAAAAATATCTATGATTATAACCCAGCGCGCTTTCAGCGCTTGTGTTGTTGGGGAATTCATTACCCAGGCCGGCGGGCGCAAAAAACGCGCCCTTAGCCTGGGTTAATTTCTGACGGCCTACGGCCTAGAGCATCACATATTTGAATGAAGGCCGTGTCATTATGATATCGATTTATGGGACAATAGTGCGCGAAGGCGGGGACCCATCGTGCAAATACCACTAAATAATATCCCACTTCAACCCTAGCCCATACACATCTGTGCTAGCTGCAATAGATCCATTCGTTGTAGTCACTTGATCACCTACAGGCTGTGACAAATTGTTAATCCTCGCATTCTGGGCAAAAAGGTGCGTCCAGCCTAAATCAAATCCTAAGGTTTGAGTCGCTTGAAAGTGCGTACCTAGCGCAATAGCAATTTGATTACTGTCAGGGAATTGTAGATTACGATATGCATTATTCGAAGGTGTTTCATCATACCCGGCGCCCGCACGAATAAACCATTTTTCATTAATATGGTAATTGGCACCGACTGCATAATTCCATGTATTACGATAATTTTCTGGCATCGTCACAAGAATACCATTGGTGCTTACACCACCACTGATACCCGCCACGTTTTGTAAAACCAATTGATTGAAAACATTCCATTGTGTATAGACAACCGTTCCCATGATATCCCAGGCAGGATTTAGAGTATGAAAAACACTTAAAGTAGTGACTGAAGGTAGAGTCACATTGGCTTTAAAAGTATTGGTATACTGAATGCCTCCTGTGCCATTGTTTGCCAGGGGACCTGAAAAATTGCTGCTACCGCCATGCAAATGATGTTTCACTTGTGAGAGAAAATGAAAGCCCATTCGCGTGTTCTCTGAAGCGGAATACAAAATGCCAACATGATACCCATAGCCATAACTCGAGCCCGTATTTTTAGTCAACGTATTTGTAGCAGGCACGGCTGAGGTAACGCTATAATCGAATTCACCTCGCGCATGCTCCAAATCCAGACCAAAGCCAACAGAGATTTTATCGTTATAAGCAAAACCCAGCGAAGGCGCCACATCAATGACTTGAATAGAAGATAAGGTTGCAGCATATTGGGCATTTGACGTTAACCCATAATTTGTTTTAGAACTGTAAGGCATCGTCGCACTTAAACCAAACACTAAATTATCAGCCAAAGGCGCTGCATAGTGTTCATAAGGTAAAAAATTAAACGTACCGCCCTGGGCTGTGACAGCTTGCGGCCCCGTACCTAGTGTATTTACTGCAACAGTTCCACGAAACCGGATATCCATCGTTGTAGGCACTATACCTAATAAAAGTTGCTGATTATGAATACGAGTTAATCCAGCAGAGTTATAAACGTTCGTACTCGCATCTTCAGCAATAGCAGCACGGCCTGCGTGGTAATTACCGATACTCCCAGCATCTTGTCCCCATAATTGAAAACCGGAAGCCATGACTGAACCTGTACATCCTGTGGCCATTAACAACCAGGCCAGTTTTTTAATAATTTTCATTGAATATTCCTGTTTTACTGAGCTCCTAGGATAAACTATTTCTATCTGAAGGCAAAATTTTTATTCGTAAAAATTTGTAACTGTTCAGCAGTTACCACAGACTGAATCGTGCCCGTGCCCGCGCGCGTCTTTTCTTGGCTATTATCAATTTTCTTTACAAAAGCACCTATGGATATAGAAATAAAACATTTCTTATGGCATCCTGCGTTTTTAATAACTCAAAAAGGAAGTTATCCATGGTAGAAACAGCCTCAACCATGCTCCCCTTAGGCACAATAGCCCCTGATTTTAAATTACTGGATACCCGCACGGGAAAACAAGCTTCACTACAAGAATTAAAATCAAATACGGCTACTGTCATTATGTTTATTTGCAATCACTGCCCCTATGTCAAACATATTCAGACAAAGCTGGTCGAAATAGCGAATAGATATCAAAAAAAAGGAATCGCCTTTATTGCGATCAGTTCAAATGACGTCAAAAATTATCCGGCAGATAGCCCTCAGCATATGCGCAAAGAGGCAGAGATACATCATTATACATTTCCCTATTTATATGACGAGACTCAATCTGTCGCAAAAGCATATCAAGCAGCGTGTACACCTGATTTTTATCTATTTGATGCAACTCTTGCTTGCGTTTATCGCGGACGCTTTGATGATTCAACACCTGGAAATAATCAGCCGATCACAGGAAAAGAGCTAACGCAGGCATTGGATTCAGTATTAACTAATCAACCTATGGAAGAGAATCAAAAACCGAGTGTCGGGTGTAATATTAAATGGATTTAAAATTTTTAATTACCACTGAATATCTTTGCTAGCCGACACTGGAATTAATATTACGTTAGTATAATCCAATGCAGGATTAAATGTTAAAATAGCTTGTCGTTTACCAACCACTTTGCGATAAAAAAATCGCAGAATCTGCGAATACCACTTATTGCCCCAATATGTTTTATGATGATTATGCGAAATAGCCAGTACTTTATAATTAGCAAACACCGTATTAAATAGATCGTATTCTTTAAATTGCTCGCGAGTAATATTATTATTCCATTCCATGATCACAATGGGCTGTGAATCACGAATTGAATTTTTTAAACCAAGCAATGCACGTGCTTCAAACCCTTCAATATCAATTTTAATGAAATGAATTTTTTTTATATGATTCTCCAATAACACTTCATCGCCTATCTTGACAACCAATGTATCAACTGATGAATTTTGAGCTTGCAAATGAGAGACAAAAGTAGAGCCCTCTTTATAAAAAGTCAGTGTTTCATTTTTATCTGACAAGCCATGAGGGAATATCTTTATATTTTCTAGTTTGTTTTCTTGAATATTTTTGACTAACAATTCAATATAATCTGGCTGCGGTTCAAAACAATAAACCATTTGACTGTATCTAGACATGACCAACGCATGATTACCAATATGCGAACCAATATCCAGACACACAGGGTCCTTCAGCGTTTTTAAAATAGCATCAATATAGTAAACCGCTTTTTCATCATAAATACCTTTTTTAACGATAGCTTGGCCAATATGAGTATCTATATCAACCCAAATTTTTTGTCCGTATTTATTTTGCTGCCGTTGTATGTTACTCATGTTAAAGCCTAGATGTGTTAAAAATATGGCTTTATCTTAAAGTAAATAAACGTGATTGTTAAGTATATTTGTATAATCTTACCCGATTGCGTTAGAAGTAAACGTATTATATCAACTCCCACTTCATCAATTTATCCGTTTTCTCATTACGTTCTTCCTGAAGTTTAAGAAATAATTCAAACAATTCACGGACACCACGTGTCTTTGCATAACGCATCGGCCCGCCGCGAAATGGAGCAAAGCCAGTCCCAAAAATCATCCCAGCATCTAATAAATCAGCATCTGCTACCACGCCATCACGTAAACAGGCAAAAGCTTGATCTAACATACGTAAGACTAAACGATCGGCAATGTCTGTTAAGGGTTTATCATACGGTTCAACTTTAGGTTTAATTTGTTTGCCCGTTTTTGTGTATTTATAAAATCCCTCACGCGTCTTACGCCCTAATTTCCCCTGATCTATTAATGCAGTTAAGCGTGGCGGAATAGTCGTGTTAAGATAGCCTCCAAGATAGGTTGCAACAGAAAGACATACATCAAGTCCAACAGCATCTGCTAATGCAATAGGGCCCATGGGCATACCAAAATCAACCATGGATTTATCAATAATGGTCATAGGAATACCTTCATCAAGCAACGTTACGCTCTCTAATAAATAAGGCATTAACACACGGTTCACCAGGAAGCCTGGAATGCTCTTGACAGGCAAAGGCAAACGATCAATTTTGCGTGCAAAAGCAATTGCATTTTCAGCAACATTTGCCGCTGTGTGATTACCTGTGACAATTTCTACTAATAACATTTTTGCAACAGGATTAAAAAAATGAATGCCCACTAACCGTTCAGGTGTTTGCATGACACTGTTAATATCATCCAAAGGAATACTGGAGGTATTTGTCGCTAAAATAGCTTGTGGTTTAGCCTGGCTTTCAAGTAATTTAAATAAAGCTTGTTTTGCGCTTAAATTTTCAAATATCGCGTCACCCGCATACCTTGTAATGCACACCAAGCAGCAATATCACCGCCCATCGTACCAGCACCCACTACATGCACATGCTTCGCTTCAAAACGCGATTCTTTGCCTAGACTTTTTAATCGTTCTTGCAAAAAGAATACACGTACTAAATTTTCTGATGTTTCGCTAAAAAACAATTTTCCGCATGTTTTGGCTTCTTTTTCCATCGGCGCATCACCATTCACGCCAAGCTGCTCCCAGTTATCGATCACTTGAAAAGGGGAAGGATAATGCTCGGGGCTTACTTTTTCACGTAATTTTTTTCGCAAATACGTTGCTAATAAAGTGCGTGAAAGTTTATTGTTAATAAGCTGATTTATTTTCGTTATGGCACGTGGTTTTGCTGATTTCAAGGCATAATAAGTGGCCGCTGCAACTAAATGACGCTTAGGCACACTCACATCGACAATGCCTAATTTAGCTGCCGCTTTTCCTGTGACCGTATGTCCCGAGAGAATCATATTCAACGCTTTAGGCGCACCGATTAAACGAGGTAAACGCACTGTACCACCCCATCCTGGATGTATACCTAATTTAACTTCAGGTAAACCCAATCGTGTTTTGCTACCTTCTTCTGCAACACGATATCGACAAGCCAGTGCTAGTTCCAAACCACCGCCTAAACAAAAACCATCAATCAATGCAACCGTTGGTATATTTAAATTTTCAATTCGATCAAAAATCAATTGGCCGCGTCGTAACAAATCAATCGCTTCCTCCATATTTTTAAATTGACCGAATTGTGAAATATCTGCACCCGCAATGAAACCCTGTTTTTTGGCCGATGCAATCACAACACCTTTATACTCTTTGCTCGTTTCTAAAGTACCTAAGATGTCAGACAATTCCTCCATGACTTCATGATTAATCGTATTCACTGATGCATTTTGTCTATCAAAAAATAGCCATAAAATTTGATTTTTATCGCCTTCTAAACGCCAATGGTTATAATGTTTCATCCGCGCACCTCTGAAGTATTTTCAATTAACATTGCACCGCCCTGACCACCACCAATACAAATTGTTGCAACACCCCGTTTAGCATCTTCGCGTTTTAAAACATGTGCTAAGTGCAAAACAATTCGCGCACCACTTGCACCTACAGGATGACCTAAGGCCACTGCACCGCCATCAATATTTAAATGGTTGGGATCTATTTTCCCAAACGCAGTCGCAAGCCCCAAATAATCACGACAGTAGTCCTCACTTTCAAAAGCGGCTAAACAACCTAATACTTGCGCAGCAAATGCTTCATTAATTTCCCAATAATCAATATCTTCACGCTGTAAATGACAGCGTTTTAACAATTGTACGGTTGAATAAACAGGACCTAACCCCATCTCTGCAGGATCCACACCCGCCCACTCCGTATCAACAATTCGTGCAAGCACCGGCAAATTGTATTTTAGAATAGCTTCTCTAGAAGCAAGCAATACTAATGCAGCACCATCTGTGACTTGCGAACTATTACCCGCGGTGACATTTCCAAATTTTTTATCAAAAATAGGTTTTAAACTCGCTAATTTTTCAAGCGTGGTATCTCGTCTTACACCATCATCTTCTAAAAAATACTCGCCGGTAGGGCTAAATGCAGACAATACTTCATTTAACAATTTACTATCTTGCGCCACAGAAACACGACGATGACTTTCTAAAGAAAATAAATCCATTTCTTCACGGCTAATATCAAAACGGTAAGCCAGATTTTCTGCTGTCTGTCCCATGGAAAGATTAACGATAGGATCTGTTAAACCTTTAAGTAAAGCAATCACGGGTGATAAATAACCAGGTCGAAATTTAACAAGTTGCTTTATTTTATCTACCCAATTTTTAGATGCCCATAAGCCCGCTAACCAATTGACCATCGACTGATTATATAATAGAGGCGCTCTACTCATTGCTTCCGTCCCACCCGCTAAAACAAGATCGTGCCGACCCATCATAATATCCTTTGCAGCACTATCGATAGCCTGCATACCAGAGGCGCAATTACGCTGCACAGTCCAGGCAGGCATCGTTTTACCACAACCTAAACGCAACGCAACAATGCGTGCAATATTCGTTTCTTCTGCACTGGGCATCACACAGCCAAGCACCACTTCACCTAAATCAGTGGGTGCAAACGGTTGTCTTGCTAATAACTCACGCCCCACTTGAACAGCTAAATCCGATGCAGATAAGGAGCCGGGTTTACTACGCGCTTTTAAAAAAGGCGTACGTGCTCCATCGACAATATACACATCTTTAGGTTTCATTTTTTCCATCGCTATTCTTCCTTCTCACGTTAAGTCACTATAGAATGGAGATCGAATGAGAATTCATTCACCCGTATAATTTCCTGATGAAGAACAAGAAATGCATGCAACATTTGTTTTTCATTTTCAGTTAATACATTTCTTGCAACAGCTATTTGCACCGTGCATTCGTTTCATACAATTTTACCTTCTCGTACGTACTTTCGAAGTTTCAGAGAGGACTATTTGTTGAACTGCTAATGCCTTCTTATACGCTTACTGGAATTCATGAGGATCACTTGCAATATAACAATAACGTGTTAACCGTTCACGCAAATCAGAAGGTTCAAGCATAGGATCAACAAGACGATGAGATAAATCATCCTTAGGCTTACGATAAGAGGTACCCCATGGAAAAAGTATCCATCGCAAGATTTTCCCCAACCACGCGATCGGAAAATTAGCGAGCAAGTCATCACACGCAAGTTGAATATCCGCTAAGCATGTTTGCACACACCATTTTACATAATTCACGTCTGAAGCAGGCTGACCTTGATCATTAAAATATTTTAAAACAGCTGAGGCTAAATAAAGTTGGCTTAAAATATCCCCTAAACGTGCAGAGATACGTTCTTTACGTTTAAGATGACCACCTAATATCAGCATGCACATATCGGATAATAATGCTAAAGCACTGCTCATTCGTGTTAATTGTCGATAATAACGCGCAACAGGGCCTCTCACTGGCGCAAAAATCAAATGCGCACCCGTCAAACCACTCACAACACAACGAACTACATTACTAATCACATAGCCTATATGTGACATCAGCAAACGATCTAACTGCATTAAATTTTGTTCACTCTCACCTTCTGTTAATAAACTGACTTCTTTTAAAATATAAGGATGACAACGTATAGCGCCTTGTCCGAAGATAATTAAATTGCGTGTTAAAATATTGGCGCCTTCAACAGTGATACCGATGGGCGCTGCTGTATAAAGCAATGCCAAAAAATTACGAGGTCCCGCTTGAATACCATGGCCTCCATGTATATCCATCGCATGATTCATCACTTTCCTTGCCATTTCTGTCATGTGGTATTTTGCAATAGCTGACGCAATAGCCGGTTTAATACCCTGATCAACTGCACCGCCTGTCATCACACGCGTTGCTTCCAAAAGATAGGCAAAGCCTGCCATTTGACTGAGTGCTTCCTCTACACCTTCAAATTGAGCAATAGGTATATTGAATTGTTTACGTAAACGCGCATAAGCACCTGTCATGCGATAGCATAATTTACCACATGCGCTGCTTAAGGCTGGTAAAGAAATAGCACGGCCGATAGAAAGGCATTCCATTAACATTTGCCATCCCTGCCCTATTTTTTCTACACCACCGATAATCCAATCAAGAGGAACAAAAACATCTTGACCCTGTGTTGGACCATTTAAAAAAGCTAGACACAAAGGATAGTGGCGATGACCTATTTCAACACCTGGATGTGATGTAGGCACTAGACAGAGTGTAATACCTAAATCGACGTTACCACCCAATAAATTTTCAGGATCGTAAAGACGAAAAGCTAAACCTAATACAGTCGCAATAGGCGCTAATGTAATATAACGTTTGTCCCACGTTAACCGCATACCTAATACTTTTTTGCCTTCATGCTCACCATAACAAACAATGCCACTATCGGTAATAGAACCTGCATCACTACCCGCCTCAGGGCCTGTTAAAGCAAAACAGGGAATTTCTTCACCTTGCGCCAAGCGAGGTAAATAATATTTTTTTTGTTCAGGTGTGCCATAGTGCAATAATAACTCTGCAGGACCTAACGAATTAGGCACCATCATATTCACGGCCATCGTAAGACTATGTGTTGCAATTTTAGTGACGATCGTCGAATGCGCCAACGCTGAAAAACCACGCCCACCGTATTCTTTAGGAATCACTAAGCCAAAAAAACCTTCCTGCTTAAAATAATCCCACATTTCTTTGGGTAAATCTTGTAAATCATTCACAATCTCCCAGTCACTGGCCATACTGCATACCGTGTCAACCTGATTATCGATGAATGCTTGTTCTTCGGACGTTAATGTGGGTTTAGGTATAGCCAGTAATTTTTTCCATTGGGGATGACCGCTGAATAAATCTTTTTCCCACCATATATCTCCTGATTCAATAGCGATACGCTCGGAATCACTAATAGGCGGCATACGTTTTTGTAATCGTTGAATAAGAGGTTTGATGAGGCGACGTTGACGAAGTTGTTTCAAACTCACAAGTAATACAGCTGCAATAAACAATAACCAAAAAATACTCAGCGTTAAAAAAGAAAGCGTTCCAAAAAGACCTGCTAACACCAACCCTACAACGATTAGAGAAACCCACAGTACAACGGGTGCTTGTATATAAGCTAGCCCAAGTACTAATATGAGTAGCAAAGCAATATCCAACGCAGCCATGCGGTCTCCTTTTCCTTTGTTTACAAAGAGAGTAGCGCAAAGTATATGATGAAAAGTCATTTTTATGCCAGAAGTCTTTTCTGAATCTTTTAACCTCAGTATTTAACGGAAAAGTTACCCACAGTTTCTGTGGGTAACTCTGTTATTAACCTATAGAAAACTACGCTAAGTCTAGCAAACATAAGCTCCATGGCTTTCAGAACACAAAGTGAACAGAAGTAAACATGTTATATTTTTCAATAACTTGCGAAAAATAAAACAACTTTAGTGAAAACATATAATGAAAAATTGAACATACGCCTAGTTTTTTAAAAATTGTGTATAAAAATGGATTGAAACCACAAATGCAATAGAGGTGCTATAATTTAAACAAGCTGCGGCATATAGATTATTCCAGCCACATTGTTTGCCAGAGATGCGTTGAAAAGTAAGTAAATGAATTTTTATTACTTAACAGAAGGCTATCTCATGAAAAAAAATCTAATCATATTGTTGGCATGTTTATGGAGCTTTTTACCTATTGCTGTGAATGGACTTCCAGCTTCGCAGTGCCCAGGAGCATTGGATACATCTGACCCATCATTTTGTCCTTCATTTAGAGCAGCGCAGATATGTTATTGTTATGAACAATTAGGAACCGTTTCAGGCTTTTTCAGCTGCAACAATATAAATTCGATTTATAGTTGGATATTGAAAAGCTATCCATCGGTGAAAGAAGCCTGTGTATCGCAATCTAATGTCTCAGTTGAAACCTGTATGGATGAGTGGAGTTGTTATCTGATGGGTGGCCAGGATCATCTAGGCAGACTGTGTAGTGAAACTGGGGCCGCATGTGACTTAAAAACTGTTGATACTAACCTTTTCGTTATTCCACAAAAACCTTAGCACATTAGAATGATGTAATAAAATGCCATGCTATGTTTTTTAGTGAAGACAAACAAACGTTTCTTAAAATATCTTGCAAAGTGGTTACTAATACAAGGAATATTATTATGAAAAAATATTTAATAGTATTATTAGCATGTTTATGGAGTTTTTTACCTGTCATTGCTTCAGCTGCACCGTGTCAAGGAGCGGTGGAGGCATCTGACCCAGGATTTTGCTCTTCATTTGTAAAAGCAGCAAAATGTTATTGTAATGATCGAGTAGGAAGTGTTGTTGGCATGACAATGTGTAAAGATATGGATACCATTTACGCTCGTATGATGTCGTGGTATGGATCAGTACAATCGGCTTGTAAAGATCAAAAAAATACTACACCAGAGATCTGTAAAGATAATTGGAATTGTTATCTTGTAGGTGGGCAGTATTCAAAAGACAACAAGTGGTGCAACGGAACCGGCATTGCATGTAAAGCCACTAATCCATAAGGTGAATAGTAAGCGTTCACGCTCTAAACAGCAAATCTCATTTTTTTGAAATTCTAAAACCCCGTGAACAGTTACGGTGAATAGGCTAGATCGCGAGTTGAATATGGGTAATATCACGTCCATAAAAATTTTTCAAAGCTTGTAGCATATGCTGCGTTGGCGCTTGCTTGGCAAAAGCACTACGCAAATCGGTCGTCCATTTTCCATTCTCCAAATTCACTAAAACAGGCATCATCCACTGTTTATTTTGAGGATACAGTGCCAAAACCCAAGATCCATAAAAATCGGCATATTGTTTACTAGAAAGAATTAAATTAACCATGCTGGGTCGGATACTCAGACGAGTCGTGAGAGGATTAATTTGGATATATTCAATGCCCTGAAACAATACTTTCCTCGTTTCAGGATTCACAGAACGTACTGCTTCAGGCGTAAAATCTGTTTCAGTAAAAAAATCAGGCTGCATCGAAACAGTCAGCTGTTTATTTGAAATAAGGTTCAATAATGATTTACCATCGGTCGCCTTAACAGGCAAATTTAATAATTGTAATAGAGTTGGTTTTATATCAAGTAATGAAACTCTGCCTGAGATAATACGTTTATATTGAGGTTTTGTACCCGTCAATTTAAATGCTAAAACAGTATGATACTGCGTTAAGCCTAAGACATCTGTTCCATGACCTGCGGATTGATTTGCTTTCTCTTCAGCAACAGTAGGGGGATAGAAACGCGGAATCGTTTTCATTGCATCTGAAATGAATAAATCAGGTTCAGTAATACGATCACCGGATAACTCAAATGCTTCACCATGATCAGATAGTAATACCACTACACTATGCTCTAATAATTTATTTTGCTTTAAAATATTTAATAAGCCATACACTTGCAAATCAACTCGATGTACTGCTTGCTGATAATTTTGTAAAGGTGATGCATTGTTAGGACGTCCAGCCCAAAGGTAGGGGTAATGCGATAAACAAAAATGCACTGCCAGAAAGATTGGCTTGGAATGTGATACTGATAGAACAGGCCGCATTAAATTTAAAAACGTTGTAGGATTATAAGTAATATAAGCTGCTCGATTAGCATAACTATAAGGGAACAAGTATCGACCCCAAAAAGTATTCACGACTAAATTAGATAATGGGAAGTCATTGAAGCTCCCTAATAAAAAATCATTAAAACCAATGGGTGGAGTAATCGCTTGATCAAAACCAAAATGTTGATCGACATTACTAAACCGTGTTTCATCTGTAGCATATAAAGTTTGATAACCTGCTCGTTGCAAAATGGCTGGTAATGTTTCATGCAAATCAAAATGAATATGTTCAGCTAAATCGAGACGTACACCATTTTTTTTAGGGTACTCACCCGTTAAAATACTAATCCAGGCAGGATACGTTCTAGCTAATGGAGTCAGTGCTTCAGAAAAAACAGTAGACTGATTTAAAAAATCATCAAAATGAGGTGTTTGATTCTCACCACCAAAAAATCCTAGAAAATCAGGACGCACGGCATCAACACCGATGATAATAATATTAGGTTTAGAAGCTGTGGCTGCGCTTTGGATGCGAGCGGCATGATAATAATGATCAACCGTGATGAAAGAAGTCAGAATAAGCAAGATGCTGATTATGAAAAAGCAATGCTTACTCGTTAATAAGCCATACAGAGCACATAAAATTGCCGCACTGAAAATAACCATCAAAATAATCAAAAGAATCTCTGCGATCACAGGTAAAAAAATACTTCCAGTGAGAATGGCAAATTTTGAATCTGGATAAAAATATTGGTTAGCTAATAAGATAATAGAAATACCCATAACCCATAATAGAATACCTATTTTTTCGATCTGTGTTTGCGTGCGACGCAAAGCAGTGCCGACTAAAAATGCTAAGCTCCCAATAAATAACACATAAGCTAAATGAATAAATAATTGCATCAATAAAAAATAAGCAATGCCAGGAAAAACAGTAACAGGAATTTTCAAATGATAAGTTACGATTTTAAAAACGCCCAGATAAAGACTGCTGGCCTGAATAAAAAAGCTGATTTCCAAGAGAATAAACAAACCCGTTAAAGCGAATAAATAAATAAAAAGCCAGTTTTTTTTGTGGTGTAAGTTTTTAGACATAAAATTGCTCGTCCGCTTGATCTGGTAGTTTTTAATTTAAACTGATTTCCACATATTAGCTTACCTTTCTCACTTCGTTATCACCGTATTTTTCGCTATCACTGTATTATTTCCGTTTCCCTTAATATGTCATTCCCGCGAAGGCGGGAACCCATTATAACTTGTCTCTTGATCTGTATTATTTCTTGATAATTCAATTTTTATTGTACTGCGCTATCCTTTAACGATATTTGCTGAATGGGTCCCCGCTTTCGCGGGGATGACACAAGAGAGATAACACGAAGGAGATAACACAAACAAAAACTAATTAAAGCTAAAACTACAAAATCGAGCACACAAGCTCCTCTGGCGCAAAATCATCCACTTTAATGACCTCTTCTCTTGCTTTTTCTGCCACCAACAATACAATCAGATCAGCGTCTGAAATAATACCCTTCTCTAAAGCCGCTCTACCCTGCTCAACAAGCGTTTCACCTTTAATTAACTTATCATGCACTGCTATTTTAATCGCTTTCTCAACAGGCTCAGCCGCAATTACTTTTTGCAACGCATCTTGCACAATCGCCAATAAATTATTAGAAACCTCTCCAGTAAAAGCTCCTTCCGTTAAACGTGCACGGGTTGATGTAGACGCCAACAAGAGTTGTGCTGCTTTAAATCCTAATTTATCATCGGGTCTTGAAAAACACATGCCAACTGGAAAAATCAATACTCGTAAAAAACGAGCCAGCCAACGATTAGGAAAGTTCGTCAATAATCCGTCAATCCCTTCTTGAATTTCAAACAGACAAGTCAAACTTGCCCACCGTACTACAGGTAAATCCTCTGAATGACTGCCTTGATCTTGATACTGTTTCAGAACAGCAGATAGTAAATACAGATAACTTAAAATATCGCCTAAACGTGCCGAAATACTTTCCTTACGTTTCAATGAACCACCTAATACTAAAAGTGAAATATCTGACAACATCGCAAAAGCTGCGCTAAAACGCGTTGCTTGTTGAAAATAACGTTTAGTAACAACCTTAGGTGCTTTCACGATTTTAGCACTTGTTAGCCCAAGTACAAGCGTACGAAAAAATTGTGTAATAGTAAAACCAATATGCCCCATGACTGATTTATCAAATTCACGTAAACGCTGATTTTCATCTTCCAGCGAAGCTGCATTAAACTCTGCCAAAATATAAGGATGACAGCGCATCGCACCTTGCCCGAAAATAATCAGACTACGCGTCAAAATATTAGCGCCCTCAACTGTAATCGCAATAGGCATGGATTGATAAAACCGACCCAGATAATTGTTAGGACCTAAACAAATGCCCTTACCGCCATGTATATCCATCGCATCTTCAATCACTGTACGTCCTAATTCAGTAACGTGATATTTAGTAATAGCAGATGCCACAGCAGGCTTTTCACCTGTGTCAATAACAGCTGCCGTGAATGTACGCGTTGCATCCATCAAATAAGTGTAGCCTGCAATACGTGCCAATACTTCTTCTATCCCTTCAAAACGACCAATAGGCATTTTAAATTGACGACGAATACGTGCATAAGCGCCCGTTGTAAATGCCACCATTTTCCCGCCTCCTATTGCACTGGCAGGTAAAGAAATAGCACGGCCTGCAGCCAGACACTCCATCAACATTCGCCAACCCTGCCCTGCCATTTTAGGCCCGCCAATAATCCAATCCATTGGGATGAACACATCTTTACCTTGAGTGGGCCCATTTTGAAATACAGCATTACATGGAAAATGACGGCGGCCAATTGTAATGCCCGCTGTGTCTCTAGGAATGAGCGCACAAGTAATCCCCAAATTTTTATGACTACCCAGTAAATGTTCGGGATCATACAATTTGAAAGCAAGCCCAATCACTGTCGCTATAGGCGCCAATGTAATATAGCGTTTATTCCAAGAAAGGCGTATGCCGATTATTTTTTTCCCTTCATGCTCACCCCAGCAGATAATACCTTTATCTGTCATTGCACCAGCATCAGAACCCGCTTCCAATCCTGTCAGCGCAAAACAAGGCACTTCTATACCTTGCGCCAAACGTGGTAAATAATAATTTTTTTGTTCTTCAGTACCATAATGTAAAAGTAATTCAGCAGGCCCTAATGAATTAGGCACTGCAATAGTGGACCCAACAGATGCACTGATACTATAAACCATCGTCAATACTTGTGAGTGAGCATACGCTGAAAATGCTTTACCACCGTATTCTTTAGGAATAATGAGAGCAAAAAAACCTTCATCTTTAAGAAATTGCCACATGTGCGGAGGCAAGTCTGCTAAATGATGTGTAATTTCCCAATCATTGATCATCGCGCAAAGTGTTGTAACCGGCCCATTCAAAAAATCACGTTCTTCTGCAGATAGAGTAGGCTTAGGATAGCTTAATAATTTTTCCCAATTGGGGTTACCCTGAAATAACTCGCCCTCCCATCCAACCGTACCTGCTACCAGTGCTTCACTTTCCGTACTTGACATGGTTGGCATATGATTTCGATAAAAATTCAATAGATGACGGGTAATAAATCGATAACGCAATCCTGTCGCATAAAGTGGAATAATAATGATGGCGAAAATCAACCAATAAACGCTTAATATCCAGAATGATGTCTGGCTTAGTATAGTCAGCAGCACTAAAAACAAAGCTGAAGCTAATGTCCAAACAGGTAACGTCGCGCGTTGATAAGCCAATGTACTCACATAACCTAAAAATGCTGCTATCCAAAGCCATCCCATTATTTATCATCCTTTTCCATTTTTACATTTCATGTTCTTTTGCGACTGCATAAATGCCAGGTGCATTACGCAAATAACCTTTATAATCTAACCCAAATCCAAATATAAACCGATCTTCCGTATTTAATCCAATAAAATCAGGCTCAAAATTCACACCCGGCTCTCGTACACGAACTTTATTCACAATCACTGCCGAATAAACTTCCTTAGCCCCAGCCTGTTTACAATAATCAATAATCGCAGCCAGCGTTAAACCGCCATCCATCACATCATCTACCAATAATATAGTGCGATTTTCTAATGATTGCCGCGGCTCCACTAGCCAATGCAAATCACCACCCCTGATTTCATTGCGATAACGTGTAGCATGAATATAATCGATTTCTAATGGAAAATTTAAACGTGTTAGTAGATGTCCACCTGGGATAAGCGCACCTACCATGACACAAATAACCAATGGATTAGCATCTTTTAATTTTTTATTAATCGCATTGGCCATTTGATCCAGTGCATTTTCAACTGTTTGTAAATCATGAATACAATCTGCTTTGTCAAAAATGGTTTGAATCGTCTTGTTATTGATTGAATGAGTATTAGGTTTCATAGTGTCCCTGTTTTCTAAATTAGCGTTAAACATGACTTTTCTCCATCGAGTGTACAAAAAATGATTAGTTATGGTATTCTTACTTCCCGATTTAGGATTATACACTTTAGCCCACAAATGAGTAGAATAGTCGTCAGCAGTTAAACAAGAAAGGAGTTTCCGCGTTTTTCAGCAGGAAATCCTGAATAGTTGTCTATTTCAGATGAGGTAACATCCATGAGTGACCATAGCAATCTTAGCACCATTTGTGACTTTTTACGCTGGGCAACCAGCCGCTTTAATGAAGCAGGTCTGAGCTATGGCCATGGCACTGATAGTGCATGGGATGAAGCTGTTGCATTGGTCTTAACTACTCTTCATTTACCGCACGATATTGATCGTAGCATACTGGATGCCCATTTAACGCAAACTGAGCGTGAAAAAATTTCTCAACTAATTGAGCGCCGTGTCTCTAAACGATTGCCTGTGCCCTACCTAACTCATGAAGCTTGGTTTGCAGACTTATCTTTTTATGTCGATGAACGTGTGCTTATTCCACGTTCCCCTATAGCTGAATTAATTAGAAATCAATTTGAACCTTGGATTGAGGCTGACAAAGTACAGACTACTTTAGATTTATGCACAGGCAGTGGCTGCATTGCCATTGCTTGCGCTAAAGCATTTCCTGATAGCACTGTGCATGCAAGTGATATTTCTACTGATGCACTAGCCGTCGCTAAAATAAATGTGTTACGCCATGATGTAACAGACCAGGTAATTTTGCATCATTCTGATTTATTCACTGATTTACCAAAATTAAAATACGATATCATTGTCAGCAATCCACCGTATGTCGATGCAGCAGACATGACTGCTCTACCTATTGAATATCTACATGAACCGAACATAGGCTTAGCTGCAGGAAAAGATGGACTCGATATCACATTAAACATACTGAAAAATGCATATCATTACTTAAATCCTCAGG
>JBGAPT010000027.1:0-25896 GCA_044221135.1 Gammaproteobacteria bacterium
ACCGGATGCTTTTTTAAAGCGCGTTGCTGAATGTGTTAAAGACTATGGTTCTTGCTCGATTGTGGTATCGGAAGGCCTACATAATCAAGATGGCACCTTTGTTTCTGAATCAGGTTTAGTAGATGCTTTTGGTCATAAGCAATTAGGCGGTGTTGCGCCGATGATTGCTAACCTCATCAAAGAAAAACTCGGTCTTAAATATCATTGGGCATTAGCAGATTATTTACAGCGCGCAGCAAGGCACATTGCATCCAAAACAGATGTGGAACAAGCTTATGCCTTAGGTAAAGCCGCTGTTGAATTTGCTTTAGCAGGAAAAAATGCTGTGATGCCCATCATTGTACGCGAATCTAATCATCCTTATCATTGGGTAATTGGCGAAGCTCCACTGGAAAAAGTTGCAAACGTAGAAGTAAAAATGCCACGCGATTATATCAGTGAAGATGGTTTTAACATTACAGAAAAATGTCGTCACTATTTAACACCGCTCATTCAAGGAGAAGATTATCCTCCTTACCAAAATGGTCTGCCATGTTATGTTAGCTTGAAAAATAGAGCGGCTGAAAAAAAACTAGAAACAGTATTTCAAATTTAATTTAAGAGTGACAATGAATCAATTGCCTAACATAAAAAATATTATTGCTATCGCATCTGGCAAAGGTGGCGTAGGAAAATCAACGACAGCAGTCAACTTGGCACTCGCTTTGTCTCAAGAAGGTGCACGTACGGGAATTTTAGATGCTGACATTTATGGGCCCAGCCAACCTTTAATGTTGGGTGTGACAACACGCCCTGACATGAAAGATAAAAAAACCATGTTCCCTGTCATGGCACATGGCATTCAATCTATGTCTATTGGTTATTTGATTGACGAAACATCTTCAATGGTATGGCGAGGCCCCATGGTCAGTATGGCATTACAGCAATTACTGAATGATACACTGTGGGATAACTTGGATTATCTAGTCATTGATCTACCCCCTGGCACTGGCGATATCCAACTCACTCTCGCCCAAAAAATTCCAGTGACAGGTGCTGTCATTGTAACAACACCTCAAGATTTAGCGTTATTGGATGCAAGACGTGCCTATGAAATGTTTCGCAAAGTGAATGTACCCGTATTAGGCATCATCGAAAACATGAGTCTCCATATTTGTTCTCAATGTGGTCATCAAGAACCTATTTTTGGAACAGGCGGCGGTATGCAGATGGCAGAACAATACGCTATCGAATTATTAGGCAAATTACCGTTAGATATTCATATTCGTGAACAAGCAGACAATGGTAAACCCACCGTGATTGCAGAACCTGAAAGCGCAAATACCCTGCTTTATCGTGACATTGCAAAACGTATAATGACAAAACTCGCCTTGCAAGGTCAGAGTGAATCGGGTAAGTTTCCTACCATTGTCATTAAGAATGATTAAGGAACAGAAAACCAATGAGTATCAAAGCCGATAAATGGATTCGCCGCATGGCAGAACAACACGCCATGATTACTCCTTTTGAACCTCAACAATTACGCACTGGCTCTACAGGTAAAATCATTTCTCATGGTACCTCAAGCTATGGTTACGATATACGCTGCGCCAATGAATTCAAAATTTTCACCAATATTAATTCAGCCATCGTTGACCCTAAAAATTTCTCTGAGCACAGCTTTGTTGACCTCACATCGGATGTTTGCATTATCCCCCCTAATTCCTTTGCCTTGGCCCGCAGCATTGAATATTTCCGTATCCCACGCAATATCCTGGTTCTCTGCGTAGGCAAATCCACTTACGCGCGCTGCGGTATTATTGTTAATGTCACGCCGCTTGAGCCCGAATGGGAAGGACATATCACTCTGGAATTTTCCAATACCACCCCACTACCTGCTAAAATTTATGCCAATGAAGGGGTTGCACAATTGCTATTCCTAGAGTCCGATGAGGAGTGTGAGACTTCTTATAAAGACCGAGAAGGAAAATATCAGGGCCAGCAAGGCGTAACACTGCCAATTACTTAAGTTTTTTTATTCTCTTAAGATTTCCTTAAGCTATTTGTTATATAATTCTGCAATTCATAAATAATCATACAAAACAGGCTGATACAATGCACCCTCGATCTATGCAATTGCCTAGACTTCCTAGCCTTGCTGAAATACAGCAACGCTTTACGGCTGTTGTTAGATCTGGATGGAGAGTCACTTCAGGCTATTGTGTTGACGTACATAACAATACAGAAAATATCATTGATTGGTCTAGCGAACGACATATTTCACCTTACCCTCGACGCAACGGCAAAATAGCACTAACACTTGGAACTGGTTTTGGTTTATGTATTCATACAGCAGGTCATTTATTTAGTGATAGCCTAAGCAATGCGAGATGGCTAACCACTGTGTCATTTAATCACACTTTTTTAAAACGTACCGAAAATAACTCAGAGGAGTGTGGCTTCTGTTTAATGTCAAAAGAACCTAGCGAAGAAGAACGCAAACACTTTAATGCCAATACAATATATCTATATCAAAATGCACAGAAACAACTAAAATATTTTGTTAAAGGCATCCCGCAAGAACATGACATAGGTGATTTAAAAGAAAATAATAATGCTATTCAGCTTTTATTTAAACAAAAACTGCCAGAAGAGATCAGCGACACTCTGGATAGCAGCCAACTGGTAGCGAAAGTGCTAGCGTTGGCAACTACTGCCCAGCATTCATCTGAGCAAAAACCACTGCTAGACAAGATTTTCTATAGCAGCAACCTTGAGGATAGCAGCCAACAGGCAGCACTGCAGGTCATTATTAATATGGCATCAGAAAAAGGTCATATTTATACAGGCTATTATCAAACTCAATACGATCATAACCGCAGCATCTATCGCCAAATACTGGGCTCTCCTGGGTTTATTCTCGGCGCAGGTTTTGGAGCCTGTATTTATATCGCAGGTGCGATGGGTATTTCAGGGTTTGCATATCATCGTACTATGCGAGTTGTAAAAAACAGCTTGAATGAAATTTTAAATATGCAATACCCTGTTCAAGCACATACCGATTTTATCAATCAACCTAACATGCCAGTTGCCGCTAAAGTAATACGTGAAATTAACTTACTCCGTATTGTTAATTTTTTAGTGATTGGAGTGAAATGGTGTTTTCTCGGTTTTGGTTTGCATTATAAAGGTTTCAGTAAAGCATATTATATTTTACGTAAAGAATATCACGATCTTTTCGGTGATGGAGAATTTGAGGATGATACAAATGTAAGCCAATATCCTGATTGGAACCTAGGATTAATTGTTGGCATCGCAACGGGTTTTATAGTAGGTACTCTCTATTTTGCTAAAGGCTTTTTCCTTGCAACTGGTTTAAGACCTGAAGGTTTCAGTGCTGCTGGTTATTTCCTGCGATTACTTGCGCATAAATGGTTTGATGAAGCTGCACCGCCTACTAACGATAAGATCAATTTATGGAACATGGGCATTATTGTCGGCCCTATTGCATTTTGTATTGCGGCTGTCATGGGCATCATTGCTTTACTCTTTAGAGTCATCTTACCTTTTCTCGGAACACTAGGCTTGCAACTGGCTGGATTCACTAAGGATGGCATCAATAAAGCAGAATACTCTCTTCGGTGCCTCTACCATACTTTGTTTGCTGATCCTGAAACTCCTTTTCCTAGCGACTCTAGTGACGATGCCATCAGAGCACTCTCTTACTTGAATCTTGGCATTCTTGTGGGAGCCGGTACGGCTTGTATTGCACTTGGCATGGCTGCCGTAAAAATCTGGACTCTCTCTGGATTAAATCCCAATGGATTCACTCGAGCGGAGTATTTGATACGTAAACATTATCACAATCTATTTACTGAAGGTGGTTTTCAACAAACTAACGAAGACAACCGCGCAGCAAACGTGTTATCTAACTGGAGACTCGGATTAGTTGTCGGCATCGCAACGGGTTTTATACTAGGCGGTCTCTATTTTGCTAAAGGTTTTGTCTATGCATGTCACATTGTCGGTTTCTCAAGCTATTCCGGCCATGCCATTTTACGCTCTTTAAAAATTGCGAGTAATTTTTTATTCGACACTACATGGGATATTAAAAATGAAGATAGCGTAATGACAGCAACAGAAGACTGCTTTAAAAAAATAGGAATATTAATGTGGTTAGCAAGAGCAGTCATTAAAAGCATCAGCATTATCATTGGACTCATTTGCAGTCCTGCAACTAATTATCACCGCTTTAATAGATTCCGTCTCAATTTCTTAAATGGAAATAAAACTCAAGACGAAATGCTGGACACAAGAGAACATGAGGATTACCTCAATCAAGCACACACAGATAATTTAAGCCTATTTATAAGTCGTTTTAATTTCTTGCAGTTACTCAGTATTGCCGCAAATGTTTTACTTTATGCAGCATGGATTATCTCTGCATTTATATTTTTTACTCTTCGTTGCGCGTATCATGTTCTGTCTTATTGTTTTGGCGGAAAAACACTGCAACCTGATAGTGAAATAGGAAATCTCATTACACATTTAGAACAATTTGAGTATGCATTAGAGCCTGATGGAACTATATCTAAGCCTATTGATCCAAAAGGACGGCGAGCACAACCAAGTCTATACGAAGATGATATACACCAAGCTTACCAAAATATTAGATCAACACTGAGTAAAATGGGTCAGTCTGAAAAAACATGGCGATGGTTTTTGTACGAAGTACGTAAATCACTTAGCCTTGGAGTATTAGCTACTGTTGAAGAACGAGTCTTAACTTCTTTTGCCCAAGCAGCTAAAAAATATCTTGAAGAATCTCCAAGAGCCACTTTAGGTGATTTTTTCCAGCGGTCTTATGACAAGACTGTAGGTGAAATTAAGGATAGCTACATTAAAAAAGATGAAAAAGAAATTGTTGATCGATTAGCTTTTGCAATTAAATTTACTATGTTCAAAGAAATACAATCTGTTGAGATACCGCGACGTCCTCCTATACCTTTGGCATCAGAAATCAAGCGTAATAATGCTGATCGCTTTTTACCTGACCATAAAACTGTTACTCTTTCTTCATCTAGTTTGCAGGATTCAGAACGGCCTGGTACAGTAATAGTAAGTAAAAACATTCCACATAATCTGTGGGTTTCACAAACAACACCCGTTGCTAGGAGATAAAAATGAGCGCACACAATACCACTGTCATAGTTAAATTATCTGAACCAACCGTCTTTTCTGATCTCAATCAAAAAGAAGGTAAACCTACTGATTTCGCTCGTGATGCGATTGAAGTACAACGTTTAAAATTCAAACATTTTCGTGAAATGCAAGGCCTCAAAGAAGAAGAACAGATGCAGTATGCATTAAAAACGCTTACTGGTTTATCGACAGCAGACCTTGATGAACTCTATGCAGAAGATGCTGCTGAAATAACAACCGTTATTTATGGCTTTATGTCGAAGTATCTCACATTAGCTAAGAAAATGATGGATGATGCAAGCAGGAAAAGCTAAAAATGACGGTATCTATTCAGCACACCCCCAATGTGTCATTCCCGCAAAGGCGGGAACCCATCCCGCAATTACCTCTAGAAATAAAAAAGCACAATAAAAATTGAATTGCCAAGAATAAAGATAAAATTAAAGGCTAGTTACAATGGTTTCCCGCCTTCGCGGGAATGACACATCATCTGGAAGCGCTGAATAGATACAAAATAATTACTCTAAAAACTGCAATCATTTTTACTCCTCACCCTCATCCGCATCTCCCCCCGACGTCTCAGTCAAAGGAATATGTCGGCTAGCATTGACTTGCTCGCGTAACTCTTTGCCTGGTTTAAAATGAACGGCATGCTTCGGTTCTGTCACCAGTTTTTCGCCAGTCTTTGGATTGTGCGCTCTACGAGGTGGGCGATAATGAAGGCAGAAACTCCCGAAGCCTCGGATTTCTATACGCCCACCTTCGCTGAGTACATCGCCCATCTTTGTCACGATATGATTAATGCTTAACGCTATATCTTTCTCAGGGAGAAAAGATAGCTTTTTACTTACCTCGGCAATCAATTGTGATTTAATTAGCATGTTTTTCAGCAGTAGCGCCGCCTCCGTTTGGTTAAGTTACAGACACCCACTTTGAAAAAAGTATATCTCTTTGAACAATATAGTATATCTTTAAAAATAAATCCAGAACATACCGCCCAACTAAGGGTAATCCTATGACAAACAGAGAGGTTATCGTGTAATATATAGCTCTAACTAAATGATAGGGCTTCTATGCGAACAGTGTGGTTATTTGGATTTAGCATTTTTGTGTACTTTATGGCAATGTCATCAGCGCTAGCGATAAAGGTAGATTCGCTTTATAAAAGCGCAGTACCTGTCACCACGCAAGCTGCGGCTGAACGTAGTCAAGCAACACAGCAAGCATTAGCACAAGTTTTAATTAAAATTAGCGGAAATACTCAAATATTAAATAACCCTACTTTAAAATCACGCTTAGGGACTGCTGATACACTGGTCCAACAATTTAGCTATATGACCCTCCCCCCAGGTAAAAACACAGCGCCCTATTTACTGGATGTACAATTTGATGCGACAGGGGTGAATCAATGGCTACGTGATGCAGGAGCAGCTACTTGGGGTCAAAACCGTCCGCTTATCCTTGCCTGGATTGTATATGAAGCACCAGGGCATACAGCAGAAATAATAAGTAGCGAAGCAGTCAATGATGTCAGTACGTTATTAAAACAAAATGCTGAGGCACGTGGATTGCCTCTGATTTTGCCTGTCATGGACATGACTGAACTCAATCAAGTCTCTACAAAAGATATCACAGATATGGCAATACCTACCTTATTGAATGCAGCAAAACGATATGCGAGTGATGCTATTTTAATAGGTCATATCACTCAAGACAGCAACGGTCTTGTTTCGCAATGGAAACTAGTACTGGGCGATAATCAATGGAATCTGAAGCTGATTGGAAAAAACAAAATGGATATAGCATCTGCGCTTATTAGTAATGTCACCAATACACTGGCCACACGCTTTGCAATAGTCACGACCAATGCCATTCAAAAAAACTTAGTATTAAAGGTAACTGGCATTACGAAATATCCTGATTTTGCTAAATTAACACGTTACCTCAATCATTTGACTCCTGTTGCCAACGTAGAGATCACCAAGATATTGGCAGACAATACTGTTCTCTTAAAAATTAGCTTGCGCAGCACTCAGGAATCTTTTGTTCAAGCGCTTTCTCTCGCGAAAAAACTGACACCCATGTCTACTACAAATGCAACTGATACAATGGCGGTTTATCAATGGAATCCTTAAACGTACGTGCTTGGAACAGATTTTATCTTTTTTTACCTATTCTTTTTTTAGGTTGGTTACTCTATTTGCTGGCACCTATCTTAACGCCTTTCTTGATAGGTGCGTTGCTGGCATACTTGGTTGATCCATTAGTCACACAACTCATGCGCTTACACTTACCTCGTTTACTCAGCGTGATTATCATATTTTCTTTATTGTTTTTAGTGATTGTACTGCTTATCCTGTTTCTTATTCCGCTTATTCAAACGCAACTCGAAAATCTGTTTGAGGCACTTCCAACCATGATTGATTGGGTACAACAAACTATTATGCCTTGGTTATCAAGTCAGCTTGGCATTCATGAGCCTAGTGCTGGCGCCATTAAAACCACTCTGGTTGAGCATTTAACTAAACCCGGAAATGTTGTTGAAAAGTTTTTTAATACTGTTTTACATTCAGGCTTTGTCTTAGCTGAATGGTTGATGCATTTAATTTTAATACCCGTTGTCACATTTTATTTATTACTTGATTGGCAAAAAGTGATTACAGGAATACGTAATTTAATACCGCGCCGCATTGAACCAACTGTAGTGAAATTGATTAGAGAATGTGATGCCGTTTTAAGTGCATTTTTTCGCGGTCAATTAATAGTGATGTTAGCGCTTGGCACGATTTACTCAATTGGGTTATCTCTTATCGGATTGCGTATTGGTTTAATACTCGGTCTTATCATTGGGATAATCAGTATCGTGCCTTATCTTGGCGTCATTGTGGGAATTACTGTGGCTAGCATTGCTGCGTATGTTCAGTTTGGTACCCTCTCTCCTGTCTTATTAGTTTGGTTAGTGTTTGTTATTGGACATATGATTGAACATATGTACTTAACACCTAAACTAGTCGGAAAGCGTATTGGCCTGCATCCCGTTGCCGTCATTTTTGCTATTCTTGCAGGCGGTAAATTGTTTGGATTTTTTGGTGTATTATTAGCACTACCTGCAGCAGCGGTGATTATGGTATGGCTACATTATTTAATGACACGTTATCATGCGAGCCGTCTTTATCGATGAACACACACAATCAATTGACTCTAGGTGTTGGCTTAAAAGATGAAGCCACTTTTTCAAATTTTTTCCTAGGCAAAAATACACAACTTGTAACAGCTTTAAAAAATACTGTGCGCGGCGAAGGTGAGCGTGTTATTTATTTTTATGGCACTAGTGGACAAGGTTGCACACACTTATTACAAGCTTGCTGCCATGCAGCGTACCAAGCTAAACGAAGTGCGGTTTATGTTCCGTTAAGCCATCACACCGAATTTACGCCTGACATTTTTGAAGGCCTTGAATCACTCAATTTAGTATGCATAGATGATGCGCATCTTATCGCTGGAAAACCTGTCTGGGAAGAAGCCTTACTTCATACTTACAATCGCATTCATGATGCAGGCGGATGTTTAATCGTCACCGCCAATGTTGCACCTAAAGCGCTTGGGGTATTATTACCCGATATGGTGTCACGTCTAGCATGGGGTGTTGTATTTCAAGTACAACCTCTTTCTGATACTGAAAAATTGGAAGCCTTTATTATGCGGGCAGAACGGCGCGGAATGATACTAAATGAAGATGTGGGAAAATTTATTCTCACACATTGTCCTCGCCATCTGTCTACCTTATTTGCGGCCTTAGATGTACTGGATAAAATGTCACTGACAGCACAGCGCAAATTAACGATCCCCTTTGTGAAAGAAATATTACAAATTTAGGAGTGAGCATGTCGAAAATTCAGCAAATCAAAGCATTGGAAATTTTAGATTCTCGTGGAAATCCCACTGTAGCTGCAGAAGTTATTTTAACAACAGGACAATCTGGTTATGCGGCTGCACCTTCAGGCGCTTCAACAGGCTCACGTGAAGCACTGGAATTACGAGATCGCGATGCTAAACGTTATCTTGGTAAAGGCGTATTAAAAGTCGTTGCTGCAATCAATAATGAAATCGCTCCTGCTTTAAAAAATTTCGACATTACTGACCAGAAAAAAATAGATGAAACGCTTATTGCCTTGGATGGCACCGAAAATAAAGGACGATTAGGTGCAAATGCGATTTTAGCTGTTTCATTGGCTTGTGCAAAAGCCGCAGCTGCATTTAAAAATATGCCACTCTATACTTATTTAGGTGGAAAGAGTGCGGTTGAATTACCTGTTCCGATGATGAATATTATTAACGGTGGCGCCCATGCCGATAATAATTTGGATATTCAAGAATTTATGATTTTGCCTGTAGGGGCTAATACATTTTCTGAAGCGATGCGGTATGGTGTCGAAGTATTTCAGCATTTAAAACAAGTTTTGCATAAGCATGGTTTGAATACAAATGTGGGTGATGAAGGCGGTTTTGCTCCGAATGTACCGAATAATGCAGCAGCGCTTGAGATGATTTTATCAGCAATTGAACTGGCTGGGCTTAAACCTGGTAAAGATATTTGTTTAGGGTTAGATGTGGCAAGTAATGAAATTTACCGTGAAGGAAAATATTGTTTGCAGGCTGAAAATAAAAAGCTAACTGCAATAGAATTTACAGACTATCTCGCTAAATTAGTTGATCAATATCCAATTATTAGTATTGAAGATGGTATGGCAGAAAATGATTGGGAAGGATGGCAAATCTTAACTGCAAAACTGGGTAAGAGAATTCAATTAGTAGGCGATGATTTATTTGTAACAAATACCAAGCTCTTAAAAAAAGGCATTCATGAACATGTTGCCAATGCAATCTTAATCAAACCAAATCAAATTGGTACGTTAACTGAGACCTTAGCGGCTATCCAAATGGCACAACAAGCACATTACAATACGATTATCTCGCATCGCTCGGGCGAGACTGAAGACACTACCATTGCCGACTTGGCTGTTGCAACACGTGCTGGACAAATAAAAACAGGCTCTTTATGCCGTTCTGACCGAGTAGCAAAATATAATCGGTTATTACAAATTACCGCTGAACTCGAAAATCAAGCACATTATGCAGGACGTGGTGTTTTTTCACAAAAATTCCCCGCCCTTTTTTCAGAAAAAAATGGTATTTCTGCCAACCTATCTGTCAGTGATTCCCACTGACATAGCACAATGGAGCAGCATATAAACAAGAACAAGCAAGGATAAAAAAGTGACTCAATCAGGCCATATTCAGTTTAAATTACTATCCATTATTATGGTATTGCTTTTAATATTCTTACAATACAGACTCTGGTATGGTACTGCTGGTATAAAGGATATGCTCACATTAAAAAAACACTTAACAAGCCAAACACAAGCCAACAATCTGTTAAAAAAACAAAACGAAGAATTGCTACATCAAGTACACTATCTACAAGGTAATCAGGATGCAATAGAGTCGCGTGCTAGACAAGAATTAGGTATGATAAAAAAAGATGAAACATTCTATCAAGTAATGAAATAGGGAAGTTAAATGAAAATATTAATTAGCAACGATGATGGTGTTTTAGCACCCGGTTTAGCTATTTTAGCCAAAAATTTAGCTGAAATTGCTGATGTAACCGTCGTTGCACCCGATCGTAACCGTAGCGGCGCTAGTAACTCTCTCTCCTTGGTCAATCCTCTGCGTGTTACTACAGCAGAAAATGGTTTTTACAGTGTCAATGGAACACCGACGGATTGTGTGCATATCGCCGTTACAGGTTTACTAAAGCACATGCCAAATATGGTTGTATCTGGCATTAATGAAGGTACAAACTTAAGTGACGATGTACTGTACTCGGGTACGGTTGCAGCAGCAATGGAAGGACGTTTCTTAGGCGTTTCATCTATTGCCGTCTCACTGGCAGGACCCAAATGCCTGCATTATGAAACAGCAGCGCAAATTACTAAGCTCTTAGTCATCCGTTTAGAAAAAGACCCTTTACCCAAAAATACTATTTTAAATGTTAATGTGCCTGATATCCCTCTCAATGAATTAAGGGGTATCCAAGTAACACGCCTGGGTACGCGACATATTGCAGAACCCACCATTAAAACGGTAGATCCACGAGGCCGTCGCATTTATTGGATAGGTCAACCAGGGCCTGAAGAAGATGCGGGTCCGGGCACAGATTTCTACGCTGTCAACTCTGGTTTTGCATCCATTACCCCTTTACAGCTGGATTTAACACATTATGAAGTTTTTGAGCAATTATCCGGCTGGGTAAAAGCACTTAATATAGGACAATAAATGCTAGTATCCCGTCAAATAAGTTTTTCCAGATTGCGCGCTCTGCTCATCTCTAAAATTAGCACGATCCTTTTGCTCGCTGCATGCTTGAGTGCCTGCGCTGGCAGAACTGACTATGCCCCTGTCAGTGACGTTAGCACAATAGAACCTCTACCTAAAAATGGTATTTATCGCGTTACAGCAGGGGAAACACTCTACTCTATTGCATGGCGCTATGGCCTGGATTATCGTGATATAGCACAACGTAATCATTTAAAGCTTCCCTTCCATGTACAAAAAGGCCAAGTAATCTATTTAACACAAAATGCACCTTTGCAAAAACAACCTTCTGTTAAAGTACTTACTAGACACACTACGCCAGTTTTACCTCCTACAAGAAAAAAACCCTTGCCTCTTGCACCGCGAATCCATGAGCAAGAACCCAATAAGATCATTTCTTTTTGGCGTTGGCCTGCACACGGACAGGTTATTGGCACTTTCTCCTCTACTAATAAAGGTATTAATATTAGCGGTTATTCAGGTGATCCTATTTTTGCAACAGCCACAGGCAAAGTCGTCTATAGTGGGCATGGTTTACGCGGTTATGGGAATTTAATTATCATTAAGCATAATAGTAAGTTCTTATCCGCTTATGCGCATAATAAAAAAGTAGCGGTAAAAGAAGGTGACTGGGTAGAATCTGGGCAAAAAATAGCGGAAATGGGTAATACTGGTACCACACACACACTACTGCATTTTGAAATACGCCGCAATGGACAGCCCGTAAATCCCCTAATTTATTTAACGCACAAAACCTAATATAATGCTTTAATGGGAGTAAAAATTTAACCTATCTCGTCATTTCTAAAGGATTCAGAAATGCCTAAGAAAAGAAAGCAAGAAAATAGAAGCGCGAGCTTATCTTTGAAGAAAAAAAATAAAAAGAAAAATCTTATTATCAAAGAGAAAAAAAATTTAAAGAAAAAACCTACCATCAAAAAGAAAAAAGATACAAAGAAAAAACTGACTATCAAAGAGAAAACAAATACCAAGAAAAACCTTATCGTTAAAGAGGAAAAAAATGATTTGCTTTCTACTGCTCTATTGCCTCAGACAATAGAGAAAGAGCAAGGTAACAATGATGCACCAACCAACTCCACTTCTGTTGGAATAAATGAGTCCACTGATCCCACCCAAATTTATCTTTCTGAAATTGGTTATTCCCCCTTACTCTCTTTTGAAGAAGAAATTCATTATGCGAGACTGATTCAAAAAGGCGATCAAGCAGCTCGCGCTAAAATGATACAAAGTAATTTACGTTTAGTCGTAAAAATTGCGAGACATTATTATAACCGTGGTCTAGAGTTTCTTGATTTAATTGAAGAGGGTAATTTGGGTCTGTTACGTGCAGTAGAAAAATATGATCCTGAACGTGGTTTTCGTTTTTCAACTTATGCAACGTGGTGGATCAGACAAAGCATTGAACGAGCTATCATGAATCAAAGCCGCACAATTCGATTACCCATTCATATTATACGCGAATTAAATATGTATTTAGCGGCTGCTCGCGAAATCATGAAAACAGAAAATCATGAAGCCAGTTATCAAGAAATTGCTAAAAAACTCGATAAGCCTGTAGAAGAAGTGAAAGAAATGCTGGAGCTAAATGAGCACATGATTTCATTAGATATCTTAATCGGTACAGAAACAGATACAGGTAAGCCACTTGTTGAAGCGATCGCAGACAAACATAAAACAGACCCCTCTGAATTATTGACGGATGAACACTTAACACATGATATTGAGAGTTGTTTGCAAGAGTTGACTGACAAGCAACGTGAAGTATTGTGTAGACGCTTTGGTTTGATGGGCTTTGAAAAAGAAACACTGGAAGAAACAGGTCACGATATTGGATTAACGCGAGAACGCGTTCGACAAATTCAGATGAATGCACTTAAAACATTACGTGAGCTGATGAATAGTAAGGGAATTACCAAAGATAGTTAAATTTTATTTTTTTGCATAAATTAGCGCCTATAGGTTATAATTCAGCATTCTTTATAAACCCCCAGCTCGTTGTGCCTGCGGCAAACCGCGGGGAATGAATTTAAAAGCTAAAATAAAAGGGCTTTATGCTACACAAAAAACGTAAAATGCTAGTCACCTATGCTTTACCCTATGCAAATGGTTCTTTACACCTCGGCCACTTAGCTGGATTAATTCAAACAGACATTTGGGTGCGCTTCCAAAAAATGCGAGAAGCTGACTGTTTATTTATTTGTGGTTGCGATGGTCATGGCACTCCCATTATGATTCAAGCTGAAAAACTTGGACTGGCACCCGAAAAATTAGTTGAACAATTTCGCATGGAGCACGAACACGATATCAAAGAATTCCTCATTGAGTTAGATAATTATCACACGACACATTCAAATGAAAATAAAGAATTGGTCACCACTATTTTTCAACGTCATTTAGAAAAAGGGAATATTAGTAAGCGCGTGATCAAACAAGCATACGATCCTGAGAAACAAATGTTTTTACCTGACCGCTATATTAAAGGTGAATGTCCACGTTGCGGCGCAGGAGATCAATATGGTGATAATTGTGAAGTATGTGGGGCAACCTATGCACCAACAGAATTAAAGAATCCTTACTCCACTTTATCTGGAACAAAGCCCATTGAAAAAGAATCCGAGCATTATTTTTTTAAATTACAAAATTACGCAACTCTATTACGTGAGTGGACTCATCATGGACATTTACAAGCTCAAGTGACAAAAAAACTGGATGAATGGTTTAAAGTCGGTCTTCAAGATTGGGACATTTCTCGCGATGCACCCTATTTTGGTTTCAAAATTCCTGGTGAAGAGCATAAATATTTTTATTGTTGGCTCGATGCACCCGTAGGTTATATAGCAAGCTTTCAAAACTATGCTAAGCGACATCCTGAATATCATTTTTCTCACTATTGGGAAGAAGATAAAAAAACTGAGCTTTATCATTTTATTGGTAAAGACATCCTTTATTTTCACACTCTTTTTTGGCCAGCTGTTTTAAGCGGCGCAGAATTACGCACACCTACGGCAATATTTTGCCATGGTTTTTTAACCATCGACGGCTACAAAATGTCTAAATCACGCGGGACTTATATCAAAGCACATACCTATCTTGAACATTTACAGCCGGAATATTTTCGATATTATCTCGCTACCAAACTCAATGATCAAATCGAAGATATGGATATCAATTTTGATGATTTTACTCAACGAGTCAACTCTGATCTAGTTGGAAAATTTATTAATATTGCCAGTCGATGCGCTAGCTTCATTAACAAAAATTTTGATGGCAAATTAGCAAAACACATGTCTAAACTTGAGCTCTATGAAGCATTCGCCAAAGAAGGAGATAGCATTGCTGATAAATATGAAGCACGTGACTTTAATCAAGCCATACGACAAATCATGGCATTAGCTGATCGTGCTAACCAATATATTGATGAATGTAAGCCTTGGGCTATGATTAAAAATCCCGAATTGCAAAAAGAGACGCATGTTGTTTGTACTTTAGGTATTAATCTATTTCGTTTGCTAACCATTTATCTCAAACCGGTATTGCCTGCTATTGCGTTAAAAGCAGAAGTATTTTTAAATATTGCACCGTTGAAATGGTCAGACAAAAATAAGCCGTTACTGAATCACTCTATACAAATTTTTCAACCGCTAGCTCAGCGCCTGGAAAAAACACAAATTGATGCGATGAAATATGCTGCCCAAGATAAATAACACTAAACTTCCTCTACTAGCTGTCATTCGCGAAGCTGAATGTATTGGTTGCACCAAATGTATTCAAGCATGTCCAGCAGATGCAATTTTAGGTAGTGCAACATTCATGCATACTGTTATAACAGATGAATGTATTGGTTGTAAGTTGTGTGTTGCACCTTGTCCTGTAGATTGTATTGATATGGTACCGGTAACGAAACCCTCTGAAGACAAATTCACTCGCAAAAAAAGGGCTGAAAATTTCAAGAAACGTTATCGAATACGGAAAATACGATTACAAAAAGATGAATCTGCTCAGCTAAAAATAGCTGTAAAAGAAGATGTAGTTGATGAAAAAAAAGCATACATTCTAGCAGTGTTAGAACGTACCAAATTAAAGAAAAAACTTAATTATTGAGTTATAACCATTTGAAAATAAATTTAATGCGATTAAAAAATGAAATCAATTGATATTTATGTCAGCACTGATATTGAAGCCGATGGTGAAATTCCTGGTAAAAATTCTATGCTCAGTATTGGCTCTGCGGCTTATCTAGAAGATAAAACTCTACTCAGTACATTTAGTATTAATTTACAGACCTTACCTGAAGCCATTCCGAATACAGAAACCATGCGTTGGTGGCAAGGATTTCCTGAGGCATGGAAAGCTTGCCGTGAAAATATGGAATTGCCTGAGGTAGCAATAAAAAAATACGGTGAATGGCTAGACAATCTTCCAGGACGTATTATTTTTGTTGCTTATCCAGTGGCCTATGACTTTCGGTTTATTGATTATTATTTACAGCGATTTTTTGGCCGAAATCCATTTAAATATAGAACCATTGATATTCGCAGCTATGCTATGGGTATGCTCAATACCCATTATAGTGAAGCAAACAGGGAAAAATTACCCATAGAGTGGAAAGATAATTTACCGCATACACATGTTGCACTCGATGATGCTTTGGAACACGGTGCTTTTTTTTGTAATATGTTGCTTTCGCAAAAAAATAAATAAAAGCAATCGGACACGAAGTATTAAAGACCCAAGCATTTTTATTAAGGTTTACTAGGCTTAATTCCAGGAGAAACCTGTGGATGTGATGTCTTAGATTCCGGTTTAGATGAAAAAAATCCCACTGTCTTTTTTGCATTTTCTTTTTTATGCATTTTTTCAAAATGATCTAATTTATCTAGCAGAATTTCCAATTTATTTCGTGGTGAAAAAAAGTCGTGAGCTGTATCATAAATCGATTGAGAATCAGGAGAATGACTGGCTCTCAGCAAACTAAAAATTCCTACTTTATCCTTACTCGCATTTTTCTTTGCCTCTCCTAATACCACTCTTGCTTTCGCAATTTGATCATTATTAAGCTGCCCTTCAGTGTAAGCTGTCTTTTTAATTTCATTCAACACTTCTGCACTGCCATACCTTCTCTTCAGTCCATCAAAAGATTTTAATACACTCATTAAATGCTTTTCTGTATCACTATATTCGTTATTGCCATTAATCTGGAGATAATCATACATGGCACGCAACCGTGCGACATCTTCCTGTATCTCTTGAAAAAGTTCTCTCGCTTTCGCGCCCACAGTGTGACCTTGGGTACTTTTTTCGAGTGCATCATCACCTTCTTCATATTCATACGGCATAGCACTTACCTCAAATTGAAGTAACACTAACACAGCAGGCATTATGAAACCGACTAAGGCCCTTCGTTAAGTATAGCAGGCGTTTTTGCTTTCAATTAAGATTAATAAAAACAGAATCTTAGGCTATATGTATTATAAAAAAAGACGCACGTGGGCACGGACACGCAATCAGCACGATTAGATGAGTGGTAAACGCTAAATAATTATTACAAGCCCTTTGTCTGTTCCCAAACAGGATTATCCCAAGGGCCTCTGACAGAATAGTGATAAGTCGTTACTTTAGAAACTACGCTACTTGCTACCTTTTCTACTAACCATGTCACAGCACCCACTACAGGTCCACCAGCAAGAGTGGCAACGATAGGAATACTACCCGTGACATAAGGTGTCACACTTAAGATAAGGTCATAATCTTTAGCAGCCATACCTATTTTTCCCTTAATTTCAATTCGAGCGATAGGCCCATCAAAATAAGTATCTTTAGTATTCGCACTGCCGTGCTCTAGATTAAAATGACCTTGCATGGTATCAAAGCTATACCCTTTTTCGAATAAATCAGTAAAATCTAAACTTAAACGCCGCGGCAATGTTTGCAAACTTAAAATATTCAACATACGACCAAAGCCCAGCTTTGCATCTGTAGAATTACCTAAATTAATCACTCTACCTTTTCCTAACTTCAAAAAAAGCGAACCTGACAGAGTAGCTAGCACGGGATTATAGGGTATGTCTAACCAATTTAGATCAAATGTGATATGACCTTCACCTGCTATTAAATTAGCGGAACCTAAATCCCAATGATCCAATAATTGACTGACATTTTTAGTATTAAGGTCGCCTTGTAAAATAGTTTGATTTCTATTTTTCTGCAAAGACCACTTACCCTCTGCATTCAAAGTAAAAAAATCTGTAGAAATGTTAAGTTTCTGTATTTGTAATCCTTCTTTATTGGGTGCTACATCCAATATAACGTGTCCAATATATTTATTTTTATAACGTACATCCTCACCTACAAAAGAAATCGCGGGTATCGTTTTAGGATCAAGTAATTGCTTCTCGTCTGTACTTATCAAGTAAAGATGCTGGAATTTAGCATGAATAACTGACTTTACATCATGGATTGGCAACCAAACTTGGCCTGTCATTTCAGGGCTTGTCACATTAATTTTCCAGCTATTCTCTTCTTGCATGGCTTGCACACGCACACGCGTCAGGTTTTGTCCCAGCACAGGGAATTGATTTGCCTGAATATCAATGCCGCGTAAATAATGCATCAATGAATCAGATTCAGTTTTTTTATTATTTTTATTCAGTGATAAGCTTGAAAAATAAGCATGCCACTTATTCCAATCTAATTTATTCATTTGGCCCGTCACTAAGATACCAGGCTGCGATTGCCAATTTGCCTGGCCATTGTGGCCGAGTCTTAATTCGCCTCCTTGAAATTGCCAACCTTGCGTTGATTTTTCATAGGTGAAAGCCGCTGTTAATAATTTTCCATACGTTAATTTAGCTTGAATGGGTTGGTCTTGTTTTACATTAGCTATCAATTGAAAATCACGAGGCTCATCTGGTTTTTTCGCGTATATTTCGGGTAAATTAATACTTAATCCTGTCAAATCTGAATGAATAAAAAGCCGACTGGGTTGCAGGTATTGATGCGAAATAATATCTAATTCTGCTGTATAAGGCGCAGCGCCCTGAATAAATTGAGAGAGTGGTATATTAAGCCATTTCTCTAATAACGGTTGTGAAATCTTACTTTGTAATACTGCTTTCACTACAGGTGGTGAATGTGATGGGCGCACCGTATTAATATTTAAGCTAACCGCTTCATCAAATAATCGCCCTTGCATTTGAGTGGTTTGAACTGATTGTTCGGTAAAATGTAAAATACCCGCCATGCGATCTAATGTTAAATGCCAACTGGGTAACTGCAATAAAGCAGCAGAAACAGTAACATCACCTAATACAGCGCTTTTTTCAGGTGTTTTAACTGGAATAGTAAATGCTAATTTTAATCCCATTGCACCCGATAATTGCATACCTGCTAGATCTTTACCAATTGTATTACGCAATGGGCTTTCTTGTATGAAACGTAACCCTTGTTCAAGATCTGCATGAATGATTGCTTGCAAATCTAATATTTGCGGATGCGCAGGACCAATATAGGGAATATAGCCATGGACTTTAGTAAGAGGAACATCAAAAAGTTGCGCAGACTCTGCATCTGCTGTCATCGAATGGCCTGAGAATACTAGATTGCCATACACATGGTGTACGATAGGCCAGCCGGGTGCATATTCAAATTCCAAATCTTTGACCCGCGTGCTCACGAGAAATATCCCTGTCCCTTTTTCAAAAGGAAAATCACTTAACTTTCCTTGCACCGTTACTTTACCCGATGTAAGTTCCCCACCTTGAAAACGATTATGTAGCCATTGAACAAAAGGAGATTCTAATTTTTTGACAGGTAAATAATTTTCAATTTGTGCTGCATGAGGAACAGAAAATTCACCTGATAAATTTAATGTAGGCGACTCATCTTTAGGGAGACGTAGCGTCATATCTGCATTAACAGTGATATCTGCGTTGTTCATTTGAAAATTCTTTGCATTGATCAACCAAGCACTGGTTTCATTTTTTTGCCATTGAATATCACCTGAAACAGTATCAAATTGCAAAGGTTTTGCAAAAACAGAGTTCAATGTCATTATTGTTTTCTGACTATTGAATGTTACATTTCCTTGCTTTCCATCCCAAGAAATTTTACCGCTCATATTCATCAGGCCAGGAAATGTTTGCCATGAATTCACTGATAAGTTGGAAAATTCTGCCGAATAATGACTATTCTCAAGCTTAGTCAATTCATCTGACTGAATACTCAATGAACGTACTTCACCCTTTGGATTAAGGTCTAACAGTAATTTCTGTATTGACTCAGGCAATAAACCACTTGCTAATGCTAACTCCTTCGTATCAGCTAAATCAAAATAACCCATTTGAAGCCTATATCCCCCCATTTTTCTTTTGAGAGGAGGTTGTGCTGTTGCATGATCTGCTGGCAGCAATGTAAGGGAAAATTCAGTGGTGGGCCATAGATGCTGCGGGAAATCAATCAGAATATCTTTACCTTCAATCAATTGACGCGCACTATCACGTTGCCAACCTAAATGACCATTTATACGCGAAATAATAGCTATTTTTTTTGTGATCAGAGATTGTAATTGTATTTCATATAATTGAAATTGACTTTGCACGTTTTGCAACTGGCCATGATCCCAGGTAATCCAGAATTTTCCGCTGCCTGAGCCTTGTTTGACTTGCAATTTTTGCCAGGTTTGACGGCTGATCCATTGTGATAATGAAATATCTTCTAAATACAGATAAAGATGCACGCGCGAAGTGCTATGCATAATATCGGATGTATCACCTTGCCATTGTAAATTAATCGCCACCTGTGTAGGTATAGCTTGATTCAGTGTAGCTTGTCCTGTTAATTCATGCTGGGTCCTTGTGTTATGCAAATCTAATGAAGCCAAGGTCACTGATCTTTGCGGCCCTACTTCAGGAATAAATTCAATCTCAATATTGCGCAAGGTTAAATTAGATTGTGAAAAAATCCATGCGCCCATCGCATTGCCTGCCACAGAACCGCCTGTAAAATTATCCATGAATACAAAATTATCCAAGCCTTCTACATGAAGTTGTCCTGATTTTTTTTGATGTAATGTCAGATGAACGCCATAAATTTTGATATTTTCTGGCAATAGTTTTCTTTGTAATAAACTTTGGATAATCTTGATATTCACTTTTATTTTTTGAATTTTGACAGTGGGCTTGCGTGTCTGTTTATTCAAAACAGCAACTTGCTGAAGTACAATCTCAGGCTCAACCCGTCTCCAGGAAATCTTCACTTGATTAATCGTAATCGGTACGTTGAGCAAATCGCTTGCCCACATCGAAAAATCGGCGCGATGTTCATTTAAATAAGGCGTTAGCAACTGGCTCATGCTGACTGCTGTTGCTGCCAAAATAATAAATAGAGCAATGCAATAACCCAACCATCGCATGGCTTTCCCTATCAACGTTGTCACACTTTATTCCTTTATAGGCAAAATATCGTAATGTTCTTGCGTGTAAGTAGACTCTACCTGTAATTTAACAGGTCTGCCAAGTTCTAACTCTATTTCTTTTAACAGGCTTGCTCGATCAGCACATAAATACTCCACTACTGCCGCTGCTGCCACAATCGAAAAACCTGGCCATGAGAAATTTTTAGCTGTTTGCTGCAATTCACGTAAAATTTCATAGCTCATGGTTTCTAACGATTTTACCGTACCTCGTTGCTGACAAACAGGGCATGGCACACATAAAATACGCTCTATACTTTCTCGTGTACGCTTACGGGTGAGTTGCACTAATCCAAGGCTTGAGAGTTCACTGACTTCTGTCCTTGCGCTGTCTTTAGCCAACTCTTCAGTCAATAATTGCAATAGCTCTATTTTATGTTGTGGATCAGACATATCAATAAAATCGATGATAATGATCCCGCCTAAATTTCGCAACCGAACTTGGCGCGCAATCACACTGATGGCATCTACATTCGTTTTAAAAATTGTGTCTTCTTGATTACCGTGACCTAAAAAAGAACCTGTATTGACATCAATGGTTGTCATCGCCTCAGTTTGATCAAAAATTAAATAGCCGCCGGACTTTAAATAGACTTTGCGGTGCAACGCTTTTTGTAATTGTGCTTCAACTGAATAAATATCAAAAATCGGCTGTATGCTCGTATGATGCTCGATACGATCAATCAAGTTTGGCATATTTTGTTTTGCAAATTCGCGCATTTCAGACACGGCAGCTAATTGATCGACGCGGATTCTTGTAACGGAGTCTGTCACTCTATCACGTAATAAACGCAATTCAATGGGCATTTCTGCATAAATAAGCTCGCCTACTTTAGCTTGTGCACGATGCGCTACAACCTCTGCCCATGCAATAGGTAAACTTTCTTTTTCTGCAATCAGTTCAGCCTGGGTTGCAACAGCGGCTGCTGTGCGAAAGACAAAACCGCCCGTGGCACTAGGTGTTAACGTTTGCAATAAGCGTGCACGCACCGATTCATCCGTGATGCGTTGGGACACAGCAAGTTGCTGCATCCCAGGGATAAAAACCAGATAACGTCCAGGAATCGTTAGTTGTGTTGTGACACGCACACCTTTAGAGCCTAACGAATCTTTATAAACTTGGACCAGAATTTCTTGGCCTTGTTGTATCAAATCGCGAATATCGGTATCCGGGGTAGACGATTGCAGATCACTCACATGCAAAAAAGCAGTGCGTTCCAAACCAATATCCACAAAAGCTGCCTGAATACCTGGTAATACACGATGAACCTTGCCTTTATAAATATTCCCGACTAATCCTTGGTGTAAACGACGTTCGATGTAGATTTCTTGCAAAACGCGATCTATCACGAAAGCAGCTCGCACTTCATGAGAGGTGATATTTAAGAGGATTTCTTCGGTCATTATATGACTGCATTTAAAACTAAGACAAAGGTATGTTAGCTTATCTGCAAAGAGATTCAAATGGTAACTGTGCCCGCTCCCCTTGCATCGTCATTGCAATGACGGCACGGGGAGAAGCAGAGTAAAGCGTACTTTTTTTCTTTTAGTTTAAAAAGTAGGAGGTGTATAAGCGATTACTGTAGCCTCTTTGTCATCAATATGGACTGTATACCCACAAAAACCTTTATATTCCTTTGTCATAGGATTGTAACCTATCTCGGGATGATCTGATATCTTGGTAATACCGGATGATAATGCTGTTTTAATTTTATCTAAAGCAGCTTGGTCATTAGAAGCAACAACACCAACAATTCCTACCGTCCAAATATAATCGGTACCCAAATCACTATTTACCGCAGCAGCATATCCCTCCGAATAAAGTCCTACATGATCGAGATCTATCGAGCCCAATCTAGCTGCAACGCTTTGTTCCGTAGGACAGAGTATCCCGCCATCAGCAACAGCAACTTGACCTAGTAGCATTAATAAGCTGCCAAACACAACAGCGGTTTTATACAAAATGTTTTTCATATCATTCATTCCTCGGTTGTTTTTAAAAGAAGGAGCCAAGATAATACAATGCAAGATAATGTAAGGTCAATTTATTTTTGATTAATAATAGGCCAGTTTTGATTTATTTTTATGCAATTACGGATATGCCCAACTACGCAAAATACTACACACCCAAGGCCACAATAACATACTGGTCAATGAACATGACCAAAAAAGCCAGCTTGTTGGTAAAGCGCCTAAAAAACCTTGTATGCAAAATAAAATAAATTGATAAAGCAAAACAAGTAGAAAAATAACAAACCCTTGCTGCAACAAAGGAAACATTCGCAGACGACTAACCATTCTTGTCACAAGATAAATAACAACGATTAAAGCCAGCGCATGCTCGCCAAGCAGCGTGCCCTCTAATACATCTAAGAAAATACCGACAATACAGGCAATACCCACGTTGACACGCTCGGGTGCTGCAATGGTCCAATAAATTAAAATCATTAATATCCATGCAGGTCGCAGCCAAATAGCCCAACCGGGCATGGGTAACAATGTCAAAATAAAGGCTATCAAAAATGAGAAGGGAATAACGAACCCGTTTTTATAAGGCTCTGTCATAGTTTGACTCTATTCGTTGGCCACACCAGTAATACACCACGACTTCTATCTAAATGTGCTGCGGGACTGACTGTGATGGTTGCAAATTGCAATCCAGGGTCTTTTGTTACCATGGTCACTCGTCCCACTGGATAGCCTTCTGGAAAATGTTCTCCTAAACCGGAAGTAATGAGTACATCACCGCTTTGAATGTCCGCCGTTTGGGGTACATTCAACAAATGCAATTGGCCAGAATACATATCGCCGACTGCAATAGCACGCACACCATTACGTACGACTTGAACAGACAGTCCACTGTGTACATCATTAATTAATAAAATACGGCTCGTCAGTGGATCTACTTGAGTCACTTGACCCATGACACCATTCGCATCCAGTACAGGTTGCCCTACAAAAACATTATCGTGACTACCCTTATTTAAAATGACTTGCTTAAGAAAAGGATCAGCAGAGACAGCTAATAATTGGGCAATGACAACTTTACTTTTAAGTTGTACAGAAGACTGTACTAATGCCTTGAGTTGATTATTTTCTGATTCGATCGCTACTAAACGTTGCACTTGCGCTCGCAGCATTAATTGTTCTGCTTTTAAATCAAGATTTTCTTGTACCAAAGAATCATGGGTGCTGACGGTGTCATGGATTTTATCGACTAATTCGATCGGCCAGCTGACCATATATTGTAATGAAGCAAGAGGTACTGAAAGAGCAGCGCGAAGTTGAGCCATAGCGGCAACATGCTTATCCAGAATCATAAGGGTGATCACAAATATCAGTAAAAGTGACACTCGGAAGCCGGATTGGGAACCTTGGGTAAAAATAGCTTTGATAGGATATTCTCCTAGAAAAATGACGCGACTCTAAGCCTCTACTCTGGCGCGAAAGGCTGACGCGAAATTAAACTTTTGTCATCCTGAACGAAGTGAAGGATCACTCGAATTTTCACTGATCCTTCACTTCGTTCAGGATGACAAGCCGTTCAGATAAGAAATCTTATTCCTTAGACAAAAAATCTATCCCCGAAGCATCCATAATCTCCAATGCCCTCCCGCCACCACGCGCCACGCAAGTCAAAGGTTCATCAGCAATGATTACAGGTAAGCCAGTTTCTTCCATCAATAACCGATCAATATTGCGCAATAATGCGCCGCCGCCAGTTAAAATCATACCGCGTTCAGCAATATCAGACGCCAATTCAGGGGGTGCTTGCTCTAATGCAGCCCGCACTGCACCTAAAATACCTGAAAGTGGTTCTTGTAATGCTTCCAAGATTTCATTACTCGTCAAAGTAAAACTACGTGGAATACCTTCAGCCAGATTGCGTCCACGCACTTCCATTTCAAGTACTTGATTCGCGGGATATGCGGAACCTATTTCATGTTTAATTTTCTCAGCAGTAGATTCACCAATCAAGATACCGTAGTTACGGCGTACGTAACTGACAATCGCCTCATCAAACCGATCGCCACCAATACGCACTGAAGCAGAGTACACAATGCCACTTAATGAAATAATGGCCACTTCTGTAGTGCCGCCCCCAATATCCACCACCATCGAACCACGTGCTTCGTCCACCGGCATACCCGCTCCCATCGCAGCCGCCATGGGTTCTTCCAGCAAAAAGACTTCTCTGGCCCCCGCACTGATGGCTGATTCGCGAATGGCCCTGCGCTCAACCTGGGTTGAACCACACGGTACACACACCAATACACGCGGGCTTGGACGCAAGAAACGGTTTTCATGTACCTTATGAATAAAGTGCTGCAGCATTTTTTCTGTTACGTAAAAATCAGCAATCACACCATCTTTCATAGGGCGGATGGCTGTAATATTGCTGGGGGTACGACCTAACATCAGTTTTGCTTCACTGCCTACAGCCGCTACCTGCTTTTGGCCATGGGAACCCATCTGGCGGATTGCCACCACAGAGGGCTCATCTAACACAATGCCCTTGCCACGCACGTAAATTAAAGTGTTGGCTGTCCCTAAGTCTATTGATAAATCACTAGAAAAATACCCGCGTAATCGTTTTAACATCGTCTGAGCCGCTCCCTATATTCAAAAACTGATTATTGAATTCTAATAGATATAAAATAAAGTAGCTATGGGTGTAATAAAAATTTAGTAACTCTCTTCGCGTTTCTTCGTCCCCGTCTATATCACGCAGGGAAAAGACAGGCACTTGCACGATTAGGATAGTGATCATTGCTGAACCGTTAGAGAAATAACCTAGCATAACAAAGCACATCCGCATTATAATCATACCCCTTTGCTATTCAGAT
>JBGAPT010000028.1:0-25412 GCA_044221135.1 Gammaproteobacteria bacterium
CATAAAAAATAATTTTGAAAAGGAATAAATTTAAATGTCGGATTATGAAATCATTCCCATTACTGAAAAGCATATCGAAAGCTTTCGTGCTGCTGTAGGGAGCGTTGCAAGAGAACAGAAATATTTGTCTTTTTTAGACGCACCATCGATAGAAATGACACGAACTTTTGTTTCGGAAAATATTCGAGATCATTGGCCACAATATGTCGCTATCAATAAAGATAAAGTGGTTGGCTGGTGTGATATTACTTCACTTCGCCGCCCTGTTTTGGCACATTCAGGTGTATTAGGCATAGCAGTACTGGCAGAATATCGGGGCCAAGGAATTGGTCAGGCATTACTACGGGTTACGATAAATAAAGCAAAAGAAATAGGATTGACACGCATTGAATTAACAGTACGTGAAAAAAATGAACTTGCAATTGCTCTCTATAAAAAATTCGGATTTGAAATTGAAGGACGGCATCGTAATGCGGTACAAATAAAAGGGGTATATGAGAGCAATCTTAGCATTGCGTTGTTATTCGAAGAATAAAGGTGAAAAAGGATGAATAATATAATTTTAGTTCCTTTGCACAAAAGCGATTTAAATGAGGTTGTTGCAGCATTCGATAAAATTGGCTGGAACAAGCCCATTGCTACCTATGAAAAGTATTTAGAAGAACAAACAATGGGAGAACGTTCGATTTTTATTGCGAAATGCCATGACAAATTTTGCGGCTATATCACACTTAAATGGCAATCTGAGTACCTACCCTTTAAAGACAAAGATATTCCAGAAATATCGGACTTAAATGTCTTGCCTGAATATAGAAAACATGGAATAGGCACCCAATTGATACAAGCCTGCGAACGGTTAGGAAAACAAAAAGGAAAAATAGTCATTGGGATCGGCGTGGGTTTGACAGAAGATTATGGCAGCGCACAACGATTGTATTTTAAGCTAGGATACATGCCTAATGGCAAGGGGCTTCATTATCAGAATAACCCTGTTCCACATGGGACGTCTGTTACTGCTGATGATGATTTAACTATTTTTTTAATAAAAGAACTGTGTTCTGATGAGAAGAGAACGTTCATCTAACTGGATTATTATGCTATCCTACATTTCCCCTTCTATTGTGCATTGAATTTTTTCTTATACCCTGATAATTTTAATTCACCTTTTGTATTGGCAAGGTTTGTTGCTATGGAGCATTGATGATGGTGATTAAATTGATTCACCGTACGAGTTAAAATATGCTATTATTTTATTATCTAAATAAAATCGAATTGCCAAATCCAAAAATTGGATCTCATCATGATGTGAGTAAGTATTTCTTAAAAAAAGAGATCATGACTTTATGAGATGCTATCGATTATGTATATCACTTACCTTATGGACGTACAACGAACAGAGAAAATTATCTACAAGTACTTGATGAAAACAGAGGCGCTTGTAGTACTAAACATGCATTAATTGCTACACTTGCCGAAGAACTATCTATTCCGCTAAAACTCACTCTTGGTATTTTTTTCTTAACTCCGAAAAACACGCCAAAAATAACTTCTATTCTAGAACAGTATCATTTAGAAGCAATTCCTGAAGCACATTGTTACTTAAAATATAATAATCATATCTTAGATATTACTTTTCCTAACTCATCTGATTTTTTATTGAATTCTGACCCAGAGCAGGAAATAAATATGACGCCTCAACAAATTGGATTATATAAAATTGACAAACATCAAACTTTTATCAGGGAATGGATAAAGGGCAAGACAGATTTAAATTTTGATTTAATATGGATTGCCCGTGAAGAGTGGATTGGAAAATTAAGTCAAAAATAAATCATTCGATTTACGACTTTCTATGAATAGTCTTGTTAAGACTGCGAAGATTTATACTCTTGTGATACTAATTTTTTATGGTTCATAATCAGTCGGCGCAACAAGAAAATCACGAATACAAATTGATTGAGGTTGGTGATATACCCACAATATCATCTCAGCAAATTGTTTTGGACTAATAAAGTGATCTACATGATATTCATGCTCTTTCCACATAGGACTATGTATTTTTGCAGGAGCCAGATTGCAAAAGCGAATGCCATATTTTGCATTGGCCATGCGCAAAGATTCAGTTAAGCTTTTTACAGCCGCTTTAGTCGCTGCATAGACAGCAAGATCAGGTCGTGATGTGCGATCCGATAAAGAACTAATATTAATAATAGTCCCTCTTTTACGTTCTTGCATGCGAGGCAATATAATTTCAGTAGTATTAATGATCCCTTGCAAATTAATAGCAATTATTTTTTCATGTTCAACATGATTATTATTAACAAAATTACCGTGCTTAGACACACCCGCATTATTAATCAAACAATCTGTTAAACCATATTGATCTTCAGCTTTCTGAATGGCTTCTTTTAAAGCGCCATGATCAGTAACATCAACAGACTGACAAATAACATTCGGTAAATTCAATTGTTCCATTGCTTCCAGATTACGTGCCATTAATGCCAATGGATAACCTGATTTTGAAAACTCAATGGCCATAGCAGCGCCTAATCCTGAGCTCGCACCGGTAATAACAATTAATGGTTTTTTCATATTTTCTTCCATTTCAATATCTTATTTTTTATATTTCATAAAATCAATGCTGTTTTATCAAGCTCATCGGAATACCAATATCCGCAATATGCACATGACCTATAAATTCCTTTGCTAAAGGTGAGATAAATCCTTTTTTCATGCCAAAAAAAGTGACAGTATGTTCTGCTTTAACGGTGACACCTAATGTTTCACCTGTATCACAATCCAATCCGGATGGAACATCAATAGATAAAATATGCGATGCAGAATCATTCATTGCCATCATGATTTTATCAAAAGGCGCTTTGACCTTACCATTAAACCCCGTACCAAACAATGCATCAATGATCCATTCTGCTTGACTCATTAAATTATGCAATGATTTATCTAAGTCAGTGAACTCATGTAAGAGAATGATATGCAGCCCTGATTTTTTTATAATATTAAAATTAGTTTTTGCATCTCCTTCTAATTTCCCGGGATCAGCGCACAATAAAACTTGCACCGGCATCCCATGATTATCTAAATGTCTTGCGACAACAAACCCATCTCCTCCATTATTTCCCTTGCCACAGCAAATTAAGATAGGGCCTTTGGGATATTGAGTTAATAAATAATCAACAACGCTTCGACCTGCATTTTCCATCAGGACAATGCTTGGTATCCCGAGCTTTTCCATGGCTCGACGATCTAACTCACGGCTTTCAGCGCGTGTTAAAATAAGAGAGTCTTTCTGCATTCTTATCTAGCCATATTATTTTCAAACTATTAGAATATCACCTAATAACTTTATCATGGAATAGAATATGCGAATACACATTATTATTCATGCTTCATTTGAAAAGCCAGGCGTTATTGAAACATGGGCAACTCATCAAGGCCATACCCTTTCATACACTCACATTTACCGTGAAGAACAACTGCCAGAGAGTTCTCAAATAGATTTTCTAATCATTATGGGTGGCCCGCAAAGTCCTCTTGAATTAGACAAATACCCTTATTTGCGCGAGGAAATAGCTTTAACAAAATTAATTATCAACCAAAAAAAAGCAGTGCTCGGTATTTGCCTAGGCGCACAAATTATTGGTGAAAGCTTAGGAGCTAAAACGGAACGCAGCCCTAACAAAGAAATTGGCGTGTTCCCTATTTACCTAACAGCAGAAGGTGAGCAAGATCCCATTTTTAAACAGTTTTCGAAATCATTTGATGTCATGCATTGGCACAATGATATGCCAGGTGTTCCTACTGGAAGCGCTTTATTAGCTTACAGTGAAGGTTGTCCAAGACAAGTTATTCGATATGCTAAATGCGTTTATGGTTTACAATGCCATATGGAAATGACTGCTGAATTAGTACAAGGCATGACAGAACACTGCGCGGCAGATTTAAACTCTGGAAAATACGTTCAAGGCATTGAAAAAATGCGCTCCAGTAATTTTTCCACAATTAATGAAAAAATGATTTTGATTTTAGACCAGTTGACTGTTCTTGCTCAAAAAGAAATAAAAGAGCCTACCGCTGGTTGATCTTGTTAAGCTATTTGCTCATAGATTACGAATATATCCATCGGATCTTTAGCAATAAAATGAGGATTTTTTTCTAGAAGAATTTTTTCTGAATTAAATCCCCACGTCACTGCGATAGAACGAATATCACAGCCTCTCGCAGCTTCTATGTCCCGTGTTTTATCACCAATATAAAATGTTCTTAACCTATCCATTTTATAAGTCTTAATTATTTTTTTTAACACTCTTTTCTTGCCAAAAAAATTGGATTCGTTATGAATGCAATCGAACAAATTCTCCATATCATTCCATTTTAACCATGCAGCAACATTCTCTAATGAGTTCGATGTTAAAATGCTTAAATTGACATTCATTTTATAAAGTTTTTTCACAGTTTCATTTAAGGTTACAAAAGATTTTAATTTTTTTATTTCATTTCGCATCAATGCTCTTGCTTTAATCAAGACGCTTGGTAACTTATACATAGGAATTTTTAAATATTTTATCAATTCTTGCGAAGTACAATCTCTTAATTGATCTATTTCATTATCATATATTTTCCGAAAATTAAACTCTTCTGACAAGAAATTAAATGTCTCGATAGCAGCATGAAAACTATCTACTAATGTGCCATCAAAATCAAATATAAAATGAATATTATTTTTCAATCAAATTTCCAAAATTTCATAATACACGTTGAGTGAAGCCATTGATTTAATCTGTATGACCAGTAAATCTTGTCTGTCTTTCAGTAAATTTTTATATCTTATTCTGTTTTCAGGATAATTGAAAATGATCCATTTGATCAGCCAAAAGCTAAATTCATGCTTAGCGCCAACCAATCGGCCTGGTCTATTTTTATCATTCTTAATAGACCTTAAAATATATCGAAATACAGCACTATAAACATTCGGATCAAGCCAAATTACTGAAGTTGCACGATCAATCCTAGATTTCATGCAAATACTATAATTTCCATCAATAATCCAAGCATCATTTTTAATAACATCCTTATGCTTTTCAATAAAAATATCATCTGATTGCCTTTGCCATTTTGAGTGTTCAATATGCGCATATTGATCCAGATGATAAGCAGGAATATTTAATTTTTTTGATAATGCATCTGCAAGCGTCGATTTGCCGCTATTGCTACAGCCAATAATACATATCCGCTTTCCGAGTTCATTGAGATCAATCATTGGCGTAACTCTTGCTTCGGAGACTCATCTAACATTTTTTTGCATCATTTTATAATTCGCATACGTTTTTGGGCCTGACAAAGTCTTCGCTATTTTCCATGCCTTAATTGCACCCGCCCTCATCTTTCCTTTTTCATTAGCAAAAAAATCTCTCATAAACTGGTTATACTTAAATTGGTCTCCAATAGGTACTCGATAACCAAGATTATTTCGTCGCGATTCTTCTGCCAACCATCCCCTTATTATTAACATAATACCATGATAAATATAGAAAATTTTATTTGTTGCACGATTCTGCACGATTCTGCACGATTCTGCACGATTCTGCACGATTCATTAGGCCTTAATCTTCCATAAAGCAGCGCGCCCCTTCCCTACTTGTTCGACCAAAAATAGCTTTTTCAATATAGCTAAGTCTGCTTTAACGGTTCGCAAACTTGCAACGTCATCTAGTTGATTAAATATTTCGTTAACATCCATAGACTGTCCGTTGGCTAAAATTTTTAAAATTTTCTCTTGTCTCTTATTCAACTCAGGCTTTTCAGAACGCCCTACTTTTCGCGACCCACCCATTACTTCTTTAAAACGGAATGTGACTGCAAACCCGCCTGAATATTCCTGAAACTCAGGCTCCGGTGTTCCATTCTCATTGCAATATCCAATCATACGGGTAGTACCTGTCCCCCACCCTTCAACCCAGCCACGTTCATAAAAAATAGTTGCGATCTCTTCGTTCCGTGGATAAGACTGATGGGTCCGCCTCAAATCTTCAATTTTTAGTTGTGGTGGCAGAGTACCATTATTCCAAATTTCTAATCTATCATCGTAAATGGCCAATGCAATAGAAGCACTACGATTTGTATAATCACGATGGCTGACCGAGTTGACTAAAGCTTCTCTTAGCGCAAGCAGTGGAACAGCGGGTTGATCAATACGTTGTATTTTACCGGGTTCAAAAAAACTTGCGATTGGCAAATGACGAGTAGCAAATTCCATCGCTGCAGAAATAACCCGAAAAACATTACCATAAACTCGCTGGTTATCAATAAAATCGCCTAGCTTATCAACGCCCCTAAATCGTGCCAATCTAATCATGCATTGATCATAGTCTGGCTTAACTTCCTTTGCATAAAGAACCATTGCTGCATTAATCAGTTTTTCATTTTGTAATAATTTTAGTTCTTCTAAAATATGTGTAATCTCGTAACTCAATACCTCCACGCTGATTCTATTCTTATCGACTCCTTCTTTGATGGTACGGCGTATTTCTTCATGATCAAGATCATTGATGCTGTACTTATCAACCGGCTGATCCTCCCAAGCATGATTTAATTGACCTCGTCGAACAAGCAGTTGTTCATAAAGATGTTGTGACATGATGCCAGTAGATGATTCAACACGCACATAAGAACGACCATCGTAGGTATACGGCGCATGTTTACCAGCCATGACTTGAAGCACAATAATAAACTTACCATCACTCAATGATTCATAATGGATATTGACCTCTTCATTTGCGGGAGATTCTATTTTTTTAAGCTCTCGCGCTATTTCCAAGCGGGTATTGTCTGTCACATGCTGACCTACTAATTGGCCATTATTTTTAACTCCAAATAATAGGAATCCACCTTTAGCATTCAAAAAAGCGCAAACTGACTGACACGCCTTACCTAACTCACTCGTTGACGTCTTGAATTCAACCGATGGTGATTCGCCTGATATAGCTAAATTTCTAATTTGGTTAATATCCACAAAGTTCGCCTTGTATTAAGCATCCATCCCGTAAACATACCCTCTTCTATTGGAACTCATATTTTTTTCCTGTTCCGAATTCAAAAATTCTAGCTGTAAACGAACTATAACCCAACAAATTAATGGTCTTAAAGATAGATAATATTAATTAAGGGCTGAAACGTTCTACGTGAAACTTTTTTCTAGATTAGAATTGTACCCTACCACCTTATCGTTACCTGTTTTGTTATCTATTTGTTATCTATTTGTTACCTATATGTTATCTGATTTGTTACCTATTTAAAGCATTTCTAAGGTTAAATTGAAAAAATTAAAGCCAAATCGGCTATTAATTAGCCTTTTGAGCTTTTCATTTATAACGAGATATTTTATTTTGCATCATAGCAGGTAACATATAGATAACATAACAAATAACATTACAAGTAACATATATACATTTATTAACGGGTAACAAAATAGGTAACATTACGTCATGCAGCAAGTAATGAAACTTTGAACAGACAAAATATAGTGCAAATTAACAGATAACAAATAGATAACAACTACACTAATATGTATTATTTATACCTTTATTACAGCTATATGTATATATTATTAATTAAATAATAGTCAGATCAATAACAGGTAACAAAAAATAAATTTTTATGATTAATAGGTAACAAATAGATAACGTTTAAGATAACATTACAGATATCAATTTATAAGACATAACGGGCAACAAATAGATAACAAAACAGGTAACGAAACTGCTCACAAAATTATTTAAACAACCCAGGGAGCTACTTCCTGATAAATAGCACACCCTATTTATAATTATGAAATTTGATAACCTTCTTAAGAATCATAAATAATAATTAAATTAATGGTTGACGATTTTTTAATATTTAATATAAAATCTTAAACCATATAACAGAAGGAAAATAATATGACTCTTACGCAAAAGGATATTTTGTCAATGCAGCCTAAGATGGGAATTGCACATGCTGCAAACTTTCTTGATGTATCTGGCCAAGCTGTTCACAAACAACTCAAATTAAAAAGTATCAATTGCCCCAAAATGGGAAATAAGCTTTTTTTAACTTATGAGCAAGCGAAACAACTTTTTAATATTAAATTTTCCCGTAAGGTGATAGTGGGTCAGATAGTGAAAGGTGGAACTGGCAAAACAACTTCTATAGATAATGTCGCGAGTTGTGCAAATACGTATGGGGCAAGAGTATTAAAAATTGATGCGGACCCTCAAGGAAACTTAACAGACGCTTGCGGTATTGACGCTGAAAATAGGCCTGTGTTAATCGACGTTGTGACGGATAAAATTAATATTCAAGATGCTATCGTTAGCGTCTCAGATGGCGTAGATTTAATTCCTAGCCGAATAGAGAACGTAGTTCTAGATAATGTCATCGTGAATGAACGCATGCCTCTAGATCATTTTTATAGAGATATGCTCAGTCCAATTATCAATAATTATGATTTTATCTTTATTGATTGCCCGCCGACGATGGGGCAAGCCGTTACAGCTGCAAGTCTCTATGCTGATATTATCCTTGCACCACTCAATCCCGATAAATTTAGTGCAAAAGGGCTAAAAATCCTTAAGCATGAGGTAGATATACTTAACAAACGTTTTAAGACTAATATAGCCTATAAAGTGTTCTTGAATAAATTTAGTGGCAAAACCATCCTTTCTGAAAAAGCGATTGTGTCACTCATTAACGATCCTGATTTAGAAGGGCGAATTTTAGAAACAACCGTACAATTTTCACAAGAAATACCGAATATTACTGACGGCAACAAAAACTTATTTAGCTCGCTTAAAAACAGCCCGACACGAGAAGACTTTGACAGGCTCACTCGTGAGCTACTGGGAATTATACCGGCGCAAGCCAAAAAGATTTCAGATGAAATGGATGTGATAGAAAACGAAGGAATGGTTGCTTAATAAGTTTGGTCAGGGAGAAGGGTAGATGCCGCGTTTAGCTGATCTAATTGAAAAACGAAAATTTGTCAAAAAAGAGTATAGACCTTGGGATCTTTCAGGGTCAGGTACTGTCGATGGCAAAACTAAAAATGCGTCGGATATGCCTGATGATTCTGCTTCATTACGCAACACTAGTGAACCTACCGTATCAGCTGAAAAACTTTTAATTGCTGAACCTATTACATTAGACCCTTATCCAATAATAGATAACATAACAGATAACAAATCGGGTAACAAACAAGTAACGGCTAAGGAACAAAAAGATAACAAACGGGTAACAACTAGCAAACGACTAGGTAACGTCCAAGTAACAAATAGAGAACAACCGAATAACATTACAGCTAACATTATAAGTAACGATGAGCTTGCTTATTTGATCGATGCTGTTAAGAAATTAGGTGGAATACAGAAGAACATTTTTTTATATATCGTAGATGTTTGTTCAGCTAGAGGTGTATTGGACACAGGTAATATTCTTTCTATTGATTTAGCCCTTGCAGCAAGTTGCTCAGTGGGTAGTGCCAAAACATCTATTCGGCGGTTAATCGATAAACGTCTTATCATAAGGCATCCAGGGAAAGCATGTAGGGGAGGGCATATGGTGCTTGGTATTAGCAAAGAAATCCAAGCAGCTACGCTACGAGCGCAACAATTGCTTTTCAATCCACTAAAAAATATAAAAACAGATAGCATAAGGGGTAACACAACTGATAACGTAAGTTCCTATAGTAGTAGTAATAAAAATATTATTACTACTACTTCTTTACCAGACGAATGGAAAAAAGTTAGTTTTGATCTTTTAAGCCATATCGGGTTTTCAGAAACGCAGCTACGACAGTTATACGAAAGTAATATGACTTCACCTGATATTGTGCAAGACGCTATTAATCGATTTGCTTACAGTTTAGATCACAGTAACAAAGTAAAAGCATACGGTGATCCTTTAAATGTTTTAATGGGTGTATTGCGTAAGGGGCAACGATGGATTGAACCCAATTATATTCCTCCTAAAGAATTAGCTTTGAAGCAATTATTAGATGAAAAACGTAAGCAGAAAGAGCAGAGAGATGCTATGGTCAAAGAATTAGTTGACCTTGAATTTCCTGAATGGAGAAAAAAACTTACTGAAGCAGAAATTAAAAATATTGTTCCGACAGCGGTATTAAAAACTAATCTTTCACCTGCAATTACCGCAGCATTACGCACACATTATGTCGAAAATGTTTTGCTTCCGAAGTTGGAAATGACGTTATAAGATAACTTAAATTCGAAAATAATAATGGTTAGTACTCAGTTTTAATGAGGTAATTTTTATGATGCATAGAATGTACAAGTCTAAAGATGATAACAAATTTATGTTGACCTCAAATTGTTTTATTAAAGAAATTGTTTCCGGCGGTCAAACAGGCGTTGATCGTGCGGCACTTGATGTCGCTTCTAAGAGAAATATTCTGCGAGGTGGCTGGTGTCCAAAAGGACGTAAAGCAGAAGATGGCGTTATTCCAGCGGAATATAAATTAAAAGAAACACCGACTGATGTTTACGAAGAAAGAACAGAATGGAATGCACGTGATTCGGATGGTACGTTAATTATTGTCAAAGATGAACCGATGGGGGGTACGCTTTATACTATTGAAATGGCTAAAAAACATGGTAAACCTTATTATTTATTTGAACTCACTAAAGAGAAAAATTTAGATCAAGTAGCAAAATGGGTGCTAGACAACAACATAAAAAAAATTAATGTTGCAGGTCCAAGAGCATCGCAAACAGAAGGAATTTATGACATGGCTTATAAAGTTGTTGATAACTTATTAACTCATACATTGCTTAACCAAGCTAAATTCCAATTAAAAACTACAAGATCAAGCTTATAAATTAATGTATTAAAAATTCCTATTCTCGACCTGTTAAATATTATATTGTACTGCGCTTATCAAAATTATCTTCGTCTGCAAATGGATTAAAATCCTCTGAGAGATTATATCCCGTAATTCCTGTTGTTTGTTTAATGTAATTCACTAGGGCATTTGCTGGAGCAGCAAAAATAATAGAGTAAATAACTTTAATAAGGTAACTGAGTAATATTACTTTATACATATTTCCAATGGGGATAGAATCTATTTCCATCATGATAATAGCGATTGCTGAATAGAGTGCTTCGGCAATAGTGGATGAGCCAAGGCTTCTCAGCCAAAAATAACGGCCACATGTAACACGTTTCCATTTAGTAATAATATAGATATTTACAAGGCCAGAGATCATAAATGCAACGAATGAGCTGATATCTATGTAGAGCAATGGATCAAACACATTGATATAAGTCTGGTAATTTTTAAAGAAGGTGGGAGTAGGAGAGTGAATGACTAGTTTGCAGATGATTGCAAATAGTGTTTGGCATATATAGCCGCTGATGATAACGTATCTTGCAATTTCATATTCGTAAATTTCTGCAATAATGTCACCAAGGATAAATGTAATAGGTGAAGTAAATGTTCCCCCTAATACAAATAAACTTCCTGTTATGCTGATGTAGCGATTAGTCAGTATAGAATTACACAGCATAATAATCATGAATAGCATACTAAAGAAAACAAGATATTTATATCCAGTTTGTGAATAAGGAACGTGAGGAGAATATTGACTAGAGTTTATGTCTTTATTCATGAGAACCATGCTCATATCCAGCAAGATAACTGATACTACAAATATCTTCTTTGCTCATATTATTTATTAAATTATTGTCAATAGCTATTTCCTTTGCTGATTTGGACAAGAGCTTACTCTCACCCCGTTTTTTTAATTTAAAAATAGTATGATTCGATTCCATATCAAGTTCTTGAGTGCTGATGATATAATCAGGTTGTTTGAGCTCTTCACACGCAAGATAAATGATTGTTCTTGCATCTACTTTAGAAAAACCTTCTAACAGGCTAGTGTCGGCTGCTATTTTTCTAGGGGTACATTTAAAAACGGTAGATTTACCTATAACGCGAACCGTTAATATGGTTTTATCTGACGTATCTTTTTTTATATTAGCAATACGAAAGATATTATTTTCTTGATGTTTTTGTAGCTCTGTATATTTGTTAATTATCCATGTGGCATATTCCAACATGGAAGCAAAAGGGTTAAATGCCATAAAATATTCCTTTTTAAATTTGTACTCATTAGGCTATTCCTCATAATCCCGTTTTGCTTGTACTACCACACTTAAAATTTTGTCATTTTTTTCTAGGCGAGTCATTCTATACTGTTCGAAATCAGGGCTCAATGGCTTCAAGTAATATTCTTGTGCATCAATTAAAAGTTGTCTAAAAATAGGTTCAGGGAGATCTTTAAGTTTGGCTATTACATAGCTGCGGTCTTTGGGTTGTCTTTTAGGATCGACGACAAGCAAAGTCCCTTTCGGAAAAGCAGGTTCCATGGAGGCATCTTTAACTTTTAAAGCATATCCATCTGATCCCACTTTTGCATCTGTAAGTATTTGTTCAACGTCATGAAGCGCTATTTTCTCGTTAGACCAACTTATCGACTGATCCCACGTCAATAAAGGTATTTTTATCGCACGATCTATACTAGCGATCGGTTCTAATCCTTTTAGCTGGTTGACTGTGATTGCAAAGAAATCTGCAATGGGTTTCAGGCTTGATAAATGAGGGTGCTCGCAAATACCAGCAGCAATTCTGTATACGGTGGGTTGTGGTAAACAGATGCATCGAGCAAGCTCGCTAACACTGATGTCTTTTTCTGACATCAGTTTGGATAAAATCTGTTTAATTTTTGTGTCATTCATGCCTAAATTATATCAAAAAATAAACTATCCTCAACGAACATATTCATATGACATGATAATAGAGTTGACTTGAATAAGTTTAGTATATTATTATACATTTTTTGTATAAGTTAAATTTCTCCTAATTTAGGCAAAAATGAGCTAGCCAAGTTGCTGCTTGGCTAGCTCCAGGAGGGGCAGATCACTGGGTGTGAGCGCCATTCCCCGTGCAATACTCTAATTGATTGTACGTGGGCTGTCACTGCTCCAAGTAGGGAGTTAGATTAAGAAAGAGATTTAATCAATGACGGTGATGGATAATCAATCTGGGGGATTGCTGTATGAGCATGCTCCCTAAAAAATTTAATAAGAATTTATATTTTTCTCAACAACATTCTCAAGAATCCAATCAATTGGCCTTTTTTGCACGTGCTATGGTTTTAGCTACTTTGCCTCATAGCAAACCAAGAGGAAATACCTTCAAACGTAAAAATGGTTACTATTCTCTTGTCATGACAGCGAATCCACAATTTGGATTGCCTTATGGGAGTACCCCACGAATTTTATTGGCTTGGCTTACTACAGAAGCAGTTACTAAGCGTTCACCTGAAATTGATCTTGGTAAGTCTTTTAATCAATTTTTAAAAAAATTAAATATGCAAAATGGAGGTGGTGAGCGTGGAAATGCTACTCGAGTTCGAGATCAATTATTACGGTTATTAACTTGTCATATTTCTTGTAACTACCAAGATAAAAATCAGAGTGTTTATGGAATAGAGCAATTTAATATTAGCCGCTCATTCCAGTTATGGTGGAACCCCTTAGAAACCGGACATAAGGGGTTTTTACTGCAATCAAAGGTGATTCTTGCAAAAGATTTTTTTGAGGAAATAACTAACCATCCAGTTCCAGTAGATTTTAATGTGTTCACAATTCTTCGTAAATCACCTCTGCAAATAGATTTGTATGCCTGGCTCACTTATCGATTTTCATTTTTGAAAAACGAGACATTCATTCCATGGGAATTAATCAAAGCGCAATTTGGAGCAGATTATGCTGATGATGTTCAAGGCTTACGTAATTTTAAAAAGAAATTTTTGCTAGCATTAAGAAGTTTATGGGTTGTTTATCCTGCTGCAAACGTTTGCCCCACGAAAAATGGATTAACGCTTTTTGAAAGCGAAACGCACATTAAAAAGAAAAATACACGAGTATATAACCCTGTGGATAAGTTAGTTTATCCACGATGCAACGGAACCGCTTAACGAGGAGTTTTATGATGCAGTGGAACCGATTTTGTGATGTAACGGTACCGCCTTATATAAGGAAGCCTGTATTAACAAGTATAAAAAAACCTGTAATTGATGAGTCAGTGTTGTGGATAAAGATTTTTTACTGATTTGAGGGAGGAATATGAAATTTATTTGTAGAGATTTTTTTTACATTGCTTTTTTATTTTTAGTCATACCTTTAACTGCTTTTGCGGAAAATGATCCTTTTACCAATGCGGGAAATGGGATAGAGCGAATTCTTTTTGGGACATTAGGGACGAGTTTATGTGGCATCATTATTGGTGCGACATTTTTAATGGCGAAAGTGGGGAAAATTAGTTGGGACCGGTTTATCAGTGTGGGTCTTTGTACTGCAGGGTTTTTAGGAGCGCCCAGCCTTGTTTACATGATAAAAAGTTGGGTGGGGTATTAAGCCATGGATAATTATCAATTAGAAAGTGATAATGTATCGCTAGCTTTAACCCGACCGCTCACGCAGTTTGGCGTACCCTTACTTGCTTTTTATTCTAATGGAGTTGCCTGTTTTTTAGCTTGGACATTATTTCAAGCAGTTTTTCAGCAAGCATTTTGGCTCACTTTGTTTTTTATTTTATTTTTCATCATTAATCACTTAACCATGATGTGGATAACGTTACACGATTCTTTTGGGTTAAATATTTTTTGGATGAATGCTACGCGATTTACAAAACATGCCAATTCTTCTTTATGGAATAATACGGATTCTTTTGCACCATGAAATGGACTACGCCTGCAAAAAAAGAAAAGTCGGATTTCGAAAGAGAAATATCTCTTGCTGAAAAGATTCCTTATGCCTACATGCTTGATGCAGAAACAGTTGAAACTAAGAGTGGACACTTGTTGCAAGTGATTAGATTAGATGGGTTATTAGCGGAGACAATGAATGATTGCGATATCGATCATGAAAAAGAAATTAGAAATTCTTTACTAAAAAGTATCGCAGGCTCATCTACAGCGCTTTATTTTCATACGATACGTAAAAGGGAAGAGAGGCGATTACAAGGACATTATAAACAAATTTTTTCAAAAGAATTGGATTCAATATGGCAGCAGAAAATGCAAGAAAAAACGTTTTTTGCTAATGAACACTATATCACTGTGGTAACTAAGCCGCCTGTAGGTAAAATTCGTCGATTTTCTGATGTAATAAACAGTTTATCAGGTGCAGTCAACAAGCAAGCCCGTGACATTTACCGTAAAAAAATGCATAAGGACTTAAATAAAACAACGGCACGCTTATTAAGTCATCTTGCTCATTATGGCGCACGCAAGTTAGGACTGATGGCTTCTGAGCAATCAGAGCCAGTATATTCTGAGGTATTAGGATTTTTATCCGAGTTAATTAATCTTGAAAAAAGAAAGATATTGCTGCCAATAGGTGATCTAGCAACCCATTTGCCTTATAAACGCTTATTCTTTGATAAAGCATCTGGCACTTTTGCTTTAAAAAATCTACATAATGAATCAAAGTACGCCGCTATCCTTTCTATTAAAGAATATGATAAAGCAACTACTGCCGGAATGTTGGATGTACTCTTGGATATTAAGGCAGAAATGATTATTGTTCAGTCCTTTTCTTTTTTAGATAAAATAGTGGCTAGAAAAAAGATAATAGAGCAACAACGTAACCATGTGCAGTCAGATGATGACAGTCTCTCCGAGTCAGAAAAAATAAATCAAACACTGGATGAGCTTGGAAGTCATGCTGCATCTGTCGGGCATCACCATTTATCTATCCTTTGTAAAGCAGATAGTATTGCTATTTTGGAGAAGAAAATTTCATTAATTGATGCTGCTTTTAATGAGATAGGCATTATTGCAATCAGAGAAGATGCAGGATTGAAACCGGCTTATTTTGCAATGTTACCTGCGAACCAAGCTTATATCACTCGACGTGCTATTATTACTTCTAAGAATCTAGCAGGATTTGCCAGTTTACATAATTATGCCGTAGGGCAGTTTGCAGGTAATCATTGGGGAGAAGCTGTTACTCTGCTTGAAACAATCAGCGGGACGCCTTTCTTTTTTAGCTTTCATCTGCTCGATGTAGCTAACACTTTTATTATTGGTTCAATGGGATCCGGTAAAACACTTTTAGAAGCCTTTTTACTTGCACAATCAATGAAACTGGGTGGGAGACTGATTGTTTTTGATAAAGATAGAGGGTTAGAAATATTTGTCAGAGCAATGGAAGGGGCTTATTCAGTGATGAATGCGGGAGAACGGACAGGGTTTGCGCCATTTCAGATAGAGGACACACCCGATAATCGTTATTTTTTAAGTTGCCTTTTGCAGAAAATAGCTGTTTTTAATGGTCAATGTGTAAGTGATGAAGAGATTGAACGAATTCATACGGCAGTAGAAGGTGCTTTTCATCTTCCGAAAGAAGAAAGAATTCTACGAAATATTGTAGCCTTTTTAGGAATGCGAAAAGCAGATTCGCTACGTGCCCGTTTTGATGCCTGGGTCAATGAAGGTGATTATGCGTGGGTATTTGATAATGAAATTGACCATCTTGCTTTGCAGGGAGATGTAATCGGTTTTGATATGTCTAGTGTCTTAAAAGATACCACTCTTTGCGGAATTATTTATTTTTATCTTTTTCATCGTATTGAACAGATGATGGACGGTACTCGTACTCGTATTGTAGTAGCAGAAGGATGGCTTGCACTGCAAGATGAAGCGTTTCGTAGGCAAATACAAGATTGGAGTTCAACGCCACGAAAAAAAGAATCTTTTTTAATTTTAGATACACAAGCACCGGCTGACATTGCCTCATCACCCATTGGCTGTAAAATTATTCAAGAAACAGTCACACAAATTTATTTTGCCAATCCGAGTGCACGTTATGAAGATTATGTTACCCGTTTTGGCTTGAGTGAAAAAGAGTTTCAAATCGTTCGAACTTTGAATAAAAATGCACGATTTTTTTTGTTAAAGCAAGGGAAATTGAGTGTAGTCGTGCGTGCTGATCTCTTGGGTATGGATGATCAAATTGCTATACTTTCTGGAAGAACAAAAAATATTAAATTACTTGATACGATTAGAAAGAAAGTAGGTGATAACCCTCGCGATTGGTTGCCTATTTTTAAAGAAGCCATTAAAAATAATAAGGAAGAAATAATATGAAAAAATGGCTTGTTATTTTTTCTATCTTATTTAGTTTTAAAACGGCTTTTGCAAACGATATTACGCAAGTTTTAAATATCTTGTCAAAAATAGCAGGTACTAATCTCTCTATTGAAAAAACTAATTTTGGTGAACTTTCTGAATTGCAAACGATGAGTAATGGATTAATTGGTACGCACTCTTATGGCAGTCTTTATTATGATAATAATGCTTATAATTGGGGAAATGAAGCTAACACGTGGCAAGGGTTGCTTTCACTTTATCGAAGCGGTGTACACGATAGTAAGTTGCTCAATATCATGCAGACAGTTGCAAATGAATTTCCTATTAATGATCGTTTCAAAAGTCCTAATGACATTGAAAATACTTATTATCGCTTACAAGCACAAACCACATTGACTTCTCGTTCATCTTCAGAACTGGCATTTGACCAAGTCTCAAGGCAAGCAAGAACCCTTATAGAGCTGCAATCTGAAATTGATAGAGCAAAAGATAGCAAATCAGCAATGGATTTGAATAATCGTTTTGCTTCTGAGCAGGCTCATTTGACTGTACAACAAACTAAATTATTGGCTTTGTTAGTCCAGCAAGTTGCAACTGATGCACAAGAAAAAGCAAATCGAGCCAATGAAGACGCTCATTTTTTTAATTATTCATAGGAGAGAAGAGTGATCATGACAATAAATCAAATAGTGACCTATATATTTATTTTTTTAGCGTGTTCTTTTTTATTTAATTTGTTAAGCGGATGTAGCACTTATTCAGAAACCAAAGCGCCTTGCAATTATGAAGGCTCATTTTGTGGCACGAAAATAGCGATTAACTACTAATGGAGGAAAATATGGTTAAAGATAAAAAGAAGAATGTCATTTTCATAATCTTATTATTTATTGTTGTAGCAGTAATAAGCTATCAGTTTCAAAAAAATAAAAAAGAAAATTCATTTTTTAATATGGGGAAATCAGTCTCATCTGTTGAACAAAAAAATTTCTTTGATTATGGCGTTGATGAAAATTCATCTGGTAAAAAATTATGACATATAATGAATCTATTATAGGAAATTTGTTTAAACTGGTCGATCAGTATAGTGCTGAATTTGTAGCCAACACTTATCATCATATTGTGATGAATTACTCAAGTATTTTTTATCTTTTCTCAGCGGTTTATTTAGGGTTTATTTTCATTGAAATACAGCGAGGTGCGAGGGCGAGTTCTGATTTTCCTTTTGTTATTATTAGAATAGTCACTGTTCTCACTATAGCGCTTAATTACAATTATTTCTGCTTGTTTGTGTACAACGTATTTACTAACGGTCCGTTATACCTTTGCAAGGCTATTACTTTAAGCGAAAACACGCATATTGAGCCTTTGAATATTAGTAGTGCTTTAGATCAATTTTTGAAAGGCGGGCTAACAGAGGCAAATAAATTATTTAGTATGGGAAGTTGGACAAATTTAACGTATACACTATTTGGTTGTTTTCTTTTTTTGGCATCGATTGTTGCAGTTGCTATTGCAGCCGGTCTCATTTTTTTAGCTAAAATTGCGAGTACTGTCATCTTAGCCTTATCACCTTTATTTATTTTCTTTGCACTCTTTGATTCAACAAAAGGATGGTTTGATGCTTACCTGCAACATTTGTTTACCTATGCACTCATACCCGTTGTGACTTGCTCAGTGCTGATGATTGTATTAAGTGTATCAAGTACGACCATTCAATACATGAATAGCGATACGCCTTCGTTCAAGCTTTTGATTCCTTTTTTTATTGCTTGCTTAGTGCAAATTTGGTTGTTCCTCCAAATCCCACAAAAATGTGCTTCGCTTGCTTCTGGATTTAATTTAAAGGGCGTTTTGTCCTCCTTTAAGGAAACACAGAGTAGTATGCGGTTACTTCGTACTGTTCTAACAGGAGGCTCCACTGCGCATTGGATGATGCAGAGTGGAAAAACTGCTAAAAATTATTTAAAACTCAAGATGGCACGATTTAGCAAAACAGATAAATAGGAAATACTATGTTGATAAAAAATATGAAGAAGAAACCACAAAAAACTGCAGGAAAAAATTTTTTCTTAAATTTTGATCTACAGGAAGTGGATTATTATACTCTTGCCAAAAATTGGTATCAGGAAGTCTATGAATCCACACTCTGTTCGCGTGATCGCTACCGATTACTCGCCATTTTTTTAGGCGGCCTTTTGTCACTTAGTATGATTGCGCTCGTCATCATTTTGCCTTTGAAACACTATTTTTATCGCATTCTTACTGTTAACCAGACAACGGGGGAGGTGGTACAGCTTAAGGAATTGGAAACCAGCCGTTTACCGGAAAATTGGGTAATGACACGTTATTTTATTAATCAATATATTCAGAATAGAAATACTTATCATTATGATGATATCAAACGATCATTTAATTTAACACTTGCAATGAGCGCACCTACCATTGCGAAAAATATTGAAGCAGAAATTGTGGATACAAATCTTGCAAGTCCAATTAATGTGTTGGGTAAAGAAGGGTATCAAGATGTTACGGTGCTCAGCGTTAATCAGCTCAATTTAAATACTGCATTAGCCCGTTTTAAAATTTTAACGCATCCTAAAGAAAATGCTGTGCATTTTAAGCAAACAGATTTTCAAGCGGTAATTAAGTGGGACTACCAAAATAATAAAGCTACATTACAAGAACGTGATCTAAATCCATTAGGATTCAGAGTGACTTATTATCAAGTGTCTCCTTTGTTCACAGATAATTAAAGGCAATTTATGCATAAAAAAACATTAATATTTTGGTTGTTATCTCTAGTCTGGATACCTTTGTCAGGGGTGTTTGCAGAGGGAACTGTACAATCGTTAGAGACTGATCCAAGAGCTAAAGTAGTAGCATTTGATCCTAACCAGATTTATGTGCTTAACACACACTATCTTATTTCAACAGACATCATCTTAGGCGAGGATGAAACAGTTAATTTAAACGATGTACATTTGGGAGATGCGTCCGCTTGGGATATTGCTATTTCTCGTAATCATCTTTATTTAAAAGCTAAAAAACTAGATGCTAGTGGCAATTTAAGTGTGATATCGAATCGTTATGCTTACCATTTTGTATTAAGTGTTTCTGATAAAGAGCATGATTCTTTAGCCGAGACGCTCTTTTTAAAGTTTGTTTATCCTACACGTAGTCATGATGAGAAAAAACTGGCACTTGAGATGGTGTCTTTGCCATCTGATATTTGTTTAAATTCTCATAAATATAATCTGCAATACAGTTTTACAGGAGATAAAGAACAAGCACCTCTGCGTATATGTGATGATGGCTTGTTTACTTATTTTAAGTTCAGAGCAAAGGTCGATTTACCTGCTATTTTTATGGTCTTGCCTAATCGAAAAGAAGAAGTAGTCAATTATCGAATGGAAAAAAATTATATGGTGGTAGAACGCATCGCAAAAGCATTTACTTTGCGAAGTGGTAATGTTGTTACCAGTATCTATAATGATAAATACATAGGTGATTGGGAAAAAGTTAAAAAATAGTTAAATAGGGAGGGAAAAATGACAAATCAACAACAGGAAAATTCTGATTCTGCTAGTGTAGAGCACGCTTCTCCTTTACCACTTAAAGGTGAGAAATTTGGTTTTAATAAATGGACGTTGTGTGTCATGGTACTGATATTAGCTTATATTTTCGTGCAAGGGTTAATTCATCATAAAAATAACGCTACGCAACCGAAAGAAGCTGATGAAACCTATGTGGCTTCAAGTCCTATTACTCAAGAACAAAAAGATAAATCAATTATCAATGATTCTCTGAATAAAGAGCATCAGATAGAGCAACAAATTGCAGCAGCTAAAGCCAAGGATTTTATAGATAGATTGCAAGTACCTCAAAATATGGGCACCGATGGTACAACAAATAATATACAGGCAACAACAGCAAATTTGCTAACACAAAGCCAAGATAAGTCTAATCTAATACAGGCACCCGATGATCCTAATACCGCTTTTTTATTGCAGGCAAGTGAAACTAAAACAGAGCATAGTTATGCAACTTATTTAAAACCATTACCTTATTTGGTGGGGCAAGGTAAATTTATTTTTGGAACATTAGCTGTTGCTATTGATTCAGACTTACCTGGACAAATTGAAGCAGTAGTCAACCAAGATATTTATGGTGAGCAGGGAAGAAAAATATTAATTCCTCGTGGATCACATTTAACTGGAGAATATCGATCAGGATTAAGCAATAACCAAAGTCGGCTTTTTACAGTATGGACGCGTATCAAAGAACCCAATGGTATTGATATCAGTTTAGGCTCAGAAGGAACAGATAGTTTAGGTAGAGCAGGGGTAACAGGGCAAGTGGATTATCATTTTATTGATCGGTTTGGCAGTGCAATTTTATAAAAATACATTAAGCGAAGATGTGCATATCCCACCGACCATTCATGTGCCACAAGGCACACGTATAGTTGTTTTTGTCAATAAAGACCTTGATTTTAGCCGGGTCTATCGATGAGTAATATTACAGCGCTTAATGCGTATCTTAAATTCTTTACACCTTACTTTGCTATGGAAGAAGTGAATGAAATTTGCATTAATAGACCTTATGAAATATGGGTAGAAAGAAAAGGGCACTTTAAGCGATTTGAAGAACCTAAATTTTCTATGGATTTTTTATTACAATTTGCTTCATTGGTGGGCGAATACAATCAAAGAGAAATTTCACCTGAATGCCCTGTCTTATCTTCTGTTTTGCCAGATGGCTCAAGAGTACAATTTGTAATAGAACCTGCTTGTGCCAAAGATACTTTTATTTGCGCCATTCGTCGCCATGCAGTTAAACAAGTCCCTTTAAAAAATTACTTTGAGGATAACGCACCTCTGCAGTCATTTGATGCGCAATCTGTTTCCTTGTTTTCTGATCAATCTTTATTAGCAATTTATGAAAAACGTGATTATATGCTTTTTTTAAGAGAAGCTGTATTAGCACGAAAAAACATTATTATCTCTGGAGGAACCTCAACAGGCAAAACTACTTTTTTGAATGTGCTTTTACAGGAGATCCCACAAAGCGAACGAATTCTTACCATTGAAACAGACCGCGAGGTCAAAACTACACATCAAAATTGTGTTCACTTAATTAGCAGCAGAAGAGGGCAAAAGTGTTGCTGACATGACTATGTTAGGCCTACTCAAAGCCAGTTTACGATTACGTCCTGACCGAATCCTTGTTTCTGAAATTCGAGCAGAAGAAGCTTACTCTTATTTGCGTGCTATTAACTCAGGTCATCCTGGTTCGATAACCACTTTACACGCTGATACTCCCATCGGTTGTTTTGAGCAATTAGTATTAATGGCATTACAAAATGGATGTCAGTTATCACGTCAGGAAATTATGGCGTATGCCAAATCTATTGTTCATGTGGTTGTTCAAATTAAAAGAAGTATTGATGGTAAGCGGTTTATTTCAGAAATTTACTTTGACCAAGCTTTTTATAAAAAGAATAAGAAATTACAGTACTGTATAGAATCACCTGATGCACCGCTGGTTTTAGAGGAAGAAAATGCATGATATTCCTCTCTACTCGCCCCTATATTCTCAGTTTAGCTCTTCAATATAAAGAAAATATTATTTTTCAAAGCGTTAAGAGAATTTTTCCGGCTTCGCTGCGATTGACCACCTACCTACTTCGTACGCAGGTGGTGACCACCTACCTACTTCGTACGCAGGTGGTCAATCGCAGCGAAGCCGGAAAAATAAAAGAATTTTATTTTTAAGGAAGAAAGAATGCAAAAGACATCAAAACTACATCTGACTTTACGAGACATTGAGATTCTTTCTTTTATTAATCAATTTGGCTTTTGTGAAATACTGCAAATCCAAAAACAGTTTCATTTAAAAAAAGGCCGAAGCTATCAAATCATAAATAGGCTAATTGATGGAGGATTACTGTCTCATCAGCGTATTTTTTATGGCAAACATGGAGTGTATTTTTTGACAGAAGAGGGTGCATGCTATACAGATTTACCGGCGCTCAGAAAAATATCTTACCGTCATTACTATCATCATCTAAAAGTGATTGAAGTAGCAATACGATTAAATACACAGTATCCCCATGCAATCTGGGTGAGTGAACGGCAATTATTTATTAAGCAATTCGAAAAAGGCCATAGAAAGAAAGGTCATTTAGCTGATGGTTTATTAATCTTGCCAGAAAATAAAAAAATTGCAATTGAGGTAGAGCTCAGTCGTAAAAATGAAAAAAGACTTCAGTTTATCTTTAAAAAATATGCAGCAGAAGATGTAATGGAAGTCTGGTATTACTGTTGCGCTGATCTTGCGTCTTTTTTAACTAAGTTAAGTCAAAAAATGTCTTTTATAAAAATCTTTAATGTTGAAGAGTTTCTTGCATGAAAGAAAAAAGCATTATTGATGATTATATTAATGGTCATCCACGAGAGATGCTTAAGATCATTTTGATTATCATAGGTCTTATCTGGCAAAGTAGTATGGTGATAGTAGGCTTGCTATTGTATGGAGCAAGTTATTTTATAAGAACAAGAAAATGGATACTTTGTCTCTTTGGCGTGTTTTTTTCGTTAGAAATCATATGGTACTTTTCGCTTAATCTCTATACTCTAGGACGAGAAGGATTTTTGCTGAACAGCATTATATGGAAAGAAATATTCACAGGCCAAGTCTGGTTTGCGCTCTGCCATATCTATTATCAGGGGCTGCCTTATATCGGAGGGTTCGCACCTCTTTTGGCTAGTATATTATTCGCTATTGATGAAATACCAGTTAATCCGCATGAAGTGAGTTTAAAGAAGTTAGGTAAAGGACAATATCAAGATATACTAGATGAAATTTCAGAAAAAAAGATTGATCAATTATTTAAAAAAATGGAAGAAAAGGATGTCCAAGGCACTTTATTAGGTATTTCCAAACGAAGTGGAAACCCATTAATAATCCCAGATAAAGACATTAACCAAATCATTTTAGTGCTTGGCACCACGGGTGCTGGTAAAACGATTACACTGCGTCGCTTTTATCAGCATGCTATTTATCAGAAGTACCCTCTTATTATCATTGACGGGAAACCGAGTCCTCTACATGTTAATTGGTTAATGGGATTAGCTAATAAGAAAAAACAGCCTTTTTTTGGATTTAATTGTGGAAATTATTGGCATTATGATTGCTTACATCAAGGCGGATTTACAGAATTAAAAGATAAAATTATTAGTTTAAAAGATCAATGGGAAAACGACTATTATCGTTCAATTGCAGAAGATTATTTGCAAACAGTATTTGAGGTGTTGATTCAATCAAAAGAATCATTCGACCTAGGAAAAGTAGCGCAGTGTCTCGATCATGATGAATTAATCATTTTGGCACGTGAAACACATAATAAAAGATTACTACAGCGCGTAGCAAGTCTTGAAAATTATGAACGTAAAGATATTACAGGGTTGCAAGCCCATCTTCACCTCTTGATTCATTCAGAATTAGGTGAATTTTTTGAAAAAAATGAAAAAACGTTTAATCTCACTGATGCTATTCAACAAGGTGGAATTATTTACTTTGCTTTACCTGCGTTACGTTTTCCTAATTTTTCTAAAATATTAGGTAAATTAGTCATCAATGATTTAAAAGCTGTTATTGATCGACTCAATGCAAATTATCCAATTTTTACTGTATTTGATGAGTTTTCTGTATTTGCAGGAGAACAAGTACTTAATCTGGTAAATATGGGAAGAGAGAAGGGCGTACATGCTATTTTTGGCACGCAGGGGCTCGCAGATTTGCGTAAGAGCGATCCTATTTTCTTAGAGCAAATGTTAAATTGTGCGAATACCCTCATTTGTCATCGACTAAATGATCATGACAGTGCAGAGAGTATTGCTAATTGGATAGGCACTCAGGAATCATTTACTATCACTGCTCAAATCAATCAAGCTCAGGGTGCTACAGGCTTAGGAAGCGTCAGACGTAATAAAGAATTTATTATTCACCCGGATTGGATAAAACAAAAACTACAAACAGGCGAGGCATTTTACGTGACTAAAGTAGAGAAATTTAGATGGGATAAAGTTAAAATCAAGTATTTTGTTTGAAAGATTTTTATCTTTAAAAATTAATAAACTAATTTTAGTTACTAAAAAATAATTTATAAAGTTATATTAATTA
>JBGAPT010000029.1:0-25266 GCA_044221135.1 Gammaproteobacteria bacterium
TCACATTGAACCTTATGACTGGTTCCGATATGTATTACAGCAGATTCCTTTATGCCAGTCAGAAAGTGAAATTGAAGATTTATTGCCGTTTAATATTGATCGAACGCTGTTAGGTGGGCGGTAGATTTAGCGGATACGATTAATTACTCAAAAAGCCGCATTATAATAAAATGGCCTTGGCTAGCTTAAGAGCAGAGCCTGTGCTGTTCGAGTTGCTACTTAAGGAGAATTTAATGTAATTAAGAATTCGAACAGCGCAGGCCCCGGTCCTGGTCAATTCAGAGATTTGATAACTTTTTACCAGGATCGAGGCCAGACCTCTACTTGTGTCTAAACTGAATGAGGATCAAAAAATATTACTACAGGTTGTTTAATTAAAATGTCAACAAACAGAAATCCTGTGAAAGGTAGCGGATTTTGACAGATCCAGTACTAATCAATATATCAGATAAAAATTTTCTCTTACGTAAAATCAACCGTGAACCCTCGTGAAACCATTTTTTTGTGATGTAGCGTCAGGGTTTACATTTTTTGCAACCGAAGATAGGGGTGCTCCTTGAGATGCTGATTTATCTTTATTAAAGCCTAACTTAGTAACCAATCCTTTTTTTTGCTGTGTGTGGGCAGAAGCTTTATTTGTATTTGCCCTAGCAGATACCGATTGTGTTAAGTTTTTCTTAGATGCACGTGTTTTATTTCCGCTAGACGGTATTGATCCAACAGAGGGTTTTACACTAGTTGCTTTTCGAGAAGAAGATGGAGCTACTATAGCAACCGTTGATTGTAATGGTTGCGATGTTGGGTTTTTTGCAACGGGTAGAAATACCCGTTGTAGTTTACCTGTGGATGTAACAGAGACATTATTAGCATGAGTTACTGGCTTATCTACTGCTGTAGAAAAAAGACTACCCCCTAATTGAGGAGATGTTTCCTTTGAAACATGCTCACGATTCAATGATAATCTAGTCAATGAATCAACGTCATCATCACTGCTAGACGATCTGGAATCGTTATCCAGTACACTGGTTGAGGGGTCAATGAGTGAAAATATTGTAGCCGCCGATAATTCTGAGTCTTCCTTGATAGGTGCAACTGCTTTAACAACTTGACGTACGGGTTGTATTTTAATTTCTAATGCAGGCAAAGCACTGCTTGTAGACTCAGGTGATGCCGTTTTTAACTCGCACTCATCTTTTTTAAAATGAGCTAGTGGATCTAAGCCATGATCACTGTTTGCCGATTCAGAATCTCTTGGAGTTCTCAATACAGATGAATCTTTTTTTTCATCTGCTGTATAATTTTCTAATTGAATTTTTATAAAAGGTTTTTTGCTTTTAAAGAAGGATATTACTTCTTTAGGATTTTTTATTTTATCATTACCAGAGAGATCGATCTCTTCTAAATTAGGAATATCAGCCAGTTTTTTTGCTGCTTCATCATCGAGTTGATTATAAGCTACGTTTAAACTTGTAAGGGAAGGATGTTGAGATAATGCTTGAGCGCCATTCAAGCCAGTACTATTTAAAAATAAGTTAAGCGTTTTTAATTTCTTATTCCTAACAAGTGATTGTACGCCTTTATCGGTAATATTACATTGAGTTAAATGAAGCGTAGTGAACGGTAATTCGCTATCGTCGTCCACAGGAGAAAGTGCTTCTGCACCTTCATCGCCTATATCGATATTACAAATACTTAAAGCATCTATTTTTGTTTTTTTAAGGCATCGTATCCCCTGAGGAGTAATTCTAGTGCTACTATTATTACTTATATCTAATTTTCTTAAGGTAGTATTTCCAACAAAAGATTCTAGATCTGTGCTATTAAAAAAATTAGAACTTAAATTAAGATCAGTTAAGTTACTTTTTGCCAACGCAGCGACTCCTTCTGATTTAACTCTATTATCTCCTAAATTAAGTTTTTCTAACGTACTTACAGAAGCTAAGGCAGCTACACCCTGATCTCCAATTAAATTACCACGTAAATCAATTTGGCTAACATTGGGATTTGATGTTAATGCATCGCATAATTCAATTATTTGCTTGTCTTTTAGGCTTTGGGCGCTTAGTTCCAAGGATTTTTCTTCAGTGGTACGGTTCTTAATTTTTCCTAATAACTCGGCATTAAATGGCATATCTCAATCTCTCATATAAGTTTATTTCTACATTGCTGTTAATATTCCTTGCCTTATGATTTCAATAGATTTTTTGCTATTTTTAGCTAGGGGCTATTGCATCTAAACATGCGTATTTTAACAAAAACACACTTAATATGCTATACATTTAATATGATCCTCATAAAATTATTCAGACATTAGGAAAGATATGCCACATAAACCACAGCTACTTACGGCAAGCAAAGGTTTAGCAGCTATAGAACGTTTTAGAGCTGAGGAAAAAGCTCGGGGTCGCGAAATTCCAACTGATGCAAATGTTGCATGTTTAGTAAATGCTTCTATTCGCGAGCAGCCTTTTGTATCTAGCAGTCGAGGAGAATTTTTACATGCTGAGTTAATTGTAATAATGCGAGCGGTGGAATACCAAGGACTATGTCCAAAAGGAACAGTAGATGCTATCATTTATGATATAGACGCTGCTGTTAAAGATCTTCGCGCAGAAGAAGATTCATTAGAACACATCCACCAACAAATGCCATTGCGCTATCAAGAGCTTATAAATCGAAGAAATGCCTTATTAATGTTATATAAAAATATTAATGGTAATACTACTCTTACCTCAGAGCGAAAGCCATGCAAACCAGATTGTAGGCCTATAATAAAAAAATGCACGGATGAAAATCGCATAGATATTGAATATAGACAAACAGCTGGACTTCCTCGAGAACAGACAGCTGAAAATCTAGAAAAAAGAAGTGAAAGAGATGCTAAAGAAAGAGAAGATTTTGATAAAAAAATAAATACTGCTGCTAGCAAAACTTCCCCAAAAATTTTTCGTGATTATAATGCAGAAGGCAAAAAACTTTTTGAACAAGGAGAATATCGACAAGCGAGGGATTCTTTTCGAAAAGCTCTAGACAATTATAGAGCATATAATAAAGGAATAAAATTCACTTTAGGATTTATAACAAGAAATATTTCCAAAGATATCAAAGAATGTTCTAGACGTATTCGTCTAGAAAAACAAAAGAACGCTAGCCAACAAGAAAATATCGCCCTTTCTAGTACAAAACCACCTGGTGGCGATAAAGCAGAACCACAAAGAGAAGATAAAAATACTACATCTTTACCTGTTGTTGGTTTATTAAAAACAGCTTCTACTGCTAAAAAAAGAAATAAACAAAAAAAAGATGATAAAAGTAATATGGCTGTTGGCATAAAAGACGCAAATTCTTTGGAAGAACTTAAAAAGGAACTTGATGCAATAAAAAACGGATTTGATGCAATAAAATCAGAAATAAATCTCAAAAATAAGAAACCTGTTACTTTAATATCTCAGCTTGATAAACTTCAAGAACGTTTGTCTATAGTCGAAAGAAAAATACTCCAAAAAGAAATGTCAATGTCTTTTAATCTAACCAATATTTCTGATATACAATTGAGATTACAAAACAAATTATATGAAAAAGTATATGCAATATTAGAAGATACTATAGAATTAGATAAACAAATTAATGAACTAAAAGATACAACTTCAACACAATCTACTCAGTTTAGTAGATTAATAAAGACTGTCGAACATATCAGGCAGTTAGCAGGCGCTAACACTAAAAAAATAACTAGAAACCAACAAGAAAATGTAGACGTCGCAGCTAAAGGATGGCTAATACGGGTTGAGTATTATCAAGAAGAAATATATAAACAATTATCATCTCCATCTGTTGATCCTGAGTTAAGACCCCTTTTGAAACAGAAAATTGCATTGCTTGATCAACAAAAAAATGAGTTAAAAAAATATGTGTCACCCAATAGCTCACTTTTTGCTGAACTAGAGTCTCCATTCGAAGAATATGCAAATTTATTGACACCTTCTGGCTCTTCTAGTAGTAGTTCCTTATCTGGTGACAGCTCAAGCTCATCAGATACTTTTCATCCTTCATCAAGCAATAGTTCAAAGCCAGCTACTCCATTAACTTTAAAAGCTGACGCACAAAAACAATTTTGGGATCGAGCAGTTGCTACGTTTTCACAGGAACAATCAAGCCTATGGGCTGTTGTAAATTCTTCTATGCTTACAGAAGAACAAAAAGCAATTGCAGTCAAAGCAAATCTTACAGAAGAACAAAAAAAAATTTTAGTCATAGCCAGCGCTACAAAAAAATCAAATTCATCTTTGGATGTGACACGCTTTCAGCTTTCATCTAAACAGCAAAAAATATTGGAGATGATAAATTCCATTTATAAGCAATCCTTGGACGCAAACGCAACAAGTCCATTAAGTCACCCCGGATCTCCACCAAGCAGTAGCTCAAGTTCATCCAGTTCTTCTAGTAGCAGCAGCTCGGACCCACCAGATTCTTCTAGCTCTTCTAGTAGCAGCTCCTCATCCAGTTCTAGCTCAGAAGAGGCAAAAACTGAAAGTTTAGATATTTCTGAGGCTCATGAATTAAGTAGCGATGAAATTCAAATGGCATTAGAAGAAAAATTACATAATTCTGCTCATATTATGCATACGGAACTGGGATCGGTAAGTTCTATGTTTAGTCTTGATGAACATAAGGTAGAAGAAGCTGTCTGCTTGTACATGAAAGAAATAGCAGGCTATTATCTAACAGCCGAAGAAAAAATCGTAACTACTGGCTATATACATGAGGATAAAGGGACATTAGAAAAGCCGATTGTGATTCCATTAAATTTAGGGGTAGCTAGATGGCAACATGGTCAAAACGTAGGAGATGTTATAGGCGGCACGCATTGGATCGTATGTATTATCTTACCGAAGAGCTATACTAATGCAGATAAAAAATCGATCTCTCATTCCCATGAGCGGGTGTTTTTAGTTGATTCTGCAAGCGGAAGAAAATTACCTACACTGTTTCAGAAGATGTTAAGAGAAGGGGGATCTTACGTATTTGAAGCCGAGATAAGTGAATCCGATCCAACGCTAAAAAAAGTGACACATTTTATCCCCGCAGCATTTCCCAACGCCGAATTTATTGAGATGCCACGGGGTTTCAGACAGCAAGAAGCAATAGACGATCCCAGTTGCGGAAGATGGGTTGTAAATAACGCTTTTTCCATTATTCAGAATGGTTCTGCAGATTTATTGATACAAGAAGCAAAAGACAGAGGGATGATTTACTCGGATGACGAAAGCTATCTAAGAGCCAGAGAAGGAGCGTTGCAAGAAGGAGAATCTACAGCTAATAATGCTGATGAATTCAAAAGATTACTTGCCGAAACTAATGGTCTTTTTACTACAATTTATCCTGCAGACAAAGACTGGCCTGAACTAGCTAAAGACTTTAACAGAACTTTAAGGACATTTAAAGCAATAAACCCTAATAATGCGGCACCAGAAGATATAAAAACACTCAGGATAATGTTTTTTCAATTGGAACAAGTAAGGCTATCGCTATTGAAGCTCGAGGAAAGAAAAGGTGATTCAAGCATACATAACACGGGTAGTTCTTCCAGCAGTTCAACTTCAACAAGCAGCAATTCAAGTCCTCCCTCAGAAACTAATCTAGATAGCCAAAATCCTCCGCCTCCAAACCAACAGCAATCATCAATAACTCAGTTAACCGCCACAGGTAGTATGTACTCCCTGAGTTCACGTACTCCTCGCATCCCTCGAAGAGGGAACAAGAGCTCTCAGGAACAATCAGCGACGCCCCCTGAAAGCAGTGTAACTCTACATGTAGCAGACCCGAGAAGCGATCTGGCTACTCCACATGTTGACCCTTCCGTTGCATCAAAACAATCTTCAGGCGTTGACTTATCTGATTCTCCTCCAAATTTATCAGGTGAAAATAACCTCAAAGACGGCGGAAAGAGTATTCAGCCTGTATTATCCAGCTCTCCCACGCTTACTGAAGAACAATCAGAACCTGCATCTCCTCCACCATTATCAGATATAAAACAGAGTAGCAATGCAAATAATAGAAGCAGAGAGCGAACGAGAAGCAAAAATCATGGGAATGAGCCCGGAAATAAAAATCGTATGGAAGGTATATGGGTTGAAAGTCGCAGAGATCAATCAAGAGATAAAGCTTATGATGAAAGAGAACGAAGCAAAAGCAGAGATTACAGCGATCAGTCTAGAAGCGAAAATGACGCAAGCAGCGGCCGTTCACGTTCACCCAAGCGTTAATTGTGTCTGTCAGATTAGATTGAGACTAATTCAAATAATTGTGGTGTATATTTAATACTTCAACAAATATTTATTTACAAAATAACTCATGCTGTGAGAATTGCTATTTAAGCAGAGATTGATAATTAAAATAAGTTCTTACAGTATTTTTCTATATATACGACTGTAGCAAATTTGTAGCAAACCAAGGTATGATATCAGCTATTATGAGCTAGTCCTGTTCGAATTCCTAGTTTAAGCGGCAAAAGGCAATTGAAATAGGTCCCCACAAAACTTTTTCCAGCCATAGCTTCCAATTGGCATAACGCTCTTTTCTAATTGAAGACAACTTTTGGTAGGCGTAGCACCACCTAATGAGCTATGAGCACGCCAATCGTTGTAATAATTTTTAAATTGATTTAATTTAAGTTCTAGATCATGTTGGTTCCAAAATAGAGTACGGTCGAGAAATTCGCGTCGTATCGTACCAATTAATCGTTCAACAAATGGATGTGATATCGGGATGTAAGGCACAGATTTTATCGCATTTATTTCCAAAATTCGTAAGTTAGCTTGCCATCGATAAAAATTAAAAAGTGGATCGTTATCTGTGCTGAGATGGATTGGCAATGCTTTCCTTGCGATGATCTTATTAAACATACAACAAAGTACAGTTCCATTGACATCGCCCGCATGCACAGAAAAACTAATAATTTTCCTAGTGAATTGATCCATCACAACCATGACCCAATGCGATTTTCATAGGATAGACTCACATCTAAATAAATCAATGGACCATAAGCTATCTTTCATCTAACCGAGAAAAGCAAGCCATGAAGAACCGTCGTCTCCTGCATTGAGTGGAGTATATTTATCTAAAATCCGCTTAACTATGCCTTTATCAATAGTCATTCCAAATACGCTTTTAATTTGCATAGCGATACGTAAATAACCAAAGCTTAGATTACGCTTTTTCATTTCAATAACAAGGTCAACCATTTCTTGGCTAGGCCCTTTTGGGCCAGGCTTTTGCTTTGATTTATTAGAAAATAATAACCGATTTTATTAGTGGGTCAATGCCATCTTCAGCATGAAGAAATTGTTCAAGATTGCTGAGCTTATCACGAATGACAGACTCACCTTCGGGTGGCGTATAAACTACTTCACCTTTTGAGTTAGCAATTTTCGTTCCAGGCACACGTCGAATACCTATATTTCTCCCTTTAATAATTTCTGCGATTTCAATAAATAAATTAGTAGCAAGAGGTTTATTCTTAAGTGATTTAAAGCCGTACCAGAGTGCTTGGCGATATAGCAGCACTTCTTTAGCATGTGGATCAGTCGCCAACTTCTCATCGGCAGCAGCCCTATAAAATTCATCGTTAGTTGTAACGATATTTTCAATTTCAGAGGAAAGACGGGCTTCTTGCAGTACAATGCCATTCACAAGAATAGCTTGATTAGGAATAGAGTTGACTAACCCTTTTAATTCTGCCAATTTTCGATTAGCTGCAATTGCTTTTTTGAATATAGCAGTTGTTTCCAATTCACATGAGGGTGGAAGAAGTGGTAAATCATTATAAGGTCGGTCACGATTCATAAGTATTCCTTACAATTTAAAAAAGATGTCATCCCGCAACAAGTGCGGGGTTGACAAGAATGTACCTGCAGCATGACACATGAGTAATGGAGATATCAAATAGCATCCACTTGAAATATCAAGGTTTGATCATTAGATATAACATTAGCGCCTACGCAACCCTCTCCTGACTGACTTGGGGGGTTGTGGCCTATCGTTGTGAATGTACAGATTTTTCCATCATCGCCGGTAAAGGTGAGTGTAAATGAGCTATTCATGTCTTTCGTATGGATATGAGCGCCATATGGCTGACTGATTTCAAGTGGCTTAAGGCTAATATCAGTAAAATTATCGAGAGAAATGCTATCAGGTAGATTCGCGCTAAATGTAACTGAAGAGACGGAGTGAGTTATTGATAGATTTTGTAACTTAATATAAAAATGCGGTGTACTATTTCTTTTGTCAGTATCAGACATAAAAAACTCCTAAGCCGCAACACCTCCATGATGTTTGGAGTTATCCGATAAAAGAACTCCTAGCCCTTTTTCTGCAACAAGATTAAGTAATCTTAGAGATGTACCCCTTGGATGTTTTTCACCTTGCTCCCATTGCCTTACCGTAGAGAGAGTTGTATTTAAAAATTTAGCAAAAACAGGTTGACTAACTTTCTCACGCAAACGAATACTTTTAATTTGTCTTGGCGATAAATCCTTAATTTTAGGCAAACAGAGCTCATCAAACTCTCTCATAGTGGTAGCATTGATGATGTTAGCATCGTACAAACCTTTTGCCGTCTCATGGACAGTTTTCAATATGCTTGGATGTTTATCTTTTTTTGCATTACTCATGACGTCACCTCGTATAAGTCACCATTAGCAATCATTTCTTTCAATTCGCTTTCAGGGGCATCTAATAAATTCTGAGCTAATTTTTTGAGTGCCTTTTCCTCTTGTTCACTTATATTCTCGCACTGATTTTTTGAAAAGCCATATATAAAAATAGTTCTATGCTCTTTTTGAAAAACTACAATAGTTCTAAAACCACCACTTTTCCCCTGCCCTTTTCGCGCTATACTTTTTTTAACTAGGCTGCCTCCTAAATTAGCATCCACTAGCCCTTGATTTATCTCTTTGGCGGCTTTTATAAGAGTCGAGTTTTTTAAGCCTTCTGACTTAGCCCATTTAAAAAACATTTTGTTTTTAAAGATTCGCATTTCTGTTCCTTGTTATAAGTATACCACTTAGTGGTGTATATTCAACATCGCAACAAATATTTATTTACAAAATAACCCATGCTGTGAGAATTGCTATTTAAGCAGAGATTGATAATTAAAATAAGTTCTTACAGTATTTTTTCTATATATACGATTGTAGCAAATTTGTAGCAAACCAAGGTATGATATCCACTATTATGAGCTAGTTAGAACAGTTTTGATACAACCAAAGCATCGTAAGATGTTGATTTTTAATAAAAATTAAAGTTGACCAGTCGGCTTCGTAATCAGTAGGTCGCCCGTTCGATTCGGGCCGTCGGCAGAATAAAATTTTTCTAATCACCTAGAATCTACGACTACGGCGTCTAACATACCTTGGATAGGCCGTTCTAGCCTGCTGGCCAGCCATGTTTTGACGTTGGAGTCTAATCAATTTCGAAATATTGCTAAGGGCTTCATGAGCAAAAAGTAAGTAAGGGTTGGCTGAAGCTAATTCTATAAGCTGTTTACGAGAAACCCCAGCAATCACGGCGCTTCCTTCTACACGATCAGGAAATAAGCACCATAGAAGAGAGCGTATCTGGTCTTGCTGATCAATAGAGTTGTTGCTTTGAAAGTCAAAATAAACTGGTACTGAACATGTAAGCCAGTTTTCAGGAAAACATTCCTCTGGAAAAGCTAAAAGGAAAAAGCCTTGAACTCCAGGTATAGGCCTGAGACTACTAAACTCTTTACAAAAACGGGGATAATCCTTCTTCAAGCGTGTACCATTGACAATCCATACCATATTTTTATAGAAAGCTTCACGGCTTTGCATTTCCGCGGGCTGAATCGCAGAATACTGAAATTCAATTACCAATCCGCTAGCCGTTTTTATGTCTGCTTTATGTTTTTCACCAGTGGCTGAATCGATATGGATAATCTCCTGCCACTCCATGGGGAACTGATTTTTCCAGGCTCTGTGCCATGCTGTTTCGTTCTCCCACCATGGATCACATGTTGCCTTACTTTTGTGAGCCCAATGCCAATTTTTTTTTGTTCCGCATTGGGCAATCATGTTGCTATGACAAAATGTGCAAATACCTTTCAGTCCTGGCTGAGGTTCTGCTTTCTGCTCATTTACTAGTGCAAATTTCATTTTCATGTTTCATTCCTAAAGAAAAAGTGAGGTCAGGTATCTTTAACATCAGGTGTGCCAGGAATATTATATTTTTTTAGGTCTAAGTTGGATTGAGCCCAAGCTCTAAAACCGAGTATCAAGGTTTCATTTTTTCCTTCGAGCATGTTGTAATTTGTCAGAGCTTTCAATATTGCGGCAAGAGCGCATTCATGAATATCTATATTTATGTATTCATCACCACCAGGATCCAAGTGCTTGGCTGCATTTATACCTAGTAGGTCATTTATTTCTCTGCCGACCTCTTGGAGACTACGTGGATCATTTTCATTAATATCTGTGTAAAGTTATCCTTTCCCTCCCTCATAACAAGCTGGCTAAAAATAATGTCGGCAGCGCCAGCTAGAGTGAGAGCTGAAAATTTGTCATCGCCACTACAAAACAATACTTTAGTGCGGAATCGTAAACTGAAATTTGATTTTTTCTTAAAATATTTTTATCAATTTTAAATTACATAGCAAGTTGCTGCGTATTTGCCGTCAAGAGGAGAATTTGCGCTAAAAATAAAAAGCCTTCTTTCGGTATGGGTAGAAGGCTTTAGGTGTAGCTCTTACGAATACTGAATTTATATCAAAATGAGGCGGCTCATGTCAATCCTCCATAAATTATTTAAACAATTAAATGAATGGTATTCTATAGTTTTTCATGTGCCTCTTAGGAATTTAGAAGCTTTTAATCAAATTCTCTTGTATGAGCCCAGGTCTTAACTCTTTGTATCTCATTGATTGAATATGGGATATAGAGGCGCTTCTCTAGAGTTACGCTAAGACAGCGTATTTTAGTGTATTTTTATAGACGTTAAATTGATATTTATATATAATTTTTTACCGTTAAAATTAAGAGTGGTAGTGATATGCGATTAAATCGATTAAATTTGTTGTTAATGATAAGCATATTTATTCTAGTTATTTCTCCTAGCTATGCTGCACAATCCAGTAATTTAAGAGAACAGAATCCTGTCGAGCCACAATCTTTGTATGTTCTTCCATCAGCAGCGCACGAACAAGATTTACTAGAAATACAAGAAATTAATAGAGAGACAGATGCATATGGAAATACGCATATTCGTTCACGGCAAACTTATTTAGGTTATCCAGTATGGGGTTCACAAAAGCTGACCCATATTTCTTCTAAAGGTGAAAAAACGGAGAATGGTATTGTCTTCCAAGGAATAGGAGTTGATTTACAAAATACACCTTCGTTTATCTTTAGTAAGTCACAGTCTGACTTAGCTATCCAAAAAGCAATTGGCTTATACGTAAAGAAATCAGTCAAGGTGCAAGTTCTACGTCAAAATAGTCAGCTAATGGTTTACGTGGATGATACCAAGAAAGCCCACTGGGTTTTCCAAGTAGAACTTTATATTGAGTTTACTAATACAGCAGTTGCTAATCCTTTTTATTTGATGGATGCAAAGACGTTTGAAGTTTATAAAAAATGGGATGGCATATCGCATTTTGATATTGTTAAAGTAGGTGGTTTGGGAGGTAATCCCAAAATAGGTATAGTGATTTATGATGGATCACCTGCTAATAAACCCCTATTGGAAATGCGTCGTGATCAGGGAGGTACATGTTACTTACAAAATGATCGTGTCACTGTAAAAGATGGAAGGTTAATACCTTATAATTCTCATACTACTGCTAATTCTATTTCTATTTTTCCTTCCGTTCATGATAATATAGATCCAGATGCGAATCCTCCTCCACTATCTTTTAAATGTGATCAAACTGATCCAGCTCATGGAAATATTTATTGGGACGGTGCGTTAGATCCTGTGAATGGTGCATTATCACCAGGGAATGATGCATTATACCTAGCCGATCAAGTGAATAGTATGTATGAAAACTGGTATCACATTCCTGTCATTCATAATGCAAAAGATAATAAGCCCATGGTTAATATGTTAATCCATGATAAGTGGCAGTATTATGCTACTTTCTTTTTTGGATCTTATGATCTTACAAAAACTGCAATCTGGGACTCTGCTAGGCAAGAAGCACGCTTTGGTGATCATGATGAAACTCTAGGTTATCCCTTGGTAACACCTGATATCGTCGCACATGAACTTAGTCATGGCTTTTCAAACCAACACGCAAATTTTTTCCCTAATATGGGAGATATGGCAGGTGGAATAGATGAATCATTTTCAGATATGGCTGCAAAGGCTTTTGAATATTATAGAACAGGACAAACGACTTGGACAATAGAAGCAAAAGATATAAGTGACTATGAGGGAACGATCCGCTATCTTGATGAGCCAACAAAAGATTGTCAGAATGGTAAGCAGTCTTGTTCTATTGATAATGCAAAAAATTTCCAGTCCAATTTAGATGTGCATTTCAGTGCGGGCGTTTTTAATAAAGCTTTTTATTTATTAAGTACTTCGCCTGGCTGGAATCCACATAAAGCGTTTGATATTATGGTACAAGCAAATCGTTATTATTGGACTAAGTATTTAGATTTTCAAGAAGCAGCTTGTGGCGTTTGGGATGCAGCAAAAGATAAAACTCCTTTGCATAATGAAGCAGATTTAGCAATTATCACAAATGTGATGAATCAAGTAGGACTAGAAGCAAGTGAAGAGAAATGTCACCCGTGGTTATCTGCTGTAAAAAAAGGAAGTTCCGATCCAGCTGCATATTTTTAAATTCAATTATTTCAGGTTATCCACAAATTTTTGTATCTAACCTTGAGACTGTTCTTGGTTGGAATAGTTTCGAACATGATCGATTTTTTTCAATTTTTTCGACATATTAAGAAAATTTAAAAAATTAATCAATCGGTTAAATTGCTAAATTTTTTTTGAAAGAACTTTAAGAGAGAGATTATACCAGTATTTAAAAGTCGCTTACATAGGGTTGCATGCAGAAATAACAATTCGAACAGCACACGTAATTTTGATAAACTACGGTCAACTAAAAGCATTGTCCATAACAAAATCGGCAAAAAGGTATATAACATGAAACAGTTAATTTATCATTAGCCAAGCATAGGAATAAAATATAAATGACGAAGATGTATTCACTCGCGCTACATATTTTTAGAAGAGATTTACGTCTGTATGATAATACTGCTCTTATTGAATCACTTAAATTATCTAAAGCAGTCATCCCTTGTTTTATTTTCGACAAGAGACAAATAGAAAAGAATGAATATAAGAGCAACAATTGTATTCAATTTATGGCACATTCATTGCACGAGCTAGATATTGCGTTGCGAAAAAAAGACAGCAAGCTATATTTTTTCTACGGCATTGCTGAAGATGTTGTTGCCCAACTATTGATTAAACTTAATATAAAAGCTGTCTTTATCAACCGTGATTACACTCTGTTTAGCCAAGAACGCGATCTAAAAATTGAAAAGATATGTCATGAGTTAAATGTGGATTTTTATTCCTATGCTGATGTGTTATTGCATGAACCTGAAGAGGTCATGAAACCAAATTTACAACCATATACTATCTTCACGCACTTTTTTAAAAAAAGCATACAAATACAAGTGCAGTTACCAAAAAATAATGTCTATAATAATTATTATCAAAAATCCATTGTACTTGAAGATAAAATGACACTAAAGAAATTATTAAAGATAAGCAATCCAAATATTATTTTAAAAGGTGGTAGAAATGAAGCATTATCACAATTAAAAAAATTAAAGCATCTACATGATTATCAAATAACACGAAATTTTCCTTCTATTCCAGGAGCTACTCAACTATCTGCTCACAATAAATTTGGTACGCTTTCTATCCGTGAATTTTATGCTGAGATTATAAGAAGTTTTAGCCAAGAACATGAGCTCATCAAGGAATTATACTGGCGTGATTTTTTTACGCATATTGCTTTCCATTATCCTCATGTTTTTTGCGGATCTTTCTATGAAAAATACGATACTATTCGTTGGAGTGAAAATCACAAACATTTTGATGCTTGGTGTAAAGGAGAAACAGGATTTCCAATAGTGGATGCGGGTATGCGCGAACTCAATACAACTGGGTTTATGCATAATCGTGTGCGTATGATTGTGGCTTCCTTTTTAACGAAAGATTTGCATATTGATTGGCGCTGGGGAGAAAAGTATTTCGCACAAAAATTAATAGACTACGATCCTGCTGTCAATAATGGTAATTGGCAATGGTCGGCTTCTACAGGATGTGATGCACAACCTTATTTCCGCATTTTCAATCCTTGGATACAGCAATGTAAATTCGATGCCGATTGTATTTATATCAAAAAATGGATCCCTGAATTAGCTGCTATAACACCCAAAACTCTACATAATATTAGCGCGATGAAAATAAGATTAATTGATTACCCAGAGCCCATCATTAATCATTCCACTGAAAGTCGAAAAGCTAGGATTTTGTACAAATATGTTAAATAACGAAAAATGTGACTACTAAAATGGAGCATAACTTTTATATTTGCATGGGCGTGCGCTACTCCTCTATATGATCCTACAAATTCCTACGCGAGATTTACGCGACTGAGTTATGCTTGGTTATGCTCTGTTAGGCATTGGTAATGTGGATATTTTATCCGAAATAGCTTCTGAAGAAAAAAGTGTAATTTTAAATTTATTTTTCACGAGAAAAACATTTTAAATTTTTATTGGCAGGCCCATTAAGGACTTGCCCATCTATAGTAAATCGTGATCCATGTGCGGCACAATCCCAGGATTTTTCAATAGGGTTCCATTGAAGAAGAGAGCCTAGATGGGGACAAATGGCGGAACACTCATAGTATGCACCTGTTTCATCTCTATAAACGGCTCGTTTTTTAACTCCACATTGCACTATAGCTCCTTCACCATTTTTAAGTGATTTTTTTGTTTTAAATGGAATAGAATCAATTGGTTATAGATGTGGTTCGAGGGCGCATTCTAGGACCAAATGCGACAGTCATTTTTATACTGCTGTATAAACACTTCTTGGGGCGTTTTGTACCCTAAACATTTCCGGGGGCAGCGGTTCATTTTTGCTGCGAGTTGATCAAGGTCTTCCCGCGTTATTTTGGCAATATTAGCTTCCTTCGGCAAGTGCCATCTCAATCGTCCGTTCATATTTTCATTACTTCCTTTTTGCCAAGGTGAATGGGTTTCGCAGTAATAAATTTTACGTTTATTTTCTTGCTCAAGCTGTTTGTAAGCAGCAAATTCAGTGCCTTGATCAAAGGTAATTTTCTTACACATCTTTTCAGGAAGGGGCGCAAATTTTTTCTTTATTTTTTCCATCACACCTTGAGAATTTTTGCTGTTATTTTTTATTAAAAAAACGAGTCGTGATTTTCTTTCAACAAGCGTGGTGACAACCTTTTCTTTTGTCCCTTTAAATTCAATTGTATCGCCTTCCCAGTGACCAAACCTTTTTCGTGCAGTAACCTCTTCAGGTCACTGCGTAATTAAGCGTATTTTCCCATATCTGCAAGGGCTTTTTCGGCTATGGCTAACTTCATTTCAAGAAATGTATAAAAACGACGTCGATCTGATATCGACAAATGAGTATACTTACCCATGCGACAGTCTCCTATGCTATTCAAGTTTCCCAAAAACATGAATATACAGCATTTTTAGACTGTCGCACTTCTATTTAGAATTTGCCAGGATTTTTTATGCTAATATTATGAACCTTGATAGCTAATTTAATGGCCTGTTACTGTATAATTAAAAAAGTAGTGAATTATAAAAATATGTTTTAATAAATTAAGGTGATTTTATGCAGCAAATACCCTTTTTTCAGTCGGGAAAAAACTTTATCGATAAATTAGACTTGAGAGAAGCAAGTACCATTTTAGATGTAGGTTGCAGAAAAGGAAATTTAAGCGCTTATCTCGCAGACCGTTATAAACAACAACGATTGATAATATCGACACTGAAATTGAGCAAGCCCAAGATCATCGGTTACCCAATGTAGCATTTTCTACCCTCGATGCTCTTAATTTAGACTTAACAAATACATTTTATGCCCTTGTAATTTGAAATAACTACTTTTTCTGATTATTAAACCGAAGAACAATTCTTTCATTCGGCTCAGGCTTCTGAAAAATGGTTTTAGTTTCTGTAAATTGATTGTTAGAATATTCCGCAACCACTTTCCGCCAAAATTGAATGGCAGGCACATTGGGTGGTATTTGTGTTATTTCCCATTTGCCAGGGAATTTATTAAAGAGTTCAATAGCAATTTGCCGGCCCACTCCTTTCCCTTGAAATTTTCCAACAATAAAAAATTCTCCCATGTTCCAATCAATGCCAGGTTCACTGCCTGTTTTGCTGATCAGCGCAAATCCTGCTAGTTCATCCTCTACACGAATCAGAAAGGGATAGTAATTAGTCTGCCAATATTTGCTAACATCCAGTCCTTCATAAAGACCATTTTCAGGAAAAGACCAATCATAAAGCTGATAAAAACCGCATGATTTTGATAAGTCATAAGCATAAAACCTTGCCATATTTTGTATGATAGGCATTTGTTCTTTTGTAGCGGGTATGACGTTTATTTTCATTGATATTTCTCTATTATGATGGGGGATTATGTTACCGACATTGGGTCATTTTTATCAATGAAAAATAATAGAAAAAATTTAGCTTTTTATTCTACATTATGCGCAATGAAGTGGACAATATCAATAAGTTGGTTTATTATCGGCCAATGAAAACACTACCTAAATTTTAGAGCAAGAATTATGATGTGTATTTTAATGTGGATGCTCGGGATCAGCTTACTTCTTTTTATCGGATTTATTTATTTTATGCCTTCAATAGTTGCACAAACAAGAAAACATCATAATCGTTATGCCATATTTGTTTTAAACTTCTTTCTAGGTTGGTCTTTTATGGGATGGGTCGTTTCGCTTTCTTGGGCGCTTACTAAAGTTGAGTCAAAATAATGAAATCAATAATATCTTTTATCCTGTTAGCACTGATTTACATAAGTGCACAGGCGGATGTTTGGCAACCTTCTGCTAGCCATGTGCAAATACCCCTTTGGCCAGCAGGAAAAATGCCGGATGCTCTGCCTGATACTAAACCAGAATCATTTGTAAAAGGTACGATATTCGATGTTTCAAAACCAACGATGACAATTTATTCGCCTAAAACAAAAAATACGGGTGTGACTATTGTTGTATTTCCGGGTGGTGGTTTTAATGGATTAGCGATTGATTTTGAGGGAACAGAAATTTGTAATTGGTTAGTCACGAGAGGAATAACATGTGTACTTCTGAAATATCGCGTTCCAGATTCAGGCCCTGCTTGGCATAATGATTGTCATTGTAACATTCATCCTAAAGCACCTACCGCATTGCAGGATGCACAAAGAACAATAGGTCTTCTTCGATTAAACGCTTCAAATTGGAACATTAATCCCAATAAAATTGGTGTACTGGGATTCTCTGCAGGTGGCTATATGGTTCCCCATCTTAGTACGCATTTTAAAAAGCGGGCTTATTTTCCGATCGATGCAGCTGATAAAGAAAGCTGTCGTCCTGATTTTGCGGTTGCTCTTTATCCCGGTCACATGCAAAAGAAAGAGGGACAATTTGTATTAAATCCAGAGATACATTTTACTAAAGACACACCATCTACTTTTATCGTTCAAGCCGAAAATGATCCAATGGACAATATAAATAATTCACTTCTGTATTATATTGGTCTGAAAAATGCGGGTGTTCCTGTAGAAATGCACTTATATGCAGAAGGCGGCCATGCATTTGGAATACGTCGTACTCAATTTCCAATAACAGAATGGCCTTGGTTGATGGAGAGGTGGCTCCAAACAATTGGTATGATTAAGCTATAACATGATCATTGCCAACTTAACCTTCCAGCCAACCACTGTTTTGCCATCTTAACATTATTTTTAAATTGAGTAGATGACATTTGAATCGCATCAGCACGATCACGCGATTTTTTTCTATCAAAGTAATGAATACGCAATTAATTGATTAATCTTTCCAGGTTCTGCAATCATTGTGACATGTACTGTGATTTTATGATTCATATTACTATCTCCATTTTTGAGCACATAGCAAAGGAATTCCCAACCAAAGAGGGTGATTGATAATCCATAAAGCTATCGATAAGTTGAGAAGAGTTTTGATTAACAATAATCATATCACGATGATGTCGTTTTAAAAATCCTTGCAAAACAGCATGATCTAAAAAACTTAAAAGACTATCGTAATAACCAGAAGAATTTAATATGCCGCAAGGTTTTTGATGATACCCTAATTTCCCCCAAGTAAATATTTCAAAAAATTCATCCAATGAACCTGCGCCACCAGGAAGCATAATAAAAGCATCAGCTAACTCGGCCATTAATTCTTTTCTTTTATGCATAGAATTGACGATATGTAATTCAGTCAGGTCTTCATGTGCAATTTCAATATCAACTAATGACTGTGGTATGACGCCAATGACACGAGAATTATTTTTTAGCATTTGATTTGCAATCACGCCCATGAGACCCACTTTAGCCCCACCATAGACTAAAGTCATTCCAGCATCGCTCATTTTATTAGCTAGTTTTTTTGCATCTTCACTATAAGTAGATAAATTTCCTGTGCTGGAACCGCAAAAGATAGCAATTTTCTTAATCATTTTAATATAACTCTTTTAATTACCAAAATCCCACGATACTTCCTTTTGGCGTCGACTGCAAATTATGTTGACACTCTACTTTTTTTGTCAGCTTCAATAACTAGCCTTATATTTGCTTTCATATTATTTTTCCAATTCCATATCCATGACTGCAACAGTATGACCAAACAGTTGATCATCCCCTATTTGCTTCCATCCAAGTTTGGTATACCAACTTGAAATAGTTGAATCAAAAGCGAGAAGATAAAGTTTTTTGTATCCAAAATTGAGTGCTTGCTGCTTAACTGCATTAATTAATCGCTCGCCTATTTTTTGTTGGCGATAATTGGGGTCTACAACAAGACTGCCTAACCAGGGTGCAAGATCAGGCCGTATACCATCATTCTCACGTAAGGAAGCCATACCGACGGCTTTGCCATTTTGTAATGCAACAAGCGTTAATGGCATTTGATTTTGGTTTACATGTTTAAGAAGATTTTCTTTTGCACGTTCAATACTTGCATTAGGTGCCCAATGTTTACTAATTTGTTCATACCAGAGGATTGCGAGATCAAGAATTTGTTCTTTACATTCTATCAGAAATTTAATTTCAATTCCTTTGTTCAGCTCCGTTAGTATTTTCGAAAGTTCCACACTATTCTGTGCGATGGGCATGTTATAGGCACTCATTTTAAGTTTGTGTACTTGTCGCCTAGTATTTTAAAGGTTGATGCTCAATCTGACCATAAGTAATATAAGTATTATTTATGATAAGCGAGCTAATATGTGTATGAATCAATCAATCAGTCTTTTCTCATTGCCTTGTAAGCTCTATTTGGCTAATATTTTTGAACGGGTAAGCAAGGCTTATGGGCTACCGTTGAGTTTGCGGTGAAACGCGGTACTACATGAAAGAATGCTGATTTGCGTCTGTATCAAATACGTTATCAATTTCTTAAAACATTTCTTAGTAATTATGAGCCATGATTATGAAAATCATTGAAACAGAACGTCTTATTTTACGTACTTGGGAAGAAAAAGATAGTGATGACTATCACTCTATTAACCAAGATCCCAAAGTCATTGAATTTTTACTGAGCTCTTTGACTGTGCAGGAAATTAAAAATTTTATGACTGCTATGAATCAGAAGTTTGATAAAAGAGGATATACTCTATTCGCCGTAGAAGAAAAAATAAGCGGCTGTCTCATCATCACGCGATTATTGAAACTAAAGACACATTAGGTCGACCTACAACACTAAAATTGATGATACTAAAACGTTAATGAGTAGATTAAATGACAATAAAATATATTATTCAGCAAGAAATCAACCCCCATCATGATGATGTGCAAGTCCTTGGAACCGGTATTATGGAATATGCCACACAAAAAAAGGGACATAATCCAATAGAGTTTTTCGCTTTTTTTATCCGTGATGAGAATAATGTAATACGAGGTGGATGCAGTTGTTGCAATCTCTATGGCTGCTTGTATGTAGATCAATTATGGCTTGAAGAATCGTTGCGCGGTAAAGGTTACGGTACTCAACTGATGTTAGCCGCTGAAAAATTAGCTAAAGAACAAGGCTGTGTATTCATGGCAGTCAATACAATGGACTGGGAAGCATTAGACTTTTATAAAAAAATGGGATATGAGATCGAGATTGAATCAAGTTATTGATACAAGGAAAGATCAATATGAAAAGATTAGAGAAGTTTCTTTTATTTGTTTTTATTATTTTTGCTTCTTCAGCCTGTTTGTCCCAGACGCCGGCACAACCAGTATCACCTTGCCAACATTCCTTTAATCACGGCTCATCCTTCTATGCCCCCTTCTAATTCTAATGATCAAAGGCAAAGTGGACCATCCATGAGCCTAGAGGATTTTTCCAATGCGAATAAGCAAACGATTGAGCAATTTAAAATATGGTTTAATCTCAATGATAGTATAGGAAATGAAGAAGCATTGATGGGAAAAGGTATTCAATTCTGTGTTGATTTTTATAAAAAGTTGCGTAGCTGCGCACCAGGGACCTATAAATATCCTTTTATAAATGTCCAGATCGGCCGCCGCCCTGATAATACCATTGCACCCATGTTTTTATTGGCAACTGCGACCATTGTAGGAAATCAAAATGGAAAATGCATAGTCACAACGACACGCATGTTATCATCGAATGGAGTGCAAAAATCGCGATGTGAATATACCGCTAAAGATTTGGCTTTTTTTACGGATGACATGGCAAATAACTCGGTGTGCAGAGCCACCATTTTTCCATCGCAAGAAGAGAAAGCGGTTCTTGGAGAACAAAATAAGGGCGAGTGGGCTACACTTTCAGAGATTTTCCAACGAGCGTGTTTTGTTGTTAATTAAAGTAAGGATCATAGAATGCATTTATCCTTATAAATAGCGTAGTTCTGTCATCCTAGCTAGTTTAGAGGTTGCTTTTTATTTTTTCATTTTTATATAGAGGGTTTTTTTCATTCACAAGGCTATTAGTGATTTTTCTTATGCGTTCACTGACTGCAGGGAAAGCAGCATAAGTACTTCCACTACAACCATAAGCTACTATTATATTTGTACCCTCGATTTGTTTGAGCATTGGCATCGCTACTTTTCTTCTACTGCGTACACCACCACTAATTTCTTTTTGTTCAGATAACCAGAATGCTTTTAAAACCTCTTCAGGAAGAAGGCCATTTAGATTTTTAAATACTTTTTCAGCAGATTTTATTTTTTCCTCTTCTATGAAATTATTTCCATTACCTGGTTCACGCGTTGTTCCTAAATAACAGACTTCCCTCATACGGATAAAATAACGGATATCGCCTCCTGACATGCTAGGGGGTACACCAAAAAAATAGTCAGGTAGTTTAGATACTAAGTTATCAGGAAGCATATTAGTATTCACCTTAACAATGATTCCTCTATCAGGAAAATTGAGAGGATCATTGATTAATTTTACACTTTCCAAACCTGCTGTTACAATGACAACAGCATATTTTTCTTTGATCTCTGCTAAGCTATTAATATGTTCTTGCTTAAAAATTCCGCGTGCCGCTTTAAACTTATTCTCAAGGTTTTTCAATATAGCTTTAAAATCTATTGCTATAGTTTTTAAACACATACGATAGGGAAAGTCTTTGTCTTGGTAATATGTTTTTTGTCATTTAAGTTTATAATTGATGTGCTACCTGGTGTCACACTTTCATTAGTTGCTATAGCTTCATCTTGTTCTGCTTTTCTAGAAAAATATTGAATGACTGATGTCACTGTACAGCCTGGACCTTCTGTACTAGTTAAATCAGCAAGGGCAGGATAACTTTCCTTACATAATTGATAAAGCTCTTTATTTTCTTGAGGTGAAGGAATATAAGCTGTGCCATATAGGGCACAAGCAGAATTAGTTTTATCAAGCGGCGTATTATTAACGAGTGTTACTTTATATTCACAAATAAGCTTACATGCAGTACTTAAACCCAATATTCCACCACCGATAATAAGTACACTTTTTTTCTTTCCGGAACATTTTCTGCTCGAGGAGAGGGAAAAAAATTATTTAAATCATTTTTATTGCGTTGCATAGTGATGCTCTCCTTTTATCAATTCTCATTTCATCCATTTAATATTACACCTGTCCTGTTCGAATTCCTAATTTAAGCGGCAACAGGCAATTGAAATAGGCCCCGTGATTCATTAGGTAACTCTGTAAGGCTAAAATTGATGATACTGCAATGTTAAAATAAACAGACTATTAAATAGCAACTAATATAGTATTAAAATTGAAGAAGATGAAAACATTGGTATTAGGCACGAGTAGGTTTGTGGTCACTACTGAATTACGTTATTATAACCTATGCACAATTATTATGAACATAAGGAAAGAAAATATGGTCAAGAAAACAAGTAGATTATTATTGCTGCTTAGCTTATTGTTTTATATAACAGCTTCTTTTTCTAGCTCTCATAAGCAATTACATTCTTATACAGAAATATTAAATGCATTAAGTCATGGCAGCCATCTCCAGGTTATTTCTAAATTAAAGGACTGCACGCCAAGCAGTACAGATAACATTCAGTTATCTAGTGTAGAGTTTAATCATTTTGTGGTATATACATCAAATACAAATGGGCAAAAATCCAATGCAATTGGAATGTCTAATACTATTGCTGTTCATCCTAAACTGGGCGATACATATAAGTACGTTTCTGAATATATACGCATACATATTCTTAAGAATGGTTTAGTAGAAATGTTTCATCAATATTTAAATCCAGATAATTCTCTTGTTATCGCTCCTAAAACTGATGTAGATACTTATACGTGTCAACTAGACAAGGGCATTCAAGTGTATGAGTTGTAACATCGAGTCAGCAGATTCAATAGATATGGCTATGTTGATGGTGGATGCGAATCAACGTTATACGCCCAAAAGATAAGAGGAAAGTGTGTTTTAAGTAAACGATTAACGAGAACCAAATTATTGGAACTTACGGCTAACCTTCAGCCTTGCTTAATTGGAATAGAAGCTTGTATGGGCGAATATCATTGGGCAAGAACATTCGACCCCGTTTCAATCGCCAATCCATTCTTTATCCTGTGCTTCCACTCTGGCCTTGACGCCGACGTAATCCAGTTTGTTGTGCAGGACTATCCTCCTTGAAAACAGAAGCACTATAGGCAAACAATCCGACTCGTGCAACAGTATGCCCAACCATACCAAATACGTCCGACTGAGCTGCTGCAACGACTCCATGCTCAGAAGTCTCAAAATTGTGTAGAGGAGCAGTTACATAACCTATGCATGCTCCAGCTGCTGCACCCAAATAACCCACGCTTTTCTTAGTTCTTATGTGTGCCTTAATATAATTAAGCTGCTTTTCTAATTGAGTTAAATTTTCATGCAATGAATCGGGTGGCATTTTTAGTTTTCCTCCTAATTGGCGAATAGCTAGAGAATTTGTTATTTCTCTATCAGCCATATTCTTTTCTGCTTGGTTTGTCACTAATTCATTGGTAACTACGCTTCCGGCGAATGTAAGTATAGCTTTTGAAACTGGAGGAAGATTAGTAAGATATTCAAGTATAGCTATACTTGCTATCCCGCCTAAACAAAAAGGTCCAGGACTAACATCGTTTTGGAAATTAATAGACAGGTTTTTTGCATACTCCCAGTATTGTGATAACAATCCACGAGCTCTTTCTTGCTCATCTTCAGGGAAACGATTTAATAAGCTGTTGATCCACGCAGTCCTAGTATTCATTTTAGTTTCTCCTTTCGTTTGTAAGAATTTTTCATACTATCTTTGCACAATTATAGGTTTTAATAATAATACATCACAGCATGGAAGTCGACATCATCTTTTTTTATGTTAAGTGATACATAATTTAAAAGTAATTGACGCACTATTCGTTTTGTGAAAACATAGTTTCAATTTTTAAATAAAAATTATCAGGACTATTATTATGCGATTAAAAAAAATTTTTTTATTAACGTATCTTCTTGATTGCATGGTGCTTCATCCAGTACATGCAGAAGAGGTGCTGAATAATAACGGTAACACTCTTCATGTGGAAGTTTCTAATAATACAGGTAACAATTGTGTTTTAAAAAATAAAGATCTCATCTCTGGTTATTTATTGACTGAACCGCCTGATTTAATGTTACCTTTTGAATTGAAATTTTTTGATATAAAATCGCTTAAAGAAGGACCCGCAATTAAACTTACTTATCAATGCGGTTCAGAACTTATTGACTTTACAAGTAAGCAAGATATTAATCCGTCTAGCAAAGACAATGTTAAGGGTGTTGTTTTTGATGGATTAAAGCCTCTTCCTTCTTCTGATGCTTCTGCTATTCCAAATGATCTCTGGGCTTATGCTGACATATCGTATGAAGATGAAAAAGGTGGCAGTATTCACTGGGATATAAAACATCTTAATTCATATGTTTTTACTTTACATAATGAAACGGCTCATTTTGTTTTAAAATATGATGATGTGCTCTCACAGTTGGGAAAAGTTTCTGATAAACTACATGTGTGGATGGCTGCAAAGATTTTACCTGATCCTGCAGGAGAAAAAATTCTTCCCGGACAAGCTAAGCAATTTATCATTCAACTTACAGACCCAAATTATATTCCATCAAATTCTTATGAAGCCGCAGGCTTGGAAAATGCTAAAATTTCTTATCAAGCTATCAATAACAACACGAATGAAACAATCGATTGTAGTATGATGTTTGCTCATAAATATGAAGATAATGATCCTGATACAGCTCTAAAATTAAATGATGTTTATCCAGAAACTCACTTAGGTAACGACCCTACCCTATCAAAAAATAATTTCCCTATACGTTGCGAAAAAGACGAAAGACGAAAATATATTTTTGTTAGGGACAATAAATAAAGTAAAAATCAGGGGGTCAGGCCTGCACAATTGCACTTTTAATTGAATGTGCAATTGTGCAGGCC
>JBGAPT010000030.1:0-26514 GCA_044221135.1 Gammaproteobacteria bacterium
CCCCTCACGAGAAGCTTCGCAACTCGCTCCAGATGACTTAACGCCGTTTCGTACATTTTTTAAACTCGCTTTGCTCTTTAAAAAATGCTGCGGCTACCGAGGACTACTCGCCATCGCTTCCCTTCCTTGGCTCGCAGCGTGAGAGCCATTTTTGAGAATACAGGCACCTTGGTTTTTGGTGCCTGCTTTCTGATGCCATTAAGACTTTCAAAAACGTCCGTTTTTGAGAATGTAAATTTAAATCATTTAGGCCATCTTATAAGATTTAACGCGATTTAAATTCCATTTACTGAGGCGATCGTATTAGCTAATAGCTAAAAATATTTGGATTTTTATTTGCAATATGCTATTATGAGAATATGTATAGATTAGTTTATTCTAAGGACGCAGTACGCTCTTTGAGGAAGATGGCTAATAATGTTTCTAAAAAAATTTGCTCTAAGCTTGAAAAATTGGCACAAGACCCCTATTCGCCAAATAACAATGTTAAATTGCTTATAGGGTCTAAAGATAATTATCGTTTAAGAATAGGAAATTGGCGAGCGTTATATATGCTAAACAAAAAAGAAAAACAAATTATTATTGTTGAAATCGCAATAAGAGGTGAGGTATACAAATCATGAATATACAAATTATTGAAAAAAATGGAAAGCCTGAATGGGCAATATTGCCTTATTCAGAATATCTTGAATTATTAGAAGATCAAGAGGACAATAAAAAAATTAGCTCTTTTAAAAAAAGATTATCTATTGGAAAAGAAGAATTAATACCCGAAAATGTGGTTAATAGGATAACGGCTGGTGAAAATCCTATTAAAATTTATAGAGAATTTCGTAAATTATCCTTATCTGAACTCGCTGAAAGAGCAGGTTTAAGTGCCCCATACCTGTCGCAACTGGAACACAACGAAAGAAAAGGTAGTACAGATTCTTTAAATAAAATTGCCGCTGTATTAAATTTATCTATTGATGATATTGTTTAGCCGAATGATACAAAAGGAGAGCGTAAAAATATAGGGTCTCTTGATGATCTGTAGAAACACGCAAATAGGCAAAATTCGTCATGTTTTCCAGCTTTGTAGTGATAAAAACTAAAAACCAATTAAATTAGACAGTATTTGTGCATATTTAATGTCGATAAGTGTACATTATTTGTTCTGATCAAACCATCGTTTTTTATGGACACTTTACCAAGCTGTCAATTAAGAAGTTATAAAAATAATCTATTAACCCCAATTATGGGTTGGAAAGCAATTTAATTGCAGATATTGATAACGGTTCAATCACATAAGCACTTAAGGCTGCTATAGTCTCAGCAGATGAGTTTTCGGGTGTATAATCACGTTTTCTTATGTTAAGATCCTAAACATGAGAACATATGAATTGCCAATAGAAGAACTGCAAGGATTAAAAGCCGCTCATAAAACGTCTAAACAGGTTTCTGCTTATACTGCTTACCGCATTCATGTCATTATTTTGTTAGGAATGGGTATGGCACCTGCAGAAGTGAGCGAAATTATTTTACTAAATGAAGATACTGTTAGAACTTACTTTGATAAGTATGTTTTAGGTGGATTAGTTAAGCTTTTAGAAACGTCTTACCAAGGCAGCAATAAAAAATTAACAGCGGTTCAAATTAAACAATTGCAAGATGAATTAGATAAGCACGTTTATCTAACGACAAAATCCGTTTGTCGGTTTGTCAATCTAGAATTTGACGTAGAATATAGTGAACGAGGGATGGCCTCTTTATTAAATAATATAGGGTATGTTTACAAAAAGCCTGATTTAAAACCAGGCGAGCCAGATGAACAATTACAAGAGCATTTTTTGGAACAGTACGTAGCTTTTTTGAAGAGCAAAAAAGATAATGATTTGATATTTTTTATGGATGCGGTGCATCCGGTTCACAATGCTCAAGCGGCTTATGGCTGGTTTAGGAAAGGTGAAAGACGCGAGATTAAAACCAATACGGGCAGAGAGCGGTATAATATTCATGGTGCAATGAATGCAGACACCTATGAAGTGACAGCTGTTTTTAGTGAAAATAATATTGATGCTACTTCAACGATAGATTTATTAAAAACATTAGAAAAGAGCCATCCGGAGGCTAATAATATTTACGTCTTGCTGGATAATGCTAAATACCATTTTTCTGGTATTGTTCAGGAATATGTCAAAACTTCAAGGATTAAATTGGTGCCGCTACCCGCCTATTCACCCGAGTTCAATCTGATTGAACGATTTTGGAAATTGTTTAAGAAAAAAGTCATTTATAATACCCATTATCAAACATTTCAGGAATTTAAATCGGCTTGTTTAAATTTTTTCAAAATGCAGCATCTTTATGAAGAGGAAGTATTCTCGATTATGGGCGATGGCTTATTAGGATTGGCGTAATCCTTTTCCCGAAATTTCATCTGCTGGGACTATACCAAATGGGTCATGGCATTTAGGATAGAACGGTGCCGCGTGTGCCAGATTTGGTAGTGATGTTTCAAGTGACCAATTATCGTTTCTATAATTCCACGCTGATTCAGTAATTGTTTTTCATACTCAGTCAACACTGGCACTTCTTTCATATTTTTGCGTTTTCTTGTGATCAGTTTCATCCCATTTAACAGCAATTCTTCAAATATTTTTTTACCAATATAGCCCTTATCTCCGAATGCAAGGCCTGATAAATTTTTCAGGAGAGATACAGCTTCTGTTGCATCATATTTACTACCTTTGGTAATTTTAAATGCGATCAGTTGTCCATCATTATTCACAATAATATGTAATTTTAAGCCAAAAAACCATCCGACTGATGTTTTTCCATATTTCGCAATATCCTCAAAAACTTTATGCCTTTTATTACGCCTGAGGTGGCACACTGGAAGACCACTAGCATCGATATAGTAAATGCCTGTACGTTTTCCACTATTTAGTTGTGTAAAAATTAGCATTGGAAATATCGCTCGTTTTATGAGGACAATAAATCGTTCATAAGACGGCAGTCCAGGAAATTCACGGCGGTAATATGGCTGTACATAACCGCAATAGAAAGTCTTAAAATCTCGGAATCGGATTATCAAGTGTGTCCTCGACTTTCAATAGCTTTGTAATGCATCCCTGCATTTCAAGCGCAGTTGAAAATCGGGACAACTATTTTTGCCTCGGCCGTCCCCCTCACGAGAAGCTTCGCAACTCGCTCCAGATGACTTAACGCCGTTTCGTACATTTTTTAAACTCGCTTTGCTCTTTAAAAATGCTGCGGCTACCGAGGGCTACTCGCCATCGCTTCCCTTCCTTGGCTCGCAGCGATGGAACATGACGAGAATGGTCATTATTTCGCTGACCGCTAAACCACAAACAGGACCATGCTGGTGAACCGGTACTGGAGCTGGTAGTGAAAAATGCGCGGTGTGTTTGTCAAACTCGTTGCAAAAATCATCCATTTGACAGAAAATAGTGATTAGCTGATGCGTAACATTCATGGTAGAAATCCTTATTTAGCTAAAGATTTCAATATGTTATTGCATCAGCCTCTTTTCTTTCAACCCATAATTGAGGTTCTATTAAACTGTTAGCCTTGCGCACTTTTAGTGATAGTTAAATAAATTATGCCAGTTAGTTGACTTTGTCCTATACGCCCTCTTCTGCTCTACCGATGAAGACTCCTTTATACCCCTAGGATACGCTCTCATGTGCGCTTCTATTAGTTTAACTACTTCTACATGGCCTGCCTCTTTTCCTTTCTTAGCTTGTTCTAAGGCTGTGCCCCAAGGAGTCTTTATGCTCGCGTCTGCTCCTGCTTCTAACAGCGCACTAACCGCTGAGGCGTGGCCTCCTGCGGCAGCAGCGAAAAGCGGGGTTGTGCCGTCCTTCCGCCGTGTGTTCACGTTCGCACCTGCTGCATGCAGCGCAGCGATGGCGGACGCGTGGCCTTGGGAAGCAGCGACATAAACCGGCGTTGCGCCATCGCATGGCGTATTCACGTTCGCACCTGCTGCATGTAGCGCACTGATGGCAGACGCTTGGCCCTGAGAAGCAGCGGTATAAACCGGCGTCCAGCCATCCTTGTCTGGCGTATTCACGTTCGCACCCGCTGCATGCAGCGCAGTGATGGCGGACGCTTGGCCTTGGGAAGCAGCCATGAAAACCGGTGTTGCGCCATCCCGGTCTGGTGTGTTCACGTTCGCACCTGCTGCTAGCGCGGTGATGGCGGACGCGTGGCCTTGGGAAGCGCATGAAAAACCGGTGTTGCGATCCGGTCTGGTGTGTTCACGGACGCATGTGGCACACTGGCCTTGGGAAGCAGCCATGAAAACCGGTGTTGCGCCATCCCGGTCTGGTGGCACGTTCGCACCTGCTTGGCGCACTGATGAGAAGCAGCGGTATAAACCGGCGTCCAGCCATCCTTGTCTGGCGTATTCACGTTCGCACCCGCTGCATGCAGCGCAGTGATGGCGGACGCGTGGCCTTTGCAAGCAGCGATAAGAACCGGCGTATAGCCATCTGGCATTGGCGTGTTCACGTTCGCACCCGCTGCATGCAACGCAGTGATGGCAGACGCGTGGCCTTGGGAAGCAGCGACATAAACCGGCGTTGCGCCATCGCATGGCGTAGGCTACCGAGGGCTACTCGCCATCGCTTCCCTTCCTTGGCTCGCAGCGATGGAACATGACGAGAATGGTCATTATTTCGCTGACCGCTAAACCACAAACAGGACCATGCTGGTGAACCGGTACTGGAGCTGGTAGTGAAAAATGCGCGGTGTGTTTGTCAAACTCGTTGCAAAAATCATCCATTTGACAGAAAATAGTGATTAGCTGATGCGTAACATTCATGGTAGAAATCCTTATTTAGCTAAAGATTTCAATATGTTATTGCATCAGCCTCTTTTCTTTCAACCCATAATTGAGGTTCTATTAAACTGTTAGCCTTGCGCACTTTTAGTGATAGTTAAATAAATTATGCCAGTTAGTTGACTTTGTCCTATACGCCCTCTTCTGCTCTACCGATGAAGACTCCTTTATACCCCTAGGATACGCTCTCATGTGCGCTTCTATTAGTTTAACTACTTCTACATGGCCTGCCTCTTTTCCTTTCTTAGCTTGTTCTAAGGCTGTGCCCCAAGGAGTCTTTATGCTCGCGTCTGCTCCTGCTTCTAACAGCGCACTAACCGCTGAGGCGTGGCCTCCTGCGGCAGCAGCGAAAAGCGGGGTTGTGCCGTCCTTCCGCCGTGTGTTCACGTTCGCACCTGCTGCATGCAGCGCAGCGATGGCGGACGCGTGGCCTTGGGAAGCAGCGACATAAACCGGCGTTGCGCCATCGCATGGCGTATTCACGTTCGCACCTGCTGCATGTAGCGCACTGATGGCAGACGCTTGGCCCTGAGAAGCAGCGGTATAAACCGGCGTCCAGCCATCCTTGTCTGGCGTATTCACGTTCGCACCCGCTGCATGCAGCGCAGTGATGGCGGACGCGTGGCCTTTGCAAGCAGCGATAAGAACCGGCGTATAGCCATCTGGCATTGGCGTGTTCACGTTCGCACCCGCTGCATGTAGCGCAGTGATGGCGGACGCGTGGCCTTGGGAAGTAGCGACATAAACCGGCGTTGCGCCATCTTTGGTTGGTGTGTTCACGTTCGCGCCCGCTGCATGCAGCGCAGTGATGGCGGGTGCTTGGCCAAATTGCGCAGCGACTAAAACCGGCGTTACACCATCCTTGTCTGGCGTATTCACGTTCGCACCTGCAGCATGTAGCGCAGTGATGGCGGACGCGTGGCCTTTGCAAGCAGCGACATAAACCGGCGTATAGCCATCTGGCATTGGCGTGTTCACGTTCGCACCCGCGGCATGCAGCGCAGTGATGGCGGACGCGTGGCCTTTGCAAGCAGCGACATAAACCGGCGTTCTACCGTCTTTATCTTGCTGATTAATACCTGCGCCTGCTTTAATCAAAAGGTCTATAAAATGAACATAGCCTGAAGCCGCTGCCCAATATAAAGAGCTACCTTTCCATTCCTCATCAACTTCATCAATGATTTTTTTTCCTGCGCGGTCTGTCTTTAACGCTAAAAGCCTAGAAACTTCTGATTGATTGTTTTGTATAATGGCTTCTATAAGACTGGCGACTTTTAAACCGCCGGTATTCGCTAAAGAAGACTTAGCCGCTTCAAATTGCGTTAAAATAGCGGGCGGGTTCTTTTGTTCCGGCGGATTCACTTTTAGAGCCGGAGCAACGGTAGGGGTATTTGCTTGCGGATGATTGGCAGGAACAGGGTTTAGGTTAACCGCAGGTTGAGGCGTTGGTGACGTGACGGTTTTTTGGGGAACATTTACTGTTGCTAAAGAATTTAGCATTTTTGATAGCTCTTTAACCGCATCTTCGATATCTTAAGGGCGTGCCGTTCACACAGAGTACGTGTTTATTTTGTTTTGCTTTATAAGCCAATTGTGCGCCGTTGTTTGCTTTTTTTAAGTATTCATTATAAATAGCGTAGTTTTCGGTTTTCTCACCCTCGTCTCTTTCTTCTATAAAAAAGGTTCTCAGTGTTTCTAATACGTACCGTGTTTTTTCTTGTTCTTCTTTTTTGTCGGTGAGATTCAGCTTTTCACTGCCTCTTCTAACGGCTTGCGCAGCGATAGGGGAAACAGGGCTGGCGTTAGGGCTTAAATGAACCTCAGGGCTAAATGATGAATCGAGCACAGGGTTTTTAGAGGAGGTCTCTTCTAAGGTTTTAGCATCTGTAGTGATGAACTTTGCAATATTCGAAGCCGTTGGGCGAGCTTCTGAGCTACCTGCCCAACACTGTTGAATTAAATACGCAAATTTTTGAGGACAGTCTTTCGGGATATCTTCACGTTCACCTTCCCGAACAAAAGTAGAGATGGCTTCTTGGCTATCTTCGATATAAGGAATTTTACGGGAAGCTAATTCCCAAAAAGTCATCCCTAGACTATAGATGTTTGATTTTTGTGTGTAGACGGCTTTTCTTTTAAAAAGCTCAGGCGCCATCCAAGGCAGCGTACCAACAGCGTCTTTTCTATTGAGGCTCGTTTGAGATTTGGTTTCATTCTTGACCCTGGACAATCCAAAGTCGGTTAGCTTTGCTTTGTTCTCTCCGTCTAGCAGCACATTCAAGCTTTTGATATCGCGGTGTAAGATAGCTTTGCTGTGTAAGAATGCAAGACCCGAAACCATGTCTACAGCAATCCGTATACGGATATTCCAATCTACTAAGGCTTGTGTTTTATCCTGCAAAACGCTAAACAAAGAGCCTTTGGGCATATACTCCATCACCAGGCATCTCGGCACGCTGCAATAGCCGTAAAAGTGCACAATATTAGGATAATGCAATTGCGCCATCGTCTCGGCTTCTTTCTGAAATTCTTCTTGTGCCTCAAAGCTTAGGCTGTCTATTTGTAATTGTTTAATCGCGACGGGCGCAAATTTGTAAGTACCTTTATACACGATGCCAAAGCTGCCACGACCCAATTCTTTTCCTAATTGCAGATCTTTGTAATCTATTTGACAAGAAACTAGAACACCTTTCTCGGCGGACTCTTGGTTAAAGGCCTTGAGAACCGCCGTGCCAAGGGGTGCTTTACCAGAATCATTTTCTACGACGCTCGAAAACATTTGATAACTCCTTTTTTATGCACTGCTCTCTGCCTGAACACCATGGCTAGCATGTCTGATTTCTGTACAAGAGTCAATCTGGTAATAATACCCTTGGGCTGTCATAAGCCTTCAGCTATCTGCCGTTATCGAAGAGTCTCTTTTTAGAAGGAGCCGCTTTTTTAGAACCGGTTTCCGCTGACTCCGACACCTCACAAATACAAGTATTTAAACAAGGCAGATGCATAATATGTTTTCTAAAATAGTAATGGGTGAAAGACATGATGAAAAAAGCCGATGCAACAGATAGCATCATCCAAATAATACTTGACCAAAACACACTATTTTCACGGCTACTTAATAGCTTAATATTCTTTTGAACCGCTTCATCTAAGGCACCTGATGAGGCGTCTATGGTTTTTCTAAGGGATGCCTCTACTTCCTGCCTAATGGCATCAGATAGGGCTTTACTCGCGCTTTTAATACCGCTGCGGACTTCTTGAGACAGGGTCTTTGTTAGATTTTCTAAATCGGCTAAGTTCGCATTAAATTTTTTCAAAAGCTTTTTGGATTTTGCTCAATCCTTTTTTAACCTCAACTAATTCATCACTGACTGCCATTAAAGGCTTAACCACCGAGTCAACCAACTCTACTATCATCGCGGGATTTGTGTTATTCCCAGTAAAATTGTCTTTCATAAAAACAGCTTGACAGGATTTGTATTAAAATAAAAGCTATTTCTAAATCATTAAATTGATTTTAAATGAACGCCTACAAACTTAACTCAAAATCATTATCTCGGCTTCTTTCTAGCTCTTTTTGCCGTTCTAAAGCTTTTTGAGTATTCTCTGCTAACTTCTGTTGTTCTAAGGCTTTCTCTAGCTTCAGCGCTTCATCTTTTTGTTGCTTTAATTCTGCAATCGCGGCTTTTTCATGAGCAGGTAAAAGCTCATAGCGTAATTGCGCAGCACGCTCTGGGTTTTCACGCTCAAACTTTTCCCTAAAGGCTTGCAGACTTAAATGCTGGGGTTCTGATAAACCCAGTGATTCTCTGATTTTATTCAGGTTTGAATCAGGTACCTCTAGTTTACTTAATGCCTGAGCCTGTTCTGGGTAATCAGCCTCAAACTGTGCTTTAAAGGCTTCAAAGCCTGTGTGCGTGCGTTCATGCTGAGGTTCAACAGGATCGATGCCCCGCCCTCTCGCAAAATCCTCTTGTAGCTGGTAATCCGTCGACACATCCTTGCCCCTTTGACGGCTTAAGGTTTGTACCAATGAATCCATACGCGGGAATGCTTCACAACTGTAAAATAAATCCACACTTTCTCTGTGACGGCTCATACCCACATAAGTAGAATGTGCATCAAGATGCCGGGAAGCCAGTACATAAGTTCTATCTACGGTCACACCCTGGGTTTTATAAACAGTGGCCGCATAGCCGTGCTCTACTTGGTTGTACAGCTCTATATCAACCATAATCCTTCTATCATTATTAATGTCTTTGATATCACTCTCATCTAGGCGCACAATCATCTGTCCTTCTTTGACCGACTCAATAGTACCTAAAGTGCCATTATTAACACCCAGGGTTTTGTCGTTCTGTAAAAAATACACACGGTCATTTTGAGCAAATAATCTTTGACCGCGCTCTGTTTTAAATTCTAGTTTCGTTCCGAGTTCGCCCTGTGCATGTCTTAAGTCTCTCGCCTCTTCATTGAGCGCCTTTACATCCACCCTTGTATAAGCCAGCATAATCTGTGTTTGTTCAGGGTTTGCAATCCGTGCATCATTCCACATCTCGATCACAGCGCTTCTGGCTAAAGCCTGGGTTTCAAAAACATGAGTATGCGAAGGCTCATAGGTACCCAAAGCCTTCGCGGTATGGCCTCTGGCAAAGTCTTTGGTAGCCTCACGCTGCCAAGGTACTCGCTGCCTTCTAATTTCTGTTAGTTCAAGAGCACCTGTTCGTTCAATAATCGCCCTAAAGGCCGCCCCTGCTTCAATAGCTTGCAGCTGCTGGTTATCCCCGACCAACACCACCGCTGCGAGCCAGGGAAGCGAAGCGATGGCGAGTAGTCCTCGGTAGCCGCAGGATTTTTTTTGCGGCGCAGCAAGTGAAAAAAATTTACGAAGCGGCGTAGAGTCACTTGAGAAGCAATATGCGATCACTGAGTGAATGCATATTGATGACGAGGACGGCCGAGGCAAATATGGTTGTCCCATCTTCTCGACTGCGCTTGTCGTGCATGGATGTACGACAAAGTTATCGAGAAATGAGGACACTCTTGCTTGGCATTGCCTTGGTCTGCCACTTCCAATATTCGTGCCATTTGCCGAGAACCGAGCATCCCCGCTTCATCCACTACCAAGATATCTCTACGCCCTGGCAGCTCTTCTCCCCTATCCCAATACCAGGAACGGCTAGCCAAAGTTCGAGACTCAATACCGCTGCTGCCCTCTAGGTTTTGAGCGGCGATGCCTGCCAAGGTTATTCCCTGTACTCGGTAGCCTGAAGCCTCAAAAGCCTCTCTCGCTGCCCCTAAGAGATAGCTTTTACCCGTTCCAGCGTAACCAATAATGCACCTCAAATCATGAGGCTCTGTTAGATGGTAAAAGGCATCCTTTTGTTCTGGGCTTAAGGTACGGGATGCAACCGCATGGAGCTTGTCCTGTACCTTAACAAAATGCCCATCGCATTCAGATAAAAGCCGGGTATGGTCTAGCATCTTGGTTTCTATCCCTAACATCTCCCGACTGGTAAAGCGTTCAATACCCTTATCATCTAAACCCAGACAAACAATATTGGCATGAGCCTTAATCTTCTCGTACACAAGTTCAAACTGCGCAGCATCTAGTGTCTGGCGGTTTACAAAACGCGCTAAGTCTTGATAGCTGAAGGTTGACTGCTGATGGGTTAAAGCGTTTAAGGCTTCATCAGGATTATTGAATAGCCGCTCCCCATTCTCTCTAGCAATGCGCTGATGGTCTTCAAGCCTAGCCATTTGGTATTGAGCTTTAGAGGGGCCTATCTTGTACTGAGGCTCTAAGTCGATACCCTGGGCTTCTAAGGTTCGATGGTCAATTTGCTGGTCATGACCGTTTAATGCCAAAGCATGGTTGGCTGCATTCGCCCAGGCCTCCCGCCAGTTGAGTAATTGCTCTTTACTGTTCCAGTCTCGCACCTTGTAGCCAAAGCCTTCAGGGGTCACTTCCCTAAGGGTCAGCATAACGTGAGCGTGGAGCAAAGATTCACCGTCTTGAATGTCTTCATGAATACATAAATCAGCGACCATGCCTTGAGATACAAATTGCTCTTTGACAAAGGTGCGGGCTAATTCTAAGTTTTGTTCAAGGGTTAATTCTCTGGGCAAAGCAAAGTTAAACTCACGGGCGAGTTGTGCGTCTTTTCGTTTTTCGGAAGCTTCAACTCCGTTCCAGAGTTTTTCTCGGTCAGCCATCCATTCGGGTGTGTTTTCGGGAAGTAGAATTTCGGTATGGACAATATCTTCTTTACGAGTGAAGTCTTGGAATTTTTGGCAACGTTCGTCCATCAGGCGTTCACCCGCACGGTAGGCAGCACAGGCCACAGCACTGCGGCCTTGGCTGCGGGAAATAACAGTTCCGCTAAAGTGATAGATGGCCATTGAGTTTTTGCTCCATCGGGTTTTGAGTTTTGGTTTTATCAAATGTAAAGAGGCCGCATAAGAAAGTGTTTAAAAATTTATTGACTGAAAAATTTCATTTCATCAATCCAAACTCTTCAATGCTGAAGCTTGCAAGTTAAAATTGATTTTGAAATCCAAAAATTCATGTGAAATGACTATATATACCTCTTTAAACCCCATTTAGTTCCAGCAACATGTCTTAACCTTGCTGCACTCAACATTAAAGCTGAATGTCCATCCGGAAAAGCGCCAACAACGCGAGTGCGACGCCTGATTTCTTTCATAATCCGTTCAAGCGGATTGTTAGTACGAATCTTGCGCCAATGGGTCGCTGGAAAAGCATAATAAGTTAATGTTTCTTGTATAGCCCCTCTCACTTTATCAGCAGCTTTAGGTAAACGCATATGCTCGAGCTTTTCGCTGACAGCAGCGGCTTTTTCTAAAGCGGATTTTCTGTCTTCTGAGGCATGAATGGCTTTCAGCATAGTAGCCACTTCTGCTACTTTTCCTTTTGGAACAACACTGAATACATTTCTGTAAAAATGAACTGTACAACGCTGCCACAATGCTTCTGGATAATATTCTGCGATAGATTCTATTAAACCCATACAAGCATCGCTAATAAATAATTTTACGCCTCCCAACCCTCGTGATTTCAAATAGTTTAAAAAACTGCTCCAGCCAGCTTTATCTTCCTTCTGACCTTCAGCGATACCCAATACCTTACGATAACCATCGATTCCTACACCAATTGCCACCAATACTGATACATTTCTAATTTCCCCAGCCCAACTTCGCTTTAACACGATGCCGTCTACGTAAACATAAGGGTATTCTCCTTCTATTGGCCGGGTACGCCAGGCTTCAATGTTCTCATAAGCCTTTTTATTTAAATTGCTTACCGTTCCTGGGCTGACTCTTGTTCCCCAAAGTGCTTCGGTAATATCTTCTACTCTGCGTACTGAAACACCCGCTAGATACATTTCAATTAACGACTCCTCAACTGATGACTCTCGCCGTCTGTAACGCTCAATAATTGCTGTTTCAAAGGTTGTTTTACGAAGCTTTGAGATTTTTAACGTGACTTCACCTGCTTTGGTATGCAATTTCCTTTCGTAAGAGCCTGCTCGAGTATCCACGCGATTCTCACTCCGTTCGTAACGTTCTGCGCCGCATAATTGATCCGCTTCTGCTTCTAATAGCCCATTTAAGGTCTGTTCGACTGTCTCAAGCACAATTTCATTTAGATGATTGGTAACTACCTTTTCATCTATTTTGATAATTGAATCATTCAAAGTTTCTTTGTTACTATCTTGCATTGTGGTGCTCTCCTTTTGTTTGTGATTAAACATATTATGCCTAAGTGGCATTTAGTTGGGCACCACGCCTATTTCAATGTGCGAAAAAAATTATACGTTATCTTGTTTTACTGGCTCTTTCATGTAAATCTCGTCTTCATGCTGGTTTAAAAAATCTGTCAGTATTATAGGGTCTACATTCTCTATAATCTTGAGTTTTTCATTAAATAATTCTTTACGAAAGTAACAGATTGTTACTGGGGCACACCCAAAAGACACACTAAACACAACATTTATTTTAGTGGATATGTTTTGGATGAAATGGTTTTGAACAGAACGTTTTTATAATTCCAATAATTTCTTCATTACAAATATTCCATTGTGGTGAATAAAAAAATTGCAAGCTTTCATCCCAGCTTAAATCTACTTGAAAAAATGCTTTTTTATCTTCTTTTTGAATAATTTGCTCGACCCAAATAATTTTATTAATTTCTATTTCTTTCAGATACGCATAATAGACCTGTGTTGCTATTTTTTCATAGAAATTAGCAATAGAAATATCAGAATTTTCTCCTAAAGCTGTTATAACAACAATAACTTCACCATTGATTTCCGGTAAGACTATCAATTCGTAATTGGTGTCGATATCACTAATTCCATTATAAATAAACTCTTCCTGATGTGGCTTTGATAACATGATTTTTTCCTCATTTACTTAGATTTAGAAAGTACCTTAAACAGAATCAATACACCAATACGATAAGTCGATTAATTTTTAAGCTTAACAGTATAAATTCTGCTTGAGTAGCCTTTGTTAATATTAACTCTAGTTGTATGTTCAGAAGCCACTGTTGTACGCATTTCAAATACCCTCATAAACATTTTTTGCATTCTACAATAAACTCGGTCTTAAGAGCGAACCGTGTTTTAATATTGAGTTGATAGATAACCATAAACTTAAGCCTACGCCTCCGTTTTTGAAAACATTCGAATGAATTTATCTAAAGCTCTGTGATATTTAGATGCTGTCTCGTGTTTATACCAATCGGTATTTTTTATACCAAAACCATTTCGTTGTATTTCCCGTGTGGTCAATAAAATATGGGCATATAGATTATTCGTATGATCTAAATATAAATTCACATCAACTGCCATGCCCTTAGAAACAAACTGATTTTGGCAAAATGCTTTGAGTAAATTAATGTACTGGGTGACACTAAATTTAGATGCTAAAATAATCATTATTTTTCTGGCTAGGCATGCATCTTTTCTTTTTTCTATACACTCAACAGTATTCCACAGAATGGAACAGCCTCTCATCCAGGCGGGTGCCTGTTGAGGTATGAGAATTTCTGAATAAATCAAGCCTTCTTTTTGTGAGTAATCAAATTCAATACCTTGGCGTTCATCTAGAAGCTTTTTGGCAGAGCAATAGGCAGCAGCATCAACTACCGAATGGCCTTGTGAGCGAAGTATTTTTTTAACAGTCAAGTGAGAGACAGCCGTTTCTTTTCTCCTTGGGTTGATCATTGAAAATACTTTAGCTTCTGGTACGGTTGTGACTGTTAGTAAAGGATTTTGTCCTTCTGAGCTATCAACCCCATCAATTGCGCTATCTTCGGCACAACACATACCAAAGGCAATGCCCATAATATCATCTCCTTTTCTATTTTTTCTAAGCTATTAGATAGCTGACCGGTATTTATTTAGGACTCTATTTAAAATACCATTCAATATCCATTAGCAATCTGTTCTACACTATTACTGACGCAGGTATCCATCCTACCTTAAACAGATACGATTAACAACGTGACTATAGGAGCCATCAGCTGGTTTTAGGTGTATAAAAACCAAATTTGTAAAAAACTGGCTCTTTAACAAAAAATACATTTTATACTTCAAATGCTTTATCCTCTGGATTGCTAAAAAATTCGTGGTTAAAACGATTAGCGTACATACTGAGTTTAGCCTTTTGGCGATGACCCGTTAGTCCCCGAAGTAATTGGCTGTGAACTTCTGGAATTTTAGCTAAATTGCACATCGCTCTAATACTTGACAAAAATCGGTGATTTCGATAATGTTTTTAGTTATTGAATTTGACGGTGACCAAGAGTGTTTAAGATTTTGTTCTTAACTTAAATAGTTATACAAGGAGAGCACAGCCATGGAAATCCGAAATAAGGCAACCGAAGAAAAACCACAACCAGAATCTAATCAATCAGTACTATCATCCACAACTTGGCTTTGGAACCCTTTCAGTTATTTATGGGGAAATTCTAGCCCGCCCACCGAAGCAGTAGCAGGAGAACTTTCTTCCCATACAAATACACAAAAAGAGGCCGACGGCTTTGCGCCAGTCATTCTACAGGGAACACATTTATTACCACTACAAGATCTCACAGAGCAGCAACACGCTGTTAGACCAGCCGAAGAACAAAAGCAACTAGAAGAAATATTAGTGCAACAAGAAGCGACGGCAATTTCCTCACTGAATATGTCGAATTTGGTCGGCCTTTTAGAACCCTTAAATTCCATGGCTACTGCTAACCCTTCTGATACCACACCAAATGTTTTGCCTGATAATGCCGATCATACCGCTGTATCTTTTGTGTTTAAACCTATTCCACCATCTCCGGCTGCTGCGCCAGCGGATCCACATCCTGCTCAAGATACAGCGGAAGAAGATGCTGCTATTGCGCGTGCAACAGAGTTATCAATTTCAGTTCCAAAGCTAATACCGTTAGCTGTGACGTTCTTTGATACAGGCGGTACAATGGAAAAAACAAACACAGATGATGAAGAGGAGGCTACATCAGCATCAATAGAAATAGACGATCAAAAAACAACAAAGGAAACTGCTGTTCAACAATCATTAATAGCCCAAATAGCTAAACTCCAATCAGATAACATGCGATTGGAACAACAATTAGAGCAACTACGCCAAGAAAATGCAAGAAAATTAGAAGAAGATCAGAAACGGTTACAAAAAGAAAAAGAAGAAGAATTGGAGCGACTCAGAAAAAACCTGGAAGCGCAAGAAGCCACCCGACAGCAAGAAGAAGAAAAACAAAAAGCAGAAAAAATACTCAGAGAATCAAAAGAAAAACAACGAGTAATCGAAGAAAAAGCGCGGCAAGAAGCAGCTATACTATTACAACGAGAGCAGGAACAGCGGCGAGCAGAAGCACAAGCAACTGAAGAACGAAGAAAAGCGGAAGAAGCTTTCTCAAGAAGCTGTTCAACAGGAGAGTGCACACCAGAAAAGCATTACCAAGCCTTAAAAGCTGTGCTCGCGAGGACAGGTTTTTAAATTCCCAAAATACTTAGTCCCTAAACAGCACTTTTCTTGGGTTTTATTTCAGGGGCAGCGCTAGTAAGGTGTAACACCGCCTTCTTGTATTTAAGGTACCAATTTGTAAGTTAGCACCGACCATCCAAATAGGCATCCCAATAAGCTTTATATGCAATTTCTTCTGGATTGCTTTCAAAAAAATATCCTAAAAAATTGAAATCTTTTTTTGTTTCGGCGACTGCCTTTCTACAATCAGCGCCATATATAGTCTCAGCAGATGAGTTTTCGGGTGTATAATCACGTTTTCTTATGTTAAGATCCTAAACATGAGAACATATGAATTGCCAATAGAAGAACTGCAAGGATTAAAAGCCGCTCATAAAACGTCTAAACAGGTTTCTGCTTATACTGCTTACCGCATTCATGTCATTATTTTGTTAGGAATGAGAAGGTTCATTTAACTGTGTCACCCTAAAATCACAGTTCAATATTTAATCTATTTTCGAAATAAATATCAAGCTGTGAAACTATTAGTGCCCAGTTGTGCATCGGCTGATTCCACTTTTCCGATATGCGCTGATAAGCACTGTAAACCAGTTTAACTAAAGCATTTTTCAAGTAAATGCCCCTTTGGACTTAGTATATTTACGTACTTGCCGATGAAACCCTTCAACGGCATTCGTCGTGTAAATAAGCCTGCGAATTTCCGAGAATATTTAAAATACGTGGCCAAATTATCCCATTTAGTTGCCAGATTTGAGTACCATAGGGTACTGTTTACCCCATTTATCATCCAGTTCAATTAAATGTTGTTCGGCTAAATCTTTAGTATCTGATTGGTAAACATTTTTCAGATCTCGCATAAATTCCTTTTGATGCTTAGAGCCAACATATTTAAGTGAGTGTCGAATTTGATGCACAACACACAATTGCACTTCAGTCTTCGGAAATGACGCAGCTATAGCCTCCGGAAAGCCTTTTAAGCCATCAATACAGGCAATCAAGATGTCTTCAACACCACGGGCTTTTAGATCGTTTAAAACGCTAAGCCAAAAATGTGCTCCTTCGGCATCACCAATATAAAAACCGAGAATGTCTTTTAGACCTTGCTGGTTTATGCCCAGAATATTGTAAACCGTTTTGGTAACAACTTTACCTTCTTCACGCGCTTTAAAAAACATAGCGTCAAGAAACACAATCGTGTATATCGATTCTAGCGGTCGGTTGCGCCATTCCGTAATAATTGGCATTAATTTATCAGTAATTTTTGCTTAAAAGCCCAGCAGATACTTCGACACCATACAGTTCTTGCATATGGTTGCGGATATCTTCGTAACTCATACCCAAACTATAAAGCGCTAGAATTTTATCGTCTAAATTCTCGTTTAAAACAGTTTGGCGTTTCTTAACCAGCTGTGGTTCAAAGGTGCCAGCGCGATCCCTAGGGGTCTCAATTTCAACCTGGCCGTCAGCAGTTTTAAGCGTTTTAGAAAGCTTGCCATTACGACGATTGGGCTCGCCATTATTGTTGCACTCCTCAAGATGTTGATCCATCTCACAGTCAAGGGTTGCGTTGACAATGTGCTTGATAAATGGGGTTAAAATGCCGTCTTTACCTGTAAAAGAATGTCCGGCTTTAAACTTCGCCAAAGCCTCTTTTTGGAAGTCAGCAAAATTAAATTGTGTGTCAAATATGGGTTCTGATACAATATCTTTCTGTGTCATGATAGTTACCTTTTAATTAGCGTTGGAAGAAGCATTATGATTCAGATTTGCAGGGATGTTAAGGTTATCTTACACCCCTGCAAACTTCACGTTTCTCACAACTTATTCCTTAATTGACACAGTTTGATGAACACTACCATCCGGAGGCTAATAATATTTACGTCTTGCTGGATAATGCTAAATACCATTTTTCTGGTATTGTTCAGGAATATGTCAAAACTTCAAGGATTAAATTGGTGCCGCTACCCGCCTATTCACCCGAGTTCAATCTGATTGAACGATTTTGGAAATTGTTTAAGAAAAAAGTCATTTATAATACCCATTATCAAACATTTCAGGAATTTAAATCGGCTTGTTTAAATTTTTTCAAAATGCAGCATCTTTATGAAGAGGAAGTATTCTCGATTATGGGCGATGGCTTATTAGGATTGGCGTAATCCTTTTCCCGAAATTTCATCTGCTGGGACTATAACGAAGCGTTTAAATAACCATATATGTTTTTATGCATAGCCATAAGGTTCCTCAATTAAAAGGTTATATCTAGGCCATCCATGGCCATTCCTTGAGCACCCTTATCCCTATCTAAGGTAGGATATTCACATTGATTCAAAAAAAATAGACGAATTCCTTTCTGGTTTATGTGAGAATTGTCCTTTTAAGACAGATTTTTTGGATGAAATCTTAAGAGGCAAAGATAGTTAAATAAAAAATACCAGAACAAATAATTTAGTCAAAAATCTTAATTTAATTGGCTTTTCATTTTATTTGATGTCGTCTTATAAAATGTTAAAGTACGCTAGCCTTGTAAAATAGTCTAAGTAACTTAAACTTGCTGATGACAGCTTCGTTCGCTTCTAGCAAAACAGTCGCCAATCAGATTTATGCGCTCAAACCCAAACGTATTGTAATGAAAAAATCATTAATATCTTATCCACAAAAGCGAATGATGTTTACAAAGTGTTCCAAATACATGCCAAATACACAGTTACACAGTGTTCAAAAGCACAATAGCGGCTGACCCAGCTGAACTCACTGGCATGAGTAATGCTCTTTCTAAAGCATTGCTTGTTTCATTTTATTCAAATACGGCCTATATAAATGACAGTGCAATTCCAGGTTTTTAAGCCACTCTACTATAAACAATGTACAGCTCGATAAAACGCACCGAATGCAGTTGCTAAGCTATTTTGTCATGAATAATTTGAGAGCTTACACTACATCAAACGCTGCGAGCCAAGGAAGGGAAGCGATGGCGAGTAGTCCTCGGTAGCCGCAGCATTTTTTAAAGAGCAAAGCGAGTTTAAAAAATGTACGAAACGGCGTTAAGTCATCTGGAGCGAGTTGCGAAGCTTCTCGTGAGGGGGACGGCCGAGGCAAAAATAGTTGTCCCGATTTTCAACTGCGCTTGAAATGCAGGGATGCATTACAAAGCTATTGAAAGTCGAGGACACACTTGGAAGTTGTTACTCATTAGTTTAAATGCATCATAATCAACCGCGTCTTTTTTCAATGAACAGTTTTGTATCTCTTAGGACAACAGGAATACGTTTTACGAACCGAAATGCAAAAAATACATAAGACCATAAGCCTGTTATGTCAATCGTGTATAACTACAAAATCTGAATAAAAAAACCTAAATGAAAAAAACTGTAAAAAAATAAAGGCCAATGTATTTTGTTCATTTTTTTAAATTATATCTCATGGGAGTTTAATATTTAAAAACAATGATTTATTCAATAAAGAAAGTTACATAAAAAGTTAAAAACTACTGAAATTTAAGCTCCAATTAAGTCCGTTAGCATCCAATTGTGTCTTTCTATTTCACCTTTCTTAATACGTTCCTAATTTTGTGGTTGAATTAACCCTGTTTTTTTTACTACAGAATTTATAGATAAAAACTCACGAAATATTAAGCTTTTAACTATTTTAGCACTCTTAAATATTTGTTAACTTCTATTTATAGGAAAGGAAATTTGTAAAAATTATTATTAGTAAAAAGGAGTTATGTCATGTCTAAAAAAAGTGTGTTAACCATTTCTATTACCCTTGCTTCATTGCTAACGAGTTCAACTGCGGGCGCGATAAATTCCGAATGGTGGCAAGGGTGCAAGCCTTATGTCGGTGTAGATATGCAAATGCGTCATATGGATTTTCAAGATGGTTATGGCGACAATCTGTTGTCACAACATTCTCCACAGAGAAATCTTTATGCGGGGCTTAGATTGAATGATTGGATCGGAGCAGAAATAGGCTATGAGGCAACAAGAACAAAAACACGTAATGTGACTCTGCATACGGGCGATATAGCAGCAGGCGTACCTGTTCCTGCTGAAGCATCCCCAGCTGTTTTTAAAAGCAAGCTAAACAAGTGTGTCCTCGACTTTCAATAGCTTTGTAATGCATCCCTGCATTTCAAGCGCGGTTGAAAATCGGGCTATTGCAACTCGCTCCAGATGACTTAACGCGCTTTCGTACATTTTTTAAACTCGTTGAAAATCGGGACAACTATTTTTGCCTCGGCCGTCCCCCTCACGAGAAGCTTCGCAACTCGCTCCAGATGACTTAACGCCGTTTCGTACATTTTTTAAACTCGCTTTGCTCTTTAAAAAATGCTGCGGCTACCGAGGACTACTCGCTATCGCTTCCCTTCCTTGGCTCGCAGCGAATGCAGGGTCCCCATGTTAACTTAATCGGCTTTTACACCTTGAGAGAAGATTTACCTGTTCAATTAATAGGTTCAGTTGGCCTAAGTTTTTTTAAAAGCAGAGTTGAACGTAGCAGTATATCAATGGGAAACCCACCTATATCCGGTGGAATTCGAACTTTCAGTACAAGAAAGGCGGTTTTGCGTCTTATGGGTGGTTTAGAATATAAATGGAATTGCCATTTAGGTGCACGTGCAACTATAGGCCTTGTTAAAACAGGGGAGCTTACATTTTCTTCACATGATGAAGACTTTGGTTCAGTCCACAAGATTAAACCTAAAGATAGTATTGTCTATGGATTAGGAATATTTTGGGTATTCTAAAACGGAAATTTTTTCATAAAACCAGCTTTTGATTGAAAGGGGCGGATTATATCAGGAAGCACTTAAACCAAAGCGCATTCAAATTAACTTGAAAAAAATAACCGCCTCCAGGTTGCTCTAAAGTAAATGGACGAGGCTGTAAAAAATCATTTTATCTTACAGTTAACTCAAATTGGCTTTATAGCCTACCTCATCTGGCTCTCTAAAAAAATTTTAATTAAATTTTGAGGTTCCTTTTTTAGTCTCCCATTTTTCGATAATAAAGATAAATTTCTTATAAAAAAACTATTTTATTAATTGGTAAAAAAATAACTGCATGGTTTTATAGGTTTTTTAAAACTATAAAGGCCGCATAAATTGAAAAACTCATCAAAATAAAATAAACCACATACTCGACCATCTGCTTAAAGCAAATTTCCTCAGCGTCTTTTCTCTTCACGTCAAATCTCCCATATTTTATGTTTAATTTATCTAGCAGGCCTTTTTTGTGACCTTTTTATGCTCAGGTTATACTATTAAAACAGCTCATAAATAGTGAAGTCAACAAACTTTCTACTAGCCTTAAGGGAACATCTTCCAAAGCAGATAGGGAGAATTATTAAAAAATAAAATTTAATTATAAATTTAAAAAACCCAAGGCATTAGTATTTCGCCTTGGGTTTTTGTACTCAAACTGAGCATAAATCATTAAGAATGACAACGCTTTCTGGTTCCATAACATCCGCCTACCATGCCTGCCATAATACCACTGACTAAAATAAAGAAATTCAACAAAGCAAATTGAGAAACCATCTTTGCTGTCTCTTTACTGACTTCAGCTACTTTTTGATAAGCCTGCTCTTTTGCTTCGATATAATCCTTTTTCCATTCCGCTATTTTTTCGTTAATCTCTGCTGACGATTTTCCCGTCGCTTCCGTTAAAGCAAAAACAAGTTTCTCCTTTGCCTCTTCATCGTTAGGGCTTTCTATTGAATTTAAGTAGCGACTTAGGGCTTTTTCTAAATCCGTTTTTATTTTTTGTGCTGAAACCCCATCTTTTTCTGGTAAAAGCTCAGTTGCTTTTTCATTAATTTTGCCGGTAATTGGCTTTAAACTTGGCATCACTCTTTTAGCTTTTTCGCTTAATTTAGGAGAAAGCTTAGATATTTCTTGAACAGTTGATGCAATCGTATATGCGCTGTCTTTTGTTGCAGATAGGGCATATCGCAAACCGCTAAAAGAGCCACTAATGATCATTCCTAGCCCACTAAAGGTAAGTGCTAAGCAAATAAATACAGATACGGCACTCACCATAAAACCACTTAGAATGCCGTTTTTACCGATTTTTGAAGGGCTACAATAACCTGAAACCCATCCACCCACATACATTGAAGCAATGGTGGAAAAAAATAACCATACAACAGCCCCGATACTTAAAGAATACAAAGCCCCTTTAGTCGGCGAAAACAAAGATAAACCAATGCTCATGCCGAGCAGACCTAAAAGCAATCCTACCGTTAAGGTAGCGAGTACGCCACCAAAAATCGCCGCTCGATAGGAACATTCATTTGCAACCACGCTATTTTCATTCTCAGAAAAAGTCTTCATAAGGTTACCTCCGTTTTTAAAATTGGCTATCATTTATACAGTTATGATGAGCATACCATGGATTAGCCAACAGATCCTATCAAGATAAGCATTTTTAAGTGCTTGATTTCCATAAAAACAACTGATTTGAAGAATTTTGCTTTCTAAATATCAACAAAGAAATGCGTTTTGGGAAAAGCCATTATTATTTAAGTTTAGAGTATCTTAATTTTTGTTGGTCTTAAAATTTTATATTCTAAATCATCCGGCCTGCTAACAATGACATCACCTTGATAGGTATAATATCCTTTTTTGTGTACCTCTTTGATCCCTTCAAATTGTATCTTCTTACCCGGCAAGGCTTCATGCCTATAATTTTCAAAGGCTTTCTTAAATTTTTCAGTTAGATGAAACCATTGTGAACTAATAATAAGTAGTTTTTTAGGTATTTCAGAGATATCTTCTAGTATAAAACCGAACAAGTCTTCCCCAAAATCGCGATGTTTTACTTCAAATTTTTTAAATATGCCTATAAAAGTAAAATGTTTTGCTGGTTTTTTTTGTTCAATAGAAACCGTTTTTCGGGATTTTTCAGTTAAAGGTTGGGGAACACGCTTTTTAGTCACTTAGGCCATCTATACCCTAAAAATATTTTGAAAAAAACCCCTCTCAACAAAAAACTGTCAGAGGGGCGGATGTTATTCAGATCCTTCTTTATTCATTTTCTTTTTGGCACGAGAGCCTTTCATTTTGGCTTTAGCTGGCTTATCTTTCTTGGGGCCTTTTTTAGTCTTGGTTTTTGAATCACCCGCTTCTAGCTTTGCAAGCTGCTTTTTGATAGCACCGAGCTTCTTTTCAAATGCCTGTTCAGTCTTTTTAAGCATTTTTTCAATGCCAGATTTTATTTTATTCGAAACTGCGGTTGACGCTTTCGCCATTTTAGATTTTTTAGCCTTAGCCATTTTTTCATCTCCTATTTAAAAAAAAGAGAAGTATACCAAACTTTAGACAAATAACAAGCATGAAAATAAATTAGTTCAGCTATTCTTTCTGTTAACCTGATTATCAGAAGTGCAACCCAAATAACTGCCTATCGGATTTCTTTAGATAGGGTTCTATCGCTTGGATAAGATAAGACATCGTTCCTTGTTTTCGATGGAGTGTCCGCAATATAGAACCAATGATAATATTACGCCTGAGTTCTTGACGAGCCTCTATTTTTTCAGTCTCGTTTTCATCCAAATCATTCTGTGCTTTCATGACCACTTCTCCTTATAATATTTAAACTTGTATTTTAAAAACTGAACATACTCCTTTCAAAACGCTTGAGCGCGCCTTTAAGAAACAATTTTCCACTCAACTTTACATTCAAATAAACGAACAGCTGCTTCTCGCAATACTTGTTCTTTGAGTTTTTCAAGCAAAAAATCCTCTAAAACCCCAAAATAATAACTAAATTCTAAGCTAAAACCAAACTTTTTTAAATAGTCAAATTGATTAAGCAATGCTTCCTTTTCCTGCTCTTTTTTTGCTAAAGCATAGGTTTTAAAAACATTATTTTCTAGGCTGTCTAATAATCTCGATAAATTTAACCTTTCGGAAACCGCCTGTCCTTTCAATTTAATCTGAAGTTCGTATTTTTTGGGCAGAGACGCTTGGGTTATCAGTTTCGGCGCTATATTCATCTTTAATTTTTGCATTTCCTCCGCCCTTAAGGCATCTTCTGCGTGCAAATAAATTTGGGTCGTTTGGCTAAAGCTATGTCGGTGATTCGCCTGGATCTGCGTTGCTGGTATACCCGCTTTATCCTGATGGCTGGCCGATAAATGCCTTAACCAATGTGGCGACAGCTTTTCTAATTTCTGTTGCTTTAAGGGTTGTTCTGCAAACAATTTTGCGGCTCTAACGCTAATAGCCTTGACTAAGTTGTACAATTGGCGAACCTTTAAGGGCCTTTTGGATTTTCTTGAAACGAGTAAATGCCCGCTTTCCTCCAAAGTCGGTAAAGGGCTTAATCCTAAATGCAGCCTATAAGCCTTGACATAGGCTAATAATTGATCGTTGATCGGAATATGACCGAGCTTTCCGCCCTTTCCTTTAATAAAAAACCACCAGCTTCCCTGATGTTTTCTAAAAGCATTCCAAGACGAAAGCGCCACCTCATGGATCCGCAATCCCAATAAATATAAGAGCGCAAATAAAAATTGGGTCCTCATTTTGTTGTCAATTTCTTGAAGAGTGTTGGCTGGCATATCGGTAAGTATTCTTTGCACCGCTTCCCATTCATCCACTTCTAACATTCTCTCCCAAACTTTATATTTTTGCAGATCTCTTTCTAAATCTTTGCTAAAGCTTCGAGGCAAAAGCTTAATCGGATTTGTTCTTAAATAATCCGCTTTGACGAGATAATTCAGTAAAGAATTAATTATCTTTAGGCTCATTCTAGCGGCTGTTTCACTGAGCGGCCCTTTGAAAGGCAATTCCAGCTTGTTTTGCTCCTTAGCTGCACCCGGTATTAACTGATACCAATGGATGGGCGGGTTTTTTAAAAAATCAACATACTGCTCCATATCTTGTATGGTTAATTCCCCAAACGCTAGGCCTCTTTCATAGATACACCATAATAAAAAGCGTTTAGCTTCTTTGTAATAAGCTTTATAGGTATTGGGGATAGCGGCATAATGTGTTAGCCAGCACTTCAAAGCCTCTATATCATGAGCTGCTTTAATCTGGCAGTTTTGACTAAAAGGTTTAGAAACCGCTTCTAATGAGATCTTAGGCTGAAGTCCCACTACTTTTGGCCATTTTTCTATTCGTTGATAATCTAACACTTCCATTTATTTTGTCTTTTCCGTTTTATCAGCCTTATCTTGCTCAAAAGTTGCTATCCGTTCTCTTTGCCTTTCAAGCGTTGCTTTTAAATTTTGCTCTGATTGACTGAGCCGGATTAATTGTGTTTGTAAATTTTTGATTGTTTTTTCTAAATCCTCAACCTTTTGTTTTAAATTAAGGTTCAGTACTTTTTCTTGCATTAAGGCATCATCCGTTTGATAGCCCTGTTCTCTCACTGCCTTCAAGGCTGTTTCATTAAGCGCCTTTAACTCTTCCATCAAACGATTAATTTGCTCATTTTTATCCACCATTAACAGTTGAAGCGCTGTATCTTTCTCCTCACGCAAAACTTGGTAAGCTTCTTGCAGAAATTGATATTTTATTTCTAAGTGTGTATATCCTGATTTCAGTTGATCCACTGCAAGGTTCAATTGCAGATTTTTTTCTTGCACTTGCATTAAATCGCGCTCCGCATCAACCAACTGAATGCTTAACCGTTCATTTTCCGTAATTTGTTTTTCAATCACTTTTTCTAACGCACACTTTTCTTCAAACAGAGATTTAGCATGGATAAGCTCTGTAGAGGAGGGATGTGAAATTTTTTGAAAACAGTTTTGTTTCCATTGCTTCAGATATTTATGGATGGTTCCCTTACTGCCGCGACCTAGATATTCACGTATATGCGCTTGAGTAGGCGTTTGACCTTGCGCAATCAAAGCTTCTGCTGCCTGACAGACATCTTGGGAACTGATACCCCTTCTAGACAAGGTCAGCCTCCTTCATCTTCTCCATTGGATAACAAGGTTTTAGTCGCTTTGCAATCATGGACTGCCACGCTAAACGAGAATCTTCATCAAAACCAAAGTTGCGTGCCACTACCTCATTTACGCAGAATGCTTTAGGAAACCTGTCCATAATCGCGAAAGCTTCATTCATCGGCTTAGCGCTATCGATTCATTAATAAAAATACGCCAGCGCAAATCTTTTTCATTTTCTTGATGGCTTTTATAAGATGCGAGCGGTACATAACGAGGTTTTGCATCATTTATCGCTTCTGCTAATGGCTTTGCCACTACTTCACCTCCAACCCCCTCAAACGAAAGCAAATGGCCCAACCTTTGCATAATTGCCCATTCATACAATCCTTTTTTGACAAATTCAATTAAGATCTCTGCCTTTAATTGCGCTACGAATCCAGCAAGTATCTTTGCCACCTGATTGAAATTTCGCAATGATTTATAAAATTTTACCAAGTCTAAAGCAGTTGCCTCTGGGGTTGATACCCGAAGCATACCCGCTTCGGTATTGAGTATATTAACCGGCGTCTTGGTTGTTTTTCCGTTCCTTAAAAAACGAATATGGACAGCTCTTTTATGCACGCAACTCAAGGTACTACTGATCATCACTTGCAATGGCTCGTCAACTGGACCCGCGGCACTGTACAAAACGGCTGCCGAGCGAAGTCCTATATAATAAAAGAGTCCCAGGTATGCCATTAAAG
>JBGAPT010000031.1:0-23467 GCA_044221135.1 Gammaproteobacteria bacterium
CCTTTCCGAAGGCAGAGCAGCTTATTTCTTGCGCATCAGGCATCATACGAGCAAAGTCATACGTCACTCTTTTTGCTAAGATGGCACCTTCCATACCGATTATTATTAAGTCAGCTGCTTCATGCCAACCCATATAACGCAGCATCATTTCAGCAGACAGTATCAGAGAACCCGGATTAACCTTATCTTGGCCAGCATATTTAGGCGCAGTACCATGCGTTGCTTCAAACATCGCCACGTGATCACTCATATTTGCACCCGGTGCAATGCCAATACCACCAACCTGCGCCGCCAGCGCATCAGAAATGTAATCACCGTTTAAATTGAGTGTCGCAATAACACTGTATTCTGCTGGACGAATTAAAATTTGCTGTAAGAATGCATCCGCAATCACATCCTTAATAACAATATCCTGGCCTGTGCGAGGATTCTTGCAAACACACCACGGTCCTTGATCGATCGTGGTCGCACCAAATTCATCACGAGCAATGGCATAACCCCAATCACGGAAACTGCCTTCCGTGTATTTCATAATGTTACCTTTATGCACTAAAGTGACCGAGTCACGTTGATTATCAATTGCATATTGAATCGCACGTCTAACTAAACGTGTTGTTCCTTCGCGAGAAACAGGTTTAATACCAATACCGCAATGGCTTGGAAAACGAATTTTTTGAACGCCCATCTCAGCTTGTAAGAAATGAATGATTTTTTTTAAGCATGTTGACTCAGATTTCTGTCTTAAACTCTGCTTCTCTTGTCTGGTTGGATCAGTATTAGGTCTAACTTGAGCGTTGTTTTGTGTTTTTTCGCATAGCACATCTGTTATGTTGGGGATGGTACCCATAGATTTTTTCCTAAAATAAGGAAAAAATGGGAGTTATAGACTATAAGTAGGGTGAGGGGTATGACAACGGAACCTGCGATGAAAGAAAGAACAGAGTTGATAGTGCAGGAAGCAAAACCAAAACTGAAGGAGCCTTCGAAGTATAAAGTCATTATGCATAATGATGACTTTACACCGATGGAATTTGTAGTGGCTGTGTTGGAAATGTTCTTCAATATGGAAAGAGCTTTGGCCACGAAGGTCATGTACGAGATACACATGGCTGGCAAAGCAATATGTGGGGTATATAGCAAGGACGTCGCAGAAACTAAAGCAGATCAAGTAATGGAGTATGCAAGGAGGCACGATCATCCTCTGTTGTGTAGTATAGAGGTCATCTAACTCGGAAGTCGGAGGTGCGCCATGTTAGACAAAGAATTAGAATACACTTTGAACTTGGCATTTAAAGAAGCGCGAGTCAAACGTCATGAGTTTGTGACGGTTGAGCACTTGTTGATTGCGTTACTTGAAAATTCTACCGCCGTTGAGGTATTAAAAGCTTGCGGTGCTAACCTCACTCGTTTACGCAATAATTTAATTGAGTTTGTTGATCGTACTACACCTATTATTCCAACACATATTCATGATCGTGATACACAACCTACGCTCGGTTTTCAACGTGTTTTACAGCGCGCTGTTTTCCATGTGCAATCGTCTGGTAAAACGGAAGTAACGGGTGCGAATGTGTTATCAGCTATTTTCAGCGAACAAGAGAGTCAAAGTGTTTATTTGATTCGTCAGGAAAATGTGAGTCGGTTAGATGTCATCAATTACATTTCACATGGCTCGACTAAAGCACGATCGGCTTCTCGTGACCAAGATCAATTTGGCGGTCATTACATGGAAGAGGGTGAAGGTGATCAAGGAGAAGCAGGCGGTAGTCCTTTGGAACAATTCACGACTAATCTCAATGCGCGTGCTACAGCAGGCATGATTGATCCTTTAGTAGGGCGTGAGGATGAAGTGGAACGTACTATGCAAATTCTCTGCCGTCGTCGCAAAAACAATCCATTATTAGTGGGTGAAGCGGGTGTGGGTAAAACAGCCATTGCAGAAGGTTTGGCTAGATTAATTGTAGAAAAGAAAGTACCTCATGTATTAGAACATGGTGTCATTTACTCACTGGACTTGGGAAGTTTATTGGCAGGTACAAAATATCGTGGTGATTTTGAGAAAAGATTGAAAAGTGTTTTACATCAACTTAAAAATCAAAAAGGCGCTATTTTATTTATCGATGAAATTCATACCATCATTGGTGCGGGTGCTGCATCCGGTGGGTTGATGGATGTATCGAATTTGATTAAACCTTTACTGGCTTCGGGTGACCTGACCTGTATAGGATCGACTACTTACAAAGAATACCGCGGTATTTTTGAAAAAGATCATGCTCTAGCAAGACGCTTTCAAAAAATTGATGTGAAAGAACCTTCAGTAGAAGAAACAGTAGGTATTCTTAAAGGATTAAGGAGTCGCTTTGAATCACATCATGGTGTGAGTTATACCGATGAATCGCTGGAAGCGGCAGCACGATTATCTGCACGTTATATATCAGATCGAAGACTGCCTGATAAGGCCATCGATTTAGTGGATGAAGTTGGCGCTTATCAATATCTATTGCCAGAAATGAATCGCAAAAAGATTATTGAGGCAAGTGATATTGAAAAAGTCGTTGCGAAAATTGCTCGTATCCCTGAACGGAATGTCTCTACTTCTGATCGTGAAGTTTTGAAGAGTTTAGTGCGTGATCTGAAAATGATGATCTTCGGGCAGGATGAAGCGATGGAGACATTGGGTGCTGCTGTTCGCTTAGCGCGATCTGGTTTACGTGATCCGAATAAACCGATTGGTTCTTTCCTGTTTATTGGGCCTACCGGTGTAGGTAAGACAGAAGTATGTAAATCTTTATCGAAATTATTAGGTATTGAATTAATTCGCTTTGATATGTCTGAATACATGGAGCGTCACACGGTATCGCGTTTAATAGGTGCGCCTCCTGGTTATGTGGGTTACGACGAAGGCGGTCTATTAACGGAGGCGGTGAATAAACATCCTCATTCAGTTGTTTTATTAGATGAAATTGAAAAAGCACATCCGGATGTTTACAACTTGCTTTTACAAATTATGGATCATGGTACATTGACAGATACCAATGGTAGAAAGACAGATTTTCGGCATACACTTTTTATCATGACGTCGAACGCAGGTGCAGATTTGTTGGATAAAGTATCGATAGGGTTTACCGAAAATGAAGGTGGTTTAACGGATGTAGTATCGGTGGTGAATAAAATATTTTCGCCAGAGTTTCGTAATCGACTGGATGCTATTATTCAATTTAAAGGGCTTGATACAAAGACGATCTTGTATGTTGTGAATAAATTCTTGATGGAATTAGAAGTCCAGCTTGATCCTAAACATGTCGTGTTGGAAATCGATGATACTGCGCGTGATTGGTTGGCTGCGCATGGCTATGACAAGAAAATGGGAGCAAGGCCAATGGCACGTTTGATTCAAGAGCAAATTAAACGGCCTTTGGCAGAAGAATTATTGTTTGGTAAATTACATAAAGGCGGACGTGTTTTGGTTACAGTCGAGGAAGGGAAGCTTAAATTTGCCATGGAAGAGCTAGAAGGAAATAATGTTCATTAGCTGTTTTTCACTATGCTTATGTTACCCCGTGCTTGTTATGGCGGGGTAATTTTTTGTAGTAACGTATCCTAAATTTCGTTATTGCTTGCTTTGCTTGTAATCTGAGTTATCTCCACCTGTGTGTCATCCCCACGAAAGTGGGGACCCATTATGACTTATCTCTTAATCTATATTATTTTCTGATAATTCAACTTTTATTGTACTGTTTGATCGTTTGGAGAATTTGTATCATGGGTCCCCACCTTCGTGGGGATGACACACAGCAGCAAATGACGACGGGGATATAAGTCATTATTATTTTTTATTCAGATTTTTCTTCGCTGTTGCTGGCTTCTTTTTCAGATGCAGAAGGGGATTTACCATCTCGACTGCGGAAAGTGATGCGTCCTTTTGATAAGTCGTAGGGTGTTAATTGTACGGTGACTTTGTCGCCTTTTAAAATGCGGATATAGTTTTTCCGCATTTTTCCGGAAATATGCGCTATGACTACATGGCTATTTTCAAGTTCTACTCTAAACATGGTATTTGGGAGGGTATCGATAACCGTACCTTCCATTTCAATCTGATCTTCTTTTGGCATAGATTTCCTAAATTTGGGCATTACTAGAGGCAAAATAATGCCTTAAAGCAGGGGAAGAAGCAAGCGGTTAGTGCAATTTGTGGGCTAGGCGAGTCATAGAGCCGCGGAGTGCAGGAAATCAAGGCATTACGCCCAGCATAGTAGAATTGTTAACAGACCCTACATTTTATCTAAAAATTTATCCGCATCCAACGCTGCAATACAGCCAAATCCGGCTGATGTGACTGCTTGACGATAAATAGGGTCGGCTACATCGCCTGCTGCAAATACACCGGGTATGCTGGTGGCGGTGACATTTCCTTTTGAACCATTGTGGATTTTAATATAGCCATTTTCCATTTCGAGTTGACCTGTAAAGATATCTGTATTGGGTTTATGTCCAATAGCAATAAAAACACCCTTTGTTTCAATTAATTTAGTTTCGCCAGTGATAACATTTTTAACTCGAATACCCGTCACGCCTGTTGCATTACCCACAATTTCTTCAGTGACATGGTTCCATTCTACTGTGATATTGCCTTTGTCCCCTGTTTTTTGCTGCAAATGGTCTGACAGGATTTTTTCTGCGCGAAATTTATCACGACGGTGAATCACTGTGACATGGGATGCAATATTGGAGAGGTAGAGTGCTTCTTCCACTGCTGTATTGCCGCCACCGACAACGACGACTTTTTGGTTTCGGTAGAAAAATCCATCGCAGGTGGCGCAGGCGGAAACACCTTTGCCCATAAAGGCTTTTTCTGAAGGGATTCCTAAATACTGGGCGCTAGCCCCGGTTGCGATAATCAGTGCATCACATGAATAGGTCGTTTCACCTTCTAATATAAAAGGTCGCGTACTTAAATCAATTTTATTGACTTGATCAAAAATGATCTCAGTTTTGAAACGTTCTGCATGACGTTGCATGCGCTCCATCAGCGCAGGGCCTTGTAGCCCTTCTACATCGCCTGGCCAATTATCGACATCGGTTGTTGTGGTGAGTTGGCCACCGGGCTCTTTGCCTGTAATAACGCAGGGCTTTAAATTGGCGCGTGCGGCGTAAACGGCAGCAGTCCATCCTGCAGGGCCGGAACCTAAAATAATTAAACGGTGATGTTTGGGTGCTGTCATAAAGTGTAAATATTCCTAGAGTCGTTATTTTCTCGGCGTAGTGAAGAATGCTATAGTACGAGAAGTTGTTAGGATTATAAATAAAAAATTTCAGCGGTTCCTGCTGACATGAGCGATTGGAGTTTAATGTGAGACAAACAGAACAGAGCAAATCAACTCGTCGCCCTATTGCGATTCAAATGGGGCATCGGTTACGCGAGGGCATTTTAATTATTGCAGCAGCAGTGGCTGTATTTTTATTGACAGCTTTTCTGACTTATCATAGTGCAGATCCCAGTTGGTCAAATACGGGTACGAACGAGAAAATTTTCAATTGGGGCGGGCGAGTGGGTGCGTTTTTAGCCGATCTGTTTCTCTCTGTTTTTGGCTGTATGGCGTATGTGTTGCCTCCTATGGTTGTTTTTGCTGCCTGGCTGGGGGTGAAAGAGTCCTCTGAGGATAGTTCATTTAAGACTAGTGAATTTGTTTTTAAATCCATTGGATTTATTTTGATTGTTTTGAGTGGGTGTGGCCTAGTGAATTTGTATTTGGCGCGGATAGCGATTCCTTTGCCAGCGAGTGCGGGTGGTATTTTGGGGGATGTGATTGCGACGGAGTTAATGCATGTTTTGAATCCTATTGGTAGCGCACTCTGTTTAATCACAGCATGGCTGTGTGGTATTACTTTATTTGCCGGTATTTCGTGGTTCGGATTGATGGATGCTGCAGGTGTTCAGATAGCAAAGCTAAGTCATTTTTGCCAATTATTTTTACAGCGGAAAAAAAGCGCGCTTGCTTATACTGAAGCGGAGCCTATGCTGGATTTACCCGCAGAAAAAATAAAAAAGCCGGTTAAATCTAAATGGGTGGAACCTCAATTGATTGAGCCTAAACTAGTAGAACCCAAAATAATGGAATCAGTGCGTACTCCACCTGCTAAGACAATCGATCGATCAGTAGCACCTCCAGTCTTGCTTTCACCCGGTATGTTGCCTCCCTTCACTTTATTAAATCCACCGGCACCCTCGGAAGGGAAAGCGTTTTCAAAAGTCAGTTTTGAAGATCTATCTTTATTGGTAGAGCAACGGTTATTAGATTTTGGGGTAGAAGTGAAAGTCGTGGCTGTGCATCCAGGCCCTGTGATTACTCGTTTCGAGCTTGATTTAGCGCCAGGTATCAAAGTCAGTAAGATTAGCGGATTAGCAAAAGATATTGCACGTTCATTATCTGTGACGAGTGTGCGGATAGTTGAAGTCATTCCGGGTAAATCAGTTATTGGGTTAGAAGTGCCTAATGAGCATCGTGAACTTGTTTGTCTAAGAGAAGTATTAGAATCGTTGCGTTATACGCAATCTCATTCACCTATCAGTCTTGCGTTAGGAAAAGATATTGCAGGCTTTCCAGTTGTTGTTGATTTAGCAAAAATGCCGCATTTATTAGTAGCAGGTACAACAGGGGCGGGTAAATCTGTCAGTCTAAATGGTATGTTGTTAAGTATGTTGTTTAAAGCCACTCCTGAACAATTACGTTTAATCATGATTGATCCTAAAATGTTGGAGTTGTCTATTTATGAAGGCATTCCCCATTTATTAACACCTGTGATTACGGATATGAAAGATGCGGCAAATGCATTGCGGTGGTGTGTGGGAGAAATGGATAGACGTTATCGTTTGATGGCATCACTGGGGGTGCGTAATTTGGCCGGGTATAACAGTAAACTGGCTGAGGCAAATAAAGCAGGAAATCCTTTGCCAACACCTGACTGGTTAATTGCAATGGGGAATCAATCCCCTACATTACAACCCTTGCCTATGATTGTGGTAGTGGTGGATGAATTAGCAGATATGATGATGGTGGTTGGCAAAAAAGTGGAAGAGTTAGTGACGCGTATTGCACAAAAAGCACGTGCAGCAGGGATTCATTTAATTCTTGCAACGCAACGACCCTCTGTTGATGTGATTACAGGTTTAATCAAAGCGAATATTCCGACGCGTATTGCTTTTCAAGTGTCGTCTCGTATTGATTCACGCACGATTCTAGATCAGCAAGGTGCTGAACAATTAATAGGGAATGGTGATATGTTGTATTTGCCACCTGGCACAGGCGTACCAGTACGCGTACATGGTGCCTATGTAGCAGATGAAGAAGTGCATCGTGTTGTTGCAACGTGGCAAACCTATGGCAAGCCTACCTATCTTGAGGAAGTGACGGAGGGAGTGAGTGAAAGTGGTCAGGGTGGAGCTGAGGAAGGAAGTGGTGAAGCAGATCCTTTATACGATGAAGCATTGCGTATAGTGACAGAATCGCGTCGTGCTTCTATTTCCTTGGTACAGCGTCGATTACGGATTGGCTATAATCGTGCGGCACGGATTATGGAAGATATGGAGATGGCGGGTGTGATTAGTACGATGGATACCAGTGGTACACGTGAGGTACTGGCTGCGGCGCCGCCGGAATGAATTGTCCGTGCCCGTGCCTGCTGGAGAGGTATGTACTACCGTGCGCCATCCCTGCTCTCACCACGTTATCCCTGCTCTCACCATGCCATCCCTGCTATCACTATGTCATCCCCGCGAAGGCGGGGACCCATTTTGCAAATATCACCAAATAATAATGAGTACAATTGAAATTGAATTATCAAGAAATAAGGTAGTTAAGGAGACAAGTCATGATAGGTCCCCGCCTTCGCGGGGATGACATGATGAGAGCGGGGATGACATGGTGAGAGCGGCCACGAAAAGTGCGAATAGATAACTTCATAGTTACAGGGGTTTTACAACATGTTGCGATTCATTATTTTTGTTATTTTATTTATTTCACAAATAAATTCTTATGCGGGTACACCGACTGCTGACTTAACGCAGCTTTTGTCAACGATTCAAACTTTACAGGCAGATTTCACTCAAACTATTAGCGATAATAAAGGCAGACAAACAGAACAGTCAGTAGGTCATATGGCTTTACAACGTCCGGGAAAATTTCGTTGGAGTGTCACTAAACCTGTCGCGCAATTAATTATCGCTAATAATACCCGCTTATGGATTTACGATCCTGAATTAGAACAAGTTACTATTCGCTTTTTAAATAAAGAAATAGAAAATACGCCAGTATTATTGTTAAGTAATCCTACTGTTGCGATAGAGAGGAATTTTAAAGTACAAATGATAAGAAATGCGGCATCATTGCAGTGGTTTGCCTTGTTGCCAAAAAATCGCGATAGTATGTTAGCTTATATTAAAATGGGTTTTGCTAAGGGTCAAATTCGCGAAATGGATTTGCAGGATCATTTAGGCCATAATACCGTCATTGAATTTTACAATGTTTCAATGAATCATCCTGTGCCATCTTCATTATTTAATTTTAAACCACCCTTACATACCGATGTGATTGATGAAACTAGACACCGACAATAGTGCTGTATTTCAACCGCTTGCTGCACGATTAAGGCCTGCGTCACTGGATGAGTTAGTGGGCCAAGTGCATTTGCTAGGTACAGGGAAACCTTTGCGTAAAGCGATTGAGCAGGGTGTCTTGCATTCCATGATTTTATGGGGGCCACCCGGCACAGGAAAAACAACCTTGGCACGCTTGATGGCTGCGCGAGTCAATGCACGTTTTGAAAAATTATCGGCTATTTTTGCTGGGGTAAAAGATATTCGAGCGGTAGTGGATGAAGCTAAGCAAGCACGTGAAACCGGATCGCAAAAAACAATTTTATTTGTAGATGAAGTGCATCGTTTTAATAAAGCGCAGCAAGATGCATTTTTACCTTTTGTGGAAGAGGGTACGTTAATTTTAATTGGTGCAACGACTGAAAATCCTTCTTTTGAAGTCAATAATGCATTATTGTCACGAGCGCGGGTGTATGTATTAAAACGTTTGACAGAAGAAGAATTATTACTGGTGATTGCGCGTGCTTTGCAAGACCAGGAGCGAGGGTTAGGTCGTTTAGCACTTGATTTCCCGATTGAATTACAAAAAATATTAGCACAGGCTTCAGATGGTGATGCACGACAGTGTTTAAATTTGCTAGAGATTCTGGCGGATTTTTCTGAGACTGATCATCAGAAATGTGTCATCACTGAAAAATTATTAGCAGAAGTTCTACAACAAAGTGTGCGGCGATTTGATAAAGGCGGCGAAGCGTTTTACGATCACATTTCAGCATTGCATAAAGCAGTACGTGGCTCCTCGCCGGATGCTGCTTTATATTGGCTAACACGTATGTTAGATGGCGGTTGTGATCCTCTGTATATTGCGCGTCGTACTTTACGGATGGCAAGCGAAGATATAGGTAATGCAGATCCACGCGCTTTGCAATTAGCAGTGAATGCGTGTGATGTGTATGAGCGATTAGGTAGTCCTGAGGGTGAGTTGGCAATTGCTCAGGCAATAGTTTATCTCGCTGTTGCACCTAAAAGTAATGCAGTTTATGTTGCATTCAATGCGGCGATGAGTGATGTAAAAGAACAAGGTTCTTTAGAAATTCCTTTGCATTTGCGTAATGCGCCAACTCGCTTAATGAAAGAATTAGGTTATGGGAAAGAATACCGTTATACGCATGATGAGCCAAATGCCTATGCAGCGGGAGAAAATTATTTTCCAGAAGAGTCTGTGCCACGACAATATTATTATCCTGTAGATCGAGGATTGGAAATAAAGATCGCGGAAAAATTAGCTCAGTTGAGAAAGTGGGATCAGAAAAAATAGACAAGTTGTATTTTAATGTGTGGTAAATAAAATTAAGAGGAGAACCAAAATGAGATATTGTATCAGTAAAATGATAGTGAGTTTGTTATTACTGTTGTTTAATGTGACTGCTATGGCGCAAATGTTTAGTTGTCCGAGTACAGCAGTCAATTTTGTTAAAAAGGCAGGAACATACTGGGGATGGTCCTGGGATCTTGACCCTACAGCAAAAAAATATTTTTCTCCTTATATTCGTGATACACCAAGATGGCTTGGGCTAGCATCTCCTTCAGAGTCGTCATTTTCTCCAAATGCTTCTTTAATAGTACATATTAGTTGTATCCATAAAGAAGATGGGCTTAGAGGGCTTGTGGGATTTTATCTAGCAGATGTACGTTGCTTGTATTATCAAAAACCTGAAAAGGTTGAAGATGATCAATATGGCAATCAGGCAGATGAGGAAATATCTTATGTTTTACCTATTTTACCAGACGAATTGTATAAAAAAGTTAGTTCTTCCTGGATAGATATTTCGTTTAATAAATATTCTCGAACAGAGATTACAGAAGAATATTCTTGTACAACTACTACAGATAATCCTAGTCAGTGTGAGATTCCTATTAGAACATAATTCGTAACTATTCAGCGATTACCACTGACAATCGTGCCCGCGCGCGTGCCCGTGCCCGCGTGCGTCTTTTCTTATGTTTTATCAAAAGCCTTAGCCATTTTAATTAACATTCCACCAATAGAGCTATTATTTCAAGGTAGGATGCCAAAATGTATGACGGATTAGAGTTAATCGAAAAGACGCACGCGGGCATGGGCACGCGCGCGGGCACGATTAGATGGTCAGTGGCAATTGCTGAATAGTTCCATAATGCTTCGTACAGGATCCATTCTTAAAACAGTAGCACTCTATAGATTTGCTATACCCCACCAAACGGTTGCCGAGACTATCCCCGCTGCCGGTATTGTCAAAAGCCATGCCCATACAATGTTGCGTGCAACACCCCATCGAACTGCACTGTGACCATGCAATGAACCGACTCCCACTATAGATCCTGTAATAGTATGAGTGGTTGAAACGGGTATTCCTAATGCTGTTGCTATAAATAGCGTGAGTGCGCCGGCGGTTTCTGCGCAGAACCCACTCACGGGTTTTAACTTGGTGATTTTCATGCCCATTGTTTTCACAATGCGCCAACCACCGAATAAAGTGCCTAATGCCATGACAAAATTACAAGAGATGATTACCCAAAGAGGAACATAAAAGTGTTTGCCCAGCGCACCTGTAGAAAATAATAAAATGGCAATAATACCCATTGTTTTTTGAGCATCATTTCCACCGTGGCCTAAACTGATAAAAGCGGATGAAATAAATTGCAATTTACGAAACCAAACATCGATGCGGTGTGGTGTAAAATTAAAGAAAATGCGTGCGGTGATAAACATGAGCAATAAACCAAAAATTAAACCGAGTAGAGGTGATACGACAATAGCAATTAAGACTTTTGAAATACCAGCTAGTTTCAGTGGCGTAAATCCTGCTTTAGCGATTGCAGCACCCAGAAGACCACCAATCAGCGCATGTGAAGAACTGGAAGGTAAGCCAAAATACCAGGTGGTAATGTTCCAGACAATAGCACCTATTAAAGCAGCGAGTACAAGATTGACATTGACAATAGTAGGATCAACCAACCCTGTGCCAATCGTAGTTGCTACGCTTAAATGAAAGAATAAAAAAGCAATAAAATTAAAAGTTGCAGCCCATAATACAGCCCAATGTGGTTTTAAAACACGCGTTGATACGATGGTAGCAATAGAATTTGCCGCATCGTGGAAGCCATTTAAAAAATCAAATAGCAATGCAAAGATAATAGTAATAATGACCAGAGTTGAGATCATAGTTAAGAATACTCAAGAATAATACCTTTAATAATATTGGCGACATCTTGGCAACTATTAATGACTAATTTAGTTTTTTCGTAGATGTCTTTTAATTTATAAAATTGCTTGAAGTCTTTTTCATGGGCAAATAATTTTTTCTCACCTGCTAATACAAATTGATGTGCTTTACTTTCATTGTGACCGATTTCGTCACAGAATTTAAATATTTCATCTGATTTGTTTAGAGAATGTAAACGATACACAGCTTGGTTGAGTAACAGGCTGGATTGCATGCTTAGCTCAGCGAGACTAATCATTTCCTCAGGGACTTCTTTCAGTTGATAAAAAGGAAAACGTTGTGCGCAACGGTTTAGTAAATCCAGAATATCATCAAGGCCGCTAGTCAATTCATGAATATCATGGCGATCAAATGGCGTAATAAAAGTCTTATGTAATAATTCAAAAGCGCTATGTGCAATGCGATCACCTTTTTCTTCATTAGCAGCAATTGCGTCTACATATTGTTGTTGGTTATCCAAGTTGTGCAGCATAGTATGGAATTGTGTTGTTGAATCAACAATAATGTCTGCTGTATTTTGGAATAAGCGAAAAAATCCTTCTTGGCTCGGCAAAAACCGTTTTAACATAGATATTCTATTCCTTTGTTGAGTGTCACTGCTCGCAATGACAACGAAGCGGAGGGGAGCAGTTGCTAGAGCTCTTCAGCTAAATATTTAGCTGAAGAGCTCTATTCAGTTTGAAAACGGCTGTCATTCTACCACAGGTTTTCCGAGTTCCTCTAAAATCTTTTCAACAAGCCCAATTCGTGCGGCAGGTTCATGTTCTGGTAGAGTAAAACGTAATCGTTTAGGGCCATCTAGGCGAAATTGTTGTGATCGCATTTGAATCAACTTGATAATGTATAGCGGGTCAATATTCGGTTTTTCGTTGAATTCAAACTTGCCCCCTTTGTTGTTCGCCTCAATTTTAAGAATGCCTAATTTTTCTGCACGTTGCTTTAATAAACTGATAGCAAGCAAATTTTTTGCAGGATCCGGTAATAGACCAAAACGATCAATCATTTCCACATGAATTTCATCGAGTTCAGTAGATGTTTTTGCACTGGCAATTCGTTTGTAGCATTGTAAACGTAAATGGACATCTCCCAAATAATATTCAGGTATCAGCGCTGTTATTTGTAGTTCGATTTCAGTGCCTGTAGTGATGACAGTTTCAAGATCGGGTTGTTTGCCTTCTTTTAAGGCAGAGACGGCGCGTGATAAGAGATCCATATATAACGTAAAGCCAATGGCATGCATTTGTCCACTTTGATTTTTGCCTAATAATTCACCAGCCCCTCGAATTTCCAAATCATGTGTAGCCAGTGTAAAACCAATACCCAGTTCCTCCAGTGATGCAATAGCATCCAGGCGTTTGGCTGCATCAGGCGTCAGGTTTTTGTGTGAAGGAATTAATAAATAAGCATAGGCTTGATGATGTGAGCGTCCAACACGACCGCGTAGCTGGTGTAATTGTGCCAAGCCAAACTTATCGGCGCGATTAATGACGATGGTATTGGCTGATGGAATATCAATTCCACTTTCAACAATGGTGGTGCAGACTAACACATTAAAACGTCGATGGTAAAAATCAGCCATCATTTGCTCAAGCTCATGCTCATTCATTTGCCCATGTGCTATACCGACGCGTGCCTCCGGTACAAGCTGTGTGAGTTCACGTGCGATTCTTTCAATACTGCTGACTTCATTGTGAATAAAATAAACTTGCCCGCCACGCATAATTTCACGCAATAAAGCTTCCTGAATGAGTGCATTGTGTTGTTCATGAATAAAAGTTTTAATGGATAAGCGTCTTGCAGGTGGTGTGGCAATCAATGACAAGTCACGGATACCCGCAAAAGCCATATTGAGTGTGCGTGGAATAGGGGTCGCTGTGAGTGTTAAAATATCTACGTTAACCCGCAATGCTTTAAGCCGTTCTTTTTGCTGTACTCCAAAACGATGTTCTTCATCAATGACTACTAAGCCTAGCGTTTTAAATTTTATATCAGTTTGTAATAGTTTGTGAGTCCCGATGATAATATCGATTTTGCCTTGTTCTACATTTTCCAGAATTTTTTTCTGTTCTTTGCTTGATTGAAAACGCGACACAACAGCCACTTGAATAGGCCAATCGGCAAAGCGATCTTGAAAGTTTTGATAATGCTGCTGTGCGAGTAATGTGGTAGGGACAAGGATTGCAACTTGTTTACCATTTTGTGTGGCGATGAATGTAGCACGCATTGCAACTTCTGTTTTACCAAAACCGACATCACCACAGACTAAACGATCCATGGGTTTATCGGAAGTCATGTCGCGAATGACTTCTTCTATCGCTTTTTGTTGGTCAGGCGTTTCTTCAAAAGGGAATGCAGCGGAAAAAATAGCGTATTGCCCATCCAGTTCTTTACAGGCATAGCCTTTATGTCCTTCGCGTCTTGCATAAATATCGAGTAACTCAGCTGCTACATCACAAACTTGTTCTGTTGCTTTGCGTTTAGCGCGTTGCCATTGTTCTGCGCCTAGTTTATGTAGAGGCGCATGTTCTGGCTCTGATCCACTGTATCGGCTAATTAAATGTAATGATGCGACGGGTACATATAATTTGTCGCCATCTGCATATTCTAAGCTTAAAAATTCTGCGAGTTGTTCGCCTACTGTTAATGTTTGTAACCCTAGATAGCGTCCAACACCATGATCGATGTGTACAACGGGATCGCCTACTTGTAATTCTGTTAAATCTCTAACGATGGCATCAATATCTTGCGATGTTTCTTTTCGTTTTCGGCGTTGTATAATGCGTTCGCCAAATAATTGTGCTTCAGCAATGATTGTTAGAGAAGGATCAGCTAATTTTAACCCTTCATCAATGAGTGCAACTGTGATGCCATATTGTGTAGTAGAGTCTAAAAATTCTTGCCAGGTAGAAAACAGCACTGGGTGAAGCTGGATGTTGTTAAACAACTGCAGTAATACTTCACGCCGTCCTGCTGTTTCAGCGCAAAACAATACGCGGCCGGTATAGTTTGCTAAAAAATTTTCTAGTGCTTGTAGAGGTCGTGTTGCTTTATGGTCTATTTTTAAATTGACGGGTGTGTCTGTTGCAAAGCGAACGTGATGTGTCTCTGTTGTTATGTTATCGGGGTTTATTTTTACATGTGTGTAGTTTCGTATGGAATTAAAAACTTCAGGCACGGGAATAAAAATTTGCTGAGGTGTGAGTAGAGGATGTGTGATATCGTAGGCGCGTTGTTCATAACGTGCTTGTATTTCTCGCCAAAATTCTTCTGCTTTTTGATGTATATTTCCGATGGTGATGACGATGCAGTTCTTTGGAATATAATCGAAGAAAGTGGCCGTTTTTTCAAAGAAAAAAGGCAAATAATATTCCACCCCAGGGGAGTAAACACCTGCGCTGACGTCATTATAGATAGGACAATTGAGTGGGTTGCCGCTGAATTGACTGCGCCATTGTTGTCTAAATAATTCAATAGAATTTTCGTGTAAAGGAAATTCTTTTGCTGGCAAAAGTGTAATATGGTCCACTTTTTCAAGTGATCTTTGCGTTTCAGGTGAAAAAGTACGAATGGATTCAATTTCATCATCAAATAAATCTAAACGATAGGGCATCTCACTACCCATGGGGAAAAGATCGATAATCGCGCCACGTATTGCAAATTCACCATGCTCGCGCACTTGCTCTACACAACGATAACCTGCTTTCGCAAGACGTTTTCTTGAGGTATCTCTATTTAATTTTTCACCTGGCTTGAGTAAAAAAATATGACCTTCTAAGAAATCACATGGTGCAAGACGGTGCATTAAAGTGGAGATAGGAATAACGATTGCACCTTGTTGTAGTACTGGGATTTTGTGAAGAGCTGAAAGACGATCAGAAATAATATCTTGATGGGGCGAGAAGTGATCGTAAGGTAAAGTTTCCCAGTCTGGAAAAGAAATAAGCAACTGATGAATGTGTGGCTGTTGAAAAAATTGTAATTCGTAGTCTAGGCGGTTTGCTGTGAGTGTGTCAGGCGTAATGATTAAAACGGGTTGCTGATTTTTAGCAATAATCGTACTTAAAGTCAGTCCCATACTGGAACCCAATAAATTACTCCAGGTAAGAGTTAAGTTCTGACCTGTTAATAAGGGTGGATGTAATGGGCTGCTTTCAGACATGGCGGCTAGTTTGCTGATAAATGAGGGTAGGGTCAAGTGTTAAATAAATGGGGTATCTATGCCTAATCGTGCCCGATTGCGGCGCGTCTTCTGGGTTTTTAATCAATTATCAATAATGGCTCAGGTTTTTTAAAAAGCTAAGAAAAAACGCAGGCGGGCACGGGCACGCAATCGGCATGATTAAACACCCTAAACCTATAGCAGCTTACGCCTAGTTGACCTAGAATACTGTTATAAGGAATCATCGATATGGTGTTATCAACTATCAAGGCTTCTCTTGTCCCACCTGTGATCGCTCACCGCGGTGTGAGTGCGCAAGCACCCGAAAATACATTGGCTGCGTTTGCAAAAGCAAGACAAATGGGCCTGAATTGGGTTGAATTTGATGTGATGCTTGCAGCAACAGGTGAAGCCATTGTAATTCATGATGATCATTTGGAACGTACAACCAATGGGAAAGGTCATATTATTAATTGTGCATATCACTATTTAAAAACACTGGATGCAGGGAGTTGGTTTGATCCTGTTTTTTCAGATCAGCATATTCCTTTATTGGAAGAAGTACTATATCTGTTACATAGCCAGCATCTCGCTGCTAATCTTGAAATAAAACCGTTTCCTGGGCAAGAGGGTATGATTGCACAACGCATATTTGAAGTTTTACAACAAAATACAGCACAATTGCCATCGCCTTTACTGATATCTAGTTTTTCACCTGTCGTATTAAAAAATGTAAGAAAAATTTCTACATCGGCTGTATTAGGTATGCTGGTCGATGAATGGCAGGAAGATTGGCAGAATTTTTGTTCGGAAACGCAATGCACGTCTGTTAATATAAATCATATGTTATTAAATCCTGCGAGAGTTAATGAGATCAAAGAAAAAGGCTATTTATTGTTAGCTTATACCGTTAATAATATCCAACGTGCACAAGAATTATTATCCTGGGGCGTAGATGCAATATTTAGTGATTGTTCAGAGGCTATTCTTACTGGGTTACAACATGTCAGCGGGAACCGCTGATCATATAGTAGGTAACATGGGATAGGTTACCTACTATAGGTCTTTTAATAGTTTTTTATTTTTTTCTTGATTAATGCGTACCATCGTTTCCTGATAACCAGTCTCTGTCATTTTTTCTGCTTCTTTAAAGCTACTATGAAATAATCTAAATTTGCTAAGGTTCAAATTAATGAGAAAATTAGCAGAAAAGCCATTCTGCCTTGTTTTAGTAGATGAGCCAATGAGTAACCCACTTAAAAAATTATCAATAAAACGTGGAAATTTGTAAGCTTCACGAGGAGCTAGGCCGAGCTTGGCTAATAGTATGTTTTTGAGCGTTAAAATAGGCGGAAAACTGTATCGACGATAGTCATACAAAGATGTATTTAATTCTACTGCAGTAATACGCCCTTTTTTTCCTAGAAATTGTCGCATCACGTCGACGGGTAAATTATTCAATAAACCGCCATCTAAATGTAACTCGCCATTGATGACCATTGGCGGAATGATACCGGGAACAGAAGAGCTACAACGCGTTTTTTTCCATAACAATCCACTGCGATGTATATCTTCCGATGAGGTCGCCATGTTGCTAGAAATACAAAAATAAGGTAACCAAAGATCTTCGATTTGAATGTTAGTAAAAACCTGTTGAAGTGATTCGGTAAATTTTTTTGAATCAAACAGAGAAACATAAGGCCATGTCAAACTTTTCCAGGAAGTAGAGCCTCTCGATGATTCAACAATAGTGTGAAATCGTTTGTTTGCATCTGTAAAAGATTCTTGAATCGCATAACAACCTGCAATAATCGCGCCCACGCTTGCACCACCAATCATATCAATAGGAATTTTTTGTTCACGTAGTGCTTTTATAGCACCAAGATGTGCCCAGCCACGCGTGCCACCACCTCCCAAAACTAAACCCACGGCTTTGCCACGTATAAAACGAAGTAATCGTTGATAGTGTTTTGTTGTATTTATCCTGATATGGTGATGCATGCTAAATTGTGTTTGCTCTAGCCAATGCGTTGTGTTGCTTGGTGTCACTGTGTCAGCCGAATGCACTAAAACTAATACGGGGTTTGTTGAAAAATGTGATTCATGGCTATGAATTTTGTTTATAATGACTGGATCAATTTTTTGAGAGAGCTGTGCGTCTGCCACTAAATAAAGCAGGTCTAATTTTTTAAGGCAGGCTTTTGCAAGGGGTGTTTCTAACGATTTAAGAAAATAGACTATTTTCTGTGAGCGTTTTTTAGTGTGCTCAATTGCTTGAATTTTATCTTTGATCGCAGTCATTTCAGTAGACTGATTAAAATCAGGATCGTAATCTGAGATGATAACAAGGCTAGAATAACTTTTAGCATGCGATATTAATTTTTCGATAAATTTTTCATATAACACTGCATTATTTGCTGGAACCATAGCAATGGATTTATTAACTTGAGGAGTGCTGAATGTATGAAGAAGATGTTGTGTGCGTTCAATGATAGGATGAACTGTCGCAAACATCACAGCAGGATAAAGATAACAAAGTTCAACAAAATCTTTACTTTTTAATTTTAGCAAAATGCTCTTTCTTAGCGCTTTTACAGTCAAAGAACGTGGTTCACCTGATAAAGCACCTAGCTCACCTACTGTCTCACCTGCATCGATATGACCTATTGTTTTGAGATGGTTATTGACGTCAGTCACGAGGGCGGAAAGTTTTCCACTGGCCAATATAAACACATGATCGGATGGCGATCCTTGATGAAATAAAACATTGCCATGGCTAAGTTCTATTTTTGTAAATTTGGGAAGTAATTTCTCGAGTACGCTTTTCTCTAACGAAGAAAATACATTATGCGTTTTCAATAACTGTAATAAGTCGCTATCCATGCTTTGGCCTTAAAACATCGTATTAGTATAAAATTAAATCATTTTATTTTAAATGATCTTAGATTCAGTACAGTCACTCCTTGCAGTCGCTTCTAACCGTAGAATTTAAGATGATATCAACTAATCAGTTAAGATTACACTGACATTTAAATATGGCATGTTATAATGATGCCAGGATACGTTATTTTATTAGGCGAGATACCATAGAATGGATAGTTGGAATGGGTTTGATTTTTTTGTATTTTTAATTTTTGCTGTGAATACGCTTTTGGGTATGTCGCGTGCGGCAGCTAAAGAAATTATTTCAATGATGTGTTTAAGTGTTGCGTTGATCGTTACCATTAAATTTACTATACCATTAACAATATTTTTTAATAAATCACCCCTTATCATTAAGGTAATCGAAAATAAAAATATACAAAACTTTATGTTTTCCCTAGGGTTGAATCCTTTGGGTGAAAACGCACTTCAGCAAATTTTTTATTCTATTAGTCTGTTGGTTTGCTTTGTAGGTACTTTTTCAATTTGCGAAAGTGCACTTGCAATGTCTGGTATTTTAGAGGTGTATTCTTTTCCTTATGCCTGGCTTAATCGCAAGCTGGGTGCGATGTTAGGGGGTGTTCGTGGTTATGTTATTACTCTTATTTTAATTTCTATTACTGTATTGCATGTTTTTAAAGACAGCGATAATCCTGTGTTTAAGAACTCTTTTTTTATAAATCTTTTTCGTAGTGCAGCAATCAGATTAGATGGCATTATTCTTGGACAAAGACCAGAACAATATCAGGATATATATAAAGATAAAAATTTATATGACCCATTTAAAGCAATGAAAGAAATATCTAAGCCAGCTTTAGAGGGTGTGGTCAAGCCAGATTTAGAAGGTATTGTTCCAACAGACAGACCACCAGAAGAAGGCGTTACCCCTGCAACGAATCCACCCTAAATATTGAGGTTTTATTATGACACTGAGTAATTTTAATTGGCTTGATTATTTGTTAGCAAGTATTTTTCTGCTTTTTATATTGCTTTCTTTATGGCGTGGTTTAGTTAAGGAAATTATTTCTTTGCTGGCGTGGGTGGTGGGTCTTTTTGTAGGTTTCGCCTTTGCTCCCAAGCTTGCTGCTTTATTTGCAAATCATTCTGCTGTTCAAGCAACGCAAGATGCCGCTGGGCAAAGCTCTTTTACCGTAGGGTTATGTTTTGTTGTTTTGTTAGTTGGAACCTTGATTATCGGATCCATTATTAATTATTTTATGACGGTAGTGGTTGAAGCTTCTGGTTTAAGTATTTTTAACCGATTACTGGGTTGTATTTTTGGTTTTGTAAAAGCGTTTATTATTGGATTAGTCGTTATCTTTGTTGTGCAGATGACAGCTTATGCAGAAAAACCTGTTTGGCAAAAATCTGAAGTTGTGAAAGCGTATCAACCTGTTATTGTTTTATTAGAAAATAAATTTGGATCAAGAGTCGATGATTTAAAAACAAAGATTGGGTTGATGGGGATATCTAAAAATTAAATTACAGAATAACAAACTCATCCATGAATTGATCTACCGGCATGGTTTCTAGCTGTTCTTGATCAGAAAACAATGCCGATAATTTTTCAATTTTCTCTGTAGAAAAATGACTCCTTAAATTATCTTGAAATTTTTTCATTAACAAAGGAATGCATTCTTCTCGGCGACGTAAATGCCCCATAGGATATTCAATTTGTGCTTTCTCGGTCAAGCTTCCATCTTTAAAATAAATTTCTATAGCATTGGTAATAGAACGTTTAGCAGGGTCTAAATAATCTTTACTAAATTGGCTATTTTCCTGTACTTGCATTTTTTCTCGCAATAGATCAATTTGCGGGTTCTTAGCAAATTGATCTTCATAATAGTCAGCTTTTAAATCTCCAAAAAGTAGAGCGAGCGCGACCATATATTGCAAACAATGATCACGATCTGCTGGGTTGTTAAGTTTGCCTATTTTACTAATAATTCGAATAGCAGATTCATGGGTTGTTAAAATAATTTTATCAATGCTGTTCAGGCGATTTTTGATTTTTGGATATAAGGAAATCGCGCATTCAACAGCTGTTTGCGCATGAAATTCCGCAGGGTAAGCCACTTTAAATAAAATATTTTCGATCACATACGTTGTAAAAGAACGCGGTAAACGCAGTGAATGATGATGCAATACAATATCATTAAAGCCCCATTTTTCTACTGTTAATGCACTGGGATAGCCCATTTCACCTTGCATGACTAGCCAAGCTAAACGAACAGCACGGCTTGTTGCATCAGCTGCTGCCCATGATTTTCGAGTGCCCGTGTTGGGTGCATGGCGATAAGTCCTTAAACTGTGCCCATCAATGAATACATTGGATAATACATTTATGATATCGTCTTTATTCCCACCTAATAGGTGAGTTACAACCGCAGCTGATGCAACTTTGACTAAGATGACATGGTCAAGACCAATGCGGTTAAAGCTATTTTCAAGTGCTAGTATGCCTTGAATTTCATATGCTTTAATCATGGCAACTAATACATCGCGTATAGACAGTGGTTTTTTTCTTTCAGCCTTATTTTTTCGACTTATATAATCAGCTATCGCTAAAATAGCTCCCAAATTATCCGAAGGGTGTGCCCATTCTGCTGCAAGCCACGTGTCATTATAATCAAGCCAACGGATAGTGGCACCCATATTAAAGGCGCCCTGGATAGGATCTAAAATATAATTTGTTCCAGGTACCCGTACGCCATGAGGCACTACTGTACCTGGAATAATAGGTCCTAATATTCGAGTACATGCAGGATAGTTCAAAGCAAGAATGCCACAACCTAATGCATCCATTAAGCAGAAACGCGCGGTAGAAAAGGCGAGCTCACTTTCGATTTTAAAATTCATGACGTAATCAGCAATAATGACTAACTCATTATCAGGAACAGGTCTGCTATTTTGTTCTGCTAGATTATTCACGAGCGCTATACTCGCTGATTGAGAGGAACAAATGTAAGTGGTTGAGGCCCAATATAATTGGCATCAGGACGTATTAATTTATTATCATGCCGTTGTTCAATGATATGCGCGCTCCATCCTGAGAGGCGTGAGATGACAAAAAGAGGAGTAAACATAGGTGTTGGTATTCCACAAAAATGATATGCAGTTGCGCTATAAAAATCTGCATTCGGAAATAATTTTTTTTCATCCCACATGATTTTTTCTATACGTTCAGAAATAGGATATAAATAACCATCTTTTGCTTGTATAGATAATTTTTGAGACCATTTTTTTATAATATCTGAGCGTGGATCAGATACTTTATAAACACGATGACCAAAACCCATTATTTTTACTTTTTCAGTCAGTAATTGTTTAATGCTGGCTTCAGCTTCATCAGGTGTTTTAAATTGCTCTATTAATTCCATTGCTGCTTCATTGGCGCCACCGTGCAATGCACCACGTAATGTACCGATTCCCGTTACAATGGCAGAATAAAAATCTGCTAGTGTTGATGCTGTAATACGCGCTGCAAAAGTGGACGCATTGAATTCATGTTCAGCATATAAAATGAGTGAAACATTCATTGTTTGTGCGCTCAGCTCATCGGGTTTTTTTCCATGTAATAAATAGAGAAAATGATTTGCTAATCGATCCTCATCGCTACTCGTTTGAATACGTGTACCGTTTTTATGAAAATGATACCAATAAAGCAATATACCGGGCGTAGAGGCAAGCAGCCTATTAGTAACGTCTTCTTGGCGAAGTTTTGCTGTTTCAGGTTCTAATGTTCCAAGCATGGAACAGCCAGTGCGTAATACATCCATTGGATGCGTATTAGAAGGGATGCGTTCTAGAGTATCTTTTAGAAAAAGAGGTAATCCGCGTAACAATTTCAAATCTCTCTGATAAGCAGATAATTCTTGTAAGTTAGGCAGTTTTCCGTAGATTAATAAATAAGCTACTTCTTCAAATGAAGCATTTTCTGCAAGATCATGAATATCATAACCACGATAAGTTAAGCCAAAGCCTTCTTTACCTACAGTGCTGATGGCAGTGTTACCTGCAACTAATCCAGCCATACCGCTTGATTGAGTATTCATTTGTTTTTTCCTTGAGAAAATAATTCATCTAGTTTTTTTTCATATGAATAGTAATTTAAGATATGATATAACTCTTCACGTGTTTGCATTTTATCGAGGACATCTTTTTGGGATCCGTTTTTTCGTATTGTTTGATAAACGTCTAATGCAGCAGCGTTCATAGCACGAAAAGCACTAAGAGGGTATAACACCATTTTAATACCAACCCGTGACAGTTCTTCTTTGCTAAATAATGGCGTTTCACCAAATTCAGTAATATTTGCGAGTACTGGTACAGAACAATGTTGTGTGAGTGATTGATAGTGTGTCAGTTCACGTACTCCTTCAAAAAAAATCATATCAGCACCTGCTTCAATATAGGCATAGATACGGTCAAGTGTTGCTGATAATCCCTCAGTACCAAGTGCATCAGTGCGTGCCATAATCATAAAAGAAGGGTCTGTTCTTGCATCAACGGCTGCTTTAATGCGAT
>JBGAPT010000032.1:0-25441 GCA_044221135.1 Gammaproteobacteria bacterium
TATTGGAATTTATATGTTTTTAAAACGATCAAAAATTGATCTTCATCTAAGATTGGCACATTTAATGCCTGTGCTTTTAACAGCTTTGATCCCGCATCTTCCCCCACGACTACATAATTCGTTTTGGTTGATACACTACCAGCCACTTTAGCACCTAAACTTTCTAATTTTTCTTTCGCTTCCTCTCGACTCATTTTTTGCAATGCACCCGTCAATACAAATGTTTTACCTAACAAAGGTAAATCATGTAATTTTTTTTCAATCGTTGGCCAATGAATACCAGCGGCTATTAATTTTTCAATAATTTTATGATTATGCTTTTCTGATAAAAATGCAACAATATGACCTGCGACCACAGGCCCAATATCAGGCACGACTTGCAATGATTCTTCTGTTGCAGAAAATAAACTGGGTAAGTCACCAAAATGATTCGCTAATTGTTTAGCAGTCGCTTCACCTACCTCACGAATACCTAATGCAAAAAGAAAGCGAGCTAATGTCGTTTTTTTACTTTTTTGCAGTGCATCTAAAATATTTTGGGCCGATTTTTCAGCCATACGATCTAAATTAGCGAGTTGCGTCAGTGTCAATAAATATAAATCAGCGACACTGTGCACTAATTCCGTATCAACTAATTGATCTATGATTTTATCGCCTAAACCTTCAATATCCATTGCACGACGTGAGGCAAAATGTTTCATCGCTTCTTTACGTTGTGCCGGACAAAACAATCCGCCACTGCAACGCGCAACAGCTTCACCTTCAATTTGCTCTACTTTAGAATGACAAATGGGGCAATGCGTAGGTAAATGAATGGCTTTGATAGTTTGAGATCCCGAACGTTTTATCACTCTGACCACTTCCGGAATCACATCACCTGCACGTCGAACAATGACTTTATCACCAATATGCACTTTTTTTCGATTAATTTCATCCATATTATGTAATGTAGCATTACTAATTGTGACACCATGCACAAATACAGGATGCAAACGAGCAACGGGTGTTAAAGCACCGGTGCGCCCTACTTGGAATTCTACAGATTCAATCATTGTTTCTACTTCTTCCGCAGGAAATTTGTAAGCAATTGCCCAGCGTGGTCTCTTTGATACTGCCCCCAATTGTGTTTGATATTCTTGTGAATTCACTTTGAAGACGACACCATCAATTTCATAGGGCAATTGTTTGCGTTTTTCACGCATGGATTGATAGTATGTTAAACAAGCAGCCAATCCTTTCACATTTTTCACGTAGGAACTGACGGGCAATCCCCAATTTTTTAACGCATTTAATAAGCTCGCTTGTGTATCGGGTATCTCAGCGTTTGGTTTGCTACCTATTCCATAAAAATAAATTGAGAGCGGTCTTAATTGAGTGATATTCGGATCAAGCTGCCTTAAGCTGCCTGCAGCAGCATTTCGTGGATTAATAAAAACTTTTTCACCAGCAGCACTTGCTTTTGCATTAAGCTCAGCAAATCCTTTTTTAGGCATATATACTTCGCCGCGCACTTCAAGTATTTTGGGATGATTTTTTCCCCGTAAGCATAATGGTATCATTTTTATTGTACGAATATTTTGAGTGATATCCTCACCTGTTTCGCCGTCCCCACGCGTTGCAGCACGTACTAAATGACCCTCTTCGTAACGAACACTGACAGCAACCCCATCCATTTTAGGTTCACAGACATAGTCAATTTCATCTGTTGTATCTAACAAAGTTCGAACCCGTTTATCAAAAGCAATCATCTCTTCTTCTGAAAACGCATTTTCAAGCGACCCCATCGGTATTTCATGGCTAACTTGTTTAAATTCTTTGAGTGGTTTTGCGCCTACACGTTGTGTAGGTGAGTCTGGCGTAATAAATTCAGGATACTGCTTTTCTAAATTTTTTAATACTTGTGATTTTTGATCGTATTCTGCATCTGAAATAATAGGAGCATCTAATACATGATAATAGTAATCATATTCATTGATTTCTTTACGAAGGGTTTCCATTTTCTCGCGTATTTGTTTTTTATTTTTCTTGTTTTCATCAAGAAATACTGGCATTTTTGCTATACCATCTTTGCCAGATATTGCTGCTTAATCTGTTCATTCCAAGGATTTCGTGTGCCTGCACGCAATTCACCTTGTAAATCTTCTGCTAATTGTTCTGCTGCTTCTAACATTAAAGTGAATGCTTTTCTCTTATCTGGAACTTCACGAATATTCATGAACAGCGTTAACCCGCTGCATGAAAAACTACCCATTTGATTTAAATCAAACTCACCTGGTTCAGTAGCAGAAGCCAGACTAAATAACGGTTTTTTTTCCATAGAAAAAGGACAATAATAATGAAAAATATTCATTGCACCAAATTGCATGCCCGTAGCAGAGATAGCTTGTAATAAATCATAGGAAGCAAACTGCTGGCCAGGTTTAGCCACTACACTAACGATAATAAAGTCTTGTGTAATATTACCAGCATTACTAGTAGTCATTAATGCTGCACTCCCGCCAAATTCATCGCTTCCTGTACATCTACACTCACTAATCTGGATACTCCGGGTTCATTCATCGTCACACCAATTAACGTTTCACCCATCTCAATCGCTAATTTATTGTGACTGATAAAAATAAATTGCGTTTTATTAGCCATCGTCTTGACCAATTGGCAAAAACGGCCAATATTAGCATCATCTAAGGGTGCATCGACTTCATCCAACATACAAAAAGGAGCGGGGTTTAAATGAAATATAGAAAAGACTAATGCAATCGCTGTCATGGCTTTTTCGCCACCCGATAATAAATGAATAGTGCTATTACGTTTGCCTGGCGGGCATGCCATCACCGTGATTCCAGCATCTAATAAATTTTCACCTGTTAATTCAAGATAGGCTTTACCGCCCCCAAATACAATGGGAAATAATTCTTGGAAACGTGTGTTCACTGTTTCAAATGTTTCTTTAAATTTCGCTCGTGTTTCCTTGTCAATTTTAGCGATCGCATTTTCTAAGGTGGTTAATCCTTCCTGTAAATCATCACATTGCTTATCTAAATATTGCTTACGTTCAGAGCATGTCGCATATTCTTCAATAGCAACCAAATTAATAGCGCCTAATCGAGTGATACGTTGCGTAATACTTTCCAGACGTGTTTGCCATTCATGCGCTTCAACATCCGCTGGCAAGTCTTGTAAAACAGTTTCCAACTGTAGTCCTGCTTCAGTAAGTTGCTCAACCAACGTTTCAGATTTTACTTTAACGCCTTGCCATTCTACGCGTAATTTTTCAAGGCAATTACGAAAATGTACAACTTCACCTTCAAGCTCCTGCTTACGCGTTTCCAATTGACCTGAATCATGACGCGCAGATTCCATGGAAAAACGTGCCGCACTCAAGTCTTCATCAATCATTAATCGCAAGGAAAGCAACGTCGCCAACTCATTTCTGCGAGTTTCAACAGGTTGTGCAGTATCTAACTCATTTTGCACTGTTTTTTTACGTCCACCTAATGCTGTTAATTGTGTTTCTAAACGCACGACAGATTGTTTTATTGCGCCTTGTTGAGACTTGCTCGTCTGTAAACGAATTTCTAATTGATGTGCTTCATCTCGCAACGTGTCTACATTGTTACGTGCTGTATATAATTGACCGCGCAATGTTTCCCGATTTTTGTTCAGTTGATCGCGTTGTTTAGCTTGTTGCTCTAACTCTGACATAGCTTGTTGCCAAGCAACGCGAGTTTTGTTTAATTCTACGTGAGCTTGTTCTAACTGAAGTTTATTTTCATCCCATTCATGGCGGAAACGTTTTTCTCGCGTTTGCAATTCAGTCAACTGCGTTTGTTTCATTTTTTGTTGGGCATGCACTTCTGCCGATTGCGCATGAGCTTGATTAGCTGCTTTTTGTAAAACATCCTGTTGGTTTTCGAATTCTTTTAATTGTTCGCGATGCTGCACTAAGTTTAACTCTAATGCATCGTGCTTCGCACTTAGCTCTGAAATCAGCTGGGTTAATTGTTTTAAGTCTTGTTCACGCTGAAAGACCCCCGCTTCCGGACTTTCATCTCGCGTGACTCTCAACCAAGAAGAGCCAAGCCAGATACCTTCGCGTGTAATCACAGATTCATGCGCTGCCAGTGATTTGGCCATTTCAAATGCGGCGGTTTCCGATTCTGCAATATAGATATCAGCCAATAGAGAATCAAGTGGCCACGGGGATTTTACCTTGCTAAGTAAATGAGTATGTGTTGCTCGTACGGCAACGGATTGGTTTTTAGCAAAGACACATAAGCTGCCTTCACTGAGCTGCCCAACAAAAGGAGCCACTTCCGATAAATCATCAATACAGACTGCTTGTAAATAAGCACCCAATACTTTTTCAACAGCCTGCTCCCAGCCCGCTTCAACCTCTATACCTTGTGCCAAACGGGGTTGTTGGTCGAGTTGATGCTGGACCAACCATTGAGCAATAGGATTATTACGTTGACCCAAGGCTGTTTGCTGCAATGCCTCTAACGAGGCTTGCTGCCCGTGCGCCTTTTGCAACTCATGACGTATTTGATCCAGTTTTTGCATTGTTTGCTGCTGAATAGTGTGAGTTGCAGCAATCTGATTTCGAGTTTCCATGATTTGCTGGCTGTGATCTTCTGTCTGTGCATCAACCTCAGAAACTTGTTGAGAAAGAAGGTCTATCTCACTTTCTAGTCGAACAAAATCAAATTGCGGTTTATCTTGTTCAAGCTTAGTTTGCTGCTGCATTAGTCCAGAAATTTTTTGCTCTAAATGCTGAATCCGTGTTTGTTCAACTTGCGCAATTTGCGTAGTGTTTGCTGTTAACTGATTAAAGGCATCCCATTGGCTTTGCCAATCTTGCATGGATTCTTCTATTTCTTCTAACTCACGCGCAGCGACACTCGTCGCTGTCGCTGCACTTTCCGCATCCGGTTCCAGTTGCAATAATTCTTCGGCTAATTGTTGTGCTTCTTCCTGCGCCATCTCAAGCTCATTTTTCACTGCTAAGCAATCATTATCGACTTGCTGAATATCTGCTTGCCACTGACGCAGGCGTTCTTCATGATGCTGAATTTCTTGCTCCAAACGTGTAATATCATTACCTACTACATAGTATCGGCGTTGCACTTCCTGAAATGCTTCACTCGCCTGATGTTCAACTTCACGCTGATATTCTATCTGTAAATTAATTTCACCTAAATCCCCTTGGCGTGATTCCAAGCCTGTAGACTGTTGCTGAATTTGCAATGATTCTCTGACTAATCGATGATCCAACTGCCGCCACTGAATCCCGTACCACTGTCCACGTACGAGCCGTTCTTCTTGTTTAAGCAATTTAAATTTTTCAGCCGCATTCGCTTGTCGTTGTAAAGCACTTAATTGTTTTTCCAATTCCGCTCGCACATCATTTAAGCGTGCCAAATTGTCTTTAGTATGCTGCATGCGGTTTTCTGTTTCGCGCCGCCGCTCTTTATAACGCGAAACCCCTGCTGCTTCTTCCAGATAAACACGCATATCATCGGGTCTAGCCTCAACTATCCGTGAAATCATGTTTTGGCCAATGATGGCGTAACTGCGCGGCCCTAACCCCGTCCCCAAAAAGATATCGATAATATCTCGCCGCCTACACCGTACACCATTCAAAAAATAAGCCGATTCTGAATCCCGCAGAAATTTGCCGTCGAATGGAAATTTCTGCATAGCTTGCATATTCGCCTTCTAAGGAACCATCTTGATTATCAAACACCAGCTCCACTGAGGCTTGCCCTACGGGCTTGCGTGCTGTAGAGCCGTTAAATATCACATCGGTTAACGATTCTCCGCGAAGGTACTTGGCGGAACTTTCCCCCATGACCCAACAAACAGCATCAATAATATTCGATTTACCGCATCCATTAGGCCCTAAGATAGCTACTAAATTACTCGGAACGAGAACCGTAGTGGGATCGACAAAAGATTTAAAACCTGCGAGTTTAATTTTTTTTAATTGCATAAGTCTCTGCTCATCGCTCCTGCGGGTTGAAATGTTTAACAGCATCCTTACTGCTTTAGTAAAAGCTTGGCATAGTGTACCTTATACTGAGATTCACGCCAAATTGATTTGATAAAAAGAGGGTTTTTAATTGAAAAAAGTTTTAAATTCAAAGTAAGATGAGCATTAAAAATCACATCTTGAGGTGTGATGAGCATAGGAGGCTCCATGAACAGGATAGTTAAAAAAATAGATTTCCAAAAGCGATTACCTTATTTGATCCTATTCATTGGCACAATACTGACTCTATTACTTTGGTATAACCTAATCACAACGTCTCTTAACGACTCTTTTATCAAAATAGCCCTTCCATGGGTCGTATTAATTGCCTGCCTATCTATCGTTATACTTTGTACTGTTATTACATACTTCACTCAGCTTATTAAAGAGCGCACGATCACTCGCTCGCATATCGCTAATGAAGCAAACAAGGAACTTGCAGAACGTCTCAATACTGAAAAAGCCAAACAAAAACTGGAGATCGCGCTTTTGCAAGGGCAAAAACTTCAGGCTATCGGCACTTTGGCTGGTGGAATTGCCCATGATTTCAATAATTTACTCTATGCTATTAAAGGATTTACTGAGATGTCTAGAGACGACGTTGAAAAAAACACACTTGTTTATAACAATTTAGGCCGGGTATTAGAAGCAACCCAGCGCGCACAGGATCTAGTCGCACGCATATTAACATTTGGAAGACGTGAACAGCCATTAGATATGACACCCATCCCTATTCAATCTATCATTGAAGGAATCCTGGGATTATTAAAACCTACCATTCCCGCGAGCATCCATATCAACTTGATTGGCTTGCCCAATGATCATCTTATTTTGGGTAACCAAACTCAATTACATCAAGTCATCGTAAATATCATTATTAATGCAGTCGATGCCATGGAAGGTGAGGGTACGATCACCCTAAAACTGAGTCATATTTTAGCGCGTGATGACTATTTAAAACAATTCCCAGATATCCGTGATACATCTTATTGCAAAATTGAAATAAGCGATACAGGACATGGCATGGATGAAAGTACGATAGAACGAATTTTTGAGCCTTTTTATACAACAAAAGAAGTTGGGAAAGGGACAGGCCTGGGACTCGCAGTGGTGCATTCCGTCATTAATCAACATCAAGGTAAAATGACTGTATCGAGTCAGCTAGGACGAGGTACAATATTCACTATACTTTTACCTGAACAGCTTACTCCTCCATCTATTGCGCCCAGGGGTATGCAACAAAAAATAAATTTAGACGAGAGGTGACATATGGCCAATATTCTATTAGTAGAAGATGATGAACTAGTGAGAGACATGTTAACGCAAATACTACAACGCGCATCGCACCAGGTGGTCACAGCAGCGAATGGTGAAGAAGCCATTGAGGCTTTAAAAAAAATGCATCCTGATATTATGATTACAGATGTTATTATGCCAAAAATGAGCGGCATTACTCTCATTTCAGAAATGAAAAGTAAACATCCGACTATGGAAATTATTGCTATTTCAGGTGGTGGGCGTTTAGATCCTACAGGTTATTTGGACTTATCTGAATCATTAGGAGCCTCTGCTTCTTTTGAAAAACCTGTTAATAAAGAAGCATTATTAATGGCAATTGATTTATTACTACATGGGACTAAAGAAAAAATAACACATGTCTAATACTCTTCTACCCTTATGCCAAAAAGCGTTAAGGAAGCAACTTATGCAAGATCAAGATTTAGTAATTGATTGGGAACTGGCAATAACCCTTGCGGGCAACAGTCGGGAATTTGCAAAAAAAATGTTTTTACTGCTAGTAAAAGATTTACCTAATGAATTAGCAGGAGTGAAAAAAGAGTACGCAGCTGATAATATCAAAGCATTAAAAAACCGCCTACATAGATTACATGGTGCGCTTTGCTATTGCGGCGCTACTCGATTAAAAAATGCAACTGCCACTCTTAGACAGGCTCTTGAAAATAAAGAGTATTCTCAAATTCCTGCGTTGCTCACGCAGTTTGAACTTGAAGTAAATGAATTAATTAAACAAGTAACATGCTCCACTTTTTAATATGGCTTTATAGATTTTTTGGAGCACTAAATGAATCAAAAAAATGTTTTTATTAAAAAATATAATGATATTATGCCTACAGGCGCAGGGGTTCTTTTTCTTATACAAATATTTTCAACGCTTGCCTTCAGCGTGCTCTATTCAACACTTGTTTTATATACCACTACCGCCTTAAAACTCAACGACTCTATTGCAACAAGCATTACTGCTTCCTTTGTTGCATTGCACTATACGTTGCATCTCATTGGCGGGTATATCGGCGGACGTTTAATGAGTTATCGCACCTTGTTCTCAATTGGGTTAGTCGCACAATTTGCAGGCTGCATTTTATTGTCCTTGCAATCAATCCACTCATTTTATTGGGCATTAGCCATTTTTCTAACGGGGAGTGGTTTAAATATCACATGTATTAATTGCATGTTAACGCAACTCTTTAAACCAGATGATAAACATCGTGAAACCGCTTTTTTATGGAACTATAGCGGCATGAATATAGGCTTTTTTATAGGTTTTTCGATTAGCGGGTATTTTCAGTTATCTCATGCTTACTTTATGCTTTTTCTTTTAAGCAGTCTCAGCAATCTCATTGCTTTACTGATTGTTTTTGTAAAATGGCACACACTTCATGATAGTCAAACAAGCTACAGCATGTTGCAAGCAATGAAAAAATATAGCGCTCATTTCAAAGGTGGCACATTCATTCTTATACTGTTTTTTGTGCTACGGTGGTTATTAGAGCATGCACGCCTTAGTAATATATTAATTATCAGCATGGGTATCTTGATGGTATGTGTCATTACAGTATTAGCAATGAGACAACCTATTAAAGAAAATAAACATAAAATAGGAGCCTATCTTTTTCTAGCCTCAGCCGCATTGATATTTTGGACGCTCTATCAATTAGCACCTATAGGTTTAATGTTATTTATTGCCAGAAATGTTAATTTACATTATTACGGTATCCTCATTGCGCCGCAATGGGTACAAATTATTAATACCATCGTTATTATTTTAGGCGCGCCCCTTTTAAGCATTGTATTTATAAAATTACGGGAACACGGCATACAACTGACCATTCCAGTCCAATTTTCATTTGCACTCATTATGATTGGCGCAGCGCTTTGCCTCCTGCCTATAGGTATTCATTTTGCAAATGCACAAGGCTATACAAATTTTAATTGGGTATTAGCCAGTTTTATCTTACAGAGCATAGCTGAATTATTTATAGCACCCATCGGCTACGCCATGGTAGGACAATTAGCACCTGTTAAGTTACAAGGTATCATGATGGGCACATGGATGATGATGATAGGTGTAGCAGCTACTTTATCAGGGTATTTTTCCCGTTTAGCGTTGGGGAATATGCAATCACAAGATCCATTAGTCACGAATGCAGGGTTTAGCTATACGTTTGGTTTATTGGGTTTAACAGCCATTGTTGCGGGTATTCTTTTATTTATTTGTGTGCCTTTTATTTTACGGTTAACACATGAGAAAAAATTAACTGCCAGGGTACAGGTTATTAATCCTATTGAGTTATGATAAGCATTCAGAGCACTAAGCTGCAAACTTCATTTTTGGCCAATCTTGAACGATTTCTTTTAAAAAATGTGCTCACATACGTGTGTATGCTCCGCTATTTTTTAAAAGAAATCGTTCAACCTTGGCTCAAAACTGAAGTTCTTCTGCAAGTCTAATGCCCCTGTGAACGGTTACGAGTTATGAGGTGATGGAAAATGGATTTGACTCTATCGTGAAAAACGCGCAATAGTCACTTTGTTTTGTTGACATACTGCATCAAAAATTCCGCTCTGAAAATAATGGTATTCATCAGGGCGGAATTCTCTTATTTCATCCACCTCTTTTGAATAAGCAAGTCCTGGATGACACATAATTAATCCACCATCCAAGCTTTGTTGTAAAAAACGAGGGAATAGTTTGGCATAATCGATAGCATGAGCAAAATTATAAATACCTGAAAATGAGGAATTATGGGGTATTTTATGCCGGGCTAGCTGCTGTTTGAATACACGGGCGCCGCATAACTGAATTATCAATCGTTTAATATAAGCATCGTCATGGATTCGAAGCCAAGCACTAGCATCATTTACGCTGCGTACATAACAAAAATGATCTCGTAATCGTTCATGATAAAGCGTCAAAATCACGTCTCGGATCACGGGAAACTGATGTATATGCTGATGGCCATCTATAAAATCGGGCAAACGCCCTACTCCAGCGATAAATTGATCTAATTGCGCATTAAGTTCAGCATAAATGGCAGCTTGATTCAATTGCCTTAAATAGCATTTTCTAAGTAACGTAGATAAAGAGGGAAAGGATGTGCCGTATACTGCAATAAAAGCGGATGAGAGTGGTTTACCATGCGTTAAATTGAAATGGACACCCATATCAGCTTGATCTTTAACGGGTGCTAGCCATGCCGCATGCATTAACCACTGGGGTGCAGTCGTCATACAACTGGTCGCAGACAGCTTTTTTTCCTTCAGCAATGCAATAATCGCTTGAGAAATAGCCGTATTTTGCCCATAATCATCGGCGCACAGAGTAATGCTCTTCATAGTAGTGGTTTTTCATTAATTAAATATATTTAATCTACGGGAATCAATAGGTGTTAGCAACTCATAATAACGCACAAATAACTCGCAGCTGGGTGTCAGATCTACTGTTTATTGTTGTGGCATTAGGGCTTTTTTATATGCTCTGGCTAGGTACGCATCCATTATTCACGCCGGATGAAGGACGTTATTCTGAAGTGGCACGTGAAATGACTGTGACAGGTGATTATATTACGCCGCGCTTAAATGGCGTTGCCTTTTTAGATAAGCCTATTTTGTATTACTGGTTACAGGCCTCTGCAATCAAGTTATTTGGTTTAAAAGAGTGGGCATTACGATTCTGGCCTGCTTTGATCGCGCTACTTGGCTGTATGACTACTTATATAGCTGGACGTTTTCTTTTTAATCGGCGCGCGGGCATCTTGTCTGCCATTATTCTAGCAACTAATCCTCTTTATTATGGCGCAGCACATTATGCAAATCTTGATCTTGAGGTCGCTGTATGGATTAGTAATACCTTGCTTTTTGCATTACTTGCATTGCAAACCACATCAAGCCGACAGCGCACTTTTTTCATATTGCTCGCTTATCTATTTTGTGGATTTGCTGCATTGACGAAAGGATTAATTGGCCTCGCTTTTCCGGTGATGATTATCGGTTCCTGGATCATCCTGCTTAATCGTTGGAACATGCTCAGTAAAATGCGGTTATTCAGTGGAGCCTGCATTTTTATCGCTCTCACAGCGCCATGGTATTTCCTAGTACAACACGCAAACCCACAATTTTTTCATTTCTTCTTTGTGACACAACAGGTTGAACGGTTTCTCACACAAGCGGATTTTAACAATCCCTCTGCGGCCTGGTTTTATGTGCCCATAGTACTCGCCGGCTTTCTTCCTTGGTCTATTTTTTTATTTCAAGCGCTATCACAACAAATAAAAAATGTATGGCAAAATCGTAAGCAACATCAAGCGCAATTATTTTTATTATTGTGGTTTGTTATTATTTTCGCTTTTTTTTCTTTTCCTAAATCAAAAACAGTGGGCTACATTCTTCCCATTTTTCCTGCACTTGCATTACTCACTGGAAACTATCTAAGTCAATGCTGGGAAAAACCAAAAAATAAAGCTATTTTCTTCGCCACACTCAGCTTCATCATTTTATGTATCGTAATCATTATCGCATGCATACTCGTTCCTCATATTAAAAGCATTGAAATAGCACGTGGCATAGTGCCCTATTTAACGGATACGGCAGTATTATTTTTTATAAGCGGAATGGCAGCCTGCTATTTGTTATTTAAAAATAATGTAACGAAATTATTTTCTTGTTTAACCCTCACTGCTGTTTCATTTTTACTGATTCTCTTAGCAAGCGCCTCTGCTATGAATCAAAAAACTATCAAACCGCTGGCTATGCAATTAAAGTCTGTCATAACGCCACAAGATGAGGTTGTTACTTTTTATCGTTATTATCAAGATTTACCACTCTATCTTGAGCATCGTATTACGATTGTAGCTAACTGGCATGCAACAGATATTATGCATAATGATAATTGGGTACGCGAACTTTGGTTCGGTATACCTTTTCAAAATACGACAGGATGGCTCATCGAAGAACCGACTTTTTGGCAACGCTGGAAGAGTGATAAACGTGTATTTGTGTTAATGAATGCGCATGATTATCCGCGCTTTAGTGAAAAAACAAAAAGTTATAAATTAGGTGAGTATAATGATGTGGCGTTGGTGAGCAATAGAATGAGCCTGTAGTCTTTACTCATTCTCAAACCCATATTTCTGCTCTAAAATATACTTGGGTCTTTGCTTCACTTCTGTAAAAATTCGCGCAATATATTCACCTAAAATGCCAATCGATAATAATTGAATGCCCCCAAAAAACATAATCGCGACCACAATCGTTGGATAACCAGGCAGATCAGCACCATACATCAAAGTCACAGTGACTATATAGATCGCATAAATTAAAGAACCCAAAGAAATAACAAACCCAATAAATCCCCAAACACGTAATGGCACATTAGAAAAAGAGGTAATAGCAATAATCGCAAGCTCTGTTAATTTAGCTAAACCCCAAGAACTTTTTCCTGCAGCTCTTATCTGTACCTCATAAGGTACCCCGATTTTTTTAAAGCCGACCCACGCATATAAACCCTTCATAAAGCGAGTTCTTTCTTTAAAACTATTTAAGGCATCAATCACTTTACGATCCAGTAAACGAAAATCACCTACATTATTAGGGACATCTATTTTAGTAAGCTTCCCCATTAACCAATAAAATAATCGAGCAAAATTACGCTTTAAAAAAGATTCATTATCGCGATTTTGGCGCACACCATAAACCATTTCATAACCTTCTCCCCACTGCTTTAAAAACGTAGGCAACAGATCTATTGGATGCTGGAAGTCAGCATCCATCAGTATGGCAACATCACCTGCAGCATACTCCAGGCCCGCCATCAGTGCTGTTTCTTTACCAAAATTACGCGAAAACTGTAACAACTTAATATGGTATTCCTTGTGTTCTTTTGATAATTGAAGAAGCGCCGTGACGGTGGCATCACGGCTACCATCATCGATCACAATGATTTCAAAACGATGGGTTAACTCCCGTAAACAAGCTTGTAATTTAGAAAAAAATGTACAAACATTAAGCTCTTCATTATAAACAGGGACAATGCATGTTATAAAAATTTCTTTATTTTCAATAGCTTGTTTTCTTTTGGCCAATAACATAACTAAAATATCCTCTTTCCACACTATTCACCCCTACAGACATGTGAGTATAATACGCCTGGAATAGCTTCACAAAGATTTCAAGGATGTATTTCATCTGGTAGAGCTGGTTATTTGTTCTAAATGCTTCTATGGAGAAGAAGCGCTACGGGTACATAAACTTTATTCTATAAAAAGGGTGAAATAAATAATGAACAATAAGATGTTTTATTTGATTCTGCTTAGTATTGTATTGGGTATCTTAGGAGGCATTTTTTTACCAGAGCAAATGATTGCTATGCGCTGGCTCGGAACACTCTTTATTAACCTGCTTAAGTTAATTGCTTTACCTCTTATATTTTCTGCACTGGTGGGCGCCATTACATCCATTGGAGATACCAAACGTCTAGGATCCATTGGTATTTATACTATTATTTATGTATTAATCAGCGTTTCATTTGCTGTCATCATTGGTCTTGTATTACTTAATGTATTTAAACCAGGCGTTGGTTTACCCCCAGAATTGATTTTGGCAAATGTACCTACAACGCATACAAAAACCTTAGATTTTTCTTCTTTTTTACTTACCTTATTTCCACCCAACATTGTAGCGGCAGCAGCAAAATTTGAAATCATGCCTATTGTATTTTTCAGTATCGTGTTTTCTATCGCCTGCATTTCTGTGGGTGAATCTGCTAAACCCGTCATGCATTTATTTAACGGATTGCGTGATGTGTTTGTCAAAATGATTATTTGGTTAATGTATTTAACTCCAATTGGATTATTTTCTCTCTTGGGCTCAGCTATTGCGGAAGCAGCGCTACAAAAAAGGCTCATGGAAAGTGTGCGAGGCATGCTGCTATTTATAATCGTCTTCATGACTGGACTCGTTTTACAATGCTTATGGCAATTTGCTATCGTGAAATATATCAAACGTAAACAAGCAGCCGAATTTATACGCCAAGTCAGTAATCCTATGCTAACTGCCTTTGTGACTTCAAGTTCCATAGCCACACTTCCTGTTGCCTTAATTACTGCTAAGCAACTCAAGCTCACAGATGAAGTGGCACGATTTGTGCTGCCTTTTTCTACGACTATTAATTTGGCGGGCACTGCCATGTATGAAGCAGTATCTACTTTATTTTTCTGTCAAATTTTAGGGATGCATCTTTCTATCACAGCACAGCTTGGGATTTTTATAACTTCCATTGTGGCGGGTATGGGTGCGACAGGTATACCTGAAGGTGGCTTAGTGACAATGATCATGGTATTACGTAGCGCGAATGTACCTACTTCAGCATTGGTATTGCTACTGCCTTTTGATCGAATTTTAGATCGTTTCCGCACCATGGTGAATGTATGGGGCAGTTTAGTGTGTACGGCTACTGTTGATTACCTAGCAACTGCGAAGCAGCGTCATGTGATTGAAGCATTACCTGATTACGCAGCTGAAAAAGAAGATGTTGCTTTGGCTCAGTGAAATTAAGTAATTTATCATCCCTGCTCTCACTGTGTTATCTTTTTTTGCTGTGTTATCTTTTTTTGCTGTGTCATCCCCGCCCTCACTTTGTCATCCCCGCGAAGGCGGGGACCCATCATGACTTGTCTCTTTAATTACCTTATTTCTGGATAATTCAATTTCAATTGTACTCATTATTGTTAGTGGTATTTGCATGATGGGTCCCCGCCTTCGCGGGGATGACAAAGTGAGGCGAGGATGACAAAGTGAGGGCGGGGATGACAAAGTGAACACAATGGGAGAACACCACACTAAAAGCTACAGCTATCAAATAAACTTCTTCCTCTATTGCATTATCAAATCAAACCCGCTATAAATAGTTTCCTCTTTTGTTTTTCGTTGACTCTGTTATAAATCACTATCTATCCCCTAAAAAACAAGCTAACTTCATGGAGAATACTATGCAAAAAAAATATGTCCCAGGATTTTCATTAATTGAACTCATGATTGTAGTCACTATCATTGGTGTTTTAGCCGCTATTGCTATTCCTTCCTATCATGACTATGTCCGACGAGCACGTTTTGCAGAAGTCATTGCAGCGACAGCACCTTTTAAAACTGCTGTTTCGCTAGCCTTACAGCAAGATGTAGCATTAACTGCTTTAAAAAATGGTGCACATGGCATTCCTAAAGCGCCTGCTTCAACAAATAATTTAGCCAGTATTGTTGTGACTAATGGCGTCATTACTGCAACAGCAACCGCAATAGCGGGTGGATTTACACTCGTGTTAACGCCGAATAAGGATGGAAGCCAATGGACCCTAGGCGGTACTTGTCTAGCTGCTGGAATGTGTAGTGATTAATCACATGACACCATCCTATACTTATTCCCCCGTCACGGGCATAGCACCTCATGTCATCCAGGAGGGATTGCCCGATGAACCTCTTATTAAGCTAGTCGATCAAATCATCAAAGATGCTATCCAATTATCAGTCTCTGATATACACATTGAACCTTTTACCAATTTTTGTCGTATTCGTTACCGTCGAGATGGAATTTTGCATGAAGTCACTCAAATTCCTGCTCATCTCGCTTTGCGTTTTGTCACACGACTCAAAGTCATAGCAAAACTTGATATTACCGAACGACGCTTACCGCAAGATGGACGCTTTCAACTGTACGATGTTGATATTCGCATTAATACCTGCCCTACTCTTTTTGGCGAAAAAATTGTATTGCGCTTATTGAACACCAATAAAATTTTATTGAATATATCAAAACTAGGTTTCAGCCTTTCACAGAAAAAATTATTTTTAAAAAATATTAGTCGGCCTCAGGGCATGATACTTGTCACAGGGCCTACAGGGAGCGGAAAAACAGTCACTCTGTATGCGGCACTCAATTATCTAAATTCCATTGAAAAAAATATTTCTACTGCTGAAGATCCTATTGAAATTCAATTAGCAGGTATTAACCAAATTAATATTAATTCTAAAATTGGCTTAGAATTTTCGACCGCCTTTACGAACATTGCTGCGTCAAGACCTGACATTATTATGCTGGGTGAAATTGAGATGAAGAAACTGCACATATCGCTATTCAAGCAGCACAAACGGGGCATTTAGTTTTTAGCCACTTTACACACCAATAGCGTGTCGAAGCTATCACACGTTTTCAATCTATGGGGATTGCACCTCATGATATTATTACCTCTGTTTCATTAATTATTTCTCAACGCTTACTACGAAAACTGTGTCAATACTGCAAACAAAATACAAGTGAAAATTTTTTTAAAAAGCCAAGGCTGTGATCAGTGTTTAAAAAAGGCTATCAAGGCAGAACAGGTATTTATGAGTTTTTTCTAATTACTGAAAAACTCAGTGAGCTTATTTTATTAAAAAATATAGCGGCTATTCGACAACTTATGCGAGAAGAAGGATTTTCTACGCTTTACGAATCGGGGATGAAGTTGGTTCAACAAGGGATTACTAGTCGTGAGGAGTTGGATCGGGTGATTTAACTTGAGGTACAGAGAGCTCTGTTGGCGAAAGGTGTTAGAGAGGGGCTGCGATTTAGTTCAAGAAGTAATGCTGGCTCCAAGCACTTCTCCGTTGTTTTGAGTTGCCATCCATGGCAACGAGTCGCCTGCATTACCCCCAACTCCTTGAACTAAATCGCAGAGCATTGCCGGGGAGGAAATAGTGGGAGAAGTATTAAGTACATTATTGACGTCTCCTTAACAATAGCTATGCCTTATTTTTTCCCCAAGATCGACTCCTACCCCAGAAAAGAAATAAGTCCCTGCGATTATCAAAGAGACGTCGATAATGCTCTTAATATATCTACACTGACTCCCCCGGCAAATACACTGCGATTCAGTGAAGGGAAATGGGGTATCAGGCGACTCGTTGCCATGGGATGGCAACTCAAAACAACAGGGAAGTTGTGTTTGGAGCCAGCATGATATCCCCATTTCCCTTCACTGAATCGCAGCCCCTGCCCCTAATTAAATTAAGGAAATAATGCTTATGCAAAACCCAAGCCCATTCCTATTTAAAAAATTAAATAAAACGATTCCCCTTCTAAATCTAGCACTTTTTTTTCGCCAATTAGCTGCATTACTATCAGCCGGCATCCCTATTATTCAGGGAGTAGATATTTTGCGTCAAAGCCAATCCAATAAAACATTGAAACAATTACTCACGATAATCAAAATGGATTTGGAAGCAGGCAATGTACTTTCTAAATGTTTATCTAAATTTCCGCGGCATTTTGACACATTGACTTATCATTTAATTCAGACAGGTGAACAATCGGGTACACTTTCTACTGCACTTGACCGCATTGCACTACATCAAGAAAAATTACTTTCCATTAAAAATAAAATCAAACAAGCCTTATTTTATCCGGCTATTGTGATGGTAGTCGCTTTAGCAGTCAGTGCGACGATGCTCACGGTCGTCATACCTCGTTTTGCTGAATTGTTCCAAAGCATGCATAGTTCATTACCGGTTTTCACATTAACCATTATTCATTTGTCCGAATGGATTCGTCATTATTACTGGTTAACTTTACTCCCATTACTGGGCATCATTGTATTGATTTATTACATTCGACATTCCACTTTTCTTCAATACAAAATAGAACTCTTTATTTTGCAAACGCCCTGGCTTGGCTCGATTTATATGAAAATCATTCTCAGCCGATTTTGCCGCACCTTAGCCACTACTTTTGCAGCAGGCGTGCCCATTAGTGAAAGCCTCAATACCATCGCTTATGCAACGGGCAGCCACTTCTATGCACAAACTATTTTAAAACTACGGGTACAAATTATAAAAGGTCAGCAACTTCATCAAGCCATGCAACGATTACTCTTCTTTCCTAGCTTATTAGTACAAATGGTCAAAGTTGGCGAAGAATCAGGCACATTAGAGAAAATGTTAGAAAAAATAGCTAGCATATACGAGGCTGAGATTGATCATTGGATGGCCATGTGCGGTCGTTTACTAGAACCCTTGATTATAGCCATCCTTGGTGTTTTAATCGGTGGTTTAGTGATTGCAATGTACTTACCCATTTTTAAGTTAGGAACTGTGATGTAATGGATATTCTCAATTTTTTAACTGAAAATCAAAGTATCTTCTTAGTGCTTGTTGCTTTATTTGCACTCTTGATAGGTAGCTTTTTAAATGTCTTAATTTATCGTTTGCCCCGTATGATTCAAAATGCTTGGAACCAAGAATGCAGGCATTATCTAGGTTTAAAATCACAAACTACAGATATAGATAAACTTAATTTATATTTACCGTTTTCCCATTGCACGGAATGTAAAAAAAGATTGAAACCGTGGCACAATATTCCAATTATCAGCTATTTAATTTTACGTGGAAAATGTGCTTATTGTCATACTCGTATTTCCGTACGCTATCCTTTGGTAGAATTACTCTGTTGCGTTACTTCCGTGTATGTTGCTTGGCGTTTTGGTATAAGTTGGCAAACGGTTGCCGCTCTACTCTTCACTTGGATTTTAATCAGCCTCACCTTTATTGATTTAGACTATCAACTCTTGCCGGATCAATTAACGTTGCTATTGCTCTGGCTGGGATTATTAGCCAGTATGTATTCACTCTTTACGAATTGTCATGATGCGATCATTGGCGCTATCGCAGGTTATCTTGTGTTTGCACTGACACAATGGTTATTTAAACTTGTCACAGGAAAAATAGGCATGGGACAAGGGGATTATAAATTTTTGGCCGCATTAGGAGCTTATCTAGGTTGGCAACAATTACCTATCATTGTGTTACTGGCTTCATTGATTGGCATGATTTTTGGTTTAACGCATATGATCATTAAGCGACAATATAAAAGTATGCCATTACCTTTTGGTCCTTATCTCGCTGTAGCAGGCTGGATCAGCCTCATATGGGGCGGTGATATTCTGCATCTTTATTTACATAACTTTATGATGTGACAAGCATGTTAGTCGTTGGTCTCACAGGTGGTATTGGGAGTGGTAAATCCACTGTTGCTAAGTTGTTTGAAGAAAAAGGTGTAACGGTCATTGATACAGATCAACTTGCCCGCCATTTCACTTTGCCGGGGCAAAATGCTTTAAAAGCAATTGTGACGAAATTTGGCGAAACGATCTTATTACCTGATAAAACTTTAAATCGCGCTCAATTACGCCAACAAATTTTTGCAGATTCATCTAAACGACGCTGGTTGGAAGAATTATTGCATCCCTTAATTCGTGCTGAAACACAACGCCTGATTCAATTGGCCAAATCGCCCTATTGTATTGTCGTCATCCCTTTATTGCTAGAAACCAAACCCAATCCTTTAATTAATCGCATACTTGTAGTGGATGCAATGGAAGAACAACAACTCATGCGAGCAAAACAACGAGATCACTTATCAGACAAGGAGATTCAAACGATTATGGATACCCAAGTTAAGCGCGATCAACGATTAGCAGCGGCTGATGATATTATCCTGAACGATGGGACATTGGAAAAATTGGCTCAGCAAGTGAATGAGTTGCATCGCTATTATATGAAAATTGCATCATAAATACTATCCTCTTTGAAATTTTTATAAAAAAATCAAAAAGATATAAATTTCATCAGCTAAATTTTTATTTCTTAATGTTTCCTTAATAATATTCATGTATTATGGACGCGCTATTTCTATACAAATGAGGTGTTTCAATGAGTGGAGCTAGAACAGTTAGAAGTGCTATTCCTGTTATTATGGGAATACCATTAGATCTAGAAAAACAAATGGACTTAATCCGAGCACAATGCGCAGAAAAATCCAGCACGGAGAACAAAGTATCGGATACAAAAAATCAATTCAGTATATTAAAGGCTGCAGCAACAGCGCAAATACAAAGTGAAGCACATGAAATATTATACGGCCTAAGAGCATTAGCAAATTCAATAGATACACAACGTAACATCAGAATGAAAAGCTTACGCATGTATTGGCCTCCTACTGAAAGCGAACAAAAATTTTACAATGACGTAGATGAAAAGGTTTTTGCGATTGCAAACCTCCTCGAGCAAGGCCAATTTGAAGAAGCAAGGACAGCTATAAAGGAGCTACGCTCTCTTCAGGATGGCATGAAGTGGACAGGAAGATGGATTTTAGATAAAGTCTGCAATGGCCTAACTCATTTAGCACAAAGCCTTGCAACACTTGCTGCTAGCTATTATCTCCTTTCAGTATGTGGGGCTGCAATGAACTTTGCTGCATCAGCTCTATATTACGGAGCCGCTTCTGTGTCACTTCCTGTTATTCTCCCTATCCTCGGAGCTACAATATGTTTTACTGCCTCGATAGTTATACCTATATGTGTTTTAAATCGCATGTTTTTTACTCCAGTACAGAATAATTGTGCATATGTTGCTGACCGTTTAGATGATATAGTAGAAAATCGTCTTAAGCCTGCTACCACCTAAAGCTAAGGACAAAATTATTGCAACCGTTTACGATTCTAGACTTGCAGGAAAACTTCAGTTTTGAGCCAACCCTGGCTCAAAGCTGCTTTGTTGGATAATTCATTTTTATGCAAAACTTTTCTGTGAGTACCCTCTCCCACACTAGAAACCTGTGTTCTTTAATTCATCATGTAATAATTCAAATTCCACATAATCCACAACGAGCCCACAATAATAGTCACTAAGACTACACCCGTAAACATAAACGTTAGAACATTCGTTTTACCTTGTGCAGTACGTACATTTAAACGTAAAAAACAAACCAGTTGTATGATGAATTGAATAATAGCGGCAGTATAAATAAGGGTAAACATTTCCCACTTGGGAAAATGACCTTCAAGAACTACCCAAAAAGCAAATACCGTGAGCAGAATACAACTCATAAAACCAAATGTGTAAACACCTAATTTCTTTTGGCCAGTACCATAATCAGGCTGTTGCCCATGTTCATGATGATCCATCCTATATCGCCCCCATCAGGTATACAATTGTAAACACAAAAATCCACACGATATCCAAAAAGTTCCAAAATAAGCCTAAATAAGTCATACGGCGTCTGGCTACTTTATTCATTTTTAATATTGGCATCTGAATAATAAGCAGTAAGATCCATAGCAAGCCAAAAGTCACATGCAAACCATGTGTGCCAACTAATGTAAAGAATGAAGAAGCTTGACCATTCAAGTCCCAACGAAAGCCTTCTTTGGCCAAGTGATAAAACTCAGTGACTTCCATCACAACAAAGCTTGCACCTAAAATAAAACTCGCCGCAAGCCAAAATTGGACTTTCAGTAATTTTTCTTTATATAAATTGAGTGCTGCCAAACAAAAAGTAAAGTTAGACGCTAACAATAGCAATGATTCAATTAAAATATCATGCAAATTCAAGTGGCTTTTCAAATCAGAAGGTTGCATGGCCATGCTATTTAATACAATAAAGGTAGCAAACAAACAGCCAAATAAAACACAATCCGTCATGATGTATAGCCAAAAACCAAATACATCCGTCGCATCCGTATCGTGATGATGATGCTCACCACTCGCAACTATAGCCTCAGCCCGCATGAGCGATCTCCTTTAAATGCGCCAATTCCGTTTCTTTAACGGTTTCAGCAGGAATATAATAATCAATATCTGTCATGAATGTACGCGCTACTAAAGCACCTATCATCCCTACAAAACCCACTATTCCAGGGATCCACATATGCCAAATGATTGCAAACCCCCAAAGACCTGCAAATAAAGCAGCAATAAATCCAATGGGTGTATTTCTGGGCATATGTATAGGATGATAATGAATCTCTTTAGGCTGCAAATGATGTTGCTTTTCTTTATCCAGCCAAAATTGATCAATAGCCTCTGCAGTGGGTGTGACGGCAAAATTATAGAGCGGCGCAGGGGATGAAATAGACCATTCTAACGTGCGGCCATTCCAAGGATCGCCTGTCACATCCCGTAAAGCATGCCGATTTTTAATGCTCACAACAAGCTGAACTATTTGAAATAGAATGCCTACAAAAATGAATGCAACACCAATCGCCGCTACAATAAAATAAGGTTGATACATCGTATCAGAGTAATGATTAATACGACGCATTACTCCACTTAATCCTAAAATATAAAGCGGCATAAAAGCGAGATAAAATCCAATCACCCAGCAAGCAAATGACAATTTTCCCCAATATTCATCTAAACGAAAACCAAATACTTTAGGAAACCAATAAATCATACCTGCAAAATAACCAAATATAACGCCTCCAATAATGACATTATGAAAATGCGCAATCAAAAATAAACTATTATGAACTTGAAAATCAATGGGTGGCACCGACATCATCACGCCCGTCATTCCACCGATCGCAAAGGTAGTAAAGAATGCAATCACCCATAACATCGGTGTCGTTAAACTGATTCGACCTTTATACATGGTAAATAACCAGTTAAAGACTTTCACACCAGTTGGAATTGCAATAATCATCGTAGCAATACCAAAAAACGCATTCACATCCGCGCCTGCACCCATGGTAAAGAAATGATGCAGCCATACAATAAAAGACAGCAGTGTGATAATAGCCATTGCCCACACCATCGTCGTATAACCAAATAATTTTTTCTTGCTAAAGGTTGCAACCACTTCAGAAAACACACCAAATGCCGGTAATACTAGAATATACACTTCAGGATGTCCCCAAACCCAGATTAAATTAATATACATCATGGGATTGCCACCCGAAAAATCGGTAAAGAAATGCATATCAAAAACACGGTCTAAAGTTAAAAGCCCTAACGTGACAGTTGGATCACAGGAAACGCAAGTGCAACTAAAATCATAGCGCACAAAGCTGACCAAACAAATATAGGCATTTTCATAAGAGTCATGCCAGGACACTGCATTTTGAAAATAGTCACGATAAAATTAATACCCGCCAGCAATGTTCCAAGCCCTGCGATTTGCAAACACCAAATATAATAATCCACTCCTACATCCGGACTATAATACAGTTCCGATAAAGGGGGATACGCTAACCACCCTGCTCTTGCAAATTCACCTACAAACAGTGATACATTACATAACATCGCACCCGCAAATGTCAGCCAAAAACTAAAAGAATTTAAATAAGGATACGCAACATCCCGAGCACCAATTTGCAAAGGCACTACCATATTCAATAATGCAAACATAAAAGGCATGGCTACAAAGAAAATCATGATGACCCCATGCGCTGAAAAATTTGGTCAGCATCATAATGTTCAGGTGGCAAATAACCTGCTGCATGTCCTGCAGCAATCGCTTGTTGCGAACGCATCAAAACTGCATCAGAAAAACCCCGCAACATCATCACCATTGCCAGGATCAAATACATAATACCAATTTTTTTGTGATCTAATGACGTTAGCCATTCATCCCAAAGGTATTTCCACTTATGATTCACTGTAATCAGTGCCAAAATGGCAATCACAGCAATGGATAAAACACTTGCGGTACCCACTAAAATGGGCACATGTAGTGGTATGGCATCTAAGGTTAGATTACCAAATAATAATTTTTCTAACATGGTTATTCCCTTTGAAATTTAAGCTGATTATATATGCTACGCACAAGCAAAGCGTGTGCTTGCACTTAAGGGGGAGAACCGCGATTCTCCCCCTTAAGAATCCCCCATCGCGTAATGTCAGCGAAAACCGCCTAGCTGATTATGACGCGGATGCAACGGACCAGAACTGTTCATATATGTCATAATCACATTATTAAATAAATCAGGTGCAGGTTTGCTATAAAATTTAGGTTTATCTGCTTCTGTTGGATTCAGTAATTCTTTATAAGCTGCATTCGTGAGTAGATGAGGTGCTTTTTTGGTTTCATTGACCCAACGTTGCATTTCCGCGGGTTCTACTACATGCGCTTCAAAGTGCATATCGGAAAAACCATCACCATTAAATTGAGTATTCATCCCATCATATACACCTACTGTGTCTGCAATCAGATGCAAGCGAGTACGCATACCTGCCATCGTGTAAATTTGGCTGCCTAGTTGAGGAACAAAGAAAGCACTCATTGGAACATTATCCGTCGTCAGCCAATACTCCACCTGCTGTCCTACTGGAACTTCCAGATAATTAACCGTAGCAATACCTTGTTGCGGATAGATAAACACCCATTTCCATGGCAAAGCAATGACTTGCACTAATAAAGGTGCGCCATTCGTCCCTGCGATTTTATTATAAGGATCCAGTTCATGCGTTTTTTTCCAGGTAATCGTCGCTAATATGACGATAATGACGCAAGGAATGCCCCACCAGAGAGACTCTAGAAAATAATTGTGGCTCCAATTCGGCTTATAGTCTCTGATACGGTGTGAAACTTGGTAATGATAAACAAAGGTAATACTCATAATAATAACGGGCAAAACAACTATCATCATCAATGCGAGTGTATCAAAGAAAAGTTTATGCTCTTGATGCGCAATAATACCTTTAGGATCAAACAAGCCGACTAAATGCCCGTTACACCCCCCTAACGCCAAGAACAGTATAAAAAATCCTAATCTAAACAACACAGTACAGATAGACATGAAAGAAATTTTGCTATTTAATCGTGTTTGCGTCATTGCACTCCTATTGCCCCTAAGCCTTTTTATGCTCAGCATTCTAATATATTATTGTTCTTTTATGAAGTTAAAAATTATAGTATAGAACATCAGCAGTTCCTGTTTTTCTCAGCAGAGACTCTTGATAGAACGTTCATTTAATTAAGGACGATAACGATGACTTATCTTATGTTTGCACGTTGGTTTGGATTGGTTTCTGTGATTTTATCCTTGGGTATTTTATTTAATCTGGAAGATGCACTCGAGATGGCAAAAAAAATGGTGAAATCTGAAACGGGATACATCATGGGTGGTGTTTTGCCGGTGATCTTTGGCAGCTTGTCACTCTTGTTTGTTGATTGTTATGGTGCGTGCTGGAATATGGTCATTACCGTGGTGGGTCTATCCATGCTGCTGGCCGGTTGTTTTCGAGTTATTTTTGTACGGCAATGGAAGGCATTAATGTCTCGTTATATTGAATTTATACCTTTTCTTTTTA
>JBGAPT010000033.1:0-23221 GCA_044221135.1 Gammaproteobacteria bacterium
ATGAGTATAGATTCTGTGCGGCCATTAGATTGTAATCCAAATAATGTACCACGATCATAAAGCAAATTATATTCTACATAACGACCACGACGGTAGTGTTGAAAGTTCTTTTCTCTCTCTCCAAAAGCAAGCTGTTTACGCCGCGCAATAATAGGTTGATAGGCTGCAATGAAATGATCCCCTACACTTTGCATAAAAGCAAAAGAACGTTCAAAACCCCATTCATTTAAATCATCATAAAACAATCCGCCAATGCCTCGCGGCTCATTGCGATGTTTTAAATAAAAATACTCGTCACACCACTTTTTATAACGTGGATAAATTTCCGATCCGAAGGGTTCGCACGCTGTTTTTGCAATAGCATGCCAATGTTTGCAATCTTCTTCAAAACCATAATAAGGGGTTAAATCAAAACCGCCACCAAACCACCAATGCGTAGAACCATCCGCTTTTTCAACCAAGACAAATCTAACATTCATGTGTGAAGTAGGAACATAGGGATTCAGAGGATGTGTAACAGTGGATACGCCTAACGCTTGAAAAGAACATCCTGCCAATTCAGGTCGTTTAGCAGTGGCTGCGGGAGGCAAACTTATCCCAGAGATATGCGAAAAATTAACGCCGGCTTTTTCAATCACAGGACCTTCTGTCATGATGCGGGTCAAGCCGCCGCCACTTTCTTTGTGTTCCCATTGATCTTCTATAAACTGAGCGCTGCCATCTTCTTGCTCTAAAAAATAACAGAGACGATTTTGTAAATCGAGTAAGTAATTTTTTGCGGTAGCGATTGCTTTTACTTTATCAATAGTCATATTGTTAAGCGTTTCAAGTGGCCGATGTATATAATTTACGGGTTATACATCGGCCATGATGCCATTGTCTTTACGTAAAAGAAGAATCAATCATATAAGCAAGACCTGCTGTTAATACTTGCAGATTACCTGTTTTACTATTGCCTTTGGCAATGTTCCATTGAATATTAGCAGCAATATTAGGGGTGAAAAAATATTCTGCACCACCGCCTGCATATAACCCTGTGGAAGATTGTGCTGATGTATTAAAAGTCAGATTATAAGCAGAAGCGCCAACCGCATCAATCACACCAATTTGGGAATTAATTCTCACAACACCGAGCTTGGCAAATAATTCAAATCCAGAGCAACCAAAAGGTAACATCCCTTTAGCAGCAATATCAATGGAGTTATGGCTATCTCGCGCTACAGTCTGAACCGGCGAATTTAAACGTGTAGGTGCATAACGGCTATAGCCTGCTTCCAAGCCAAAATAAGGCATGAATTTATAACCTGCATTCACACTCCAGCCTTTTCCTGTATTTTTTCGCGAAGAAATACCGGGATAACTTTTGCTAGTGGCTTTCGAAGTACCTATATTGCCTTCAACATACCAGCCAGTGGGAAGTGGCATCACTGCTTTTGCAACGGCCATGGCGCCTAACAGAGTGAATGCACATGTTGTTTTTAGTAGTACCTTTTTCAAAATAATATCCTCCGCAAAAATAAGATTACGTATTTTAAACAATCTCCATCGAGGTTGAACACTTTACAGGAGTTCCCGCTGAAAAACGCGTGAACTCCTTTCTTGTTTATATGCTGCGCACAAGCAAAGCTTGTGCTCGCACTTAAGGGGGAGAATCACGATTCTCCCCCTTAAGAATCCCCCATCGTGTCATGTCAGCGGGAACCGCTGAACACTTTACCTAAATTCAACCTGAATTGGTAGCATTCTGACTCATGATTTATTCATCTTATGATAATGTACAGAACGTTGCTGTCATCGAGTAGGATTGCAGTTAATAAAAAAGCGCATAGAACTTCGAGTTCTATGCGCTTAGTTTGATTAAAAAATAAGTGAGTTATCCCTCACGAATCTTTTATTAAACAGCAGGCGCTGCAACATTAGCTGGTGTTGCTGGCGCATCAACAGCGGCAGCTGGCACATTAGTTGCTGGAGCGGTCGCTGCTGGAGCAGATACATCCGTTGCTGGAGTGGTCGCTGCTGGAGCAGATACATCAGTTGCTGGAGTGGTCGCTGTTGGAGCAGATACATCAGCTGCTGGCGCGGTCGCTGCTGAAGCAGAAGCATCGGCTGCTAAAGCGGATGCAAGAAAGTCCTTCGCTAAATCACAGCTTATTCTGTAACCTGCGCCCATTTCCTTGCCATCACCAACTGTCGCAGTAAATGTTAGAACATCGCTTTTCAGTGCAGGAGTACAAATTTTCTTTTTTACCGGGGGCGGTGTCTTACTTCTATCCACTACCTGCTTACCTGTAGGTTCATCTACAGTGTACGGACAAAAATACCAAAAACCATACCAACAATGGTGTACCACAGGCACTGTTTCGTCTTTCATTATTGGATCACCGTCTACCCATTTTTCAGAGCAATCTTGCCCTTCAGAAGATGCAGCGTGGATCTTTTGTATTACTAATAATTTATCATCATCCTTTTCACTCAAAGGTATTGTAAAACTTTTCTCGTTGCCCGGATCATTTTTAAAAGATTGGCCATCGTATAAAACAGGAGAAAAGGTTCCATTTGCAAGCGAAACATGCAAAGATAATTGCTTAGTAGCATGTGTATTGATGACATGGCAATTAGTTGTGTAATACTTGCCTGGATCAGTTGAAAGATTGGTTAAAGGAAGTGTAAAAGGGGTTTGTGTAGTGACATCCTGTGCACCCAAAAGCTCATCAGCAGAGCAAATGCCAGCTATTAAACATAATGCTAAACCTGTCGCTATTTTATTTTTCATTATTGAAACTCCTGTATTTAATTTTTAATAATTACAAACAGAGGTAATATAAGAGGAATAGAAAGCAGGGTAAAGAAATTTTTTTCTTTTTTGATTCATGATATAGATAGAATGAGATAACCTAGCTTAGATCATATCTAGTCCTGCTGATCTAATTTACTAATATACGATGCGTTTCCACTTTGTACCGGAAGCAGCATCTTCCAATACAATAGAAAGCGCAAGTAATTCATCGCGGATGCGATCTGCCTCAGCCCAATTCTTATCTGCACGCGCTTGATTACGCGCTTCAATCAATTCTTCAATTTTCGCTACAGATACAGCGTTATCTTCGCCTTGTAAAAAACTTTCTGGATTATCTTGTAAAATACCAAGCACACTGCCTAAAAGTTTCAATAAAGAGCCATATTGTGCTGATAAGGATAAATTTTCATTACGCAATCGTTGCACTTCATGCGCAAGATCAAATAAAACGGCCAAAGCGATCGGTGTGTTAAAATCATCATCCATTGCGGTAATAAATTTCTTTTCAAATTCACTATTAGGCACAGGAGACGCTGCGGGTAAATCACGCAAGGTGTTATAAAAACGCTGAAGCGCGCTATGCGCCTGGGTTAGCGCTTGTTCTGAATAATGAATAGGGCTGCGATAATGGCTGCTAATCATGAAATAGCGCAATACTTCTGGCTTATTCTTATTTAATAAATCTCTGATAGTGAAAAAATTACCTAATGACTTAGACATTTTTTCTTTTTCGATCTGCAAATAACCTGCGTGCATCCAAATGCGCACGAATTTTTTGTGAGTCACGGCCTCAGATTGTGCAATTTCATTTTCATGGTGCGGAAAAATTAAATCTTTGCCCCCACCATGCAAATCAAATTGATCGCCCAATAAAGAGGTAGACATAGCAGAGCATTCTATATGCCAGCCTGGACGGCCCGCTCCCCAAGGTGATTCCCAGCTGGGCTCCCCTGGTTTTGCTAATTTCCATAATACAAAATCAAGAGGGTCTCGTTTCACATCATTTATTTCAACACGCGCACCGCTTTCTAGTTGATCAATATTATGATGAGACAGGCAACCGTATTGTTGAAATTGGCGAACGTCGTAATAGACATCACCATTCGTGGCAAGATAAGCACATTTATTTTTAATTAATTTTTCAATGAGCTGGATAATGTGTGGAACATACTCGGTCGCACGGGGTTCATGATTAGGTGATAATAAACCTAATTTTGCAAAATCATCATGCATGGCAGTGGTGAAACGCTCAACAACAGCCCCAAATGTTTCATTATTTTCATTAGCACGCTTAATAATTTTATCATCAATATCAGTAATATTTCGAACATAAGTGACATCGTAGTCGCGCCACCGCAGATAACGAATAATTAAATCAAAAGCAGCGTAGGTACGACCGTTACCAATATGACAAAAATCATAGACCGTTGGGCCACAAACGTAAATAGTAATTTTGTTGGGCTGTAGTGGTTGGAAAATTTCTTTTTCCTGGGTCATGCTGTTGTAGATTTTTAACATAGGGTTTTCTCTTTAACTTTCTAAATTAAACACATTCATAATTTTTTAAATTATTCTCTTAGTTTTCAATGCGCCTGATTTCCACCTCAATGTGTCATTCCCGCGAAGGCGGGAACCCATTCCGACTTATCTCAAAAATAACAGCCGAGATTATTCATAATGGGTTCCCGCCTTCGCGGGAATGACACATTAGAGCGAAAATCACACATTAGAGCGAAAATGACGCATGGGCACGAAAACAACACATTGAAAATCTAGCTCTTTACCCTAATAGCAGCGACTCATTATACAAGTACGCTCTCAGCCTTTTTAAATCGCCTTAACACTTCATCCGCTCCCAACAACGTCACAATATGCAACAACTCTGGCCCATGCTGCTCTGCAGTCAATGCAAGTCTAATAGGCATAAACAATCCTTTTCCAGAAATGTTTAATTCTGTCTTCATGTCATCCAAGATCGTTTTTAAATCCGTACCATTTTTCTGAACTGCTGTTTGCGCTGCAATAAAAAATGCCTTTCCCGCTTCACGTAAAATTGAAACTTGTTCATCACTCCACTGCAATTCATGATCAAATAGAATGTGCTTCCATTTGATAGCATCCGCTGGAAACAAAGCATTTTCTTGCACAAGCTTAATAAATAAGTCACGTTTTTCAAATGGAATAGTCTCTTGTAGCGTGTGACCTACCCAATCCCACACGGCTGTCACACTTAAGGTTCGCACTGTTTCTTTTTGCCAATGCAATAATTGATTCAAATCAAAACGCGCTGAAGAGCGGCTTATTTTTTCTAAATGAAAATGTGCAGCCAGGTCCTCAAATGACATTAATTTTTGTTCATCATAAGCATGACTCAAGCGCGACAAATAATTTAAAACGGCCAATGATAAATACCCTGCCTCACGCAAATCATGCAAGCTAGAGCTACCATGACGTTTTGATAAAGGAGCACCATCATCACCTGTAATTAATGAGAGATGGCCATATTCTGCTGTGCGCATTTGCAATGCTCGCAGGATCATCAGTTGACGTGGTGTATTTGCTAAATGATCTTCACCGCGTAAAACATGTGTCACCTCCATCAATGAATCATCAATAGCATTACAAAACATAAAAGAGGAATTACCATCAGCACGACGAATAATAAAATCACCTATATCATCACTATTAAAATGCTGGGGCCCTTTCACTAAATCCACAAACTCGATCATGGTTTGAGTAGGAACTCTAAAACGCAGTGCAGGCATTTTACCCTCTGCAATTCGTTTAGCGACTTCTTCTTGAGATAACCCACGGCATGTGCCTGGATAACGTGGCGCCTGCCCACGGGATAATTGAATCTTACGATTCAATGCAAGTTCTTGGTCCGTGCAGAAACAAGGATATGCACGTCCTAATTCTTCGAGTTGCTGATAATAACGCGCATAAATAGCGTGACGCTTGGATTGCCAATAAGGTCCATGCGGACCATCCACGCCAGGCCCTTCTTGCCAATGTATTCCAAGCCACTGCAAATCATCTTGCAATAACTCGGTAAATTGATGCTCAGAACGCGATTGATCCGTATCTTCAATACGTAAAATAAAGGCGCCTTTGTTTTTCACCGCAAATAAAGTGCTAAATAAAGCAGCGCGTGCATTACCTAAATGAATCATACCGGTCGGACTTGGAGAAAATCGTGTTCGAATCATACTCGTTCTACCACCATTAATTGTTTCATTTCACGCACCGCATTTTCTAAGCCCATAAAAATAGCACGAGCAATAATACCGTGACCAATATTTAATTCATTCATTTCTGGAATACGAGCAATCGCCTGAACATTTTGGTAATTCAAACCATGTCCTCCATTGACTACCAAACCCGCTTGTTTAGCAAACTGCGCAGCTTGGATAATACGCTGCAATTCTGTTTCACGTGCCTGTGCTGTTTTTGCATCCGCATAACTACCGGTATGGATTTCAATAGTAGGCGCCTGACATCGCTGAGCAGTTTCAATTTGTTTTAAATCAGGATCAATAAATAATGAAACATCAATACCTATTGCCGCTAACCGTTGGCACGCATCACGTATCTTTGCTTCCTCAGCAACAACATCCAATCCCCCTTCAGTTGTTAATTCATGCCGTTTTTCAGGAACAAAACAACAATGTACCGGCCGTATTTTCTCAGCAAATTTTAACATAGCATCTGTCACTGCCATTTCCAAATTCAGTTTAGTCAGTAACACTTGCTGAATAAGCTCTACATCACGCTCTTGAATATGACGGCGATCTTCTCGTAAATGCACTGTGATGCCATCAGCCCCACCCTTTTCAGCTGCATACACCGCTTCAACTGGATCGGGATAACGGGTATGACGCGCTTCGCGCAACGTTGCAACATGATCAACATTGACCCCAAGCAAAATTCTTTCCGGTAAATCTCTCATCATGTCACCTCTTTAAAAAGCTTGCGACTCTGTAAACATTGAAATCCTAATAAAGAAGTGAGCGCAATACGCATTAAACGTTTTGCATCACGCAAGCTGTCTTCATCATTCAGCTGTTCCTTAGCGAAGGCTAGTAAGCTATGGCCCTTAAATTGCATTTTATCTCCTGCCGTTTGCTTTGACTGTTTAAATCCTTGTTCAGGGTAAAACTGATAAAACTGCTCCGCTACTATCGGATCATTCGTAAAAAAGTCACGCTCTAGCTGCAAGCCATAACCCAGTTCTTCTAACAATTTTTTTTCAAACAGCCGCAGTGTTTGTTGTTCTAGCTTGACGCCCTGCAATTCTAGCAAGGTATGGTGATAAATGGTATAAAGCTGTGGATGTGGATCGTTTTTTTGCAGAGCACGAACTAATAATTCATTCAAATAGAACCCGCTAAAAAGGCGGTCTCCTCGAAGCTGACAAGGTATTCCATTACTCTCTACTGAATTGAGTAGCATTAACTCAGATTGCCCTTGCCATGAAACTAACAACGGTACAAAAGGCTGTAATAAGGAACGCAATTTTGAGCGATGGGTGCGTACGCCGCGCGCGACGAGAGAAAGACGGCCATAGGATTCAGTGAATAGATCTAATAATAAGCTTGTCTCGCGATAAGCACGATGGTGTAAAATAAATGCGGGTTGTAATGTAATACGCATAACTTATCATCTCACTCAAACCCTAATCCCTGCAATAACCTATCATTATTCGTCCAATCACTTTTAACCTTAACCCACAATCTTAAAAAAACTTTTTTATTGAATAATTTTTCAATATCCTTACGCGCCAAAGTGCCTATTTTTTTTAAAAGCGCACCCTCTTTCCCAATCACAATCGGTTTCTGACCTTCACGTTCAACCCAAATAATCGCGCTGATATTCAAAAGATTACCTTCCAGCTTCATGGATTCCACAATCACAGTCGTGCTATATGGAATTTCTTGCTCAGTGAGCTGGATTAATTTTTCACGAATCAGTTCTGCGACTTGAAAACGCTCATCCTTGTCAGTGACTTGCTCATCCGGAAAAAAATGAGGCCCTTCTGGTAAAAAATCCATAATAATTTTTTCTAATTCCGCTACATTATCGTGTTTTTTTGCAGACATTGGTATTATTTTTGCAAATGAAAATCGTTCATTCAAACGACTCATCAAAGGCAATAAGCGACTCTTGTCTTTAAGTAAATCGGTTTTATTAATGACTAATATAACGGGTGCTGTTGCATGCTGTAACTTTTCTAATACCGTATCATCATCGTCATACCAACGCGTTGCTTCAATCATAAAAACAACCACATCTGCATCTGCTATGACAGAATTTGCCAAACGATTCATATAGCGATTCATTGCGCGTTGTTCTGTCTGATGCAACCCAGGTGTATCAATGTAAACAGCTTGTACGCCTTCCACTGTCTTAATTCCTAAAATCTGATTACGCGTAGTTTGTGGCTTGGGAGAAACGATACTGATTTTTTGTCCCACAAGGTCATTTAATAATGTAGATTTACCTACATTTGGACGGCCTATAATCGCGACATAGCCACACTTTTCAATTGCCTTCATTTTTTTATCATTCCCAACATGAGCTCCGCAGCTGCCTGCTCTGCACGTCGCCGACTGGAACCTTTGCCCAGTGATTGTTTGGCCATGTGAGCGATAGTACAACTCACTACAAATAACTGTTGATGCGATTCACCCTCTAAAGATAAAACCTTATAGACTGGCAACGCACCATGCAAGCTTTGCATATATTCTTGTAATTGTGTTTTAGGATCTTTGCGGCTTGCCGTTTTTGTTAAAGTACATAATAACGGTTGGTACCATCTTAATATACAGTCACGCGCCACTACAAACCCGCCATCTAAATAGATGGCACCGATTAATGCTTCCATCGTACAAGATAAAATGGATAAGCGCTCATTACCGCCACTTTTTAATTCACCAGGACCTAAATGAATAAAACGCCCAATTTTTAACTCACGTGCTAAATTTCCCAATGCATCACGATTAATTAAACTGGCGCGCGAGCGACTTAAATCACCTTCTTGAGCGCGAGGAAGTTGAGTATACAAAGCCTCTGCAATAACAAAATTAACGATAGAATCGCCTAAAAACTCAAGTCTTTCATTATTCATTGTATCACTGCTACGATGCGTCAATGCCAATTTCAGCAGTTTTACATTTTTAAATTGATAGCCTATGAGACGGCACAATTCTTCACTCATATAATCGATTTTCCAATCCTGCTCCAACGTATAGTATATTTAAATCCATCCCAGCTCATCCAGATTAATTTTGCTCTGCCTACAATGTTTTCATCAGGCACAAAACCCCAATAACGGCTATCTGCACTACCATCTCGATTATCTCCCATGACAAAATACATCCCTTGCGGTACAACGATATCTTTCACATCGTCATTAGGATGATTCTGCATTTGGTAGATAGCATGTTTAACACCAAAAAAATCTTCTTGTTTTTCGATGACATCTATATTCATGCCACTATCATCACGATCCGTTGTATTTTTCACGAATTGTTGCAACGCTTTTTGTCCATTGACATAAAGTGTTTTATTGATATAGCTAATATGATCACCTGGCAGACCGATGACACGCTTAATAAAATCAACCGATGGTTTATAAGGGCAACGGAATACCATAATATCACCACGCTTGGGCTCGCCCAAAAGATAGATTTTTTTATGAATAACCGGCAGACGAATGCCATAATCAAACTTATTCACTAAGATTAGATCACCTACATCTAATGTTGGTTTTAACGAACCCGATGGAATGCGAAAAGGTTCATATAGAAATGACCGTAACAAAAAGACGAGTAGCAGCACAGGGAAAAATGAACGAGCATAATCAATAATGATCGGCATTTTTTTCTTATGCGCACGTTGGCGTTTTTTTGCAAGGAAAAAAATATCGAATAAAGAAATAACACCACTGATGACAACGGCGTAAAATAAAATTAATTCAAAGTTAAAATTCATAGTTGAGTACTCGCTGTTTATTTAATATGGAACCTCTATTTAAACATGTCATTCCCGCGAAGGCGGGAACCCATTCCAACTTATCTCAAAAATAACGGTCGAGATTATTCATGATGGGTTCCCGCCTTCGTGGGAATGACATGTTGGAGACCAAGCTATTTATCTAAGGCACGATAGCTTAAGTTACCTAACTAATAGTAAGGGTTATCTCACTTCTTATCCACCTTCAATATCGCCAAAAATGCTTCCTGTGGAATCTCTACATTTCCCACCTGCTTCATCCGTTTTTTTCCTTCCTTTTGCTTCTCCAATAACTTACGTTTACGCGAGACATCTCCGCCATAACATTTTGCCGTGACATTCTTCCGCAACGCCTTAACTGTTGTTCGCGCAATAACATGCGCACCAATCGTTGCCTGAATCGCTACATCATACATTTGTCTAGGCACCAATTCCTGCATTTTTTCCGTCAACTGACGGCCTTTAGATTGCGCCTGATCGCGATGCACAATAAACGCAAGCGCATCCAGCTTGTCACCATTAATTAATAAATCCAATTTCACTAAATCAGCTTCCTGAAAATATGAAAAACTATAATCCAGCGACGCATACCCTCGGCTCACTGATTTTAAACGATCAAAAAAATCCAAAACAACTTCATTCATCGGTATTTCATAAGTCAGGGAAACTTGGTTACCTAAATAAAGCATGTGTTTTTGTATACCGCGCTTTTCTACACATAAAGTCATTACATTCCCTAAATATTGCTGCGGCACCAGAATATTTGCTTTCACAATCGGTTCCCGTATTTCAGAGAGTAAATTAGGCACTGGCAATTTTGCTGGATTATCGATGGCTAATACTTCCCCTTTAGTCGTTAATACTTCATACACAACGGTAGGTGCCGTTGTGATCAAATTAAGATTATATTCTCGCTCAAGACGTTCCTGCACAATTTCCATATGTAACATACCTAGAAATCCGCAGCGAAAACCAAACCCTAACGCTTCTGATGATTCAGGTTCAAAAAACAATGCAGCATCATTTAAGCGCAATTTTGAAAGCGCCTCACGAAAAGCAGGAAAATCATCCGCACTGACTGGGAACAAACCCGCATAGACTTGCGGTTTCAATTGTTTAAACCCAGGCAAGGGTTCAGCAGCCGCTTTAGTCGCATGAGTTATAGTATCACCCACTGGCGCACCATCAATTTCTTTGATACCTGCAACAACATAACCGACTTCACCTGCACGCAAAATACCCGTTGGTTCGCGTTTAGGTGTAAAGATGCCAACACCCATGACTTCATGATTTCGGCCAATGGACATTAACTGCATTTTCTCACCGACTTTCAGTGTCCCATTTTTAACACGCACTAATGAAACAACTCCCAAATAACTATCAAACCAAGAGTCAATAATCAGCGCTTGCAAAGGTGCTTCAGGATCGCCTGAAGGTGCTGGAATATCAGAAATGATTTTTTCTAACATTTCTTCAATACCAATACCTTGCTTGGCACTCACACGTAAAGCCTCTTTTGCCTCTAATCCTATAATTTCTTCTATTTCATGAATGACACGCTCAGGATCAGATTGAGGTAAATCAATTTTGTTAAGAATGGGGATCACTTCCAAACCCTGCTCCAACGCTGTATAGCAAACAGCGACCGTTTGTGCTTCAACCCCTTGCCCCGCATCAACGACTAATAAAGCACCTTCACATGCCGCAAGCGACCTTGAAACTTCATAAGAAAAATCGACATGACCTGGGGTATCAATGAAATTCAATTGATACAATTGGCCATTCCGTGCCTTATAATTCAATGTCACACTATGCGCTTTGATTGTAATACCGCGCTCTCGCTCCAAATCCATCGAATCCAGCACTTGCTCTGCCATTTCACGTTCTTGCAATCCACCACAAAGTTGGATCAACCGGTCAGCAAGGGTCGATTTACCATGGTCGATATGGGCAATGATGGAAAAGTTACGGATATGTTGCATAGTTTAGTTAGCTACCGATAAAGCGGAGGATCTTAACGCATTTTGACTAGTATTGCGAGTTTGGCCTATTGCGGAAATATAAAAAAATACATGTCATCCCCGCGAAGGCGGGGACCCATCATGACTGATCTCTTAATTTGCATTATTTCGTGATAATTTAACTTTTACTGTATTGTTTTCTCATTTGGAGGTATTTGTAAAATAGGTTCCTGATTAATTTTAGATGGGTCCCCGCCTTCGCGGGGATGACAGGGTATGCCTACACCCAAACACCTCAACCACACTAATAACTCCCTGTATATCTCCCGCTCCAGCGAATCTTTAAAAATAATACAAGATGTTTTCCAACGCTTACCCTGCACGCTAAAACGCAATACACATAATGCAGTTGTCACTGTACTATCACCCTTCACTTCTGCTGCCATAGTATGCATGGGATACTGTAAACTGCATGAACCATCTGCTAATAATTGCAACCCAATGATAGACGAGGAACTCATCATAAGCCCCGAAACCCAGAGAATTCTTGAGCCATAAACCAACCCGCTGATAATAAATAGTATTTTTAAAAACCAGGGAATCGATAAACTCATCATACAACCTGCGCTACCCACCCATACCAGCGCTATTAAACTGATAAATTGCCTAGACGGCTTCAATCTAATGTCTATTTTCTGCATGATGGCGTATCATCTCTATAATTTTATTAATATCTTGATTTTTATGGATTTCTTTACCTGTAAGCCATAAAAATAAATCTTGATCATTTTCCTCTAAAAGCTGAATAAATAATGCTTGATCGGTCTCAGATAAGGCAGGGAAAGCTTCATTTAGAAAATTGTTTAATAATAAATCAAGCTCAAGCATTCCACGCCTACAGGCCCACCGCAAACGCGGCAATGTTATTTTATTCATATTTGAAACCTATTATGTTAAGAATCACTGCTATACTTAAATTTGAAACGTCATACTCATGACAAATGACAAGGCTAGATCATGAATATCCAAAGCAAGAATAAAAATGGACACACAGCCCTCTTGAACCCCAAGAAAGAACTGCTTATCGCTTTACATCCACTCAGAAGGATTAAATGGATTTGTCACTTTATCAAGAAACTTCAAAAATCACAAACTCATATGCCTGAAGGTGAAAATGCCAATACTGAAAGGTTTATATTAGGTCTGCTGATTTGTCTTTGTCTATTTACAAAAAATCATTCTAGCTTAATGAAATATGGTAAATTACTAAAAAATTATACGAACGATTATGCAGCAAATATACCCGACGCACAAGCACCGCTTATCACTCATAAATTAAATGAATTTATTGCTAAAACTGCGAAAAAATCATAATGTCAACCGAAACGCCTGACAAAATAATTTGATTATTCTAGTAATACAGCATACCATTCCGAAATTCATCGATTAGGATGCTATATGAAAAAAAACATGCTCAATCATTTCAAACAAGAAATAGATCAATTAAAAAAAACAGGATTATATAAAACAGAACGCACCATTACCTCACAACAACAAGCCGTCATTACAATCAAAGATGGCACAGAAGTTTTAAATTTTTGCGCTAATAACTATTTAGGCTTAGCAAATCATCCCACTCTACTACATGCTGCCAAAGAAGCAGTTGATCAGCATGGTTTTGGTATGTCTTCTGTACGCTTTATTTGTGGAACACAAACGATTCATCAAGAGCTTGAAGCACGCATCAGTCAATTCTTAGGGATGGAAGATACTATTCTTTATTCTTCTTGCTTTGATGCAAATGGTGGTTTATTTGAAACACTCCTCAATGAAGAAGATGCAGTGATTAGTGATGCATTAAACCATGCTAGCATTATTGATGGCGTGCGACTCTGCAAAGCAAAACGTTTTCGTTACAACAACAATGATATGCTCGACCTTGAAAAAGCATTAAAAGAAGCAAAAGAGTGTCGCTTTCGTTTAATTGCAACAGATGGTGTATTTTCCATGGATGGCATTGTTGCGAATTTACCAGCGATTTGTGATTTAGCAGATCGTTATGATGCAATCGTGATGGTAGATGATTCCCATGCAGTCGGTTTTATGGGTAAAAATGGTCGTGGTACGCATGAATATCATCAGGTCATGGGACGTGTGGATATTATCACAGGCACATTAGGTAAAGCCCTGGGTGGCGCATCAGGGGGGTATACCAGTGCAAAGCGTGAAATCATTTCCTGGTTACGACAACGTTCACGCCCTTATTTATTTTCTAATACACTGGCGCCCGTCATCGCAGCAACTTCAATAAAAGTATTAGACTTACTTGAAACAAGTCATGAGCTCATTCAAAAAGTCCATGAAAACAGTGCTTATTTCCGAAAAGGTCTCACAACGCTTGGTTTTAATTTAATTCCGGGTGAACACCCTATCATTCCAGTCATGTTAGGCGATGCCACACTTGCAAAAACCATGGCTGATGAATTACTTAAGCAAGGCATTTATGTCATTGGTTTTTCTTATCCTGTAGTACCACACGATAAAGCTCGTATTCGTACACAACTATCCGCTGCACATACTAAGCAGCATTTAGATAAAGCGCTTGCTGCGTTTGAAAAAGTTGGACAACAACTAGGAGTGATAAAATAATATGAAAGCCTTAGCTAAATTAAAAGCTGAACCTGGAATCTGGTTAACGGATGTGCCTATACCTAAAGTAGGTCCGAATGATGTATTGGTTAAAATTAAAAAAGCATCGATTTGCGGTACTGATGTACATATTTATAATTGGGATGAATGGGCACAAGAAGTCATACCAGTGCCTTTGATTATTGGTCATGAATTTGTAGGTGAAATTGTTGAACTGGGTCATGAAGTCAAAAGCTTTAAAATAGGAGAAAGAGTATCAGGTGAAAACCATATCGCTTGTGAGTTTTGCCGGAATTGCCGTGCGGGTCGCCGTCATATCTGTCGCAAAAATGAAAGCATTGGTGTAACACGTCAAGGCTGTTTGGCTGATTATTTACTGATTCCATCCGTCAATGTTTATCGTATTCCATCTGATATTTCTGACACAATAGCTGCTATTTTAAATCCTTTAGGTAATGCAGTGCATACGGCTTTGTCTTTTAGTTTACCAGGAGAAGATGTCGTTATTACTGGCGCAGGCCCCGTCGGAATGATGACAGCGGCTGTTGCACGTCACGCTGGTGCAAGACATATTGTGATTACGGACATTAATGATTACCGTTTGGAAATGGCAAAAAAAATGGGCGCATCGCTTGCCATTAACACGACAAAAAATACTCTTAAAAATGCGATGGACATATTAGATATGCGTGAAGGATTTGATGTAGGTTTAGAAGTATCAGGCAGCTCTATCGCATTCAATGGTATGCTGGATACCATGAATCATGGCGGAAAAGTTGCATTGCTGGGTTTTTTGCCGCAAAACACGCAAATAAACTGGAACCATATTATTCTGAAAGGATTAGAAGTCAAGGGTATTTATGGACGAGAAATGTTTGAAACATGGTATAAAATGATTACCATGTTGCAAAGCGGATTGGATGTTTCACCTGTCATTACGCATGAGTTCTCTATGCAGCAATATGAAGATGCATTTGCTATGATGCGCTCAGGTCAAAGTGGGAAAGTAATTTTAAATTGGGATGTGTGATCATTAATTTTGTCTTAGTGCAACCTAGAACAGTCATGGCGAGCAAAGCGAAAATATGCTTCGCTCGCCATGTTATGAGAAAGAAGCCTGTTGCGGAGCATTAAGATTCTTGCTTGAAAAAATAAATAAAATAATTATGATAAATTATATTTGACATAGGAATGCGCGGCGAATCAGAGTCAAACGTACTATAAGAAATATTTCCATAGCAAGTACTCCAATCAACAGAAGAAATAGAGCTCATCTCATATACTACATGTATAATGCAATAATTAACTTTATCGTCAAATCCTATTTTAACTTGAAAATCCTGCTTTTTCCTTTGACGATCAAAATAAGTATTCTTGGAATCTCTGACACAATTCTCATCTTCAACTGTAAATGAAGTAGAATTATGGGTAGCAATAATATCACTATGTTCATATCGAGGAATGATATCAAAAACCTGAACTCCTGTTTTTGGAGAAAAAGTATCTCGAAAAGTACATGCAGCATAGCAAGTAGTTTGTATTCCCAACAAGCTAACAATTAATAACAGAGTAATATTTTTCTTCATAATAGAGTTCCTCATTTAAAATTAAACCGATGCACCAAATAACTAAATAAAGCCCGCAAAGTCATCGCTTCTCCACCCTGCGGCCTACCAGGACGAGCTTTAAGATTCCATGCCATCAAATCAAAATGCAGCCAGGGTATTTCATTTGGCACAAATTCTTTTAAAAATAAGGCGGCAGTAATCGCACCACCATATGAATCAGAAGGATTATTATTGATATCTGCAATGGAACTGTTTAATGAATCACGATAGAGTCCAAATAAAGGTAAACGCCAAATAGGATCTATTAATTGATTCGCATGACCCATCAAATCTTCTACTACATTATCTTGATTAGAAAATACAGCGGGTAACTCTGTCCCTAACGCAACACGTGCAGCACCTGTGAGTGTTGCAATATCAACGAGCAAGTCAGGTTGTTCATGAACAGCAGCGCTCAATGCATCTGCAAGTATGACTCTACCTTCAGCATCTGTATTGCCGATTTCAATCGTGATCCCTTTATAACTTGTAATAACATCACCAGGCCTATACGCATTACCAGCTACCGAATTTTCTACTGCAGGAATGAGTACTCGCAAACAAACAGGCAGTTTTGCTTCCATAATCATCCGCGCTAAACCCAACACATGCGCCGCACCGCCCATATCTTTTTTCATGAGCTGCATACCAGAAGCCGTTTTGATATCCAAACCACCTGTATCAAAGCAAACACCTTTGCCCACCAATGTCACTTTAGGATGTTTTTTATTGCCCCAACGCATATCAAGCAAACGCGGCGCATCATCACTTGCTCTGCCTACCGTATAAATAGACGCAAAATTTTGTTTAAGTAATTCTTTACCTACTATTTGTTTAAATGTCGCTTGATATTGTTTGGCTAAATGCATTGCTGCTGCCGCCAATTCAGACGGGCCCATATCATCTGTAGGTATATTAATAAGTGTACGCACTAGATAAATTGATTCAACCATATTATGAATATTTTGTTGATCAACGTCTTTAGGTAATACTAATTGTGCAGGCACGCGAGTCGATTTTTTATAGCGCGTAAATTGATAAGCACCTAGACCCCACCCCATTGCAAACTGAAGATAATCTTGAGCAGACAATTCAAACTGATACTGACCTTCCGGCAAGCATAAAGGCAAAGCACCTGCTGCCCAAAAATCTTTTAAATCTGAAACGATACAAATCACTTGCGCAAGCTGACCTGCTTGATTGGGTATCAATCTAAACTGTCCTGGCTCACCGCGAAATTGCGTCGTGGTAAGCCAGTTTTTGATAATACTATTTTGTTTGGTAAGCCAGACTTGAAAAGCTTCTTTCTTAATAAAAGAAATAGGAACAACCGTTTTTTTGGATCCTGATTTTACGAAACAATTTAGCATACTATTTACCCACCAACTCCAATAACAATTTATTCATCTTCTGCACAAACAACGCTGGTTCTTTTAACTGCCCACCTTCTGCCAACACCGCTTGATCAAATAGAATTTGCGTCCATTCTTTAAAACGCTCCGTATCTTTTTCATCACGCAACAAACTAACCAACGGATGCACCGGATTCAATTCAAAAATCGGTTTAATGTCAGCAATCTCTTGCCCAGCTGCTTTTAATAATCTTTGTAATTGCATCCCCATATCATTCTCATCAGCCACTAAACAAGAAGGCGAACTCGTCAAGCGATGTGAAATACGAACTTCTTTCACTTGCTCACCCAGCACATCCTTCACACGTTGAATAATCCCACTAAATTCTTCCTTCATTTGCTCTTCTTGTTTTTTCTGTTCTTCCTTAACCTCTTTATTTTCTTCTCCCGCTATTTCATCTAAATTGACATCGCCTTTTGCAACAGATTGTAATGGCCTTCGTTCAAATTCAGACAAATGCCCCACTAACCATTCATCAATGCGATCAGATAATAATAACACTTCTATTTTATTTTTACGGAAAATCTCCAAATGCGGGCTTGCTTTGGCTGCATTAAACGTTTCAGCCGTCATATAGTAAATTTTCTTCTGTTCTGGTTTCATACGGCTTACATATTCTTCAAAAGAAACAGTTTGCGCAGGTGAATCCGATTGGGTGGAAGAAAAACGAAGTAATTTGGCAATGCGTTCACGATTCGTAAAATCTTCTGCAGGACCTTCTTTCAGTGCATTACCAAACTGGCTCCAGAAAGCCGCATATTTTCCTGGATTGTCTTTTACCAATTTATCCAACATATCTAACACACGCTTAACCAAAGCACTACGCAACTTAGTCATCGTCGCATTATCTTGCAAAATTTCACGTGAAATATTAAGCGGTAATGCATTCGTATCTACAACACCACGTACAAAACGCAAATAATTTGGCATGAATTGCTCAACTTTATCCATAATAAAAATGCGTTGAACATATAGCTTTAAACCGCGTTGATGTTGATGCTGCCAAAGATCAAAAGGCGCTTTAGAAGGAATATAAAGTAAACTAATATAATCTAAATTTCCGCCTTCTACCTGATTATGGCTCCAGACCAAAGGATCTTCAAAATCATGTGCAATATGCTTGTACTGTTCTTTATATTGTTCATCCGTGATCGAATTTTTAGGAAGCACCCATAAAGCAGTTGCCCGATTTGCCGTTTCCCATTCGATTTCTTTTGTTGCAGGTTCTTTTTCATCAGCCTCCACCATCTTACGCATCAAGATAGGTAAGTTAATATGATCAGAATATTTGGTAATAATAGTACGTAAACGCCAATCATTCAGAAATTCATCTTCGCCTTCTTTAATATGTAAAATAATATCTGTACCGCGCGTTAATTTTTCTATATTGGCAATCGTATAATCTCCTTTCCCACTGGATTCCCAAGAGACACCATGTTCTTTCGTCAAACCTGCGCGACGTGTATTAACAGTGACTTTATCAGCAATAATAAAAGAAGAATAAAAACCGACACCAAACTGTCCAACCAAATGCGCATCTTTCTTTTGATCACCCGTCAAACGTGCCAAGAAATCACGCGTACCTGACTTTGCAATCGTTCCCAAATTTTCAATCACTTCATCTCGACTCATCCCTATACCATTATCGCTGATAGTAATGGTGCGTGCTTTTTCATCAAAGCTAACATGGATTTTAAGTTCTGCATCTGTCTCATAAAGAGCAGCATCAGAAAGCGCTTCAAAACGAAGCTTGTCAGCTGCATCCGACGCATTAGAAATCAATTCACGAAGAAAGATTTCTTTATTACTGTAGAGAGAATGAACAACGATATCTAACAATTGTGTCACTTCGGCTTGAAAGTGAAGTTTTTCGGGTTGATGAACGGTCGACATAGCTCAATGTACTCCTGCAGCTCTTATTAAATTAGGTATATGGATTATAGGGGCGAAATGGGAATATTCAAGGTTAGAATCGTGCCCGATTGCGTGCCCGTGCCCGCGCGCGTCTTTTTCATCAATTTTTGTTCCAAGATGACGAACCCCATCAAATCCTCTATAATCCAACTCATTATGCTCAAACCAACACTCCAATTAACCGGCTTCACCTTCGCGGAATTATTCCATGCCCAAGGTCTATCCCGCCTTGATGAAACATTTTTATCCGCATTACAGCATTTCAGCCCAGCGCTGCATGATGCTCTACTCGCCTATAGACAAGAAACTACCCCATTCACCCCGCAAGCGATAAGTGAATTACTGATTGCCTGCGCGACATTTTTAGACACTTTCCTCATTGAATTATTTAATATCGAAACAGCCGCTACTACCGCGCAAGCGCAAACCTTAGCGCAGAATCCTGTTGCTGCATTCAAAAAATTCTTTGTCCTGCGCCGCGCAAAAAAACAATTAATGCATACAGAGAATTTACCTGATTTTCATACCTTAACTCACTGGTTGCACGCACAGTTAAAACAATTCCCCTTGCAAACAGATGATTTAGAACTCGCCATCAGCTTGCTCGCTAATCAATACATTACACAACCTGAACAATTTACAGATGACATCGAAAAATTGACACAATGGTGTATACATGCCCTGATCACACCCGAAGCCAAAGCACTTGTCAAACAGTGGACTAGTTTCCGTATTCCTGAACGTATTGATTATGAAAATCTTGTTGCTCACGTTCCTATCACTCATGACAAACTCGAACGCTACGCTGCACCCGAAAATAAATTACGCTTGCGCGATGGTTTCAAATTGACAGATCCTCGAATGAGCGCCCGCGAAGTACAAGATGAAGTGAATTACTGTATTTATTGTCACGACCATGATGGTGATTTTTGTTCTAAAGGATTCCCCGTGAAAAAAGGTGATCCTGCTCAAGGCTTCAAGAAAAATCCACTTGATACCATCTTGACCGGCTGTCCTTTAGAAGAAAAAATTTCTGAGATGCATCTATTAAAACGAGATGGCCACACACTTGCAGCACTCGCCGTCATTATGATCGACAATCCCATGTGTCCTGCAACTGGCCATCGGATATGTAATGACTGCATGAAAGCATGTATTTATCAAAAACAAGAACCCGTTAACATTCCGCAAGCGGAAACACGAATTCTAACAGATGTACTTGATTTGCCGTGGGGTGTGGAAATTTATGATTTACTGACTCGCTGGAATCCGTTACGTAAAAAGCAATGGCTCATGCAACCTTATAACGGACTGAAAGTCATGATTGCAGGGATGGGACCTGCAGGTTTTACTCTCGCCCATCATCTGTTACTGGAAGGATTTGCTGTAGTCGGATTTGATGGATTAAAAATCGAACCCTTACCTCAACAGTTTGTAGAGGAACCTATTTATCATTTTGATGAATTGCGTGAATCACTGGATGAACGCCTAATGGCAGGTTTTGGTGGTGTCGCAGAATACGGCATCACTGTACGCTGGGATAAAAACTTTTTAAAATTAATTTATTTAAGCTTACTGCGTAAACCCTATTTTCAAGTATTTGGCAGCACGCGTTTCGGCGGCACTATTACTATTGATGATGCATGGACGATGGGCTTTGATCATTTTGTCTTAGCCGTAGGCGCAGGCCTACCTAAAGCATTAGCTATACCAGGCAGTCTGGCACCCGGCATGCGTCAAGCTAACGATTTTTTAATGGCATTACAACTTGGCAATGCCGCTAAAAAAGAAAGTCTCACCAATTTGCAAGTTCGCCTACCTGCCGTCATCATTGGAGGTGGTTTAACGGGTGTTGATACGGCTACAGAAGTACAAGCCTATTATATTACACAAGTAGAAAAAACTTTATTTCGTTATGAAAAACTAATCGATCACCATTCTGAAGAAGAATTATTAAACCAGTTTGATGTAACTTCCTTAGAAATTTTAGAAGAATTTATTGCACACGGCAAAGCAGTACGCCATGAACGTATACGTGCAAAAAACGCAAATGAAAAACCCAATTTTATTAAGTTGATTCATCAATGGGGAGGCGTCACAATCGTCTATCGCCGCTCGATGCAAGAATCACCGGCTTATATCAACAATCATGAAGAATTAGCCAAAGCACTGGAAGAAGGCGTTTACTATCTGGAAGCACTCGAACCTGCTGCTGTTGATCTTAACCAACATGGACATGTAGAAGCACTAGTCTGCCATCGACGTTTACGAAAAAATAAAGAAGAATGGGAAGCAACGTTAGAAGAAATACGCATTCCCGCCCGTGCTATTTTTGTTGCAACAGGCACGCAGCCTAATATTGCTTATGAGTTTGAACACCGAGGTACATTTAAACGCTTAGGTCTGCAATATCAACACTATGAAGATGTAGAGGGAGAATTAACAGTCCCTCATGGCATAACACATGTCAAAGAAACGGATTTTGGCGCTTTTACTTCTTATCATAAAGATCATTATCGCGTCAGCTTAATAGGTGATACACATCCTGTTTTCCATGGCAGTGTTGTTAAAGCCATTGCATCCGGCATGCGAACTTATCCCAAAATTCTCGCCGCATTAAAAACACAACTTGGCAAATTAGGTCGCGAAGAAGAATACCAAACCTTTGCGCAACACATGAAACACTCATTTATGGCGCATATTACCCATCTCGAACGCCGCACTGAAAATGTGATTGAACTCACCGTACAAGCACTACTTGCCGCAAAACATTTTCAACCAGGACAATTTTATCGTTTACAAAATTACGAAACGTATGCTTCTCGCATTGGCCACACGTCATTACAAATTGAACCACTCGCATTAATTGCAGCGGAAGTACACAAATCATCAGGCACTTTAAAATTTATTGTTATTGAAGCTGGCGCAAGCTCTAAACTCTGCGCCACTTTCCGTCCAGGTGACCCTGTGTCTCTCATGGGACCCACTGGTATACGCGCAAAGATTTCACATGAACACGAAACTGTTTTAATCATTGGTAATCAACTTAGCTTTCCCTTATTAAAAAGTTATGGCACTGCACTACGTCAAGCAGGTAATAAAGTCATCTACCTAGGAAATTTCAAAACAAAAGAAGAAGTGTATTGCCAAGAAGAATTAGAACAAATTGCTAATGTCATTATTTGGTGCACACTGCATGGTAACCCCATTACTGCACGACGACCGCAAGATTATTCTGCGCAAGGAGATGCGCTAGAAGTATTATTGCGATATGCGCGACTCTCAAAAAATCCGCACAAACCTCATCCGGAAATTCCATTAACAGATGTAGATCGTATTTATCTTTCAGGAAATACTCAGTTATTACGCCGCTTTCAGGAAGCAAGAAAAACATCATTGAAAGAATTTTTAATTAAAGATCCTCGCATCATAGGATCCGTCTATAGCACGATGCAATGCATGCTAAAAGGCGTCTGTGCCCAATGCTTACAATGGCAAGTCGATCCAGAAACAGGACAACGCACCAAAGCCGTATTCGCCTGCTCTTGGCCAGAACAGCCTTTAGAATTGATTGATTTTAATAATCTGGATGAAAGGCAAATTCAAAATCGATTACAAGAAAAATTGAGTAATCTGTGGGTAGATTATCTTTTTGAAAAGCATGTGATTGAGCGAGCGTAATTATTATATTCAGCGCCCCAATATGTCATTCCCGCGAAGGCGGGAATGTGAATTCACATTTGAAGTGCACCAACTGTTTTATAAAAACCTGAGCAGGCGTTTTGTATCCTAAACATTTTCGTGGCGTATGGTTATAGTTTGCCACGATTTTTTCAATATCTTGGTGACTCAGCTCCCCTAGATCC
>JBGAPT010000034.1:0-22293 GCA_044221135.1 Gammaproteobacteria bacterium
AAAAAAACAAAGCCGTATTGTCAAAGAAGAGGGTTGAACATGCGTGTTGAGAATAAGGTTTTTTTATTGTTAGGGTTCTTATGGATTCTATTTTTAAGTATAGTCTATGTGGGTGCGTGTCATTATCTTTTAGCAAGTTTATTAAACCTCGAGGATGGCAGCCAGGAAATCTTAATTAATCATTATGCGTTTAATCAAACTATCAAGCAGTATTTGATCGTGTTTATTTTTATAGGCTTATTGTTTGGTGGATTAGCAGGGTATTTATTACGTGCGGTTTCTGTATATTATTCGCATACGCTTAAACAGTTGCATCATGTGATGGCGGAGCAAGTGAATAAGATGGATGAACTTCATAAAAAACTGAGCTTGTTAGAGCAGCGCGCAGAAAAAGCAGAGAAGGTGGAGGGTATGTTTCATACGGTATATGATCTTTTAAATAGTATGGGGACGAGTTTGTCGCTTTCTCAAGAAAAGATAGAAAATTCTAATGTGAATAAATTAACTGACCTCGTCATGTTATTGGCTCAACATCAAGATAATGTAGGTGCATTTATTATGAATGATGCACAAGGGCAGCAGGTGCCCAGTTATCTGGCTGTGATTTCTAAAGCATGGGTAGAGGAAAATGCATTTTTGATTAAAGAATTGACATTGCTTGTGACGTGTTTTAATAAAATGAATCGTGTTATTCATGCTATTCAAAGTTAATTAATAATTCTGCCTGTACTCTGCGGTATCCTTACGAAATCTGGCTTATATCAATCGTCATTGCAATGACATCAAAGGTTAAATTGGTTAAGCTTTGCTCTGAATCATTCCATGCTGTTGTGCGTTTTAAAATAAAAAGTTACTATAGGCTCGATGCACTTTAAGATGGAGTCGGTATAGAGTGCTATTGTAATGGGTACATTTAAAAATATCATCAAAAAATAAGAGAATTAAATATGCTACATGGTGATAAAAAAGTTCCTGACGATAAAAAAAAAGAAGATGATTTTGAGTATAAAGGTATATCTTGTAAGCAGTGGTTTGCGGATTTAGAAATGACTCGAAATAAAGTTATCCCACTTGCAGCGGCTTTAAATCTTTTAGGGCTTTCGGAGGAGTCTGCAGTTTTAGATGTTCGTACTTCAGAAGAAGATAGAAAAAAAACAGTAAGAAAGGCATTTACTGACTTGTCTAGAGAATGGCATCCAGACAAGCATCCAGAAGATATAGCGCGTTATGGTGCTATATTTAATCTTTTAAAAAAATCAGAAGAATATCTTATCCAATTTATTGAAAGCAATCGAGATGTAAAAGGTGTTAAGTATTTTTTAAAATCAGCTGCTTTTTTACAGTTATCTAAGCCAGATAAGGATCGCTTTATGCAGGCTTTTATAAAATTAGAGGAATCTGATAGAAGAGAAATACTATTGCAACAAGCGACTCTCTGTCGTGATAAAACGCTTGGGATGTGTAATTTATGTGATATTTATGCTCATTTAAACTTATATAAAAATATAGACTCAATATCAATAACTAAAAAAAATTTATTACACCAGATAAATCTAGTTATACAAGGTACTGAAAGACAAAGTCGTGATGCTCTGCTTAATGGCCTTGATAGAGCATCTGATGAAAAATTGGATACTTGCATAAGAGATTTTCAAGGTGCAGCATGCAAGGTGCTTATGGAAAAAACACAGGGATCTTATGATGAATTTAGCCTTGCAGCTAAAAAATTCACAAAAGATATTGCCCAACATTTTGCAGATGAAAAACTCAAAAATGGTGCTACCCAAGATTCTCTTTTTACTTCGAGTCGAAGTGAATATGCTTTATGTAAGTTTATAGGCACTGTGTCCGGTGCGGTATTAGCAGGCAGAGATTTTATATTTGGTTCAGTAGATATACAAACATTTCTAGATGAGCATCCTCAAATGCCACAACCTGCTTGTGATGTTGCAATAAAGGTATTCTCTTTTCTTAGGCCAAAGAGAAATATACCACCTATCAAACCTAACAGTTTTTCTCCTGCCTTAGGTGAGGTTGATAAAATGCATAGTTTTCTAGTAGAGAGAGTGGAAGAACAAGTACCAGAATTCAAGAGATTATCTCCTGCTTCTTGAAGTTCTAGGGCGTAGGCTAAAAATATATAATTTATGTCATCCCCGCGAAGGCGGACCTGTCTAGAATTAACCGGGAACCGATCTTGTAGATTCCGCTAAATGATAAATCAATACAATAAAAGTTAAATGATCGGAAGATAGTACAGATTAAGAGGCAAGTCATAATGGGTCCCCGCCTTCGCGGGGATGACATAGGGTCGCGGGGATGATATAGGGTCGCAGGGATGATATAGGGTCGCGAGGGTGACATACGATAACAAATTTTATGGGGATAACTCATCGCAATACGCGCTTTATCAGGGTGTAACGAAATTATTCTGCATCATAAAACCTTTCTGTATTATGCATTGAATAAAAGGGTAGTCGAGTGTAAAGATTTTGTAAGGTGTTTTTTTCTAATAACTTTGCTCCATTGGAAAAAAGTTTTTCGCTGAGTGATTTTTTAATTTGATAACTGACTTCATATAAATTGGCGTGATTATATGAAGAGAGTAGATAATCATCGCTGGTGGTAATGACGTCTACCAATTGTAATTCAAGTGCTTCTGTGCCTGACCAAATTTCACCGGTTGATACTTTTTCGATATCTAGTGTTTGACGGTATTTGTGAATCAGATTTTTAAATAACTCATGGATTTTTTCAATTTCTTGGCGTAATTTTTCTCGTCCTTCTTTTGTGTTTTCACCAAATAGAGTGAGGGTGCGTTTATAGTTGCCGGCAGTGATTTGTTCAAAATCAATATTTTTTTCTTTTAGCAAACGATTAAAATTGGGGAGCTGCGCAATGACGCCAATGGAGCCAATGATTGCAAAAGGGGCGGCTATAATTTTGTTAGCAACACAGGCCATTAAGTAGCCGCCGCTTGCAGCGACTTTGTCGACAATGACGGTGAGTGGAATATCTTTATCCCGTATCCGGGATAATTGGGCTGCGGCTAATCCATAAGCATGCACCAAGCCTCCAGCGCTTTCAATACATACTACGACTTCATCACTGGGTTTAGCCACTTCGAGTATAGCGGTGACTTCTTCGCGTAGAGCGGCTACAGCAGATGCTTTAATATCACCATGAAAATGGATAATAAAGATATTTTTTTGAGGTGCTTTTTCAATCGCAATGGCTTTTTCTTTTTCAGTAGCTTTGAGTTCTTTAAGATATTTTTTAAATGCTTTTTTAGGCAGCATTTCTTCTAATAATACTTCTTTTATTTTCTTATATTTTTTATTGAGGTTTTTAATCAGAATTTTTCCGCTGAGTTTTTCTTTTCCGCGGCCTATTAAACTTAAGATTCCGGCAAATAATATTAAAATTAAGATTACAATCAGGATGGCTTTAGTGGCAAATAGGGTTAATTGAATGAGGGAATCCGACATGAGTTTTTCTCCGCTTTTTAAATGATAGGTTTAATTAATATGACGGGTTGAAAAATAGTTTTTTTATTTTCCATCGTCGTAACAGTGGTTTCTTTAATTTGATAATGAGCAGGGATGGTGGTAAATAATAAAGAAGGCGTTAATGTAACGTCACTCACGTGCTTATGTTTAAATAGCCAACTATAAGTGCTGGGTGCATATTCAAGTGACCCCATCCATACAGGGTTTTTTAAGTTAGTGATGGAAACGTAAGAATTCCATAAACGCAAGACCAGTAGTTTATTACTTTTGTTGACTCGTTTGGTGAGGACAAGGACGGGTGCGTTATCTAAATAGGTTGGTGATACTAATGGCAAGTGTTCAGTGCTGTTGACAGCGGCAATGCGGTATATCACTCTAAGCCAATCGCGCTTGGGTTCGATTTTCCATCCATTTTTTAATAATAATGTTTTGATGCTATCGAGATCGCCGCTCCATTGCACATTAAATATTTTTACAGGCAAGCCAATCCGGTTGACTCGATGCAGAGGGAAATGATTGCCTTGTTGTGACCACCACTCATTAAGTGTGACATTATACGTTGGCCATTCAAGCATGGTATAAGAAACTTTGAATTTATCAAAAGTGAAGTGGATCGAAACAGTATAAGTAATCAGTAAAGTGAATAGCGTTGTGAGAATAAATCCTTTGGCGCTCAAGCGTTTTTCTGCTTTGCGGTTGTAAGATAAAATAACCAGCATCAGTAATGCTACCCCTAATAAAGCGCTACCTATAATATCTGTTAGCCAATGCACTCCGAAATAGAGACGAGATAGGCTGATGGCTGTAATCAGGATGCTCGCTATAATATAAAGGATTTTTCGATAGCGTTTAATGTCATATGTTTTTATCAATAATAGGGCAAGAGAAAAATAGTACATCATCGCTAAAACGGTATGACCGCTGGGAAATGAAAAACGGCTGCCATAATTACCATCTATAATTCCCCAAGGGCGGGGAGAATGAATGAAAAATTTAGCTGCTTCAATACCACCCGCAGCCAGTAATCCTAAACCCAGTACATGATAGGCAGTATGCATGCGTTTAGTCCATGCAAACCAGGCAAAAAGCGTCAACGAAAGAGGTAATAATACGTATTTTTCACCCAAAAAGGATATATACAGCATGACATTGTCTGCTGCGGGTGTTCTAAGACTGCGGAAGAGATGAAAAATAACATTATTGATAAATATATTTTGTGGACCTTGATAGATAACAATACTGAATAAATAGAGCAGTGCGATACTTGTCAGAATAAAATAAAACCCTAAGGCTAATTGACCATGTGGTTTAGTTTTATCAGCGTGCTTCAGTGCAGCAGTTAAAATATAAAAATAACGCGATTTTTTTAGGGTATGCCAGAGTTTTGTTAAAAATTCGTTTATTTCATTTTGGATCAGATCGAATATTTTTTTGATGAGCCATAGACATAAAATAATAAAGAGCCCAGTTAAAATGAGCATAAAGATAACGCGAGTTGCCACCTCTGATGGAAGTTCTACCGAAGCTGCGCCGAGTAGAATACCTGGCAACATATAAATAGGAGCCCAGCCTATGGCGGATGCGATATTGGCTAAGGTGAAGCGTAGCGGTTTGACACCTAGCATCCCTGCTACGAGTGGAACAAGTGCGCGAACAGGTCCTACGAAACGTCCGATAAATACGCTTTTTGCACCGTGCGCATGAAAGAAGGATTTTCCACGGGCTAATATAGCAGGGTGTTTTTTAAAGGGCCAAATATAATTTAAGCGGTTTTTGAAATGAGCACCTATCCAATAACTGACACCATCCCCTGCAATTGCACCTAAGATTGCCCAGAGTAGAGTAGACCAAAAGGGAATAATCCCTGCGCCTATTAAAGCACCTATTGCTGTCATCATGACTGAGCCTGGGACAATAGTTCCAATGATTGCAATGGATTCTGCAGCAGAATTTAGAAATGTATACAGTCCAGTTAATTCTGGATGGTTATTTAACAATTGAAGTACAGGGCCTGCAAAGTCGATCATAGAATTTTTTATTACATCCTTTGAATCAAATTTAATAATGATCTAGGGTCTGTTGACAATTCGCTAGACTGAGGCGGGATGCCTTGATTTTCTGTGCTCCCCGGCGCAGTTACGTCGATGTAAACTGCGCTGCGGGGCTCAAAAAACAAAGCAACCCGCCACAGTCTAGCGAATTTTCAACATACCCAAGATAATTATTAAAATTGATTCAAATGATTTAATACTAGCGACATTGGTAAATCCAAGTTGTTCCGCTAATTCTGCAAAGAGTTGAAATTGTTCGGGTGTCACATATCTTGCAACGGGCATATGAAATTTGCTTGGCTGTAAGTATTGTCCGATCGTTAGCATATCCACGTCATGCGTGCGTAAATCCATGAGAGTTTGTTTTACTTCATCATCTGTTTCGCCTAATCCTAGCATGATCCCTGATTTTGTTGGAATGTGCTTAAATTGGCGCTTGAATTCTTTTAACAATTGTAACGAATAGGCATAATCAGAACCGGGCCGCGCTTGTTTGTAAAGTCTAGGCACTGTTTCAATATTATGGTTGAATACATCAGGTAATTCTTGTGAAGTGGCAGCTAATGCAACATCCATGCGTCCACGATAATCAGGTACTAATGTTTCAATTTTAATAGAAGGATTTTTTTCACGAATTGCTTTTAGGCAAGCAGTGAAGTGACTTGCACCCCCATCGAGTAAGTCATCACGGTCTACAGATGTAATGACTACAAATCGAAGCCCCATCTGCGTAATGGTGTTGGCCAAATTAATAGGTTCATTAGGGTCCAGTGGGTCAGGTCGGCCATGTGCTACATCGCAAAAACTACAACGTCTTGTGCATTTATCCCCCATGATCATGAAGGTGGCTATTCCGTGACTAAAGCATTCATTCAGATTAGGGCAGGAGGCTTCTTCGCAAACGGTGACCAGGCGATTTTCTCTGAGTATATTTTTTAAGTTAGAGACTGCATTGGATGCAGGAACACGGATACGAATCCAGTCAGGTTTACGCAAGGGGTTTGTTGTGGGCACAATTTTAACTGGAATACGTGCCAGTTTTTCTGCACCGCGCTGTTTGGTATTTAAATTTTTTTGTTCCATATGAGAGCTCTATGAAATAAGCTTGTTAGTATACCCCAAATTCGCTATTAAATGCTCAACAAGTTTTGAGCCTACTGATGTGATTTTAGCTGTGTTAGCTAACGCTGTAATCTGTGTCATTTTTAGCTGGGGGAAGCCGCAAGGGTTAATCAATAAAAAAGGGTCAAGATCCATTGCCACATTGAGAGCAAGCCCATGGAAGGAACAGCCACGCCGAATGCGTAACCCTATAGAGCAGATTTTTTTATTCGCTACATAAACCCCAGGTGCTTCACATTTTGCATTTGCCGCAATAGTGTAGTGTGCCAAGAGTTGTATGACGGATTGTTCTAATAATGTGACTATGGTGCGTGCATTCAGTTTTTTGCGTTTAAGATCAAGGAGGGTATAGACAATCAATTGTCCTGGTCCATGGTAAGTCACTTGACCACCCCGATCAGTTTGAATGACGGGAATATTGCCGGGAGAAAGGATATGCTCAGGTTTGCCATTTTGGCCTTGCGTAAAAACAGGGGGATGTTCTAAAACCCAAATTTCATCCGCTGTATCGGTATCACGGTTATTGGTAAATTGCTGCATAGCAAGCCATGTAGCGAGATAGTCTTGTAAGCCAAGCGTACGGACAATAACGGTATTGGATTTCATAGTGCCATCAGTACAGAAGGATTTGCTGTTAATTCACGATAGATCGCATCGAGTTGTGCTTGGCTATCGACATTCACTGTAATGCTAAGCGCGAGGTATTTGCCATCTTTGCTTGGCCTGTTTTGTATAGCATTTTCAGTCAAATGAGGTTGGTATTTTTTGATGAATGTGAGGATGTTGGTTTTAAATTCATCCGATGCCAACCCAAACACTTTAATCACAAATTCAGGGTTTGCTTAGACATTATTCGCTTTTTCACTGGAAGGTGAAAACATTTTTTTATAGTTATAACTAAGTGAATCAGCTATGCCGCGCCAAAAACCACCTTTCGCATTATTGCTTAGCGCGATAAGGGGCTGTGATGCTAATACTTGACCATTAAGCACAATATTTAAAGTTCCATATGTTTCGCCTTGGGTGATGGGTGCTTTGATAGGCTGGTTTAAATTAATATTGGCTTGAATATTTTTTACTTGTCCTGCAGGAATAGTCACATAAAAATCTTTAGTGAAACCTAATGCAGTTTCTTTATTGACGCCTTTCCATACGCGGGCACGAGTAACTTCTCCGGCGGCATTATATAATTTGTGCGTTTCAAAGAAACGATAGCCATAGGTTAATAAGCGAATGGAGTCTTCAGTGCGGGCCTGATCGTTAGGTGCGCCCATAATGACGCTAATTAAACGTGTACCGTCTTTGATAGCTGATGCAACCAAGCAATAGCCCGCGTCGTCTGTGTGGCCTGTTTTTAAGCCGTCAGCGTATTGGTAATGCCAGAGCAGACGGTTGCGGTTAGATTGATGAATATTATTGTAGGTGAATGCTTTTTCAGAGAATAATTTATAATCTTCGGGGTAGGTTTGCGTGATGGCTCGCGCGAGAGTCGCAAGGTCGCGGGCAGTGGAATAATGATTAGGGTTTGGCAAGCCTGTGCTATCTAGGAAATGACTGTCGTTCATGCCTAAATTTTTGGCTTGGGCATTCATAATATTGGTGAAAGCTTCTTCTGTGCCTGCCACGTACTCAGCCATCGCAACTGTTGCATCGTTACCAGAGGCTACAACGATACCTTGCATTAAGTCTTTCACAGGCACTTCATCACCTGCTTTGACGAACATGCGCGAGCCGCCTGTTTTCCATGCTTTTGTGCTGATGCGTACTTTATCATCGACATGTATTGTGCCGCTTTTGAGAGCGCTTGATATGACATAGAGTGACATCAATTTGGTAAGGCTAGCGGGCGCCAAGTGAGTATCTGAATTTTTTTCAGCCAGGATTTTACCGCTATTTGCATCTATTAAAATATAGCTTTTGGCATCAATGCTAGGTGCGCTTGGGGTAATCATGACTTGCTGTGGTTGAGTAGGGATTGGGATAATTGTGTTGGCTGAGCTAGCTAAGGTAATCGTGCTAACTGACAAAGTCATTGCTGAGCATAGCATTTTTAATAGAGTTGCCTTATACCGCATGGTTGTGTCCCTAGATTAAAGTATCTTCTGGAAATGATAAGTGAGTTTACCATAAAAAAAGAGTGGGGAAAGAGGGAGTTTTTAGTCGGGTTATGAATATTTTTATCTGTAGAGATGTGCGTTGGGTATATATTAGCCATGAGTGGCGTCATTATCTGCTTGATAAGCTACCAGCGATAGGTATACTTCTTCTTTACCTTGCCAACTCCCATTTTTGGGGTTAAAAAGCACTCTATTTACTGATTACTATTGAATCAATAATAGCGTGTTCAAGTTGGTAAATAAAGCCGCTATCTCTTAATTGTGATTATTTGAATGGTTGCAGATAAGAGAGAGACCTATTTAATTATACGTATTAAGGAGTTTACCATGTCTTTTTATCGCACGTTAATCGCTACCGTTGCTGCATTGGGTTTAGCTACATCCGTATTTGCTGCTGATGAAGCTTCTACACAAAGTACTACTGATACAACTGCAATTGAAAAAACGACAACAACTAAAACAACAGCAACCCAAGTTAATCTCAACACAGCAACAGCTGAAGAGTTAACAAAGGTGAATGGTTTAAATAAAAAGAGATCAGAAATGATTGTTAAATACCGTACTGACAATGGTAATTTCACATCCGTTGATGATTTAAAGAAAGTGAAAGGATTAGGCTTGAGCATGAAGCAAATGAAGAAAGTGAAGAGTCAATTAACAATTGGCTAATTCAAGGTTAAGTACAAGCTAAATTAAAAAGGGTGCTTCGGCACCCTTTTTTATTCCGATGTGTCATTCCCGCCTTCGCGCACTATTGTCTGATAAACCGATATCATAATGGCACAGTCTTCATTCAACTATGTGATGCATCAGGCCGTAGGCCGTCAAAAATTAGCCCAGGCTAAGGGCGCGTTTTTTGCGCCCGCCGGCCTGGGTAATGAATTTCCCGACAATACAAGCGCTGAAAGCACGTTAGGTCATCATCATAGGTATTTTTCGTCAGATCAAAGTTGCTGAGCATAGCGCACTATTGTCCGATAAATCGATATCATAATCACACAGTCTTCACTCAACTATGTGATGCATCAGGCCGTAGGCCGTCAGAAATTAGCCCAGGCTAAGGGCGCGTTTTTTGCGCCCGTCGGCCTGGGTAATGAATTCTCCAACAACACAAGCGCTGAAAGCGCGCTAGGTCATCATCATAGATATTTTTCGTCATATCGAAGTGGCTGAGCATAGCGCACTATTGTCCGATAAATCGATATCATAATGGCACAGTCTTCATTCAAATACGTGATGCTTCAGGCCGTAGGCCGTCAGAATTAGCCCAGGCTAAGGGCGCGTTTTTTGCGCCCGGCCAGCCTGGGTAATGAATTCTCCAACAACACAAGCGCTGAAAGCGCGTTAGGTTGGTTATAAGCATAGATATTTTTCGTCATAATTAATTTTATAAATCAGTAATAATTTTTTTAGCTCATTTTTAAATGAAAGTGTTTTATGATGATTTTCTTGATTTTCAATATATTTTATAACTGCATCAATACTAGATTGACTAACACTAAATGCACCATAGCCATATAGAGTTGCGATAATGATTTTTTCCTGTCGATTATCTGCCGCGCTTTCCGCGCTTGTATTATTGTGGGATGATACCCAGGCCGGCGGGCGCAAAAAACGCGCCCTTAGCCTGGGCTAATTTCTGACGGCCTACGGCCTGAAGCATCACGTATTTGAATGAAGACTGTGCCATTATGATATCGATTTACCGGACAATAGTGCGCCTTCGCGTGAATGACATATTGGAGCGATGAATAGTTACCTTTGTATGCGTAAGAAGTTAACTTTATGAGAAATAAGAAGTATTAAAAATCAATATAGTTAGTACAACCCAATTTACTATCCCACCAAAAACCCGCTTATAGCCTGCTATACTGAAGTGTATCAGGTAACCCGGAGGGCTTGTATATGGCGGATCCAAGACAATCTCGTTTTACTGAAGAGAATTGTAAGAGGTGGGAATCCATATTTGCAGGTGTCTCATCAGTAGAAAAATTGACTGCAGCCTGTGATATTTTCGGAATTACATTGGACGAGCTTCGTAAAAAAAGAGAAGGGAGTTCTGAGACAATAAAAATGCAAAGAAGTGAAGAGCTGCATGAAAAATTCCTTGCTTTACATAGTGGGGCATCGTCTGATCCGATAGTGCGTAGAGCCGATCGTCTTTTAGAACAATCCGAAGAATTTCTTGATAAGTTTATCGCAAACGACTGCGTACTGGATAGAGAGGAAGTATTTTCAGATGAAGTTTTACAAGAGTGCGAAAAATTCTATAAACCATATGACACAGCGGCACGTGCGACGGCAAACCGCGCAAATATCGTCACTCGTGAAGAATACATGGATTTTATACAACGACCTTTTTCAGAGCTTTCTTTATTTGAAGAAGAGGATCGTGAAAAACGATTTCTGAGTTGTTTTGAAGCCATGCAGACTAAAAATCAATTGGAGATGTTGCAAATCCTGCATCTGCATGGAAATAATAATTTAGAGGATCTACTAACAGCATTTAAAGCTAAGCAGAGTCAGCAATCAACACGATATTTCCCGTCAGATCGTCAAATCAGTCAAGCTTTAAATTTTGAAGCAGATGATTTGTTTACAGATGTAAAGTCTGTCAGCAAACCAAAGAGTAACAAAAATAGTAATATAGGTCGTGCTATTTCATCTATTACTGCAGAGATCGAAAGAGGGCAAGCAGCAGGATACGGGCTAGATAAAGCAAAAATAAAAGATCAAAAAAGAAAAGAACAACAGGAAAGGCAGCCTAAGCTGTATCAGTTTTCTTTTTTAGATCTTACAAAATCTGCTGAGGAGAAACGAATTCAATTCGTAAATGATTTTCTGGAGATGAGTTCTGACGAACAAAGAAAAATATTAGAGATTAAGGAAAATTTTAACATAGCTAATTTGGAAGCATTGAGTGCACAGTTAGAAAAAAATATAAAAAGCAATGATTTTTTAGCAAGTAAGCATAGACTTCAGCAGGCTTTTAAACTTGTTCAAGATGTTATTTTTTCTGTGCAGTTAACTGAATTAGAGCAAGAAGTTAGAACACATCATGAAGTGAAACGAAGGTCAGATAATGATTTTAAAATTCAGGTGGAGCCAGAGAGAAAAGTGGAGATACCTATAGATGAGCCAGAAATTGCTACTATCTTGGATCTTGCCCGTGATTTGAAAAAAAAGCAGCTTGCAACGCTAGAGAATTTATCAATGCAATCGGTTAAAGACTTTTGTCAAGACATTGCAGATTTTGAAAATGCAGTGACGCGATCGACTGTATTGAGTCAAGAAGAAAAGCTTAAATTCATGCTTCTTGCGGGGGGATTATTAGGAGCAGTAATCGTTGCATCTGTAATCACAGGCGGATTGGCATTAGCAAGTGGTCCTGCAACGATAGCAGCTTTTTCAGCGGCTATTGAAGGTGTTGGAATAGGGATCATCATTAAGAGTGCTGCGCTGGGAGCATTGTCGGGTGTTATTGCTACAAGTAAATTAATTTATGATAATCCAACCAAATTTTTTGATAAGCCATCAGGTATTAGCACATTTGCTGCGAAGCTAAAAAATAAAGTGGATTCAGAGCATAGTGAGAAAAATAAAACAACAGTCTCTAAAAAATCTACAGGGGCATCGTAAGGTTATACAGGCTCTGGCACTAGAGTATCTGTCAGTTGCTTCACTAATACTACTGCGCGACTCCTCACTGCAAGATATAAAATGACTATGCTGAACAGTGCCAAAACTAAAAAATCCCATCCAAATGGAATAATATTTTTTCCACCAAATGCCCCTAAATAGGAAATCAATATTAACCCTCCTAAGTACGGTATAATCCAAGCGGCTGATTTAAGTCCTAATGACGTTCCTGCTAATTTTTTTCTAAAACAGGCCATCACAAAAAATACTAAACCAATTAAAATCGCAATAGCTAATTTGGATAAAGTATCCCAACCTGTCCAGTAACTCATTAAGTTACAAAAATAGAAAGCGAGCAGGCAAAGTATATTGGCGGCCGGTAAACGAAAGAATCGTTTCTCCTGAGGTAATTCTAAGCGCAAACATAATAAAGCAATAGGGCCCATCGCATAGGAAATTACCATGCCAGAGACCAGAAAACTCACCATATCTTGCCAACCCGGTAAAGGAATAAATAAAAACATACCAATGGTGAAATTGATAAAAATCGCTGCCACAGGTAATTTTTGTTTATTTAAATAGGAAAAAAAAGTGGGTACATAGCCTAATTGACTCATGGCATATAAAATACGTGCAGTGGACGTCATGTAAATCAATCCAGCACCTGAGGGTGAAACGGCTGCATCAATGTAAAGTAACTTTAACAGCCAAACTAAACCTAAACCTGCTGCTAAACCCGCGAATGGGCCCGCATCACCCACAAAACTTAAATGTTGCCAGCCCTGACTTAACGCAGTGGGATGTAAAGCGCCAATAAAAGCAACTTGTAAACCAATATAAAGCGCTAAGCAAAATAAAACAGAACCTACAATAGCTAATGGAACACCTAAAATGAGATGTTTTGCCTCACCTGCTAATTCAACACCATGTTTAAATCCAGTAAAAGCAAAAGCGACTCCGCCTGTTGCAACTGCAGTTAAAATGGCTTGCCAACCTGTTAGGGTCATACTGTTTTTTAAACCTAAAAAATTGGTTGGATGGAAGCTTGTTTTCATTAAAATAATAATCGTCAAAATAATAACAGCTACTTTAAATAAAAAGAGCATGAAATTAAAACGTATTAAACCTTTAAAACTCACTATATTAATAATGCAAAACACTAACATTAAAATTGTTGCCCACATCAGGCCAAGATTTGTCAAAAGGTGTGTACCGTTTACAGTATGGGTGAGTGAGACAAAATAGGTTGATGCATATTGTAATACAGCTTGCACCTCAATAGGTGCCATGGTTAAGGCTGATAACCAGGCAATCCAGCTCAGAATAAAACTGGTAAATGTGCCATGACTTAGTTGAGGGATTCGGGCTGAACCACCAGCCACAGGCATTAATACAGATACTTCAGCAAAGGTCAAAGCGATTAACGCAGTGGCTGCGCCACCAATGAGCCACGCGATGATTGCGCCTGATCCTGCAATTTGTGCAGCATATAATGGAGCAAACAACCAGGCCGAACCGACCATGCCGTTAATGCTGACAATCAGCAGAGTGAAAGGAGAAAAGCGCCGATTGAGTCCTAAGTCATTTGCTTCTATCATGTTGTGCGATCCTTTTGTAGTATTGTATTTCCTGTATTCATTTTTTTACAAGATAATTTTGTTCTAACAAAAGTGCTATCGTTATTAGGCTATTTTTTTTCTGAGCCGAGCGCCATTAATTCCTTATTTAAGGTAAAACTCAGTACTGTTCTAATGACTACGATAATGGCTAAAATCCCTACTGCATAATAATCAGGCGTCGTTGTTGTTCCAATCAAATCTGCCGCCACAATGAATTCCAGGCCTAAAATTAATACACGTCCTAAATTCAGACGGCTTTGCAAGTCGGCCTGTCACAAAATAAAGAAAATATTGATAAATAGAATATAAGATGCCTGACAAGATGACTAAAATACCCATAAAAGAAATACTATGTTGAATGACTAGTAATATTTGATGCAGATTAAATCCATTCATGACTGTTTCCTTCCTTTAGATCTCCAGGATTTTACTTTTTTAAAACAGAAGGGTCAAGTCAATGAATGAGTTTTGAGGTGTACGCTACATCTTTAATGTTAATTTGATGATACACTGGTTGCTATTTTAGTTTTTTACTCGTCGCACTTTGAGATGTGATATAAGTTGAACTGTTTTTGTAGGGATACTGAGTACACCATGTTAACGTTCAAAAAAATAGTAGTATTGATCATAAAAATTGTCTACTTTCTTTTTCCAGGGCTAATGTTATTACCATTGGCAGTGCAAGCTTCATTTATAGAATCTACAATCGGTACAGCTGTATTAAATGATGCGACAGCAAGTTATTATAATCCTGCTGCTTTAGTGCTTATGAAAAAACCGCAAATTATCTTTCAGGGAACGATTGCTTATTTTCGTACTCAGTTTACGGGTCAGTCTACGCCATTATCTACAGGCATTACTGCTACAGGTAGTTCTAGCTCGAATACACGTTATGACTCACCCTCTCTTTATTTAGGGATGCCAGTAACAGATAAATTTATCGTAGGACTTGCGATTGTATCTAATGCTGCTAATAGAAACGTCGATGAAAATTCAATTCTGCGTTATGTTCAGGCCAGTAATACGATTGAAGATTATGATGTAGTGCCTGGATTGGCAATTAAATTAACAGAATTCTTTTCAATAGGTGCAGGAGTGAATTTTTCATATGCTAATTTTAATTTACGACCCATTACAGGATTTCCAGGCTCCAATATAGTAGATAGTGAGAGCAATAATCAAAGTGATGGTTCTGGCGTGGGCGCAAATGCAGGGTTTTTATTAACGCCCAGTCCTGCCACCGTTATCGGGTTTAATTATCGCAGCATAACTACTTATCATCTCAGCGGAAAAAGTGTGTATGAGGGCCCTCCGCAAGTTGTTTCAAATAACTATCATTTCACATTATGGACACCGGCGCGCAGTGTTTTTTCGATCAATCATTTTATTTCGCCATCCTTGGGATTGATGGGTACGATTCAGCGTATTCAATGGAGTTCTCTTACCAATATACATGTTGATGGCATTGCAAATGTATCAGGCACAACGCCAGTTATTTTGAATGGAAGTGTTCCTTATTATTTGCGGGACACGTGGTTGTTTACGCTTGGTAGTCATTATCGTATAACACCAAAATGGGTATTACGTGTTGCAGGCAGTTACAATCAGTCGCCTGGTAATCCTCATTACCAGATCGCAAATGGAGACAGTATTATTTTAGGTGCATCCATGGGCTATGAAATTAATAAAATAATGACAATAGATGGCAGTTATGCGCATGCTTTTTTAAAAGATGAAAACATTAATATTACTGGCGGTAGGTATATCATTCAGGGTGTAAACAAAGGGTCGCGAGATGCTGTTTCATTAAAGCTGACATTTAATGTATAGCTATCCTTTTTAAATCATTGAGAGTATGATTCCAACGGACACCAAAACGAATATCTCAATCATCTGACTTTTTGATATGAATTTAAAAAATTCATTAAATCGAATTTTATTATGCTCGATTGATCAAGAGCAGGAATAGATTTTTTCAGGAGGATATTTATGTTGGGTCGTGATGGAAAACCACTGTCTGCTGTTCAAGCAATTACACATATTCACCCATTTTATTCGTTAATCGCTGCCATAGCAGGCCCTGCTATGACTTTTGGTTTGGCGCCAGAATTTTCGCCTTTAGTATTAGTTTCTTTTCTTTTTGCGAAAGCGTTAGTAAAAGAGTTTAGACATGTTAGAGATCCTGCACGTAAAACAGAGAGCATATTTCGTGAAAAGACCTTTGCTGTAGATGAGATACCAATGGGCAAAGTCACTCATTATGAATCTCAGCCAGTAGTGGAAGCTTATCCAATAGATGGACATTTACGTGCGTTGACAAAAGCGAGTTTGTTAGCACCTTATCTTTTAGAATTTCATATTGAATATATTCGATATTTATTTGCAGTAGTGAATACAGTTTATGGCGCCTGGTCTCTGGATCCTGGGAAAGCGGCTATCAATTATATTAATGCAGAAGTCAGCCGGCGAGAATTAAATCTGGAAGCTGTTGATGCTGATATTTATTATATGTGTAAAGAAATTTTTAAAATATTAAAGCAGTACAATGAAAAAGCACCTTTTTATTTGCAACGATCTGAAGATGAAATAGATATCGATTATTGCAAAGCCTTAGCTGCAATCTGTGGTGTTGGAAAAGGATTGGGTGCGGAAGGTTGCAGTACGAGCGTGATGTCGCTAGCAGACGGTATAGAAGGTCTTGCTGGTAATCTGGATTGGTTTAACGCGCTTTATGTCTTTCACAGATATCTGGTCAATATGGTTGAACCAACACCGCATTTTCGTTTGAATTCTAGCGATATGCCTGAAGATTCAAAAGAAAATAAAAGCAAACCAGAAATGACTTTTTCATCAACTATACCTGGTATTATTCCAGCCATTACCGTCTTCAATAATTTGATATTGGTAGTGGTTTATAATGAAGTAGGAGCAAAAAAAGGTAACAGACAAAATGGTCTAAATGCTTGGGATGGAATGATTTTAGCAAAAAAAATAGCGGAAGAATGTGCAACCATGGAAGATGTTGTTGCATTGTTAGCAAAATATCAACCTGCTTCTACGTGTAATTTGATTATCGCTGCAAGAGATAAACATGCTGTTTTACAGTGTATGCAATATGGTTCTGATAAATCATTTGATATGATAGACGAGGTTAGTAGTTGTGTAGCGACTAATCATTTTGTTAGCGGTGAGCGCCATATGATGCGTGAATCAGCGCCTATTCCAGATTCAAAAGAACGGCATGATAAAATGACAGCAGAGGTCAAAGCACAACTGCTTGAGTTGCAAGCATTGCATCGACAAGCAATAACTGAAGAGATTCTTGATGCTATTTTCGAGCATTTACGTCAAGTCTGTCTAAAACCCACAACCAAACACGATACGGTGAAGACTATTCTTGCTTGGCTTAATTATCGAGAGAATCGCTGTGTTGTACGCATGAATACAGCCAATTTTAACGCTTCTTCTGCTCCTAATGAGCGAGGAGAGTTGTGTTTCGATACCCTGGATTTAGCACTTATTTTTAAAGAATTTAGAAAAAAAGTAGATCAATTTCATCAAGACTATGCGCAGTCTACGGGTCCAGAAAAAGGACGAATGGTGGCACAGCTTGCTGTTGATCAATCACTTATTCAACTAATGCAAACAGCGCACCGTATTAGCCAAAAAGATCCTGCATTGGCAAGCGAATTAAGACTTTTTTGTACAGCACTGCTTCAAGAATTAGCGCGGTCAGAACTTTCTTCTTCGGGTAGTTTGTCAGCTGAAGAAATACAATCTATTGCAATGGAAACAAAGAAAATAATTAATATCATGCTAGATAAACCTGCACAGAATGAGCCAGTGCAGGATAAAGCGAGCGCATGGAGAAACTATAAAGAAATGCTAGCGAATAAATTGCCTCCATCTAGAATCTCATATCATCCTGCTAAACTACCTGAAGCCTTGTTTAGAGTATTCATGTGCATGTGTATGGATACAACACTTAAGTATTTGGCGGAAAAAGCACCCTCTATGAGTTTTGCCAATTCTTTTTATTCAGCATTTATGGCCACTGTTTGGGAAAAAATGCCGCAGTATAGCGTTGCGTTTGTAGCGAGTGTGTGTTTCGCTTCGCGATCTTTATTATTTAAGTCACCTTCCTTAAAAACGAGCTCAGAAAAAGTCGTAAGCGCTTTGAAAGAAAAATTACCTAAAACAGAAGAGAAGCCTTCTCTTCTTTCCCGATTTGGGTTTGGTAGATAGTTGCTAGTGTAAAATGGATTTTGTCATCCTGAGCGATGATAAAACCCATTAAGTCTATTGAATGTTATTTTATACTTTTGTTATAACAGTAATTCAGGTAATATTTTTTATGCTAATGGGACATTTTTTGGGATTTAAATTATCAATAGGAGATTGAAATGCGTACTATTCATAAAGTTCTTGTGCTTTTTGTTATACTGACAACCCAACATGTTTTTGCAGACGATGCCATGCTGAATGAGGTTACCAGTGATAAACCGTGCGCTGCCATTGCTAAAGCTTGTTCTGCCGCTGGTTTTGTTAGAGAAAGATCAAAAACCAAAGGGATATGGCGTAATTGTATGGAGCCAACGCTGTTAGGCAAAACCGTTTCAGGTGTTAAAGTGGATCCTGCTGTAGTGAAGTCTTGCAGGATGCAAAAAATAAAAAAATTGCAAATGCAATTAGAGCAATTTAAACAAGTGAAATAAAGTAGCGTGTCAGTAAAACGGACGGCTGTTTCTATTTTAAAAGAGCAGCTTCCAGTAAAAACGTGCTTTGATTTATTATATGTGAAAATAGATGATGAAGATTATGTCTAAAAAAAATATTCTTAAATGGGGTCTTTCTTTTTTATTAATGGTTTTAATAGTTTGCCCCGCATTTTCGCAAACAAGCGCTGTTATTTTTCCTGATCTTCTATCTATTGCGCGCTCATTGCCGACAACTGGAATTCTTAAAAAAAATAGCGACGGTTATGTTTATCTCAGCGTTTCAAATCAATTTAAAATGCAGTTATTCCCTGTTTTATACAAACATCTTTTGCCAGCAGAGAAAGACTGTCTTATCCCTGATAATAATCCCATCGGAGAACATATTACAATTTTTAATGAAGGTGAATTAAACCGGCACCAATTAGATCAATTGCCTATAGATAAGCGTTTTAAATTTCACGTGTTAAGTGTGATAAAAGTAGACTTATTGGATAAGGAATCCAGGCAGAGTATGCCTGTTCATATTGTATGGTATGTGGTGCAGGTTGAATCAAAAGAATTGACACAATTATTACAAAAGATGAAAGTGAAACATTACCCTTTGCATATTAGTTTTGCGGTAGGACGTTACCAGGAAGGGGGAAGATGTTTGTGTGTTTGCGATCTTTTGCATTGTTCCAAGTGAAATAATACACTCCACAGAAATCCTTGGCGCTACAAATTTAATTTTTAGGCAATACATTGTTAGAAAAATATTCTTTACTTGCAATATTGCCCGCCGGACTGTATTCACAAACCAAATAATTGCCTGGCGTACCTTCTTTGCCATCACAAACCACATAAGCACAGCCTAACCTTTGAGTTGCTCTCCATACTACCTGGGTAAAATGACCGGTGGCATATGAAAATCCCGGTCGAGCATAAGAGTAACGTTCATGCTCAGCATACCAGACGCCAACTGCTGCAGAAACAGAAGGATAACCCGCAGCAAGATTTTCTCCAAAAGGAGACCCTGAGTGCTTAAATAAACATTTGCTCGCATACCGCTCTGCATAACGAGCGAGTTCATCATCCCATACTAAAGGAGGCGCATGGTGCCACTGACGAAATTTATTATGTGTTGCTAAAATCACTTGTTGTTCTTGCGTTAATATTTGCGATTTCTTTGCTTGAGCGCAATTTATTGTTCCCATCATTAAGATAATAAATACGGTCAAATATCTATGAAATAATAATTTTTTATGCCTTAATTTCATATAAAAGCTCTTTTTAATTGTAAGTTTTAAGCATACCTTATACACTCTGAGTTGGATACAGATGAGCCATTGCTAAAAATTTTTATTTACGATTAATTCATATTTGTCTATTATGCTCAAGGATAGCTATTTATCATGTTCATAGTGTTAGCAGGAACATGTGCGTAAAAATTGAAATTATAGAGATTTGCTCTCTTTTTGCCAACAGGGAAGATGAGCCTCAAAATAAGTTCTTAGCTAGAAACAGTAGTATCTACTATAACTATCCATTCAATAATCATCCTACTTCGTGCAAGACAACCTTTCAAAACTTGGAAAAATGCGACTGGGGTCTTTATTATAAATACAATTATTAGGGACTCCGTTGCAAAAAAAATCAATTGCTGTTAGGGTGATTATAAAAGCTCAGTCACCCACTTTTTTAAAAGGATTTAAAAGTTATTTAGATTGTTGCACTTCTCGCCACAAAAAAATATAAAATATAAATCTAGAAAGATGAAACTTTTTCAAGTATATTCTCTTCTGCAAAATAGTCGTGATTAGCATTAAAGAATTTGTCTTTAGCGTTAGCCATGAAAATATCTCGATTAACCTAGTACAACAAGGAATGTTATGTCTAAAATAAGAATAGTTACAATTTTTATCCTAAGCCTTTTAATAAATTCTGTCAGTAATGCTATAGCAGAAGAAATAAAAAATATCCAAGCTCCTTCCTCAAATGAATTTATAGTGGGAGGCGTTTTTCTTCGTCCAAGTGGAAGCAATGATTATGCGGTATTAGTCAGTCCATTTAATCCGAATGTTCCTGCGCCTATTCTTTCACCCAGCTGGGAGACAAAGTCAATTAATCCAAGTTTTAGCCCAGGATTTTTCCTTAATTTTCGCCATATTTTTGCTAATTCTGATTATGATATTAATTTATATTGGATAGATTTACACACTTCAGATAGCAATAATATTAATGCAAATACCAGCGCGCCTCCCTATCAACAAATGACAGGGCCTATTTGGAATGTTGGTCCTGATGCGGGCCCAACAAGCCGTGCAAACGGACAAATGAAAAATGATTATGATGTATTTAATCTCGAATTTGGTAAGCATGTGGCGATTGAGCAAAATCTTCAAAGTCGATTTTTTGCAGGCCTTAGTGGATTATCGTTACAGCATAAAATAATAGGAAATTTTGGAGGAACAGATCCTATTTTAGGCCCTTACACCTTTGGTATAACTACCAACTCAAAATATCAGGGAGTCGGCTTACGTTTTGGTATAGACGGTGAATGTAAAGTAGTAAATAATTTAAGTATCACAGGATTGTTTGCAGGAAATTTATATGTTGGCAGTCAGCAGCCTTCTACCACTACAACAGGAACGGGTAGTATCTTATCTGCTGCAGGAATCCCAGTTAATAATCAATCTATTTCACACGACAGTTACGCGCAATTAGTTCCTGCGATAGATGCAAAATTAGGATTAAAATTTTCTCATCAATCTTCAAATAATATGTTATTTACCATAGAAGCAGGTTATATGGGTTCTATTTACATCAATGCTATACAAGATTATGTCCCATCTACTTATGTCCCAGGCTCTCTCGGCATTGTTTCTGGCTCTGTCTACTTGCAAGGTTTATTAAAATCTACCAATAGTTTTGCTTTAGATGGGCCTTATCTTCAGTTCTCAATGAAAATATAATATACCCATCACATCTTAAGATGTAATGGGTATATAGAGCATTACCGTATAGTGTAGTATAGTACGTGAAGCACCCCAATTATTTATTTTAATAATAACCAACACTCTGTTAATAATTTCGTTTCTGCAACTTCGTGCTCGAAATTGTAGTAACAAAAGATACAAGGTAAATCAGCTAGCTCTTCTCCGGAATTGGGTAACCAATCACGATATAATGCATATACAGTATCGCCAATGTTATCGCGCGATCCCTTGTGCATTGCTACAGCGTAACGACCGGCAGGTAAGAGTTTTTCAATGACTTTACCTTTCAGAGTTAATTGTTCAGGTATTGTAATGGCAAGGTCAAATCGAAAATCTGTTGCAGATGTTAGTTTCGGATCATCATAAGCAAATCCAAATGCTTCACCTGCTTTTGGTTTAAGATTTATAGGTCTCCAGCGCAAGAACCCCCAAAAGTGTCGAATCTGAATTAACCTACCAGGAGAATGTAACCTAATAAGTGTTGCCAGTTACAAAAACTAGCAGTCCTAGCTATTGTTTTACAACTAACAGCATCTGTAACAT
>JBGAPT010000091.1:0-2744 GCA_044221135.1 Gammaproteobacteria bacterium
CATATAGCATACGCTGTCAAATGAATTGCTTTATATTTTTGTAACAGTGGTTTTTGCAAAATGTTATAACAGCCAACTGAAAAACAAGCAAAAATAATATAAAGCACGCTGAGATAAAATCCGAATTCTGCATGATGGCTAAGCGCTATCAACCCTACACCCACTATACTGAGACACATACCTAATAAACCATAACGATTCATTCGTTCACGTAAAAAGATCACCGCCAACAAAGTCGTCACAACAGGTATTTGGCTGACAATAAAACTGGCCATACCCGAGGGAACTAAAATTTCACCATAATTAAGCGCAATATTATAAAAACCAATGCCAATCGCACCTGCAAATAAAACTCTATACAAATCACGCTGCCTGATTGGAAGACGCCCTTTACGCGACCTATAAAGAACAAAATAAATCGCAACAGAAGAAATCAATAAACGCAATAAAGCAAGGCCGCCGGGCGAATACCCTTCCAGTCCTGCCCTAATGGCCACAAAAGCAGAACCCCACAGCACCACTGTTGTCAATAAAGCTAATTTCGTTTTTAATGTCAACGATGTCATTTATTTTCCTCGCCCGTAAAATAATCTATCGATTGCATTTCTAATAATCGCGAATGCGTGCGTGTATATTCTAATACCATAAATCCCCTACTATAAATTTCTGCTACCGGTTCTGCAGCAGAAATCACTAATTTTACCCGAGCATCATACAACACATCGACTAAACAAACGAACAAACATATCGTATCTTTTTCTTCAGGCGGTATCAGTGGAATATCACTTATAAAAACTGTGCGATATTTCTCCGCAATCACTAAATAATCATTTTGACTGCGCGGTACTGTACAAATTTCTTTAAAATCAAACCAAATAAGATCAGCGGCTTGCTTTTTAACAGTGATCATTCGTTCATTAATCAGTATACTGGCTTCAGAAACAGGCTGACCTTTAGATAACAGATTAAACGTATTTTGCATATTTTCTTCAGCGCTCTTGCCTAAAGGGGTATAAAATACGCCGGCTTCTTTCAAATGTCGCAGACGATAATCTATTGTGCTTTTGATATGAATCACTTCTGTGTTACTTTTAAGCAGCGCAATAGCAGGTAAAAATTGCGAGCGTTGCAATCCATATTTATAAAGTTCGTCTGGCACAATATTAGAGGTACCCACAAAGCAAACACCCTTAGCAAACAAAGCTTTTAATAGCCTCCCCAGTATCATCGCATCTGCAATATCGGATACATAAAATTCATCAAAACAAAGTACCATCGTATCCTTAGCTAATTCAGCTGCAATGACTTGCAACGGGTCTGATTCACCTTGATGTATAGTTAAATCATGGTGAATACGTTGCATAAACTGGTGAAAATGCATGCGTTTCTTTTGTTCAAATGGCAAGCAGTGAAAAAAACAATCCATCAAAAATGTTTTGCCTACACCTACACCTCCCCAAATATAAAGCCCTTTAATCAAATGAGGATGGCGAAATAGCGCTGTGAAAGCAGAACGTTTTTTATGCTCTATCAGAAGATCATCGAATACACGCTGTAAACTTTGCAAAGCGGTCAATTGCTCTGGATCTTCAATGATCCTTCCTGCTTTACATTGCTCATTATAGTAATCTAATGGTGTCATTCTCTTATTTACCTGCTACCCTAACAATTGTAATAATAGTACCATTAATTAGCGATTCCCGCTGACATTACGCGATGGGGGGGATTCTTATTAAGGGGGAGACGGTAGCAAACTGCTGACGCGCAGCATATAAACAAGAAAGGAGGTCCCGCGCTTTTCAGCGGGAACTCCTGATCATTAATCCTGATTCTGGCGGTATTCAAATGAAAGTATGTCCTTGTAATTCTGGTAAACAATATGCTGAGTGTTGTGATCTATTTATCAGTGGAAAATCACTACCTCAAACACCCGAACAATTAATGCGTTCACGGTATTCAGCTTATACGATTGTTAATATCAATTATATAGGCCGTACTATGCGAGGCGCTGCTCTCAAGGATTTTAACAAACGAGAAACTGAAAACTGGGCACGGCAGTTAGAATGGCTTGGACTTGAAGTGCTTGATACCGGCATGAAAGATCAGGATGGATTTGTAGAATTTATTGCAAAATATTCGAACAATGGTGTCGCTGAACAAATCCATGAACGCAGCGAGTTTCATCGTAAAGATGGGAAATGGTACTATGTGAACGGCAAAGATCCTTCTATAAGCACACCGGTTCATGTTGAAAATAAAGTGGGACGCAACGATCCGTGTGTTTGTGGAAGTGGGAAGAAATTTAAAAAATGTTGTGGTGGGAAACGATAAAACAATAGGGTCTGTTGACAATTCGCGTAACCGTTCACCGGGGCATTAGACTTGCAGAAGAACTTCAGTTTTGAGCCAAGGTTGAAGGATTTCTTTTAAAAAATAGCGGAGCATACACAGGTATGTGAGCACATTTTTTAAAAGAAATCGTTCAAGATTGGCCAAAAATGAAGTTTGCTGCTTAGTATCCCTGAACAGTTACGAATGGAGAGGGGCGGTACTCTTCGCACTGCCCCATGGATATTATTTATTAGTAATCACTATCGCCTGTTGCCGTATCTGGACTACTCTCTTCATCGCTGCCTGGGTTTACGCTACTCGAGTCACTCGTTGTTCCATTTGGCATATTGTTAGTATCACCTGATGTAGCGGTTGGATTTGTAGGACTATTGCTGTCCATCGCGCCAGGATTT
>JBGAPT010000035.1:0-21753 GCA_044221135.1 Gammaproteobacteria bacterium
CGATTAGGCCTGCTGAAAACTCTTATGCGTATCATGATTTGAGTGCGTCCACCCCAATCAATATGGTAATATACTGACTATTAGCCTAGGAGAAAACAACCCCATGGACAACGCACCTCACATATTCCCCATCTTGGCACACATCTTAATCGGTTACTATTTTGTTTTCTTTGGCTTCTGGAACATGTACCACTGGGCACCCATGACAGAAACAATGATTCAACATAAGCTTCCCTGCCCCTTTCTCTTATTATCTTTCATCATTGGCTTTCAAATTATCACCGGCATCATGCTCATGTTTGGCATTCTTGTAAAATTGACAGCACTCACCCTCATTCCTTTTATTTTCCTGTTGGTTCTTCTCCTTCATCCTTTTTGGAAATTTAAAGACGAACTCCGAAAACAACATATGGCATTATTCGTGACTAATTTAACGATGTGCTTAGGTGCAATGCTGCTACTTAGCTAATACATTTTTCTCTAATTCATTAATTAAATCCCGCAGCTGCGCAGCTTCTTCAAATTCAAGCTGGTGCGCATGGTGATACATTTTCTTTTCTAATTCTATCATTTTAGCTTTCAACGCCGAAGGGCTTAATGCGAGATATTCAGCGTTTTTCTCAGCAACTTTAGGATAAATTTTTCCACGCACTGAATTAGGCGCATACGCACCTTCCATAATATCACGCACTGCTTTACGCACACTCTGCGGTGTAATTCCATGTGCTTCATTATAAGTATGCTGTTTAATACGACGTCGCGTTGTTTCTTTCATCGCACGTTCCATTGAGCCCGTCACTTTATCAGCATATAAAATCGCTTTGCCATTAATATTACGCGCAACACGGCCAATCGTTTGAATTAAAGCGGTTTCAGATCGCAAAAATCCTTCTTTATCAGCATCCAAAATTGCAACTAACGATACTTCCGGCATATCCAATCCTTCACGCAACAAGTTAATACCGACTAACACATCAAAAGTACCCGAGCGAAATTGACGAATAATGTCGACACGCTCGATCGTATCAATATCAGAATGCATATAACGCACACGTATGCCATGCTCTTCTAGATAATCTGTCAACTCTTCCGCTAACCGTTTCGTTAATGTTGTGACTAATACACGTTCATTCACTGCTGTGCGTTTTGGTATTTCTGATAACAAATCATCAACCTGTTTTCCTGCAGGACGAACTTCCACTTCAGGATCCAGTAATCCTGTAGGACGTACGACTTGCTCTGCAATCACTCCAGCCAATTTCAACTCATACTCTGCCAACGTTGCCGAAACATAAATAGTTTGCGGTGCACGATCACTGAATTCATCAAAACGCATGGGTCGATTATCCAACGCGGAAGGTAAACGAAACCCATATTCCACCAACGTTTCTTTACGCGATCGATCGCCGCGATACATCCCACGTATTTGTGGAATAGTCACATGCGACTCATCCACAACTAATAACGCATCCTGCGGTAAATAATCAAATAAAGTCGGCGGCGCTTCTCCTGCTTTTCTACCTGACAAATAACGCGAATAATTTTCAATCCCAGGACAATAACCCAATTCATTCATTAATTCTAAATCATAAACAGTACGCTGCTCTAAACGTTGTGCCTCCACTAATTTATTTAAGCTATATAATTCAGCTAATCGTATTCTCAACTCTGGTTTAATATCTTCAATAGCACTCAGAATTTTTTCGCGTGGCGTAACATAGTGACTTTTAGGATAGATGGTTAAACGTGGGACCCGTCTTAATACTTCACCTGTCAGTGGATCAAAATATGCAAGGTTTTCAATTTTTTCATCGAATAATTCAATACGCACCGCATCTTTTTCTGACTCCGCCGGATAAACATCAATCACATCACCATGAACACGATAAGTAGCACGGTGTAAATCCACATCATTACGTGTATATTGCAATTCCGCCAAGCGCCGCACTAATTCCCGATGATCAATGTGGTCACCTCGATCTAAATGCAACATCATACTTAAATAAGAGCGCGGATCACCCAAACCATAAATCGCAGATACCGTTGCAACAACAATCGCATCACGACGCTCTAATAACGCTTTAGTTGCTGATAAACGCATTTGCTCAATATGCTCATTGATTGCTGCATCTTTGGCAATATACGTATCGGATGAAGGCACATACGCTTCAGGCTGGTAATAATCGTAATAAGAAACAAAATATTCCACCGCATTTTCTGGAAAAAATTCTTGCATTTCACCGTACAATTGCGCAGCCAGTGTTTTGTTGGGCGCCATAATTAATGTAGGACGCTGAACAGTTTGAATAACATTCGCAACCGTAAACGTTTTCCCAGAACCCGTCACCCCAAGCAGGGCTAGATGCGCTAAGCCATTTTGCACGCCCGTAGTCAATTGTTTAATTGCCTCAGGCTGGTCGCCTGCGGGCTTAAAATGCGAGTGAAGCTTAAATAATTGCGGCATGATAGAATAACCCAGAAAGATACATTATAATCCGTTTTGTCCGATTTTCAGAATTCATAACTTCATAACTTAATAAGTGGCACATAATAAGCGAGTATACAATATGATTAAAGACTTATCTGCGCGCGTCCAACGCATCAAGCCCTCCCCTACCTTTGCTGTAACAGCCAAAGCGGATGAACTGATTGCGGCAGGTAAAGATATTATTAATCTTGGCGTTGGCGAACCCGATTTTGATACACCCGATTTTATAAAACAAGCTGCTATTACCGCACTTCAACAAGGATTTACTAAATATACCGCTGTAGATGGCACACCCGGACTCAAAAAAGCAATCATTAAAAAATTCGCACGAGATAACCAATTAACCTATACCCCCGCACAAATTATTGTCTCTTGCGGTGCAAAACACAGTCTTTATAATTTATTTGCTGCACTCTTAAACGCAGATGACGAAATAATCATACCCATCCCTTTTTGGGTCTCCTACCCTGATATGGCAAAGCTCACGGATGCCACACCGATCTTCATTAAAGCAGATATCAATCAGCATTTTAAAATAACACCTGCTCAATTAGAGGCAGCAATTACCCCTAAAACACGCCTGCTGGTTCTCAATAGCCCCTCCAACCCATCCAGCATAGCTTACACTGCCGCTGAACTGGCTGCATTAGGCCAAGTGCTATTACGACATCCTTCTATTATCGTAGTCAGCGATGATATTTACGAACACACACTCTGGACAGAAACGCCTTTTGCGAATATCGTCATGGCATGCCCTGAACTATATGATCGCTCTGTCATCATCAATGGCGCCTCTAAATCGTATGCCATGACAGGCTGGCGTATTGGCTATGCCGCAGGCCCCGCTCACATTATTGCAGCCATGAAAAAAATTCAGTCACAAAGCACTTCCAATCCAACCAGCATCGCTCAAGCTGCCGCAGAAGCCGCACTCAATGGCGATCAATCCTGTATCGACGTCATGACCAAAGCCTACAAAGAACGTCATGATTTTGTAGTCGATGCACTACAAAAAATGCCCGGCGTCACATGCCAACCCGGCCATGGCACTTTTTATACCTTCCCTAACATGGAAGGCGTCATTCAACGGGCTGAAAAGATCAATGATGATCTAGACTTAGCGGATTACCTTTTACAAACCGCCGAAGTCGCAATCATCCCCGGCTCCGCCTTCGGCGCCCCCGGCTACATCCGCATTTCCTATGCAACTAGCATGAAAAACCTAGAAGAAGCCATGAAACGAATAAAAACCGCTTTAGCTAAAATTTAATACGATTTTTCATCGTGTTAACCCAAATAAAGTAAATAACATATTGACGCAAAACAAAAGCAATATTAGTATGCACAGCACCTAAGCCAAAATATTCCCCGATAGCTCAGTCGGTAGAGCAAATGACTGTTAATCATTAGGTCACTGGTTCGAGTCCAGTTCGGGGAGCCAGTATTAGAGGCACTCCCAGAGAAATTTCCCGACTCAAGCAACCCCCAACTGTAGCAAATTTGTAACCGAGATTCTCTCAGCGGCCTTTTTAAGATGGTCACTGCTCAAGTGAGCATACCGTAAAACCATTTCAAAATTAGACCACCCTCCAAGTTGCTGCAACTCTTGTAGAGAAGTTCCCTGCTGCACATGAAATACTTGCGAGTAAAATGGGAGTCACTCGCGGCGCTATTACACATTACTTAAGCGAACGCAGAACACCCTCATTACAGCAATTCAAAAAACTCTCTGCTGTCCTTAAAACAGACCCCGCTTGGTTGCAATACGGTTTATCAGTTACCCAAGAACCCAAATCAAAAAAAGAAAAATCTGAATGGATACGATACCCACTACCTATTCTTCCGTGGAATGCAATTGCAGATTTTATAGATACTCGTAAAAGTGGTGCTGAAATCAAAGAATGGGTGCCGCATTTTTTTACTGATCAGCCACACTGGTATGCATTACGCGTAACCGGCGATTCGATGAAAGCACATTCCGGCAATAGTAAAAGCTTTCATGAAGGTGACTTGATTATCGTTGATCCTGATAAGACTGCAGCGCATGGCAGTTATGTTATTGCTATGCTTCCCCGTGCAAAAGAAGCGACTTTTAAGCAATATGTGGTCGATGGTGGAGTGGGATACTTAAAGCCTCTTAATCCACAATATCCTATGGTGCAGATTAATGATGCGACTCATGTGTGCGGAGTTATTGTAGAATGCTTAGGAGTAATAAGTTAAAAAATAGCTGTACTGGTATAGTTACTCTGCTTGCAAAACTTGCTGATTCCTTATCCAAAAAATTAAATGTCTCTGCATATCATTTAGATCAAAATGTGTTTAGCTCAGTGCGGTGTTATTAAAAATAATTTTTTTAAATGTAATGAACATCTTATAAAATGACGCACCTTGATTACCTTATTAAGAGCAGTCAAGGCGCGATCATCATTATTTCATTTTACTAATCTTTTCGAAGGAGTCATTTCTAATATATCTCCTCTTATATAATCTAGCAGAATATCATGAAACCGCTTTCCAACATTTTTCTGGTCAAATAAATATTCTAACGCTAAATTTGTTCTTGCATTGTCTGCATTTGAGTCCCGTTTTATTGCATATAACTTATTTATAACAGTCGCACTTTCTTTACTTTCTGGAGAGAAAAACCATTGTTTAGATTGGTATGTTGTATGTAAAAGTTTAACAGTCTCTATTTTTAAAGGCCCTATCCTTTCTTTAAGTTCTTCTTTATCAAATCCTAACATTTTAGCTTCAGCTTTTGAAGAGTTTAGATATTGTTTAAAATCAGAAAGTTGTGATTTAATTGCGCCTGCTCCATTGACTGCTGTTTTAGCAGTCTCTGTTGCAGCATTACTAACTTCCACTGCGTTATCAATACAGGTTTTTGCAGCTTCTTTAACAAGCCCTACAGTTGCTTTCGCAATACTGCTTTCATCTCTAACTTCTCCTATAGCATTTCCAATTATTCTCATACTCATAAGTCACCTCATAATTAATATGTTTAAATGATTAAATATCTAACTATTTTTAATGTTCATCCATAAAGTAAAATTCCTATGCTTTTAAGGATAAAGAGAAATAGAATTTAATATAACCGGTAAAAATACGGGTAATGGCAGAACAATTTGTTAGGCATTGAGGTTACACATGCAATAAGCCAAGCCGTTAATAATATTTAAAAGGAGATATTTAAATAATTAATTAGATTTTTATATTGCATCATTTTTACTGAAAAATAATTTTTTTATCAGATAAAATACCATGTGTTGTACATTACAATCATAAGATATTTGTGTTACTATGAAAGCCTAGAAAATTTAAAAGATCGTTGCAACATACTAACTAATTGAGAGGAATTTAAATTACCGAGATTTTTTAAAAAAGAGCGGGAAATATGTCTGAAAAAAATACGTTTGAAGCAGATACTTTGGCCAAAATGCCTGGCTTACTCGCTATTAAAAATGCTGATTTTAGAATTATTGCTATTACACCCGCTCTTGCAAACTTATGTGGTTGGAAAAACTCAGAAAATGCGATAGGCCGTATTGATTATGATATACCATCAAAGGTATGTGAATCTGCATCTGAGTTCTTGAAAATAGATAAACTAGCTCTATCTTCTTCCTTTAATAAATTGCAAGCCATACAAATTTTGAGCTATGAGACAGGCTGGAAAGCTATGTTGACAGAACGGCAAGTGGTTAAAACAGAAGATGGGCTGGAAAAATTATATATACAAGCCATGGATGTAACAAATCAACATCTAGTCAAAGGAATGCTTGTTCTAGGTAAAATGGATAATAAAAAAGTTAATTCAAAAAACAAACAAGTAAATTATATCATTAGTTATGATCATCATGCTTTTTCTCTCACAGAAAAGCAAGAATTATGTTTATTTTTTATTCTGCGCGGAAAAACAATGAGAGAAATCGCAGCTATTTTAAATATTTCAGCAAGAACAGTAGAAGACTACATTAATATACTTAAAGATAAATTAAATTGCTATTCAAAATCGCAACTCATAGAAAAAGCTATTGATAATGGACTTTTTTATCATTTACCAAGATCGTTGCTTGAAAAAATAGAATAAGTAATTATTTGCCTATTACTACTTTAAGATTGTGCCATATTAAAAGCTACTTTCAATTAATTCATTTTATAGCTTAAATAAGTTATATAGCAGGAATCAGATTTTTTGCAATAGTGTTATGATGCACTCCGGTTTCTGCGTTGAAATTGGACTAAATGATTCGTTTAATAAAATTGCATAAGTAGCGATAAATCCGATATCATTACCATCTATTTAGCTAAGTAACAAAATAAAATACCTCATACAGGTATATAAATTAAGAGGAAAAATAAATGTCCGATACAAAGAAACAAAATTCTGAAGTATATCTTGCTTTTCAGGTGATCCCACGAATGAGAAGCGGTAATAATTTTGAGCTAGTCGATCAAGCTATTGAGGTCGTTAAAAAATCGAATGTCCCTTATCAGGTGAGTGCAATGGAAACTACAATGAAGGGTGAGCTTAATCAGCTTCTTGAAATTGTTAAAGCAGCACAGCAAAAGTGTATTGATTCTGGTGCTTTAGAAGTTATTACTAATATAAAAATCCACAACAGAACTTTAGATGCTGCAGATACTTTTTGTACATATGAACGTGGAATTACTCCAAATAATGCTGTTTTTATAGAGACACAAAATTGAAACGGATAGAATATAATTTTACGCTATTAGACGCGCTTTTGGAGTTCCACTTAAGCTGATCTCTTTCAAAATTTACAACATTAGATGAAATTTGTAAATATTTAAAGAATAGCAGCGGTCAGAATCACTAACCAACAGAACTTCGCTCCCGTAAAACATAATTCGTATCCAATTGCAAAATATGCAATGCCTCAGCAAGATTACTAATCATTGCAATAAAAAATCCCAGCGCACTGAATCCTGCCATGATTTTTTTATTTTTTGAATCAAGCAAACCAATCAAGTTGCCGACGTCCTGCATCCCCTGCAATAAAATCACTATTGCATTATCTACATGGTTATAAATCGCTTTAAGTTCTGATGTGCTATAAGCCCATGCCGGCGACTCTTTTGATGAGTGCTCATATCGCTTGAGCAATGAAAATAATTCCGTAAAAGGGCTTTCTATATTTTTAAAAGCGTTTCCTTTATTACTGTTATTTAATGACATGCCTATCTCCTTTAGGTTATACTTAAAATACTCTAATAAGTATTTTTCGTATATTAGACAAATTTATTTGATTCATGTCAATACGTAATATATACTGCTGCTCACAAAGGTAAGGATTTATGTCATATACCATGGCGATTAAAAAATCAAAGATTGGTGAAATTTTGCAGCGATTAATGCAAGAAAAGGAAATTCATGTCACTGAGCTTGCGCGTCGCGCTCGCCTAAAACAACCCACAGTGCAAAGAATTGCTTCAGGGATATACCAACGGCCTCACGTTAAAACGTTAAAGCCAATAGCAGATTTTTTTAATATATCTATAGATCAGCTTACAGGCGCACAACCCATCTCTTGGTTACCTTCTAAAAGTGAAACTATCCGACGCATTCCTATTCTTACACCGGCACAAGCTGCAAATTGGCCAAAAGCGTCTCAAGAAGCTCAATTTCTTCGTACTGTAATCGATATTGCAGCGGGTAAAAATACTTACGCGCTGAAGATGCCTGATGCGTCTATGGAACCCCTCTTTCCTAAAGATACTCTTTTAATAATTGACCCTGAAAAAAAACCTAAAGATCGTGGATATGTCGCAATCAAACTGCGAGACCACGCCGAAGCTATGTTTCGTCAATTGCTAATAGATGGGAAAGACCACTATATTAAACCGCTCAGCCCAGATTTTGAAAATTTTAAAATGGCGCTATTACAGTCTAACGACATTATTTTAGGTGCACTTGTACAAGCACGATTAGATTATGAAGATTAGATAAATATATAGCATACAGGAACAGGATGATAAGGAAAATAAAGTCATATGAGCAAAAAAACACTGTCATTAATTGAGTATATCAATTGGATATTTAAAAAATACCAGGAAGTTCAGACAGAACTACAAGCTAGAGAAGCCTATCGCATCGTAAGCATTACAGAAAATGCTTATGCGCCATGCCAAATAAAAATTCATATTGTGGGTACAGGAAAAGAAATAGACTATACACCACAAGAAATAGTAGAAGACGATCGTCTATTAGAATGTTTTTCTAAAAAAGACGTAAGAACCATTACTTTTCACGCTTGCGATGATCTTAAGAAAAATAAATTCAAAATCTCAGAAAGCCGATTTTCAGAAAAAATAAAGAAAATCCTGTTTCGTCTTAAAAAATATAATTCGGATGAAATTATTGAACAATCAGCTGGTGAACTCTCACATAATCAATCCATTATTACACGCATGAGCCCGCAAGATGCGCATCGTATCGGTTATACATACGGTACTGAAAATATAATCATGGAAAATGAGGAAAAACAAAAGCTAAAGGAGATGCATGAGGAAAACAAACAATAGCCCAGCATCATTTTATTTACTATAAAGGAGAAGACGATTATGTTAATTTATCGTTCAAAAAGAAAATCGGCTGGTTTCAGCTATAGCGGATAAGCTTACAATAAGAGAGAAATGGGATGGAAACAAGAAAAATTGATTATCAAGCTGTTCTAGCTGAATGTCAGCAAGCTTATAGAAAAGCAGCCGTGTATGAAGCATTTCTTGAGCTAAAATTAGGAAGCATTTTACATGCTACCTCCGATCTAGCAGAGATAGCGAAAAAAATTGATGTCAATTTAGATGCTCTATCCCGTTTTTTACATGCCGCTGCGAGCTTAGGGCTTGTTATCAAAGTAAATGATAAATTTATTCCTGTAGAAAACCATCCTGTTTACTCAAAAGAAAGCTCACTTGTCTTGTTTTGGTTGTTTAATAACAACCTGCCTGACCTTTTGAAAGACGATGCAAAATCTTTAAATGAAATCATGGCAGCACGGCCAAATTTTAATAAAGCTATGCTTGAATCGGCTATCAATCACCATTTAATTGTTAAAAATAAAAATGGTACTTATTCTATCCCCAGTGAAACAAAAAAATATTTTCTTTCTGATTCTCCAGATTATATAGGCAATCGTATAAAACACTTTGAAAAAATTATGCTCCCCATGTTCAGCGTTAAAGGGCTGCTAGGTGCACTGAAAACAGGAAAAAGCCAATGGGGCGCTTTTTTTGATAATGAAGTCACTCACCCTTTTGATTTATATAAAAATGACCCGATACTGCTGGAAGTATTTACCAATGGGATGCATCAGCTTAACTTAGAAGATAATAAGGTTATCATCGATACCGTCAAACTTAAAAATATAAAAACAGTACTGGATGTAGGAGGAGGCAGCGGTGCATTTGTATTAAAATTGCTTGAACATGACAACTCTATAGAAAAAATCGACATCTATGAATTGCCGGATGCTATCCCACTCATGGAAAAAGTATTTCACCATTATGCGCCAAAAGAATCCAGGGTGCACTTTGTAGGCGGCTCATTTATGCAGGAAACAAAAGAAAATAATTTAAGCGGATTAAACCCAGAACAACAATATGATTTAATTATTCTTGGTTGGATATTGCATGACTGGTCTGACGAAACAAATATTAGTATACTTGGGCGAATACTTACTCATCTAAAACAAACTAAAACATTACTCATCCTGGAGTCAATTCTACCTGAAAATCGGGTTGGAACTGCTTCTCTTGCTGATTTGACTATGTTGCTACAAACAGAAGGTAGAGAAAGAACATTCTATGAATATAAAAAATTACTGTTTCTTTCAGGATTTCAAAATGTTTCAACTATTCAATGCGAATCAAGAAGACAACCTATCATGGCTAGTCGACCCGCTCATTCTTCTCGCTTATAGGGATCATTATGTATAAATATCCTCACGTAAGTTGTGGTTACATAGGTCTCTATACCGAAAATCCAACTGTCACTTCAGCGTATTTTTTTGAAATAATCAATAATTTTTCATTACTCGATAATCTTAATCATTTCCCGCAAAGAATACCCAAAACAGGCTATTTTTTAGAGTTAACAAAATTAGAAAATGATCATTATCATAAGAAACTTCACGCTACCATTAAAAAAATAAAATCTAATCTAGCAGATGCCTTACAAAATATCACTGATCATCCAAAAAAAGCTATTAACTTTTTGCGACTGATGTTACGTTATAGTTTATTTGAAGATATTCTACTTATCGAGTTACCCAATCCAATAGCACCCGCACTCTTGTTAGAGATACAATTTATTCAAGAAATTGCGAAATTAGAAATAAAATTGTCATGCGATGAGCAGGATTTGAATTTAGATGGACTTGTAAAAATCGCAAATGAACAACTTATTCATTCTGTTTTGCCAAAAGAAGTTTCTATTTCTCTCATTAACCGAATCATCGTATTTTCTTGTCGACATCAAGCCAAAATTGATAAAACTATACTCAATAAATTATTAGATATTCACATCCAAGAAGTAAATGAATATGATTCAAATAGTTTTAATACGGCAATCTTAAAATCTATTGCTTATCGTGGAATTGCTATGATGACTCACTTGGGATCATCAAAACAAAGTGAATTTTTATTGCTAGCAGAACAATACGCTCGTAGCGAGGAAGGCCAAAGTAAAATAGAACGTCTTATAAAAAAAGATAATCTCTATACCTGCATACAGACCATGGCAAAATGGCATATACATCATCAAAATTTTGTTAAAGCCGAAAATTATTTGCGCGAACTCTGTGAGTTAGACCCTCTTGATTCAGTCGGTCATTCTGAACTTGGGCTGCTTCTATACAGACTAGAGCATTTTTCTGAAGCAGCAATGTGCTTTGATCAAGCGGCTAGACTGGGCCCACCCGCAGTAGGCATGAATATCTATTTTCGTGCCAAATGCTTTGAAAAAATGGAGTTGTATCAAGAAGCAGTATCTCTTTTGCATGAAGCATCCTCTATCGATCAAGAGGCGATTAGCCCATTGCTCGATCTGTTCCTTTATTATAAAAAAAATGACACTCAAAAAGCTCGTACCATCGCAAAAAAAATAATGTCATCTCCTATTTTTATCGATCAGATGGAAGAGGCAGAACTAAAGGACTTACAAAACACTCTACAAGGACAATTTAAAGAGGTATTAGATGAAAGATAACTTACAAACTAAATCGCAGCCTAGCGTTCTTACTTTTCTTGTAATGCTCTATATCACATTCATGTTAATTGCCAATGTGGTTATTTACAAGCTGATTGCTATAGGTAGTATAGTCATATCAGTCGGATCCTTTGTAATTCCTTTTGTACATGTAATATTAGATATTATTGCAGAACGATATGGATATACTGTCACGAAAAGAATTATATTTTACAGCCTGACATGCCAACTGATTTTTGCCTTTGCATGCTCTTTCCTGATTTTGCTTCCTTCTCCTGATTTTTGGCACTATCAAGCAGCTTACGATCAGGTATTAGGGAAATTGCCACGCGTATTTATAGGGAGTTTTTTAGGTACTCTGATTGGTTTATTTATCAATGCCCAGATCATCTCTCGATGGAAAAGAATAATCAGAGGAAAATATTTCTGGATACGTAGCCTGGGCGCAAGTGGTGTTGGGCAACTTGCATTTTCTATTATCACATTGACATATGATATGTATGGTATACAACCCATAAACCGGATCATTAGTATTATTGTTGCATCCTATGTCATAAAAATAGCCGTCACAGTCATCGCTGTTATGCCTGCAGCTATCGTTGTAGCTATATTAGCTGTATCTGATAAAGACGGTAACGATGAAACACGTCTTAATCCGTTTCATACAGTAAAACCTGATTATGCATGATATAAGTTAAATAAACTATCACTAAAATTGCCAGGATATTTCATGCGATTATTTTATTTATTACTCACCTTCTATTTTATAACTATGTTAGGGTCTGCTTTAAGTGGAATAGCCTCATTTTTAAGCATAGAAAATCATTTTCATAGTATCTTATACCTCGGATTAGCCTTAAGCGCCCGCACATTTGCAGCATTTTGTATGAGTTACCACACAAACAAACTTGTTCATTACCTAGGGATTTATCGTTCTCTTATCTTGTCACAACTATTTGGCTTTATCGCACTTCTTATCTTGTTTGCAGGGTTTCATTTTAATAATTTTACACTGACTTTGCTTGGCATTATGGTAACCTGTCTTCCCTCAACGCTAGTATCAATTTTACTTTCCATCACTTTTCGTCTTGAATTAGAGGATCCAAAAGAATTTAGAAAATATTCTGGCAATAGAGAATTAGTGAGCGGAATAGCTGGAATATTAGCAGCAGTGCTAGCACCTTTACTACTTTTTAAATCAACCCTGAATAGTGTATTAATCATTGATGCATTCACTTATATTGTAAGCATTATATTTTTAATCGGAGCGAATATACCGATAAAAAATCAAGTAAAACAGCCTGATAATCCCCCTATTTTGATTCATAAATTGTTATTAAAATCCCCTACGTTAATTTTTTTATTACAAACAACAGCATCATTATTACTCGCTGGATTGATACCTCTACTAGCCTCCAGCACACATATTTATCTTACCTCAAGCCTCCCCACCTTACTCCGTCAATGGCTTTGGTCAACCGACCAACTCGCCATTTTAATTGCCAGTAGCTGTTATGTGCTATTTTTATCTGCCATAAAAAAACCATGGGTATCAACTCTCTTGGTTCTCAATGGCATTTTTTTGATAATCCCATTATTTCTCACAACCGGTTACAGTATTATCACAGTTGCGATACTAATTGGGATATTAATCCAAATTTCATTCCAGAAATTCAGGGATGACTTTATTTTATCAGCTGGAGACAATAGCGCATTAGTCCAGGCTCATTCATCACTAGCTTTCGCACAAAGAAACTTTATTTATTTCTTATCTCCATTATTACTAGGAGTGCTGTTTAGCTGTTCGATTTCAGTGTTTGTTTATGCTATTGTTGGGCTACAATTGGTTTTATATTTTACATTAAGGTATATTAAAATTTTGTCACGCTCGAACGTAGTAGCAATATCTCTATAGAAAAAATCTAATATTTGCTTTATTGCTCATTAGATATTCGAAAACAGTTTATAATGTGCCAAACTAGATTAGGGAGGTAGCTAGCACAGTAAGCTATTACTGAATATATGTGTGTCAAAATAAAAAATAGCACTGCTTATCTTATTCTTTCTATTGAATTTTTTAGTAAAATTTTTTACTGAGTTATAGCATTCAAAAATCTCGTTAGCAATTTGTAGCAGTAAAACGTATAATTTATATCTCATATATTTGATTTGGTAAAAAAGCATGCCTATATTACTACTTAAGGATATTTTTAATATATTAACCTCTTCTCCTGAGGACCTTAAGTTTATAAAAAAGAAGGGATACAACCTAGACAATCCCATCAATGAACCTCATTCTGAAACAGGTTCATTACTTATACATAAGGCTGCCCATCACGATAAAGAAAAAATAGTGGCTACTTTAGTTAAAGAAGGAGGGGTTGATGTTAATTTACCAGCTTCACCCTCTTCGAAAGAGTTTCATGGCCAGACTTCTTTATGCATAGCTGCATCAAACAGAAGTAGAAGAACTGTTTCTTTTCTGATTCACCAAAAGGCTGATTTAGAAAAATGTGATGCTTGGGGAGAATTTCCGCTCGCTAAAGCTGCTCGTACAGATGACACTGATTGCTTAAAGCTTTTACTGGATGCTGGAGCTAATATTAATCAAGAAAATCTGTCGAGTGTTTTTATTAATCCTCAAAATCTACCCCATAAACACATGACTGCTCTGATGTATGCTCTTGAAAATTGTATGAGCGATGCTGCAAAATTACTTCTTGACTATGGCGCTGAAGTAGTGAATTCTCAAGGCAGAAATGCCCTTCTTTATTGTTCCTATGAAGACGTTCGCGAAAAAATGAAAATAAAAATTGAAAAAAGACATACTAATGCACAGAGACAATATCGTGTCTTGAATGATTTTTCTTTTTCAGACTCGATTGTCAAGCTTATTTTTGGTTATACCCATGGTTATAATTATAACCATGGTTTTTTTAGTGCTTCTCAGAAGCAAGTAAAATCCTCTTCCCAGAGTACTTCAAAACCTGTGTTATTAAGAGAAGATCACTCTTCTAAAAGAAGAAGAGTTAGGTGATTTTTATTAAGAGCTTGAATTAATATCTGCTCTTTCTTTTAACTCCGGGACCGGGATCGGGGCCGGAATCGTTCTTTCTCATATTTTGTTTGAGGATCTTTTCTTTGTTGATTGCGGTCAGCGGGTTTAAACAAGCGGCTGGTTGAAGAGCTTCGCTCTCTTCTATCATGACTTCTGTGGCTAGCTTCGCCACGGCCGAATTTTTTATCCCGTTTTCTAGATTCATCCTGGCGTTCTTTTTTTCTACCTCTTTGCTCGTGTTCATCATGGGGGCTTTTATTCTCATGAGGATCAGGTGAGTGTCTTTGCGCATGCTGGTCATCCGCCTTTTTGCGAGGTTCATTAGGAGAGGAAGAATGCTTTCGTTTTGATTTGTTACTTTTCTCAGATTTATCTTTGTCTGTACGTGTATGTTTTCTTGCACTTTCTTGTTTCTCTGGTTTTTCTTTATGACTTTGATCGCTTGATTTTTCTGTATGACTTCTCTCATCTTTATCTTTTTTTGTGCTTGAATGTTTTTTTGTACTTGCTTGTTTTTCTAATTTTTCTTCATGGTGTCGATCATGTGATTTTTCTTTATGACTGCGATCATGTCGTTCTTCTGTATCGCGTCTCTCAGGTTTATCTTTGTTTGTACCTGAATGTTTCTTTACAATATCTGTTTTTTCTAAATTCTTTTCGAGTTTATCGTATTTATAGGTATGTGGTGGGCTTAATTCTTTAGATGGCTGATTACGTCTTTCTTCATAATCTTTGACGCGTGCGACACACTCAGGACAAGAATCTATTCTTTCTACTGAGTATCCTGGTCCATCGGAATTTTTAGTGATAAGAATATGGCTTTCTCCTTTGAGTTCTAGACTCTGATGATATATCTCCTGCAATTTATCGTATTCTGCTGCAAGCTTTGGTTCAGCACAGAGATAAATCTGGACTCCTCTATTGTTCATCACTCGTAATGTTGTCTGAAATCCATATGCCTTTGCGTTCTCTTTACCTTTCGTAACTAAATAAACAATATCTACATATTCCGAAAGAGATGAGCCTTCTAAAGCACTTTCTAATATTCTTATCGCTTCATCTTCTGATAAATTATTAAGCTTAGCCGAAGAAGCTACGAGTAATATTCTTTTTCCTCCCTCAGAAGAAGGAGCCTCCTCTAATCTGACCATGCCTATATTAGAAGTTAGACTCTCTGAATCAAAGAGAGCTTTTTTATATAACAATTCTGCAAACTGTATTCGTTTTCCAAGCTCATCGCTTTCTGATTCTGCTAAGCGCTGACCAGTAGCAACGGCTTTTTCATCATATACCAAGATTTTTTCTAGCTCCGTAGCCATGTTAAGAAATTCCTTATTACCTCTAATAAGATCAGGAGCAGTATGGTGGAAAAGTTCTAAACTTGCTTCTGGGGAATATTGTTTTATTATTTTCTCAACTGCTGCATACTTCTGCGGATTATCAATTACATATAATTTATAAGAATTGTCTTCTTTTCTTTTTGCTACATTTTCTGGAGATATTTCTTGAAAAAGGATTTTGCACTGGCTATACTTTTGGTCTGGTTTTTCTAGTTTCTTTAGCTCTTCTTCGGATGCTCCTGCTTTCCTTGCGTTTGTAGACTTGATTCTTCTCTTTATTCCTACTTCTTTCGGTTCTTCGAGTGGTGATTGTAATTCTAATGCGTAATACCTCTTACCAAATTCTTTTTTTTCTTTTTCTTTTTTTTCTTCTATAAGCTTGCTTTTTTCAGCTTGCTCTGTTGCTTTATTTGAAGGCCGGGCTTCATTATGCAAGCTGCTGTCCTTTTTTTGCTCCGCTTCCTTTTCAGGAGCAACTGGAGCTTCTGTAGCCTCGTGACTCTTTTCAGCCGAATTAGTTAATTCTTTAGAAGCCTTAGGGGAACGAGATCTCGATTGTTTAGGTAACATTTTATCATCTCCTCTATTTTTTGTTCTATTTTTAGTATAGAAGATGTTTTATTTTTTGCCATTATAATGAGTTTTGATTTTTATATGGAATAAATAGGATAATTTATTGATAAAATAAAGATTTAATTGTTATTTTATTGACATATTTTTATATTTTCTTGTTTTTATTAGTTTTTTGAGAGTTTGTTTCGTAACCCCTTGAGAGTATCATTACTAACCCAAAAACGATCATTGATCGCCGATTAATCACACCCATTTGGAGTCAGCTCATGCCATTTAAAGCTAGACAGTTCTATTATCGGCTCAACAAAAAAATAATAAAGACGCAACCAAAAAGAGACTGGTCTGACTACAACAAAAAAATGAAAATGCGGGGTGATATCACGATTTGGTTATCACCTGATGTCATTGATCAGTGGAGAATTGCAGATCGTCAGTATGATGGCTCAGGTACACCCTTATTATTTAGTGACATGGCGATTATAACTGTGCATGAAATAAGACAAGTATTTAAATTACCACTCAGACAGTGCGAAGGATTTGTTAATGCATTATTTAAAATGATGGATATTGATTTATGTTCACCCAGTTTTAGTACGCTGTCAAAGCGATTAAAAACATTAGGGTTGAAACACCCGGCATATCGATTAGCGCATGCTAAAGGAACCGATATTAAAATGATTGCCATTGATTCATCTGGGCTTAAATGTTATGGGCAAGATGAATGGGTACGTGAAAAATACGGTGAAATCAGCGAAAAACGTAATTGGCGTAAACTTCATGTGAGTGTTGATCAATACAACATTATTCAAACAACGGAATTAACAATTCGTAAAACACACGATGCATCAGTTGTTGATGCACTCATTGAACCAATACCAAATAAAGTAAAACAAATAACAGCGGATACAGCATATGATTCTAATGCTGTTTACGGTTCATTAGATAATCATTTTTCATGGGTTGATATTGTGATTCCACCCAGAAATAATGCAATAGATGAAAAGCATGGTTCTGTTGCATGAAATACAGAAATTTTATAAATTGCTCTCATAGAATGTTAGTAGAAAAGAAGGATGGCAGTAATGGTAAATAACAAAGACTTTAAATGGCGTAAGTTCACGGGAGAAATTATTTTATGGGCTGTCCGCTGGTATTGTCGTTACGGTATTAGCTATCGTGATCTGCAAGAAATGATGTTAGAACGAGGAATAAAGGTTAATCATACTACTCTATATCGATGGGTTCAAACGTACGCTCCACGAATTAATAAACGTTGCCGCCGTTATATTAGAAAAACAGGCTCCTCTTGGCGAGTCGATGAAACGTGGATTAGGGTCAAAGGAAAATGGAAATATTTGTACCGATTATCCATCTGCTTTTATTGATCTGCAGCAAGAAAAACAAGGGTTATTTTTTTCTAAATTACGGCAAGTGAGATACTTAAATAATCGCCTTGAAGCAGATCACCGCTTTACTAAACGACGTATACGGTATAAGCAATGGTTTCAGAATTTTCACACAGCAGCTAATACCATTGCAGGTTATGAGGGGTTGAATATGATTCGCAAAGGCCAAGTTTGTCATATTGCAAAAAATGATGTACTTGCACAAAAGCGATTTATTGAAAAATTATTCTCAATTGCTGATTAACTGAAAACATAGGCAATTTTATTTAATTAAAATTTTAATGCAACAGAGCCAATTCGTTGTATTGGAAAAGGAAATTGCTCCATTACTAAATCAAGAAAATGTAGAGTGTTATTTGCAATTCGACGTTTGTAAATTTCTAAGACATGCCAACGAGAGCAGTCATCTACAGCGGTATATTGATAAATTCCAGGTGCAATCTTGCATGTATCCATTTGAATACGGTCACCAGGAATCGATCGGCTGTAGGGTTTAAATTTCTTTTTACGTCTAAGTTTTTTGATAGGCTGAGCTTGTTGAGCGGTTAACGCTTTATGAATGCTTGCCAAAGAGAGGGAGCAACTATGCAATCTAATTAACTCTGTTTGAATACGTCTTGCCCCTAAATTACGTTCGTTACGTAAATTTAAAATTAAATTAATTCGTTCCTGAGTCAGCTTGTAATTTGGTGAGGAGTGAGGCTTTTTACTCTGGCCTATTAGTCCTTGAAGACCATCTTTTAAATAACGTCAATGCCACTTACGCAAAGTGGGACGAGAGATACCGCACTTCCGACAAACGAAACCAGCATCCTTGGTTTCCAAGTAAAGATTAACCCACTTTGTCCGTGCTTTTATTTGTTTATCTATACGGGTGGGAAATATATCAAATTAGTTGAAACGATGTCTATGAATCACACAGCTATCGGTGATTGTAGGAAGATCGTAGCGTAAGCGAAGGTGGTTTCTTTAGCCCCTTAACAAACTCCTCAAATTTCTTGATGTCACTAAGAGTCATTGTTGAAAGCTTTTGGGTTTCCTTGTTCTGCCGCATAGTTGGCATTTTTGAAATAAGAGCAATAGCTTCGCGATGTAGTTGATTATATCTTACTCTATTCTTTTCAGCATTTATGTTATGTTCACCGAGTGGGGAAAGCTCTCTTTTTGCCTTAGGTTCTATTTTTGCAGAAGGCGCTACTGATTTTTCTTCTTTGTTTTCTAGCGAAAGAGTACTTCTTAAAAGCAGACCCGAAGAATTATAATGAGCGTAAGGTAATCTAACTAAATGAATGGTAGGAATACCAGTAATAGTATCCTTTGTTGTTCTTTTTCCATCTAAAATATATTCAGGTATAGGAAGAAGTGCTCCTTCGCTGTCTTGCACGCTAAGTTGAATAGCAACCCCGGGGAGACGATGACTTAGCAGAAGAGATGCTTCCTCTCCTACGTGAGATCTATCGGCAGCCAACAAAAAACCAAGACTGCTTAAAACACTATTCCACCTTGTCCTGAAACCTTCATCCGTCTCTATAAGAGTTTTGATTTGATCATTAGGGTCTTCCTGAACTTTCGCTTCAGGAGCTTCAGATTTTTTATCCTCTCCCGCATTATCTTGATAGCTTCGCTTCTTATTTCTTTTCTTAGTAGGAGCATCCGCTGGTTGTAACGGCTGACTAGGTTTTTCAATAATCTTGTGTTGAATATGTTCTAAAAAGGATTGAATATTTATAAGATGTACTATTTCGGGGGGGTCGCTTTCTTTTTGCTCTAGAGTACCCCGACTATCACGCTGAACTGCGCTCTCAAGTACACCTCTTATAAAACTAATATTCTCTACAGAAATGCTGCGGATTACGGGGGTTACCTGAAATCTCTCAAGACGCCTAGAAATATCCTTCCTTAAAGCTTTTTGCAAAATATCTTCTAACGGAGTAATTAAAACTCCTTGACGATAATATGGTGTATTTAATTTTTCATCAGAAATAATCTCCTTAATCGATTTATTTTTTAGCTCTTTTGGCAAATTTTCATCTTCTTTTACTAAGCTCTCCAGGAAAATAAGAGATGGCCATGTATTCTCTTGATGATTTTTTAAAAAATGAATAAGCTGCCGTGCAGCTGCCCAAAAAAAACAATTTCCATCAGAAGGAACATCTTCGTTCTGTGAAGAATCTTTTTGACCGCCAGGGCTTTGAGAGGCTTGATAATCTGTACGTTGATTTAAAAAACTAAGTAATGTATATCGTAATCCAATTACGTTATTCACTTGATGTGGATTTTGCATTAAAAAATAGTCAAGAGAATTAAATAACATGGCTACCCTGTTCTGATTTACTTTTCCTTGGCACCTTATTGATTCTGTCATAATATGACTCGCTTCTTCTTCAAAAAATCGCCATTTATCAACAGGGTTACCTTTGGCTACTCCCTGATAAGATGTACTAGTTGCAGCTGCAAATGCTGAATCTTGGCTGTTATTTTCTGCAGGGCTATCTGTTTTTTTATCTTTTACATTAGGAGCAACAGGAGGTGCAATTTCAGCAGGCAATAATTTAAATGAGTGATCGGATTCAGGAACGAAATAAGAAAAGGCAGAAGTAGATTTTATTTTATAATATAGCTCGAATAATAATTTAAAATCACCTTCTTTTAACAGTACTTCGTTCAAATCATTATATGATTTTCTAAATTCGTCTTGTTCTGTCTGATTTAGCTTAGAGGAAGGTTTTTTTGATAATAATGCATCGATTAACAAAATAACTTCCTTCTTGTTCTCTAGCTTACTTTTCTCAGGGCCAGAAAAATTTGTAATACTTATCTTAAGTTTCTGTAAAAGAACCTCTACAGGCAAATTGTCAGAACTGTTTGTAACATTAGCAGGTGATTTGTTAGAATTAATTGGGAGTGCGTTTGCCTCGCTCTTCGATTCGTTTGGGGAAGTAATTGGAAAGAGATTAGAAATTTCCTGTAATTTTTTTGCAAGCTGAGGATGTTCTTTTTCATATTCTTTAAAATTGTGGAATAATGTATTTAACTCTGGTTGGATTATTTTTTCCCCAGTATCGTTAGATAATTGATATTTACTTATAAGCATTTCCATCTTATAAATAAGCCAATTAGTGTAGTTTGCGATGTTAAGAGTCCCTTTTGTTTTTTTTATATCGTTAAATGCAGCTTCATAACTCTTGTCAGATTCTTTGTATTCTTTTAGTCCATAATAGGTTCTACCCAACAAACAATACCACTCCGATGAAGGTTTAGGAAATTCTCCACCTCCAATTTCTTGTATTTTTAAAAGTATTTTTTTTGCTTCTTGATATTTTCCTTGATTGAGATATTCTATTAACTCTATTTTTAATATTTTTTCATTTTGCTTAAAAATACGGAGTAACATTCCTATATTGGATTGATGTATAGAAACCATTTCTTGAGTAAGAAAAGATTTAAAAATTTCTGTTGAAATGAAAGAGATATCTTGCTGAATTAGCTTCTTTGCATTAGAATTAATTTGTTTAGAGGAAAGAGCTTCTTTTAGCTGATTAATTAGGTTAAGTTGTTTGTTAGCACGAGCTTCTCGCTGCGATGAGGAAAAACCAAATAAAAGAATGTAAGTCTTATCTACTAAATTTATTTTTTCCCTGATTAAATTTTCGGCT
>JBGAPT010000036.1:0-21132 GCA_044221135.1 Gammaproteobacteria bacterium
GAGTATGTTACAGATGCTGTTAGTTGTAAAACAATAGCTAGGACTGCTAGTTTTTGTAACTGGCAACACTTATTAGGTTACATTCTCCTGGTAGGTTAATTCAGATTCGACACTTTTGGGGGTTCTTGCGCTGGAGACCTTTTAGGCATATCTTTTAGTCAGAGTGATGCAAACAATGTGCCTGTTAGCGTAACCTCATATTCTGAGCTTGCAAAAAAATTTAATTTCCAACCACCAAATGATATAAAATTTAAGTATCTTTCTTCCCAAGAAAGAAATTGCATGCAACTTCTATGTAATGGATTAACATTTAAACAAATAGCAAAAAAACTTACACTTTCTTATAAAACGGTAGAAACCTATATGGAGCGGATTAAAGAAAAGTTAAATTGTCATAATAAAGCAGAGCTAATCATGGCCTTTCTCCAAATTTATGGTAAATGATTTGTGTGATTCATAAGGTAATGATTAATGATGGTTAAATATATATTTTAGTAAAATCAGCATGGCGACTGCGTAAGTCGCCATGCTATCGTGTTATTATAATTACTATTTAATCATTTTAATACTTGATATGAGACAATTAACGAGTTTGTTGCGCGAGCTCAATAGCCTGCTGCCTTTGCCATAATTTTCTGCGAAGAAATTGATTTTACTAATTCTTCTTACTCCATTATTAGAATTATGCATGGGATGGATAGGCTTAGTGGGTAAATTTGCTAGAAAATGCGATCTACTCACATATGTAGAATAACTTCTTTTATTGGGCTCAGTCTTTCTATTCGGATTAAACGAACTGGAAGAAGGCTCACTTAACTCTGATAAAGAATCAATTTTGGTTTCGCATCTATTAACATTCTCTTTATCAAGTAAGTTTTGAGGCACTAGTTCGTCATTAACATCATTAAGAGAGGATATAGGTAATGGCTGGGGAGTGATAGGAATAGGGCGTGGAGATGGTCTATGGGGCGGGTTTGGCCGTGGTTGACGAGGCGGTGGCGGTAAAGGAAGAGGTGGATTGGGCGTAGGTGCAGGCCGAGGAGGCTGAGGAGGTGTTGAGGGGGGAGCAGGTCTATGACGAGGTGGTAATGGATAAGGGCTAGGTCTTGGCGGTGTGCCAGGACGAGGTGGTAGCGGTCGCGGGCCAGGAGTTGGATTTGGTGTGCCTGGTCTGGGGTGGCCGTGAGCTGGATGATTCCCCTCGGGCGGTGGTAGTGGAGGTGTAGAACCCGAGGAAGGTGGACGAAATTTGATAAGATCAATGCTGTTTATATTATCTTGCCTACGCACACAGTCATTACGGTTTTCTACCCCATATTTTGTGTATTCATTGATGAATCTTCTTATTTCCCCTAATAGCCTACCTCCTATTACCTTTTTAGGATCAATAGTCGCAACCTTCCCTTCGGCTAGATCACTCCGATCAATAGATTCACCATTTAAAAACCGCATTAATGGTCCGTTGGCAGATAGGTGAAACTGGTTATGGTAATCTATCAATTGTAAGAACAGTTTAGGATCATCTATTTCTAAAATGATATTTTTTACCTTTATACCTATTTCACTAGTAAGAGAACGAGTCAAAATAGCGGATACATGATCTACGGCAGCATTCATGTGGTTCAGATCAAATTGATTAATGGCTTCTACGTTTTTAGATAGAGCATTATTAACAGTTTCAAGCTCTGTAGGTGATAACGTTTGAGTATAGTCTTCTAGTTTCCCAATAATTATTTGTATTTGTTCAGAAGCAACTTCAGCTCTTTCTAAACAATTTTTAATAAAATCTCGTGCATCAGATCGTTGGCCACAATCGTGTTGGCTGCGTCCAAATGTATAACCACTCTTCGCTAGCGGAGCCTTATTTAATTTGTATCTCTCCGCATTATTAGCTTCGTTCAGTGCTAGCATTCGGTCAATTAAAATAAGGATTTCATCTCTACTAAATTTGCCTATGTGTGTAATCGTACTGAGAAAACGGCTAAAGCTGATGAATAGTCTTAACATATCTACCTCATGTAACATGTGTTAATTTAATGCTTTTGGGTGATGATCTCTTAAGGATAAATTATGCAAATATGTAGTAAAGGAGCATTAAATAAATTTACAATAATAAATTAATCCACTAAACCAATTCAAGCAAATCTTAATATATTCCAGCCAAACGAAAAAGAACTTCGTGCGTACTAATTACATCACGTGCTGTCATACCATCGTAAAATAGAGAAACAATTTTCATGTTATTTATCTAGGTTATCAATGACGCCAATTTTATCAAAATGAACATGAAAATGTTAACTAATATTTGTTACTTCTTTAACCTAGTTTCACGCATTTCAGCTTGTTGTAGAAAGCATTCGTATAAAAACTAAAAATTCGCTACAAAAATAAAAACACTGCATGTCTGCTAATTAAATGTAGGGTATTTCCCTGACAGATTATTAATTAAAACATAAATAATATATTTTTATCAATTAAAATTAACTTTTTAATTGAAGATGTAAACACTTTTTAATTTTAAAGTAATTAAATTTATCTATAATTTTTTTAAAGGAGAAATGAATATGTCAAATTCAATCAATAAGTGGTTATTATCAGCAACAGCTTTTTCAATGGCGTTAATAATAAATCCAACTTTCGCTTTCTCTGAACACTGTTATTATGCAGCAGATCCTACAGGTAATCAGGGTTGTGAAACTGAAAAAGTCTCAGCAAATAAATCAGGACATTTTGTTTATTATGAAGCAAGTCCTAAAAGCAAATATCGTATTTGGGACATTGATACTGGTGTTATGGTACGTGAGGGTACAGCTGGTAAGGAGAAGGCAAGTGGAAATATTTTTGGGCTATATGGTAATTATAAAATGAAAGTATGGGGTTCTCTTGCAGGATGGGCCTACATTAATAATACCTGATATAAAAATACGCATTAGAAAATTATGAGAATAGATCCATGTTTAATTAACTAACTTTAAAGGAGAAAATCTATGAACAGATCAATTAAAAAACTTCTATCCGGTGTATTAATTGCTACTTTTTTTGTACCGCTATCCCCAGTCATGGCAGTTTCAAAAACATGTAGTTTTACGCTTTTAGATTGTTACACAGAATCTATTTCTGCAAATAAAGATAATCACTTTATTCATATTACCGTATCTCCAAAGGTAGAATTTGCTGTTCGAGATATTCGAAATAATAACATTGTAGCTAGTGGTACCGCTGGGGATTGGGGAGTATCAAGAACAATTACTGGACTATATAGCGAATATCGACTTCATGTTTTAAAAGCAAAAACTTTATCAGGAGGCAGTGGTACTATAAGTAATGATTAACTTAAATTATATTGTTAAAACTAGCATGGTGACTGTTTAAGTTACCATGCTAGCGAGTTAATACTTTACCTAAACACTTAAAATATTTGATTCATAAACATCATCTTAACTAATTTGAGGAGGATTAATGGAATAGATGGTGTCAAAAAATTATAAGGTATTAATAAGCTTTTTATTTTTGTCACATTAGTGACATATCGTGATAATAACAAAGTAAGGTTGTTAGCTGTAATAGATGGTCGTAAAAAATCTGAAATAGAGTTTTTTTACGGAAAATTCCACAAAGATTACAAAATACGATAGCTGCCATATGTTGTGATTTATACGATGGTTATATTGAAACAGCGAAATCGGTATTCAAAAATAAAATCTCCGCTGTAGCAGATAGATTTCATGGATCTAAATTATATCGAAAAAATTTAATGACGCTGCGCAAATCCGAACTAAAGCGGTTGAGAAAACAACTATCATCAGAAGAATATAGCAAATTAAAGCCAGCAATCGCCTTACTCACAAAAAAGAGAGATTATTTTACTAATGATGAAAATCGAATAATTGCATCCTTATTTTCATATTCGCCAAAATTGAAATTAGTCTATTTGTTAAGCCATAAACTCACATCCCTATTTAACAGTGGTATAATGGAACAAGAAGCCAAAGAAAAAATGATGCTATGGGTTTCTGAAGTTACTGACACAAAGTTAACTTGCTTTAACCGCTTTATTAAGATACTGAATAAATACATTGATGAGATTTCAAATTATTTTATAAAGAGAAATAATAGTGGTTTTATTGAAGGATTTAATAATAGTGAAAGTTTTGAAACGCAGATGCTATGGCTTGGGCAGTGCCGTGAGACTTTTTCAACGAATCGTTTTAGACACATTAGGCTTTTATAGATTCGCACCAGAAATGGCTGGATGATATCCATTTCAACGCAAAGTCGCGAAGAGCCAATTTATCTCTAGGCATGCTTGATTTGACTATTTTAAGATGAGGTGCAAGCTTTTTGTGATTCAGATTATAATCCTACATTTAGTAGTCACTTTCTCTTTCTGGTCTTACGGAAGCATTTCTTGGTCCTAGGAATTTTCGCTCCTCTTGTTGCATAGACTGTGGTGGAGGCACCTGTGGATTATTAGGACGAAGGAATCCATGTTGGCCATAATTCTGTGTAAAACCAGGTGGATTTGGATAATATGGATCCTCCGTAAGAACTGGTTGTCTCTGCTGGTAGGATGCTTGATGACCATAATTTGCTAAAGGCATGGGTGATTGGAATTGCCTCGGTGGTTGTTGAGGATAGCTCATTGGAGCAAAATGCATTGGTTGATATGGATATTGTGGTGGATAACCGTAATTTGCTGGAGGAATGAATTGATGAAATTGTATCGATGGTCGTTGTTGGGGAAGTAGAGGCCCATATGGGTATGGGTATAGTGGTCGATAGCAATCCATTGGAGGACGTAAATGAGGTGGTTGATCATTGTAGGGAGAAGTTGGCCGCGGAAATACTCTCATTGGTAATGGATGAAAATGCATCATTTCATCCTGCCTCGTTGGAGAATCTAAGCCCCCCTCTCTCCATCGATATTCTGACTGCAAATAAGGTGAATTCGTTGTTTCTTGTTGTTGTGACCCGTGCTCGTTTGGTTGAAATGATCTTTTCTTTTCTTCTGTAAGTCCTTGGTTATGTTTGGGTGATGATAATGGAGAAAAACCCTGAGAAAAGTGGGTGCCTGAAGTATGGCAAGAAGGATTGAAAGAACTGAATGTAACAGAACAAGCATCATCTGAACTACTATGAGTAAGAGGTAAGCGACTTGATGGTTGTGAAGATAACGGTGAAGAAGGAGGTCTGTAATGACTATCATCTTTTTTTCCTGTAGCTTGCACTCCTAGTGATATGGGAGTTGTCTTATCACTTTTGGATTCATTTTCAGGCTGATCCACTGCCGCATAAGGGCTCGTCATCCTCTCTGATTCCTTAATGTCTGATTGAATTTGTGCTGGGGTGAGAGAAAGAAAAAGATATAATGTTGATATATGGTTAAAGTTAAGTCGAAGACGAGCGTCTTTTAATGATGAAGCATTTCCTTGCAAAAGAAAAATTTTTTTAATAACAGGAGAAACTTTTTCGTCACTAAGGTAATCATTCAATGTTACGCGAATTCGCTCTAATTGCATAACATGTTCTTCATCGCTATTTTGACTCTCTGCAGGATCTGGTGCAAAAGCGGCTTTTACACGTTCTTGAATATCCTCTGGAAGTTGTCGTACCTCTAATGCTAGCACAAGTAAAGCATGATATTCTTTTTGACTAATATGCTCTGATTCATTTGTTAATTTAGTAACTGCATGAATATCACTGCGTTTCCGTAGTTGTGAGAAGAAAGACGATTGATTGAGAAGTTGTCTTCGATAAAAAATAGTATAAAAAGGAGGATTAGTTACTTTTAATAAGTCTAGATGAGCTAATCTTCGTGTTTGACTATTTGTATTTTCAGATTCGCGATAACCTACACTAGCCAATAAATTTTCAATTGTACAAGGTCCACAATCGCCACTACCTTTTCTTTGACGTATTAATTTATTAGTCCTAACATTCGTAAATGAGCTCACCAGATCATTGCTTGGTTGACAATGCGCTGATAACAAAAAATCAAAATAAAAGGGTGTGTCTTGCCCTTGAGGATCATAATAATTGGCTCGTATTAAATGTCCAGTATCATTATATTCCAAGGTAAGTCCTACCCAATGCGATAAACCTATGTTGAAAGGAATAAGGACAACACCCGATTGACGATGATGGTCTTCTAGAGCGTCCAACAATCCGTAAGGACTGAGATTATCAAATGGCCCTAAAATATGTATGGGTTTTCCCTCTGAAGTTTTCTTTTGCCTTTGCGCAACACTTTGATCCAGAATTTCTTTCATTTCTCTATCTTCATACCAATAATCTTCTGACATTTCATTACTTACTAAGTTAGAAACAACATGCAAAGTAGTTTTTTCAGATGGTAATTGACGAGTGGAATTAGAATCTTTTTTATCATTTTGCGATTGTGCTTTGAGAACAGGAGAAATTTCAGGAATAGAGAATAAAAAATGATAAGTATCATCTACTAAACCTATTTCTTCTTTAATTAAATTTTCTGCTTTGTGAGGTGAACATGATAATAGACGAATCTTTTCTATGACTGCTAATCGATCTTTTGCCCAGTGCAAAGCTAATGGATAATTATCCATTTCAGCAGGAAGTAATTTTAATCGCAGTTTAGCCCAATAAATATCGTCACTGCTTTGTTGTTCTGGTGCCTGTATAATTGCATTTTCTTTTTTACGTAAATCTGATAGAGTCTCTTGAGATTGATTTTCATTTTTTTCCTCACTTTTTTGAAGTATCTCTTTTCGTGAAACAGAAGGTTTAACTTTTTTTAACAAAACTAGTCTCTTCTGCTCTTGCTGATTTAACACTAATGAAATATCCGGATATCTTTCTAAAGCGCTAACATAAATGTTAGCAGCTTCAATATTATTCGGATGAGCATTCTTATCAGCTTCGTTAAATTTAGCTAAAGCCAGTTTGATGTAAAGGTGAGCACTGAGTAATTTTTTTTGATTTTCCGTTAATAATAATGGGTCTAAATTTTCCAAGCTCTTAATAGCGTCATTATACTCGAGTATTGCATTTTTATACTGTCCTTGATTATAACAATCATTTCCTAATTGGCCTGTTGCTATAGTTTTTTTAAGTGTAAAATATGCCATTTCTTTTCTAAGCAATTGTTTTTCGTCCTTATTTAAAAGCGGCTGTAATTTTTGTAGAGAATTAATGGCTGCTATATAATTATCTTTTGCCATTTCATAATTTGATTCTTTTTCATAATTATTCCCCAAAATTTTAAATAGCTGGCTTATCTTATTAATATATTGATATTGTTTTTCTGGAGAATTTTTTTTGTTACAAGCAGCTTTTTCTAATAATATACTTAAGGTATTATGATCTTGTACGGTACTATAGTACAAACAGATTTCAGGTTGCATCGAACTAGCTGCCATATAATCTGCAGCTGCTTGAACATCCGTTTCATCTGAGGAAGATTTTCTTGGGTTAAATATACTAAGCGCCCTATTTAAATAGCATTTAGCTATTCTAAAATGATATTCATTATCCTCACTTGATCGGAAGTGTTCTTCCGTCAATGCAGTGGTGTAGTATTGATAAGCGCTATTGTAGTCTGCTTTTCGAAAAAGAAAATCTCCTGTCTCTTGAAATAGCGTACGTAAAATTACACGTTGTTGTTCATTTAAGAATTGCCAAAACTCAGGATGTGATGTGATTATTTTTTGACAATGCTTAGCATCATCTCTATAAAATGATCTACTCTTTCTTCTTTCTATGATTTTTTTAAGTTTAAAATAACGAGTAAATATTGCTGTATATTGCACTTCTTTTTTATCTTTTTCTGGCCAGTCAGCGGCTGTTAATTTTAGTCCTTCTCTCTGTGCAGCTGAGTAGCATAGCTGAGCCTGCTCATCTAAGCCAGAACGCAAATATCTTTCTCCTTGCATTTCATACCACTTAACAGAAAGTCGTATAAAATAAGATTTATTTTTTTTGCCGCAATCAGGCAAATTGATATATTCATCTTCAAAATTATACTTAAGTCGTTTAGCTCTAACCCAATAAATAGCGGCTTGTTCAAGGGTATTTGGTGTAAGCTCAGCAATCTCTTTGTCACCGAGTATCAGCAATGCTGCTCTGACGTGGGCTTTATAATCTTCCTCCTTCTGTTCTTTTAAGCTTCCTGTCGGCATTAATGTCGTTTGCATCGGAGGACTGGCTGGAGGATGAAATAATTCTTGTTTTCCTAGTGTACGTAATTTTTTGAACCTCTCTTGGCATTCATGACAAGAAGATTTGGAAGTTACAGCAGTTGCCCATGCTCCGTCTTCTTGTTTAGCAAAACCAAAATGGGTTTCACCACTATCGCGAAAACCAGGATACAATAAAATCATTTTTTCACGTTCAGCTGCCAGTTTTGGTTCGCTACATTTGTACACGCCAGCTGCATATTGACGATATTCTTCAAAATTGCGAAGAAAGCGGTAAACTTTCTCTTTTTCATTGATTGTTTGCTTAAAAAAAGGTTTTTGCATTAATACTTTTAATTCTGTATTTTGCTGATCGGTCAGAGGTAATTCTTTTTTTCCTTTTGAAGAATACCACCAAAGTCTAATTTTCTTTTGCCTTGTATCTATTAAAAAAGTATTCTTCTTTGGCTCTTTATCGGTGCGCGTAGAAACAGCCGGATACAGCCTGTTTTTACCATAGCCATATTTTTCTGCAGCTGTATTTCCTGTCGCATTGACCAGATTTATTCGATCTTGTTGATAGCCATCAGCTGCGCATTCTTCTTTCCATTGTTCACTATTAATTAGCTCTTCTAGCAACTGTTCATTGCGTCGATCAACTCCTCTTGCAGATTTTCTTTTTACATTTTTATCTATCATACTACCTGAGATAGCTATCAATAAGCGGCAAGATTTTTCTTCCTTATATGCATCATCTTCCTCTATATCATTTTCTATAGTATAACCAGTCATACCTATATTAAATTCTCTTATCTCTGGAGGACACGCTATTTTGATTTGACCTCCAAAAAATGTAGCAAGGTTTGCTCGTAATTTCAGGTCGGCTTCTTCGGGAGCACGCTTCGTTACTGCTAGATAACGTGAATCGATTTGTTTAATATTATCTTTATGCTCAGCAGTGGCTTTTTGTTCTTCTTGTTCTTCTTGTTCTTCTTGTTCTTCTTGTTCTTCTTGTTCTTCTTGTTCTTCCTGCTCTTCTTGTTGTTCTTCTTGCTCTTCTGCTTCAAATAATTGTTGGCTGGGTAGATCACTCATAAGAAATTTACTTCTCCTCGTTATTTTATCAGGGTAAAGCTTTTATTTTTTTGGTAGTATACCATATTAAATTATGGTATTCGTAATTTTTCACTGAATCTCGATAAAGTCAAGTTTTCAAGAGATGTATTGGATCATGTGTTATTAATACTTGATTAATCATTTATCTGTAATAGTAGTTTGCACAGGATCAGCATCATTAAAACAAAAGCATATTCAGTATCTCTTCGCAAAAAATACAGTTAACCTACTTAATAATATAGCTATTTTTTACTGGATTCCCTGATTATAAATAAATTGCATCATCGTCTTTCTTAATAGAGTCGTAGTCATATATGACAAGCTAAGGTTACTGGCTTTTCTAGATTTCCAAAGGTATAATGCTTGCCATACTATAATATGGCTGACTGCATAAAGTTATTTTTAGAAAGTGATAAAAATGCTTCAGTTTCATAAAATTCCACAATGGCTCTCTACATTTAATTTCTTGTTTAAAAAAGGTAATTAAAATATAAAATATAAAACATCTTAAGATAAATGGAGGTATATATGTTACATAATGATAAATCAAAAGAAATGGCTGAAAAAACAAAGAACAGACATTTGTTATTGGAAGATATTTTTAAAAAAAAAGAAGACCAAGATTTTTTAAAAGAATTAGACTACGATCTTAAACAAGAGGTTACCCAACGTCATCGAGATACTAAAACTTCTATTCTACACGATGCTGTCGATCATAAAAGAACAGATATTGTGGAGCGACTTCTCTCGCAAGATATTGAAATTGATATTAATGAAAAAGATCCGCATACCGAGGATATTTTCCGTTTTGGCAATACACCCCTCCTATTAGCTATCATTCATAATGACGAAGCGACAGTCAATGTCCTTTTAAAGAGGGGAGCTAAAGCAGATATATGCGATAGAAATGGAGCTTCTCCTTTAATGGTTGCAGCAGTCAGAGGAAATCGAACAATGCTAGCTCGTCTTCTTGAAAAAGAAGAGGTTGGTATTAATGACGAGAACATGTTGGACAAAGATAGAAGCACTGCTTTAATGTATGCTGCTAGAGGTGCGGCAACCTTGAATGCGCAATTTTTAATAGATAAAAGAGCCGAGAGAAAAAACACGCGTCAGATAGACGTATTAGATTGTGGCTTAACTCAAAGAACACGCGAAAAACTAGATCAATATTTTAAGGAAAAGGAAAAAGCGAGTCGTTCAAATAAGTTAGAAAATACCTCTTTGCACCCAGAAACTACCGTAGCTCGAACAGAATCAAAACAAGCTCCTCTCCCTGAAAAAAGTGTCCTTCCTTCTCCTCAAGAAAAACTGAGCACCGGCCTACACGATGTTGAGCAACATGTTAGTAAGATAAGAATAGCCGATAAAGAACAGCAACCGAAAAAGCAAAAACTTGTTATACAGTCAGTAGATAGAGAAATATTATCGAAACAACTAAAAGACAAACGGACTGTCGTCCATATAACAGATGAGTCTATCAAAAAAGGGCATATAAAAGAAGTCGCATCCTTATTAGAGGAGATGAGTCATTCTGGTGAAATCTCTTCTTATTGGGACATCGATGGTGGTTTTGAAGCAATGGCATTACTGGGCAATGAATTTAACATGAAACATGCTCATTACTTTATGACAAGAATTAAGAAGGATCCTAGTTGGCGTGCGAAACCTGCAGCAGATGCATTATTAAAATTAGCAGAGAAAGTCACAGACGGGCCCGCAATACAAGCCATGATCGTAGCGATGACTGCTCTTTTTGAAACAAAATACAGTGATTGCGACGGCCTAATGGAAAAAATAACCACGATTATCAGTCAAGCAACAATGGATTCACATATTAGCTCTTTACTCAAAAGTGAATTGGAAAGCCCAGTGGAAATAGAGAGTCACATTAGTACATGGGCTGAATTTGAAAATGCTATCACTGCAAAAAGTAAAACATGTTTTAGTTTATTAGAAATGGCATGCTCAAGGGGCATTACAATGACGTTTAATGATGCTTCAACCACAATACAGCTTGCTAATGGAATAAATATTCATGTTGGATCAACAAGAGATTATCAAACGATTAAAAATTTTGTTACATCACTAAAACAAGATAAAACGACCCTCAAACGCGATGTGATAATAAAAGGTGAAAAGACAGCTTCTGCTATTCCAGAAGAAAAGCTTCATTTGATGATTTATAACGCGTTGCAAGATAAAAATAAAGTAGCTCACGTAGCTCAATTTGCGCTTGGAAATAAGATAATCTCAAAAGAAATTTTAGCAAATTTTTTCCAGCGTTTAATCCAGGAAGCTCCTCAGAGTATCAAAGGTTATTGGGATGTAGATGGTGGATTTGACACAATGGCAATGCTAGGCGATCAATTTAACGTAATCCACGCAGATTATTTTATTGATAGAATAAATGCTGGCTCACAACAATCCTCTCCTGCTGCATTAAACGCAATAAAGAAATTAGTGAGCAACATTACCGAAGAAAAAGCATCTGCCATTCCTGCACTTTCTAAAATAGCGACTTATTTGAAAAATAGTAAACCTATGCTTTTTGATGAAATAAAAGATACTCTAGAGAAAAGGTTTAAGCTAGCTTCAATGAATGATGGAGAAATTCAACTTACACTGTTAAAGCAAGCGAAGACTTCCGAAGGGGGTTTATTCAAACATGATTTAAGAAGCAGGACAGTACCTCTTCCACAAGCTGGTCAAACTGTTAAAACGCAGAAGAAAGTGGGTTATCATGATAAAGCAAAAACTTTTGTTGGAGTACCGAAACAAATAAAGACCTCAAAAACAGGTGTATTTAAGCAAGGTAAAACATTTCCTTTGCAGGTCAGTCAAACTGCAGATCAGGATCGACCTGTGGTTTATAGGGCAAGTACTTCAAGAAGCACTACTACAACGTAAAAAATATAGAAATTATGGCTATAGCAAAGGATCTGTAAATTTCCCTGTGTAATGCGCCACGAAGCGGCGGTTTAAACGCGACCCAGAAAATGTGGCCCAGCGCCAGCATATTCAAATTTTTGGACGCATTTTGGCTAAAGTGAAAGTTTGTTTCTAGCACAGGGGGATCTATTCAAAATAAAAATTATAAGTTTATTAACTCAATAAGGAACATCTTCATAAAAATCAAGTTTAAAGGTTTGCAAGAAACAGCCCTGACTCAGCAGGGCTTTTAATATTAATCAAATCGATTAATTCGATTTTTTAATAACCACGCATCTAAATCATCTTTAAGATAACGAATACTTCTACCAATCTTTAAAAATTGAGGTCCAGCGGTTCTATTTTTGCGAATGCCATCCATGCGGTCTTTACGTAAGAAGCTTCGGCTCATTCCCATATATTCAGAAGCCTGTGCTGTTCGAATTGTTATTTCTGCATGCGGCCGCCTGTAAGTGACTTCTAAATACTGGTATAATCTCTCTCCTTATGAATTTCATATATCTTTTATACTCATTTCTCGCATTGCTGCTTAAACTACTCAAGCCGGGTGGTATCAAAGCCATATCTGCTGAAAATATTTTACTTAAGCAACAGCTAATTACATTGAAACGCCGCCATAAACGCTCACCAAAATTGACACTATCAGATCGTTTGAGTTATGGCTTATTAATTTCCTTAGTTAATCCAAAACGCTTGGCAAAAATAGCTGTCATTATTAAACCAAGTACATTACTTAAGTTTCATAAAGCGCTTGTTGCACGAAAATATCGGTTATTATTTTCTAATAAATCAAAGAAAAAGCCTGGCCCTAAAGGCCCTAGTCAAGAAATTATTACTCTTGTTATTGAAATGAAAAAACGTAATCCAAGCTATAGTTAAACGGATTTTAGATAAATATACTCAAATCAATACAGGAAACGATGGCCCTCCATGGCTTGCTTTTCTCGGTCAGATGAAAGATAGCTTATGGTCAATTGATTTATTTAGATGTGAGTCTATCCTATAAAGTCGCATTGGGTCATGGTTGTCATGGATCAATTCAGTAGGAAAATTATTGGTTTTTCTGTGCATGCGAGCGATGTAAGTGGAACTGCACTTTGTTGCATGTTTAATAAGATCATCGCAAGAAAAACATTGCCAACCCATTTCAGCACAGATAACGATCCACTTTTTAATTTTTATCGATGGCAAGCTAATTTACGAATTTTGGAAATAAATGCGATAAAATCTGTGCCTTACATCCCGATATCACATCCATTCGTTGAACGATTAATTGGTACGATACGACGCGAATTTCTCGACCGTACTCTATTTTGGAACCAACGTGATCTAGAACTTAAATTAAATCAATTTAAAAATTATTACAACGATTGGCGTGCTCATAGCTCATTAGGTGGTGTGACGTCTACTCAAAGTTGTCTTAAATTAGAAAAAAGCATTATGCAAATTGGAAGTTATCGCTGGAAAAAATTCTGTGGGAACCTATTTCAATTACCTGTTGCTGCTTAAATTAGGAATTCGAACAGGATACCTCGATCCTGGTAAAAAGTTATCAAATCTCTGAATTGACCAGGATCAGGGCCTGCGCTGTTCGAATTCTTAATTACATCAAATTCTGCTTAGGTAGCAATTCGAACAGCACAGGCTCTGCTCTTAAGCTAGCCAAGGCCACTTTATAATACAGCTTTTTGAGTAATTAATCGAATCACTTCATTTTTTGTTTTGCACCCCAGCTTAAGTTTAATGGTATTTAAATACCCCTCTATCGTTCTCGGAGAAAGAAGCATTAATTGTGCAGTTTCTTTAACACTGTTGCCTTTTATTAAAAAATTTATAGAACGAGATTCCTGCTGAGATAAATTGACATAGCCATAATTGCCTTCAATGCATATTTTATCAAATTTTGTGATATGTTGAAATTCACTAGTATTTGCTATTAATACATCATCTGATTGAAGATCAGTAAAATCTAATCCTCGCATATGATTCGGCAACAGAATTTTATTTTTTTCAGCAATCTTAATTAATTTTTCTGCTTTTTCTCTAAAATATAAAGCAAATTTTTTAAGTACATCGAGGTTATTTAGAAAATTATTTATAAATCCTATTTCGTCGGACTTATAACAAAAGCAAAATATTTCAAAATACTGTTTCTTGTTATAAAGTAATCCTATGCCTGGCATTGAATGGAATTTATTAATCAAATCATCAATAACTCGTTTATGAGGACCATTCAGTGTAGGAATAAGGAATGATTCTATTCTTTCTTTAAAAGCATTAGGAATCGGAGAGGGAAACAAATAACCATTTTTTAAATGATTTATTAGCCACCCATTATAATTTGTTAGCATTAAACTCTCGCCATTCATATAATTGCGAGAATAAGTAAAAAATTTAATATTAAGAGATTTAAGTAATGGATCACAGATTGCTTTTACATCGAATGCAGAAGTTAAGAAGAAATGATTATCAGCAAGTATAATACCTTTAGACATACATACTCCCTTTCAGTAAAAACGCATTAACTACTTATTAAGTTTAGTATATCTTCAATTATAGAATTCGCAATACCGTATTTTTTACTCTCCTTTTTTGTACTCTAACGACAGTTCATAAAATCTAGTTTAATGACTTTTGTTAAATATTGAAATCCATTTTTAAAAGGAGAACTCACATGTTACACAATGATATTAATATACAAGAGTACAAAGATGCACTGTTTTATGCTTTGAATAAACTTTTTAGAGTATATGAACAGCGTATTACTGATAATCCAACACGTGAACATAAACATGTCACCTCTGAGGATGTCGGCAAATATGCTGGAATGGGTGCGTTGGTTGGAACGGCCGTTGGGACGGTTGCTCCAGGTCTTGGAAATGCCATAGGCGCTGCTGCGGGCACTTTAACAGGTGTTGCTGTAGCAGGTGCGGCAGAAGTACAAAACTATCGTAAAAATAAAAAGATTGATAATGCTGGGAAAGTGGATGATGTACTCGGTCAGAACGATCGGGATGTCCTGAGGGAGATTGCAAATAGAGTGATTGATGAGAGAGAGTCTATTATACGGAAGTTGGGCAATACCTCGAAAAATAAGGAACGTGTTGCGAATTATCTGGCTGCTAACATCATGGCTGCTATCAAGCATGATGGTGGACATACTGTCTCTCCCGTAGCAGATATCATTTCCGCAGGTTTGCGAAATCCTAGAAGCAGAAAAGAGCGCTCACGTACTTTACAAAATGCAGATGGCACTTCTATTAAATCATCTGCTATTGCTAGGTATCAATTTTTCAAATCACCTGCTCTCAGTGCTTCTCCCGTTGCTTTCAAAGGGCCTGCGCTTTCTGAATCTAAGCAACATTCAATCAGTCAACTCTCTGAATTGACTGCTGAACGTGATGCTTTAGTAGATATGATGCAAAAGGGTAGGGGAGGTCACCATAGTATCTTAGATAAGAGGTTAGATTTTTTAAATGAAGTGATTAAACTTATAGAAGATAACCAAAAACCAGCTCCTAAAAAGCCTTAACAATGCCCGTAGTAGCTTATTAAATTCCCTCACTATAATGTGAGGGAATTTATATTTACAAAAGTTGCTTCTACATCAACTAATAAAGCAGTTCCTGGCGTCTTTTAACTTGGTTATTTAAAAAATTAAAGAATATCTATTTTCAATAAGGCCACGCAACTCTACTGAAAAAAAACAGATATTTTATAATGTTACCTAGCAATTTTCTCATCATAAAAGGAAATTTTAAAAAAACCTATATTGATGCACGTCGTTATAAGCTCATTTTTTCTATGACAGCGAAATTTTATTTTTAACATATCCATATATGATTCTACTGTTCTGCAAGATATTCTCAAGAGTAGTCCAATTTTTTTAGCAGAATGTCCTTGTAATACACACTTAAGAATTTCAATTTCACGTTTAGTTAAATATTCTGTACCCAATTCTGTTTTTATAATTAATCTGCCTCGAATATCATAAGACAGAGATGCTTTTTGATGAGCATTATTGAGAAGGTTACCGCCGTTTGATGAGAGCAACATAATGACCTCACTTTTTAATCAAGATAACTTTTTATCAAAAGTTATAACAAGCTCTATTTAATTACACATATTAAAAAAGCTGTTCATTACCTCACACTAACCGGCTTAAAAGCATAATGAGTGTTTTTAAAGCGGCTTTACATTTTAAGCACTTCCAATATATTCTAAATGAATATATTTGTAAAGGGTATTGTATTCTATTAGAATATATTCTATGATTAAGGTATGAATACAAAAGAAACTTCTATTGCAGATAGGTTAAAAAACGCAAGGGTAGCTGCTGGCTTTACCTCAGCAAGAACGTTCGCTCTTAAACATTCCATACCTTATATTACATATTCCCAACATGAAGCCGGTAAAAGAGAGTTACGTCCGGATGTCATAGTACGATACAGTGAACTTTTAAAAATAAGTCCATCATGGCTTTTGTTAGGACATGAAGATGAAAAACCTGCGAGAGAAAAACAGCATTTAGAAACAAATTATAATAATTTTTTTTCAGTTTCTGAAACAAACTCCAAAAATTCTTCTATTAACATGGATGTTTTTTTTGAAATTTTATCTGAAGTGAGTAAGTTGTCAAAAAAGCTAGCGCTTGCACCATCAGAAAAAGACAAAATGAAATTGTGCATTGAAATATATAATAGTATTATAATATATGATTTTGATTTGATATTAAAAAATAATGTACTCAAGTCACTTGTTAACACAATAATAAAAGCAGAATCAAAAACTCATGTTGACATAAAGCATCATAATTATCAGAGAGGTGGTTATGAGAAGAAAAAAAGAAGTTAAATTACTTATGGACGAGATGTATGAAGCTAAAATTTTTAATTTTTTTAAACAATGGATTAAAAATTATTATGGGATTGATTGTTTTGCCATACTACTGATTTTACCGAACGATGATTTCCTACATTTATCTATTCATTCTCATTTAACAAAGATATATTGTGAAAATAATTATGGCTCTTACGATCAGCCAGTCAATAAAATTTATTATGACAATTTTTCTTTTTACCCATGGCGCCTGCCGAATCAAACAAGAAAGCAAATAGAAATCCATACAGTTAGAGAAAAAATATTTAATCTGAATGCGGGTACTAATTTTGTTAGATCCATTAATACAGATCAAGGAAAATTTCGGATTATCTACTGTATGTCAACTTATAATAAAGATCCTCTGATGCAATATGTGTTTGCTTGTAACGCTAAGACTATCTTAGAAATTGGAGATTTTGCTTATAATACTCTTCTACCTTTATTTCAAGAAAATAGTAGTATTTATACACTACCAAAAATTGAGAAACTTGAGCCAATAACCGATTTATCTATGTTAAATGCTTTAAAAAATTACACCCCGACCATTGATTTAGTTCCAAGAATTTTAAAATTTATAGAAAAATCTCAAGATGAAAACGTTTTTAAGTTAAATAACCGGATAAGAACAATTTATACAAATAATACGATAATATCAAAAAGATCTAAGGCAAAGTTATTTTTAATTTAATCTGTAGATGATTTACGTAAAAGTATTTTCAAGATTTTTCACCACCTAATAACAACCAATGTAAAGAAATAGTTAATAGTTTACAATAGCGTATTGCGTGTGAAAATTTAATAGCGATCTCTCCCTGCTCCAAATCGATATAAGAAGAGGGTAACTTATTTTTTTCACAAAAATCTTCAGCGGAGAAATACCCTACTTTTTCGCATGCTTGCTTTAAGCGGGCAGCAATTTCTTTACGAGCATTGATAGTTGACATAGAACATCTTTTTTAAAAATCATTTTATTATTTTAGTAAGCAGTAAGCTCATCGGCTGAATTTCTTTTTTAAATAAATTTAGAGAACAATACGATTTTTCATCGAGCATAAAGAACGTTTGATTTATCTAACGTTTCTTTATTTGCTCATTTATGAAAAGGCTTTAAGCATGTCTATTTTTCAAAGCTCATCTGAGATAACAGGTAAATTAATACTATGATAAATGTAGTACTACCTTAAAATTTGAACTACAGCGATTGCAAAATATCTTACGAAAAGAGCTACCAACGTATGTAATCAATACCTTAGGTAAATGATTATGCATGGCAAGTCAGGATGATGCAATGGCTATGTTAAAAAACACCCTAAAACATTTAGAACTATAAAAAAATCAAAAAACGTAGAGAAAAATAGTTAGCATGTCATAAAGAACCTTTGAAAATAAATGATATGCACACGAATTTTCATTTTAGATTAAGTTAATCGAATCATAAAATTGGGCATAAGGCTTACATTTTATTAAGCTTATTTCGCAACTCGGATGTTATCTCGCACATGTAAAATACATTTTGAATTTTACATGTATCTTAAAAATAAAAAATCTGTTTTGATCAAATAGATTTTAAAATAGCATACAAAGAGGATAAATGAATAATGAAAACATACCTAAAAAATCTTACAGTTTACAGCCGCGAAATACTAGACATTCTCTACTTCAAGATAAGAACAATTAAAAAAATCCTTTCATCGACAAAAGCAAATAATTTTGCACGAGAGCGTTCTTCTTATCTGAACCATGAACTCTTTTTAATAAATTATGAAAAGACCCTTCAAACAAAAGCAGCTCGTTTTAAAAAGAAAAGATGCAACAGCATTGCCTTTGATCCTTAGCTTGATTCTCTACACTATCCTCGAAAACCTCTCTATATATTTTTAAATCGCGAATATAGATAGGCACTCGATTAATCTGGCTTATTTTTTACTCCTAATAAAACTGAAATAATAATGAGGTGATTTATGGCAAGCGGTAGACTCTCGCAAGACTCTGGAAATCCAGAACACCCTGAAACACAACAAGTACCTCAAAAAACAAAAGACGATGGCCGAATAATTTTTAACTGCCCGTTTACTAATGATGATAGAGATGACTGGAGAAGCAGAAGTAATGCTCCTCGGACAGATTCAAATTGGCCTCACAAAGAAGAGCTACGTAAGCAGTTTGATGTAATAAATGGAGAAGTGTTATCATATGACGTAGTCTATCGAGGAAAGGATTTAGATTTAAATTTGGATAGTTCGGATTGGATGAATTCGTTATGCGGGCAGTTAGCGACTCTTCTGCAGCTTAAGATTGAAGATCCAATGAGAGGGAAATGGGATGACGTATACGATGAAACATCTCGATATGATCAGGAAGACCGCACATTATCAAGAAGATATGTTTTTTATGAATATCATTGTGAAATGTATTCTGATGCTCCAAAGAATAAAACTATTCCTCCCGTACAAAAAAACGAAAAAGAATATTATTTACATAAGATAGGAATATGCATAGCAAAAAGACCAGAAAAATATACATCTGATGAAAAACCAAAAGATTTATACAGTTGCGCATCAGAAGTATTTCGACAACGGGAAAAAAAAGAAAACAAAGGGAAAATAGCCGGAAAAGAACAAGTAGGACAAGATTGTGGAAATTTAGTATTAGTATTTTGTAGACAAGAAGCAGAGGGGATAAATATTCGTAAATCAATAGCACTTAACTTTCATGTTACTGGCTATCGTATTCCAGCAGGCATGAATCAAAATCCTAAAGAAAAAGCTAAAGAAATAGCGAAACATGCCGGAAAAATGGTTTCCTTTTTTCAAAATCCTATTCCTCCAAATACAGAAGCAACTCGAGCAATAGATGCTCTTTTTGAGTCTGAAGAATTAGATCATCCTATACATGATAATGAAGAGATATTTAAGCCAGTTGGAAAATCTAAACAGAAAGTTGCTTACTATAAATCAAAGAGAAATGTGGCTAGTACTAGTGAACAAGAGCCTGAAGAAGAGCAGGTGCTATTGCAAACACCACAATCAGCAGCGCCTCTAATGAATCCACCTGATTATCAACAACCACAACATCAACAAGGGTATTCGAATCCTAATCCAATGCCATATTCCCAACAGCCGACTTCTCCAATGAATTATAGCTATCAACCACAATATCAGCAAAGACACCCGAATTTTAATCCAATGATGCAACCTCAAGACCAATCGGTTGAAATGAAATTACCTTATAATCGATCCTGTCATAGACAAGCACAGCCATTTTCGACGCAAAGTTATTATAATCAGCTTAGTCTCTTTGGTGGCTATAATAATCCACCACAAATGCCTCAAGCACAGTTTTTGCAATGGCAACCATGGCAAGTAGAATCTAGATTAAATGACCTCTCGCATTTGTGGAGATGGGCAAGTCGTGATTTACAGGAAGAACAAAAACTTTATGGGACTTTATTATCAAGACAACCAAGTAAACAAAACGAAGAGCTTATGGGTGCGATACAAACAAGTCAGTACAGGCAATGGTACATAAATCTTGCAATAGTGCAAATAACGCAAGAGTTCACTGAGTTGCATACAATGTTGAATGAAATGCTATCACCACCAACAGCTGATAACCATAGGACCAGACCAAGCTACCAACCCCGAAAATGATAGAATTAAGCTGGATTTTTTTCTTCAACAGATTGATAATTCGCCATCGCTTTTTTAAATTGCTGGAGGACTTCTTTTCTTAATATATCCGGTTCAAGTACCATTACTTCAGCACCATAGCGCATAATATCCATTACTAACTCTCGATGATCGCTGTACGGTATCCAGAACTCAACTGATCCATCTTCATTATTTTGAGTTTGTTGGCTGGGATGCCATTCTGAATTGCGAACACGCATCGCAGCTAGACCTGTGAAACGTAGATGAGCCGTCTGTGAGGGAAGGCCGGTAAAAATACCATAACTGGATGCTAAATGTGCTTCCAGTATTTTTTCTTCTACGCAATTTGCAGTTTGTTCTGTCAACTCTAAAGATTGTATTCC
>JBGAPT010000037.1:0-21170 GCA_044221135.1 Gammaproteobacteria bacterium
TCCCATTTTCCAATACATGTGTTTCTCCTGCTAATTGTGAATTAACTTGCAGTTGAGTAATCAATTTAAATCTCGATCTAGTCATGTTTGTGCGAGATTTTTTAAAGTTTTAGTGGTTGCATTAGAGAGTTGAATGCACGAGCTGTCTTGCTTTTAGAATGGCCGGTAACTCCTATTACCGGCCTATTGAAAAATCCATTTTTTTATGGTTTCATAGGTTATCAATCAGGATTAAATGACTTATGACTTACGATTATAGACCTGTCCCATTATTTGATTCGTTAGAGCATCTTGCTGATGCATGGCTGGTTGATAATCAATTTTCATTTATTCAATCGCGATTACCTGACGAGCTATCTGTTAGCCATATACTGAATGATTTTAAGCAAACTTGTCAGTTTCTCCATGCGTATAGAGGCAGCACTGAAACGTTTAAATCGTATCGCAGGGAAATCGAGCGATTGTTGCAATGGTCTTGGTTTGTGCGTTTAAAATCGTTAGTAGAGTTACGTAGAACTGATCTGGAAATGTTTCTTGAATTTTGTCAGGCGCCACCTAAAAATTGGATTGGCTTGAAGCATGTCCAGCGTTTTATGAGTAAAGAAGGTTTACGCATCGCAAATCCTGCGTGGCGTCCATTTGTCGTGGCTGTGAGTAAGAAATCGCATCGTGAAGGAGATTTACCAGAAGCCAAGGACTATATGCTTTCACAAAGTGCCTTACAAGCTATCTTTGCCATTTTAAGCAGTTACTTTAATTATTTAGAAAAAGAAGAATATACGTTGGGTAATCCTATTTCACAAATACGGCAAAAAAGTAAATTTTTACGTAAACATCAGGGTAAAAGAACCATACGTCGTTTATCCGAATTGCAATGGGCTTATATCATTGGAACAGCGGAGCATATGGCCGAGGAAAACCCAGATCAACATGAACGTACTTTATTTATTATGAATGCATTATTTGGAATGTATTTACGTATTTCAGAATTGGCGGAAAGTGCCCGCTGGCAGCCACAAATGGGACATTTTTTTAAAGATATGGATGGGAACTGGTGGTTTAAAACCGTGGGCAAGGGAAACAAAGAACGCGATATTTGCGTGAGTAATGCGATGCTAGAGGCATTAAAACGCTATCGTATCTCTTTAGGATTATCCTCTCTCCCCTCGCCTGGTGAGACTACACCTCTTATTACCAAAATACGAGGCAAAGGTTCTGTGGCAGGTACCCGGCATATACGTAAAATAGTGCAACATTGTTTTGATAAAACAATCGAACGCTTAGCTGGAGATAGTTTTCATGACGAGGCTGAAATGCTCATGGTGGCGACTGTGCATTGGCTGCGTCATACTGGCATTTCAGAAGATGTAAAAACTCGCCCGCGTGAGCATGTGCGAGATGATGCAGGTCATAGTTCCAGTGCGATTACAGATCAGTATATTGATATTGAATTGCGTGCAAGGCATGCGTCAGCGAAGCGGAAATTGATAAAGCCTGTGGATTAGCGGTGCTTTTATAGCATCACGCTCTGTACTCGAACCGTCATTGCGAGCGAAGCGAAGCAATCCAGCTTGAAAGCAAAGCTTAAGAAAGCGAGCCTCGTGTACTAAGCATTGCTTAAAAGCTGGATTGCTTCGCTTTGCTCGCAATGACGGGTTATATAAGCAGTGCTTATGAGAATAATCTAGCTCGCAACGCTGGGATAATTCAGCTTATTCAAGATAATACAGTTGAGTTTTATGATTTTCTACTTCCAAATATTTTTTTTCGTAATCCTTGTGATGGTTTGGGTGATGCTGGAGTATTGTATGATCTAATTTGCTGAGCAGCTTTCCTAAGTCCCTCAGGAGTAGCCAGATTTTCAGGCTTCAAATTTTCTGTTAAAATAGCATGTAATTTTCTTGCTTCTCCTGATCTGCCTAGTTTCCACTTCGTTCGACTTGCTGCTAATTGTTGAATTCTTTCAATATTTTTAACAATATTATCTTGATTTAGAGGAGGGATCTTTCTTAAATCAACAGGTGCTTTACGAAAGAAATCTGTTTTACTCTTCGCAGAGGGAATTTTCAGATCATGCAGTATCCTAATCATTTCCCCTACTCCATCAGAGACAGTTATTTTCTTACCTGATTTTGTACCGTCATCGATAATAACAGTCACACCATTTACTATATGATGACCCCATGCTTCAACTTTTTGTGTGAGTACTTCATTGAGCGCTTGAATAAGTTCTTGTTCACTTTGTAATTTAATTTCTTTCTCTTCTGCTTGTTTAGCCGCAGCTTTTTGTTCTTCTTCTAGTTTTATGTCAGCTTTTATGAAATAATCAATATACTCTATACCTCCATTTATTCTGTCATCTAATACACGTAATTGTTCCTTTAAAACATCTGACGTTCCTTCTTCTTGTAAAAGATTACGTAAGTTTTCTTGATGCATTTTAAATTCTTGTAAAATTATTTTTCTTTGTTCATTGAATTCATTTTTTCCAGAGTTGATTTCAGTAAGAGTGATTAAGCTACTTATTCTTGTATCTAGATCCATCATTATTGCATTTTCAAATTCGGAAAGGCCCTTTGTTATTTGTGAATTTAATAAGTGCGTTTCATCTGATAAATCATCAATTGAATTTATCAATTCTCTTACACGAATAAGTTTGCAAGCAGCTTTCATCCTCGTTGATAAGTCAGCATCAGCTAGATTATTTAAAAGGGTAGGTACTATTTCAGTATTACCAAATAAATGTTTAAACGCTGATTTAAACTGACGAGTATCACTATCTAGCTCTTCCAATTTTCTTTTATATTCTTCAACTTCTTCATCGTTTTGCGCAATCAGTTTATTTAGGTGAGTTTTGCATACAGCAATTTGATATAAAATAGGAGGTTTTAAATTGAATGGTATATTAATCGAATCTTTTTTAAGTTTCATATACTCTAAGCTATCTATAGAACCCTGTATGATCTCCAGAAAATCCTTTACTTTATTTAAATTACTCATCGCCATATCTACTGTATTATTTGCTTCGGCAATTACATCTCGATTTTTATATTGCTCTAAAGAATGCTGAAGTTTTATCAGACTTGCAGCATTTGAATCAGAACTCATTTCGCTGAGTAGAATATGATACGATTGCAGCACTTTAAATGCTGCATCTCTTTCTTCTACAGGAATCCACGGATTTTTTATCTTATTTTTTAATTTTGAAATATCTGTGTTTTTATGGGTTAATAATTTTACGATTTCTTGTTTCTTTAATTTTGCATCCTTAATATTTTTTTTCAGCTCTTTAATTTTGGCATAATAACTTTTTAATTGTTCGCCTAAAAACTCCCTGTGTTCTTTACTAAATACGTTACTTTTATCATTTAAGAGCGCTTTTATCTCTAGATAGGGTTTTCGTAATTCACGATATATTTTTTCTGCTTCTTGAAGAGAATCATTTATTTTTTCTGCAGGATTAATTTCTTGTGTATCATCATTTTTAAGAAATAATAACATTGTATCGCATTTGCTTAGAGTTTTTGATAGAGAGGCAATACAAGATGTAAATTTTTCGTTATTTGGCTCTTCTACATTTTTCAGCTCTGCTTGTTTAGTTTCTTCCTGAAGTTTTACTGTCTCTTTCCAGACTCCCATTTTTTGAAATATTTCTTCTTCTTTTAAGGTTGCTTTATTTGCTGCTTCCGCTGCATCACTTTCATATTTCTCTACATTTTTAGTTACTTTCTGCTCTATTTTTTGCATTCTCTCTATTAGTTCTTTTAATTTACGAGCTTTTTCTTCTTCGGCGCGCTTTATTACTTCTCTTTGATCAGCTTCTTGTTGTTGGTCTCTTTCCATATTATCCGATAGAGCTGGGCCTTGTGCATGTAATTCAGCTTCGTATTTTGTTATTGATTCTGTAATCTCTGGTTTTGAATCTTCTAGTTCAGCAGAAAAATCTCCGCTTGACCATTTTTTTTGTAATTTAGATAATTTTTGATGGGCGCTAGCACGATCTTCTGCCGATTCTGAAGTACTATTTAATTTGTCTAGCAAGGCTTGTGCTTCAAGTATTTCATATTCACTGATTGCATAATTAATTTCATTTTTCTCAGACTCTAATTCTTCGAATAATGTGCCTTTTTCTTTTAAATAATGCTGCATTTTTAACAATTCACGGTAAGCCTGTTCTTGTACTTTAGCATCCTGAGAATTTATGGATTCCAACATGCCAGATGTTTTCGTTTTAAGAGCATGAATTCTGATCTCAACTTGCTCTAAACGGTTTAAAATCATTATATTATTACTTTCTTCTTCTATTACTTTTTGTTTTTTAGAACCTAATTTTTTTTCAGCTATTGTTTCCTCTACTTTCTCTGCTAAATTTTCTGCAAAACTTCCTGCTTTATCTGCTACACTTTCTAATTTTTTTTCAATTAGAGTAGATGCTTTTTTGAGTCTATCCATTACCTTTGATTTGGCTTTCTCTTTTTTTTGAAGTTGTTCAAGTGTAATTGCGGGATTACTGCTTACTACTCTACTTGTACTTTCTCTTGAAGATAATTTTATTCTTTCCTCTGCTATTGCTTGAGTAGCCTGTGTACTTTTTTGTATATCGATTCTAATAGCCTTCAATAGATCTGACTGATCATGACTCGCGATCTCCACTATTGGTAATGGACCAACTTCCTGTTCAAAATCCACTAGTGCTTTCTCCATTTCTTCAAGATTTTTCAGGCGTGTTCTTAGGTTCATAGTGTTTATCTCCTTCTAACACAAGCAGATTTATTTCTTATTATTCAATTACTTTCCTCGCTTCTTACGAATGATCAATTTAAGTATAGACCATAAATTGACTATTTCCAGAGCTAGTCATTGTTAGATAAATCAGGTCATTATGGGATAGAGAACTTGTAATGGCGGAGTTTTTGATAAAAAATAGCGGATATCATTCTTAAAGTGTAAAAAGATGAATATTCATGGTGAAAAAGATTTAACGGATAGCCCTTGTGTGGGTATTTGCAGCTCTACCAATCTGGGCGATGAAATTTGTATTGGGTGCAAGAGGACAGCGCAAGAGGTTATCGATTGGAATAGTTATTCTGATCAGCAAAAAATAGCGATTAATATGCGTTTAAGGCAAGAAATGACTTTAAAAGAAATCAATAGCCATCATTGGATATCTTCTTTTTCAACGGATGTATGTGAACAAGCTGTTGCTGCAATAGAATGTGGCCGTATTCTTCATTTTCCAGCATTAGCTTTTCAGCTTCTGCCTGATGAACATGTGTTTTTATCCCCTGTTTTTGCAGACGCTAAAGCTAAAAATATTAGTTTTAATCATGATACGAAACAGCTACGTTGTGCTCCATGCGCACCTGAAAAGCACCATCGCTTAAGAGAAATGCTGCAACGATTTTCCAAACAAGCAGAACAATTAGTCCATAACCTTTTGCCCTCTTATGCGGCATCGTTACAATTGGGCCGTACTAGTTTTAGGCCCGTGGAAATTGCGGGTCGCACTTCATCGTATCGCAAAGATGATACGCGATTACATGTGGATGCTTTTCCTGCTACACCGAACCAAGGGCGCCGCATTTTACGTGTTTTTAGTAACATTAATCCCAATGGTCAAGCACGTCATTGGCGTGTAGGTGAACCTTTTTCAGATGTTGTTGCGCGGTTTTTACCTTTTGTCCGCAAACAATGGTTTGGAAGTGCTGCTTTATTAAACTGGTTAACCCTGACAAAATCCAGGCGTACAGCGTACGATCATATCATGTTGCAAATTCATAATAAGATGAAAGCTGATTTAAAGTATCAAACAACTGTTTCACAGCAAAGTATTCATTTTGCACCGGGCTCAAGCTGGATTGTACAAACAGACCACGTGTCACATGCAGCCATGTCAGGACAGCATGTATTGGAGCAAACTTTCTATTTACCCGTGACGGCAATGGTTAATCCTGCACTTTCTCCGCTAAAAGTATTAGAAAAATTAACGGGACGGATTTTAGCATAGAATTGTTTATCCTGATAATAAATCAACACGCTCCCATGTTTCCTTGCCCAAAATAAGGTAATCCAATATAATTGCGAACGGTCAATTTATTACCGTTATCGATAGTACGTAAGGCACAGCTGTAGATTTTGCCATTTTCAGGATTGAGTAATTTTCCATTGCCCCATTGTTGTTGATGTTTAGATTTCAATCCGGATAAAATGGTCATACCTAAAATAGGTTGATTGTATTGGGTGCCTTTACAAGCAGTGCAGCGTTGAATACTACCTTTTTTGGCAAATACTTTTATCACTTTACCCCTCAGCTCTTGATTTGCTGTTTTCCAGATTTTGATAATGCTTTTGGGGTTGCCCGTAGTGCTGTCTACTACTTTCCAATAGCCCTCAGGCGTATCACTTGCATAACTATGAATGAAAATGAAACTGCAAAGTATGCCCAGCAAGAGGGACAACAAAAGATGATGATTCTCCATAAAAATATCTCCTGAGTTGTAAATTAACCTTACATTAATGAATTTTTCGTCCTGTATGGGTAGTTTCTTCGCCAAGAATAATATTAATGTCATGAGTCACTTGTTCTACGGATCTATTGCCATTGATTTCATAGTACAAAGGTTGAGATTCAAAAGCGCCTAGCTCATTGGAACGATAAAAATGGATTAATGGCTCTGTTTGTCGACGATACACCGCTAATCGATTACGAATGGTGTCTTCCTGGTCATCAGGGCGCTGTATTAATGGTTCTTTGGTTTCATCATCCATATCTGTTTCTTTAGGTGGATTATAAATCACATGGTAAACACGGCCTGAAGCAGGATGTACGCGCCGGCCACTTAAACGTTTAATGATTTCTTCTGCTGGCACGGTTATTTGGATAATAAAATCCAAAGGAGAATGCTGTTCATGTAAAATTTTCTCTAAATTTTTAGCTTGGTCTAGGGTTCTAGGAAAACCATCGAGTAAAAAACCCTTTGCACAATCAGGCTGTTGCAAGCGCTCTTTAATCAACTGAATCATAATCTCATCAGAGACTAAACTGCCCTCATCCATGATTTGTTTAACTTGTTTACCTAGCGGTGATTGTGCACTCACTGCTGCACGCAGTATGTCACCTGTTGAGATGTGTGGAATATGAAATTTTTCTGAAATGAATTTGGCTTGAGTGCCTTTACCTACACCTGGGCTGCCGAGTAAAACTAAACGCATTAGCTGTGCTCCATTATGGCTTTTCTATGCTAAAAATAAGTGATAAACGAGTACCATCATAGTAAGAACTCATGATAAAAACTAGTCTTTATTTTAAAGTATTATCCGAGCAAGTTGAACCCGATCTAGAAGGATGGCACTGCCAAGACAAATTATAGTTTTGATGGGATACTGAACAGTCTGATGAAACTAGATTAGAGTCATAGGTAGTCAATATATGAGGTGGTGATGCAAGTAATCTATTTTTGGCTTGAACTAAGGCATCTGCTGCGTTAGTGGCTTGTATATTATCCATTAAAAAATCCCAATTATATTCCGTTTTAAAAGTAGAAGTTTTCTTAATATTAAATACCCCAGGCTCAGTGAAAAAAATCCAATAACTAGCTGCTGATATGCTAGAAGTATCGAGAGATTGAATAATATTTTCAATAGTTGGACATGCTTTAGGAGCTAAATCAAGTGGGTCAGCATAGCTATTTTTTAAATCTAACCATAAAATCACTGAAATCATAAAGATTATTACATTATTTTTTTTCATATTGATACGGACACCTTATTTTGGCATGTTTGTTATTGAGATAGGAAAAGTTTGAATGGCTGTTATTTAAACACTTTACTCTCTCTGTTGCAAGTTTTGATGAATTTAACCGGCTATTCAGGCTAAACCCGTTTTATACTCAGTGGTGTTGCATGGGTATATTGCTTCAGAATTGTCAAAGCACGCTTGCTACCCGTTTCATTCCATAAATCATAAGCCTGTAGAGGCAAAAGATCTGGAAATTCGGAAGAATGATAGCGTACAGATTGCAAGACATCCATCAGCGTGACAAATTGCTTGGCTAAGGAGCCATACAGATCATGATGTGTTTTAGCGAGCGTGCCATAGGCTGATTGGCCTATATTGACATAATAACTGATCTTAACTAAACGCTTTTCAGCCCTGTTGGGGAATAATCCCGAGAATAATAAGCACTTGTCCCCTACCCCTCTTAATGCAATTTCTCGCTGCCTAGCAGTTAATTGCAGGCCAGCCAAGAACTCTTCTGCAATCACTTGTTTTGCGATTTCAGGTTTTGTGAGATAACGCATGAGCAGGAAGACTAAGTAGGCTTCTACTTCTTCGTCTAAGACAATCGCACAACTTGCCTCTGCTTCATGTATAATCTCATGCCAAGAGGCTACGGAAGTTGAATTTACCAGTATATTCATAATGGTTATTCCTCTTTAATATAACACCCTCTCTTATCAAGTATAGGATATAAATTAGGGTTTGATTATTTTATGAAGAAAATTATCTTTATCTCAGATTTGCACTTAGAAGAAAGCCATCCTGATATAACAGCATTATTTTTAAGATTATTAACTCAGGCGGTCAATGAAGCGGAAGCACTTTATATTTTAGGTGATTTTTTTGAAGTATGGATTGGTGATGATAATTTAACTGCTTTTAATCAATCTATTTTACTCGCCCTAAAAAAAGCAACGGAGCAAGGTTTATCTATTTATGTAATGCATGGTAATCGTGATTTTTTATTAGGTAAAAAATTCATGCAAATGACGGGTTGTAAATTATTACCCGATGAATATGTGATGACACTCTTTGGTGTCCCTACGTTGCTGATGCATGGCGATACATTATGTACAGGCGATATAGCTTATTTAAAATTTCGCAAAAAAACGCGGAATTGGTTCTTCCAAAAATTATTTTTATTTAAATCATTGGTGAAACGTCAGGCGATTGCATCACGTTATAGACAAGCAAGCCAAGAACATATTGCAACGATACCTGACCCTATTATGGATGTAACACAGACTGAAGTAGAACGTGTCATGCAAAAATATAGTGTGCAGCATTTAATTCATGGCCATACCCACCGTGAAGCTGTTCATACTTTTCAATTGAACCATCAACCTGCTACGCGTACTGTTTTAGGTGCTTGGCATGGACGTGGTAGCGCGTTAGTGTGTCAGGCGAATGGAGAATCTTTGTTAACAAGAGTTACTTCACGCTAAGCGTTGCTTTCAATCTGGATTGTTTCGCTTTGCTTGCAATGACTAAGGCCTGCTTTTTCATCAAGATCCACAACACACGCTGTTTTTTTTTGGTATATATATAAAAAAAAGGTTGGCAAGATCGTCACAATGATGCCAGAAATAAATGTTAATTCATAAGAAAAAATACTGCCTACATTCAAACCTTCAGGAGGAACAAACCCAACTATTAATGTAATCGCGCACCCCATCAAGCCTAAGATGCAAACTAACCACATTCCGACTTTGCCAGCAGGAATAGAAAAAGGTCTAGTGATATCTGCATATTTATACCGTAAATAAAGCGCAGCAAAAAACATCATGACATACATAACCATGTAGAGCTGTATGTTAAGCGCGGTGAGTAGCCAGTAAGAACCACTGATACTAGGCATTAATAAAAAAGCTAAACACATAAAGCTTACAATGACAGCTTGTGCGATCAACAGATTAGCGGCCACACCGTGTTTATTCACTTTTTGAAAAAAAGGCGGTAAAAACCCAAGTTGTGCTGCTTGTAATAAACCTTTGGCAGGTGAAATGACCCAGTTAATAATGCTACCAAAAGTGCCTAGTAATACCATAATGGTAACAACAGGCATGAACCAGCTCATATGATAGGCTGCAAAAAAGCTAGTAAAGGCTTGCATGACACCATTCACCAAGTTGATTTGTTCTTTAGGAAGTACGATCGCAATCGCTAATGAGCCTAAAATCATAGTCGTTAAAATTAACCATACAGAAATATATAAAGCACGAGGAAACGTTTTTTGTGGATTATTGATTTCTTTGATATGGACTGCTGAAAGTTCCATGCCAGCAAATGCAGTCATGATAGCAGTGAGTGATACCCAACTGTCTATGTGTGAAAAAGAAGGCCACAGTGTAGCTGCTGTAAAACTGACTTGTAATGGATGCCCTGTCACAATCCACACAATTGCTAATCCAATAATAAGAGCCATTGGAATTGCCATGCCTGTAATAGTGCAAAAAGCGACGAATTTGGCAGATACGTGAATACCTTTTAAATTTAGCAGCGTCAGAGACCAAAATAGGGTGAGAATGGTGCTGATGACATAGAATTTACTGTGTACTAAATTAGGATCGATCAGATAAGCAATGATACCCGCAAGAAAAGAAAGGATCGTAGGAAACCAAACTAAATTAGCAATCCACTGCAACCAGATTGCCATGAAAGCACAGCGATCACCAAATGCCAATTTTACCCAATAGCAAATACCCCCTTTATCAGTCCAGGTAGAAGCTAACTCTGCAGAGACAAGTGCAGTAGGGATAAGGAATACAATCGCTGAAAATACGAAAAAGAAAATCAGCGTGCTGCCAAATAAGGCAGCAGCCGGTAAGTTTCGTATATTATCGACCGCGCCAATGATTAACATCACTAACGCAAAAGTAGAAAGCTTTGCCGCTTGAGTATTCATTGACATAAAGCATTACTCTCGTTTTGTATATTTAAAGTGCATGATATCATAAAAACAGGGAGTAGAATACAATATACGTTATGCCATTGGCTTATAAGGCACTACAAACCCTCGTAATTTTACTTCATGCTCAATTTTGGTTGATAATTTCATGGCTGAAGCTTGTTTAAACTCAGGTCCAATATAAACACGCGTTCTAACAGCGCCCGCAGGGGACGTTACCTCATGCGTGAATGCTTTAAAACCCGATGTTTTTAACTGATTTACAAGACGGTGAGCATTTGATTTATCTTTAAAACTACCCATTTGCACAACCCAAGCTGATTTTTTCAAATCACCTGCTTTTTTTTCAGAAAAATGGCTCGCTTTTTTGGCTATCCCACTTTTTTTATGGATAGCGTGGGACTTGACTTCCTGGACGGTGGTCAAAGTAGCTGCTTGTTCTGCTGTTGCTTGGGGATGAGCCGTCTCATCCACTTCAGATGTAACAGCTGGAACTACTTCCACTTTATTTTCTGCAGGTAGGTTATTATCAACAACAGGCGCGACACTTGGAGAAGGGTTAGGCATCGCAGACGGTGGGTTAGCAGAATTTGTTGTATTTGCTGGAGCCATCGCATTGGTATTTTGTGCAGTATTATTCAGTTGTGTAGGGGGTGCAGTTGGCTGGCTATTGGTATCAGCAGGATTGACGACTGTGACAGGTGCAGCACTTTGAGGATTAGAAGCAACTGGCGGTGCAGTAATAGGGGTAATACCATTATCTTCTGCAGTATTTTGCATATTCGTATTGTTAGCGTCAGCCATATCCGCAGTGCCAGCATTGTTCTGTGCTACAGTTGGCTGATTTGCATCAGAAGCTGTAGCCGATGCAGTTTGCTGTGGAAGAAGAGTAGATGAAGTGGGTGCGCTTGCTTCTTGTTGTTGTGGTAACTCTCTTTTACCAAATAAAAAAGGTATTAAAACAATCACAAATGCAACAACAACGGAGATACCAATGACCCGCTGTAATTTCTTTTTTTCCATAATTTACTCCTTTAAGTTAATTGATCAATAACCCGTTGTCTCGTTAATTTTGCTACTATTCTTGCAATACAACTACGCATATCACTGCGAGTGACAATCCTATCAATCGCACCATGATCCAATAAAAATTCGCTACTTTGAAAACCCTCTGGCAATGTTTCACCTACAGTTTGCTCAATCACTCGAGGACCTGCAAAACCGATTAACGCTTTGGGTTCTGCAATAATGACATCGCCTAACATAGCAAGGCTTGCCGAAACACCACCCATTGTTGGATCGGTTAGCACGGAGATATAAGGGATACCTTCTTCTGCTAAACAAGCGAGGGCACAGCTGACTTTTGCCATTTGCATCAGAGAAACAAGCGCCTCTTGCATGCGTGCTCCCCCACTGGCTGCAAAACAAACAAAGGGAATTTTAAATTCAATAGAGGTATTCACTGCTCTGACAAAGCGTTCGCCTAAAGCTGCCCCCATTGAACCGCCAATAAAACCATATTCAAAAGCAGCCGCCACCAAAGGGAGCCCAAATATTTGGCCGCGCAAGACGACCAGGGCTTCTTTTTCACCTGTTTCTTTTTGGGCTGTTGCTAAGCGGTCTTTATATTTTTTTAAGTCTTTGAATTTAAGCCTATCTATAGGCAGCACATCCGCGCCAATTTCAACTTTAGGCCCTTCATCTAAAAAATAGGTTAATCGTGTACGAGCTGAGATGCGCATGTGATAATCGCATTTAGGGCAGACTTCCAGGTTACGTTCCAACTCAGATCTATAAAGAATAGCACTGCATTTGTCACATTTTGACCATAGACCTTCTGGTACACCTTTTTTAGTGACGGCATCGGTACGGATGCGAGAAGGTAATAAGTTTTTAAACCAGCTCATAGGGGCTGCTCAACGATAAAAAGTCTTGAGATTATAGAAGTAAATGGGGTATCTGAACAGTCTTTAATAAATAAAGATGATAATGTAACATAACCTACTCTACCCTATCAGCAAGCGAAGTGAAGCAGCCAGCCTGAAAGCAACGCTTTCAGAAAGCAGATCTGCTATACGCTGTGTTTCTTGAAAAAATAAATGGAAAATAAGCTATTATTTTTCAAAATGTTACATAAATAATAATAAAAAGTTTTTAATATAATAAAACCTTAAGATTGCTGTGATATCTTACTTGGACATTAACTTAAGAGGTGATGAACCATGGCACAAAGAGGCTTAGCAGAAACTGCTGCAGAAGGTTTGATAGGCTCAGCGCTATTTGGTGCAAATTTCACATCTGTTGTTGGCGTTATAAGTCTCACAGATGTAGCAGAGGGGCGACCATTAAATTCATTACAAGAAGCAAGCATGGGCATTGCTGCATTTAAGTTGCTATGCTGTATTGGAATGTGTTTTGTCACTGCAGCGTACGGCCCAGCGCTATCGCCAGGAACTCTATGTAGTTGAAGATAACGAGGCAGAAGAGACGAAGGAATATTTTAAAAAACACAATAAGTTTATAGATAATGCAGCTACACTGTATGATAATGGTCAAATTGATTTTGCTACATTTAACAAAGTCTGCAGAGCAGCAGCATGCATGTATAATACATTTAAAACGAAGCCCTCTGAGATAATAAATGAGAATTTTATTACTTCGTTTAGAACAACTACTCACGTTCCTGTATTGGATAATAACATACTTTATAAATGGTTCTGGATAGATTCAAAAAATGCACTTATCTTTTCTTTAAAAGTGGCAGCTGCTACAGCAGCGTTCTTGACGATTGCCTCAGCCCTTGCTGCTCCTAGCGCGGCATTTTTTTTCAGCTCATGGATGGCATACGTCCTCATTCCCTCTTTACAGTTTACTGCCCTGCTGGGTGGGGCACATTTTCTTTTCAACGCTTGCTGGCCCCGAGGGGATATTTCTGCCGCGCGTAGCGAATTAGCAGAAAGTGCTAAACAAGCGGCGGCCCCAAAACTCTAAGTGTCCTTTCACACTCTGTTCGCAGCTTTTTTTCAGTGCGAACAGTTATCACAAAAAATATAAAGCTATTTGGTGAGCTCGTGCTGTTTAAATTGAAAATACAATACTAATCGAGTGATTACAAAAAAATAGCCTTTCGCTCAGGAAAAACATAACTGACTGGATACTCTACTTTAACAAGGTAAAGCCCGGCTGCATCTGCTGTAGCGGCTGCCTGACGTCGGTCTTTGCTATCTAATACTGTTTTTACCCACTCAGGCTCTTTAGAATTCGAACCTACTTCAAGCAATACACCCACTATATTACGCACCATGTGATGCAAAAATGCATTCGCAGTGACTTCGATAATAATATAATCATTAGAGCGTATCACACTCAGTGACTGTACATTCCGCATAGGGGTTTTAGACTCGCATTGAGCAGAGCGGAATGCACTAAAATCATTTTCACCAATAAGAAAATTTCCCGCTTTTTGCATTGCTGCAATATTAAGTGAATCGTAATGCCAAGCGACACGCCCCGTTAAAATAGCAGGACGTGCAGGATAATTATAAATAATATACCGATAACAGCGTGATAAAGCAGCATAACGCGCATGAAAATCATCATTGACGTACTGGGCCCAACACACAGCAATATCGGGCGGCAAGAGTGCATTGGTACCAAATGTCCATCCACGCAATTGTCTCACAGCTTGTCAATCAAAATGGTCAACCTGCACTGATGCGAGTACACCGGCATCTGTACGGCCTGCACAAAACAGTTTAATAGGTTCATTTGCAATTTGACTTAAAGCGATTTCAAGACTGGCTTGAATAGTCACTACATTTTCTTGTGCTTGCCAACCAAAAAAATGCTGGCCATTGTATTCGATCCCTAAGGCGATACGCATTCAACAGCCATTATTAATTGTTGAGCCATTTGTTGTTGGCTGATGTTACCATGCTGGATGACATGGTCCAGAATTTTTTTAGCTAATTTTGTTTTGCCTATTTCTATGTAAGCGCGGGCTAAATCAAGCTGCGTTGTGATGACATCATCTCCAGCAATAGCTCTTATATCTTGACTGGTAATAACAATAGGTGATTTTTTTAGGACCTCTATTTTTTTTTGCTCGGTCAGTGTAGGTGCTTGAGTAGATTTTTGTTTTTTTAAAAAGAATACACTAATTAAAATAATGCTCACCAAAATAAGTTCAATAAAGAATAATGAATGTGCGGTCATAGTAAGCCATGTTAATTTTAGATAATGGATTAACATAAATAGTGTTGCACCACCTCTTCTGCAATTTGTACCGCATTTAACGCTGCGCCTTTACGTAAATTATCACCTACTACCCAAAGATTAAGACCATTTTCGCAAGAAATATCTTCTCTTATCCGACCAACATAAATATCATCTTTTCCAGCTGCATCTAATACGGGGGTTGGGTAAGGATATTTGCCATGATGAAATTTAACGCCTGGCGCTTTATGGAGTAATGCAGTCGCATCCGCGGCTGTTATTTTATGTTTAGTTTCAATATGTACAGCTGCTGAATGGCCATAAAATACAGGCACTCTAACTGCTGTTGGATTCACTGCAATCGTATTATCATTAAAAATTTTCTGTAACTCCCATACCATTTTCATTTCTTCTTTGGTATATCCATTTTCCATAAACTCATCGATATGAGGTAATACATTAAATGCAATTTGCTGAGGATATACTTTAGTTTTAATGGGCAATCCATTTAATAATTGTCCAGTTTGTTCTGCAAGCTCCGTCACCGCTTCTTTTCCTGTACCTGAAACCGATTGATAAGTCGCCACATTCACACGTGTTATTCCCACAAGATCATAAATAGGTTTTAATACCATCGCAATAGGAATAGTACTGCAGTTAGGACTTGCAATAATATTTTTTAGACGACAATCTATCAACGCTTCTGGATTCACTTCTGGCACAACCAATGGCACATCCGGGTAATAACGGAAATGTGAACTTTTATCAATAACGATATTGCCGAACTGAGCAGCTTTAGGAGCATACTCTGCTGCCACATCATTACTCGCGCAAAAAAAACAGAGTTGCGTTTGACTAAAATCAAAGTGAGCAACATTTTCTACCCAATGCGGTTGACCCTTAAAATCAAGCGTTTCGCCAATAGAGCAGACACTTGCTAATAAATAAAGCTGGTTAACCGCAAATTGCCGTTCTTCAAAATAGATAATAACGTGGATCCTACAACGCCAGTTGCTCTAATATCCGCTACACATTCACAGATGGCATTTTTATTTTGTCATCCTGTTATCACCCAAGCTTGAGCAGAATCAATAGCTCGCGCAAGACGACGGAGTAAGTGACAAAAGTAACATTGGGATTTAATTTAATGTCATCAAGCAAATTTTTTAAGCGATTGATTAAATAATTATTGTGATCTATCCAGTTCTCTACGCGCTCATTAGTGGCCTGTCCAGATAATTTTTTCGATTTTGCTTTAAGTACACTGACAGTTAATTTTCTTTGGACACGATCCAGGTCATCACGGAACCCTGAGCGTGCTAACTCATCCCATTGATTTTCTATAGGGTATGCATTCATTTGTTTTCTTAACCAATTCAATTCTAACCGCGCATCCAACACATAATATGTCTTGGCAACATCAGAAATATCAAAATTATACTTGATGGACGCTTCAACAATATCCAGAGAAGTGAATAAAGGTTCACAAACTTGCTATTTTTCTTGCTAACAAATCAGGTACACCTTGCGTAGTATATTCCTTGATAATCATTTTTAACTGTTCTTGTTCTGTTTCAGTTAAAAGCATAGGCAATTTTTTGGTTAATTCCGCTAATGGCTCGCTGAAATTAGCAATGGTTTTTTCAATTTGAATATCAGGTTTGCAATTTCGCAAAAACCAGCGTGTTGAACGACGAATTAAATAATAAATTTGCAGCATCATTTTATGTTGAACAGTAAAAGGTACTTTCCAGTCAAGTTCTTCAATTTGCCGCCATCTTGTATTCAGGCCAAAAAGTTCATCCACTATTACAAATGCCCGTATAATAAATTCTACCGATGCACCTGTTTCACGTTGTAGACGTTCAGTAAAATTGATACCCATATGATCAGCAATATTTTTAGCGAGCTGTGTTGCAATAATTTCACGGCTTAATCTATGCTGTTGCATTTGAGGTAAATATTTTTTATGCAGCAATGGGGGAAAAGCCAGCATCAAATACTTTACAAAGTAAGGGTCTTCTGGCAGTGTTGAAGCTAAAATATCCTGCTTTAAATACATCTTACTATAGGCAATCAAAACTGCAAGTTCAGGTCGAGTCAAGCCTTGGCCATTGGCTTTACGTTCTAGCAGTGTTTGTTCGCTGGGCAAAAACTCAAGCTGCCGGTTTAAGCGTCCCAGTTTTTCCATCTCATTGATGAAACGTCTGAATAAATCGGTTGTGAGTAATGTGATGGAGGCTTCTATACTCAAAATTTGTGTTTGTTCATAATTATCACGTAGCACTAACTCCGCTACTTCATTTGTCATCTTTTCAAGCAAGCTATTCCGCTGCTTAAGTGTCATATCACCATCTAACATCAATTTATTTAACAGAATTTTAATATTCACTTCATGATCTGAGCAATCTACACCTGCAGAATTATCAATAAAGTCGGTATAAATGATACCGCCATTTAAAGAATATTCTACACGCGCATTTTGTGTAAATCCTAAATTACCACCTTCACACGCCACGCGGGCAGTCAAGTCTTTCGCATCCACACGAATGCCATCTGTTGTTCTATCGCCGACATCTGCATGTGTTTCAAAACTGGCTTTCACAAAGGTACCGATACCGCCATTCCAAAGTAAATCTACAGGTGCTGTTAACATAGCACGAATTAAATCATTGGGTACAAGCTGGTCTTTATTAATATTCAATACTTTTTGTAACTCAGGAGAAATTTTAATGGATTTCGCTGAACGATTAAAAACACCACCGCCTTGCGAAATGAGTGCTGGATTGTAATCTGCCCACGAAGAGCGAGGTAAATTAAATAAGCGAGCACGTTCATCAAAACTCATTTGGGGATTGGGATTTGGATCAACAAAAATATGCCGGTGATCAAATGCACCCACTAATTTAATGCAGTTAGATAGCAACATACCATTACCAAAAACATCCCCACTCATATCACCGATACCCACAACGGTAAAATCTGTCTTCGCAGGATTGATGCCAAGTTCACGAAAATGTCGTTTAACAGATTCCCAAGCACCGCGTGCAGTAATACCCATTTTTTTGTGATCGTAACCAGCTGAACCGCCCGATGCAAAAGCATCATCTAGCCAAAAATCATATTCTTTAGAAATGCTATTCGCAATATCTGAAAATGTAGCCGTGCCTTTATCCGCTGCAACGACAAGGTAAAAATCATCATCGTCATAACGCACTACATCCAGTGGAGGAATAATCTTGTGATCTTTAATGTTGTCCGTCACATCTAATAAACCACGAATGAAAGTAGAATAAGAATAAACGACCTCAGCCATCACTGCATCACGATCACCATCTACTGGAATTTTTTTAGGATAGAATCCTCCTTTTGCACCTACAGGAACTATCACTGAATTTTTTACATGTTGTGCTTTCATCAAGCCCAATACTTCCGTACGAAAATCTTCACGACGATCTGACCAGCGTATTCCACCTCTCGCTACTTTTCCACCGCGTAAATGCACACCTTCTACATGAGGAGAATAAACAAAAATTTCATATATGGGCCTTGGTAAAGGTAAGTCAGAGATCGCGGATGGATCAAATTTAAATGAAATATAGGATTTAAACGTGCCATCAGCTGTTTTTTGAAAATAATTTGTGCGTATTGTAGCAAGAATCACTTCTAACAAGCGGCGTAATATTCTGTCTTCGTCTAAACTAACGACTGCTTCAAAAGAATGTTCAATTTTGGCAACTAAATCGGCTGTTTCTGCATGATTGTCGGGTGAGAAACGTAAAATAAACAAACTCACCAAGTTTTTAGCAATCTCCGCATTATTAATCAGTGCTAATTCGACATAATTTTGACTGAGCGTAAAACCAATTTGACGTATGTATTTTGTATAAGCGCGTAAAATAGCTGTTTCACGCCAACTGAGTTGTGCTTCTAAAACTAAACGGTTAAACCCATCATCCTCTGTCATTTTCAAACCAAATATTAGCAAACGCATCTTGAAAATTTTCTTTCAGCGTGAGGACGTCAATTTCTTTAGGACTCGCATATTCCATATCAAAATCACTGACCCATACAACGCTGCCATCACGAAAAATAAGTTCATGTGGTCGCTCACCATTAACTCTGAGGCCCATATTTTCTAATGTAGGCAATACATCGGATAAAGCAATGGAATGTTCGCTATGAAATATTTTTAACCGTAATCCAGATTTACCCGTTTTATAGAAAATCATACCCAATGGATTTTCAATAATGAGAGTTTCAATTTTTTTAATATCATCAATAGCAGTAGAGGGTAAATAATACTCGGTATAACTTGATGGGAATGCCTTGCGGTATTTGTTAAAATATTTCAACCCGTCCGACTCACCAAATTCCATAATCAATTGTGATTTTAATTCGTCTGACCACGAACGGGCGATTGCCACTAATTTTTGTTCAAGTTTAGCAACATCGTATTCCACTGCTACTTTAGGATCAACACGAATCAGATAATGAATACGAGCCAAAACAGAATCAGAAAAATAAGAAGTAAAATCAGATCCAGTACCTTGAAACGCTTGCATTAAAACTTCTTCCATCGCAAGACAAAGATCAGTGGTAAAAATATCGCGTGGCACATAAACCAAGCAAGAAAAATAACGGCTAAAAGAATCTTTACGTATAAACAAACGAACACGCTTACGTTCTTGTAGTTGTAAAATCCCCAGCGTCAGTTCAAGCAATTCTTCGTGTGTTGCTTGAAAGAGATCATCGCGCGGCAATGTTTCTAAAATATGAACGACTTCTTTACCATTATGACTATCCGGCGGAAAACGTAACTCTTGCATAATTTTTGCAACTTTATGGCGCAAAAAAGGGATATGTCTTGGACTTGAATGATAGGCTGTAGAAGTATAAAGGCCTACAAAACGTCGCTCTCCAATCAGTTCGCCTTTTTTATTAAAACGTTTGACTCCAATGTAATCGGTGTAAGCATCCCGATGTACAGTTGCTTTGGTATTTGTTTTAGCAATAATAAGAATGTTTTTTGATAAAGCCAGTTTACGGGCTTGCGGAGGCAAATCTGCATAATTGCGCGAAGCAACAGAGGCACTATCATCACGCAATACACCTAAGCCTGTTCCTGGAATAATTTGCAACGCACGGCCGGTTTCATTTCCGATTAATTTGTAATCACGGCAACCTAAAAAAGTAAAATGGTTGTCGATCAACCAGCGTAAAAAATCTTTTGACTCTGCGATTTCAGCAGGGTCAAGCGGCGGCGGGTTTCGCTCAAGCTCGTGCAATGACTCTTCAGCCTGCACTACAATTTTTCGCCAATCGCAAACAGATAGACGCACATCTTCTAATATCTGTTGAATACAAATACCTAACTCATCCATCACTGCTAGATCATTTTGCCGATCAATTTCAAAGTAAATAGGCGCTTCTGACGTAGCTTTGGGGTCTACAGCATCCATTGCCAGGATATCCGTGATGCAATAATCTGCATCTCGTATGACTTTAAGCCCACCAAAATGGATGGCAAAATGAATTTGCACACCTCTACGATCTAACTCCATGCGCATAGAGTCAACTAAAAATGGAATATCATCATGAGAAACTTCAATAATTGTATGAGTGGACTGCCAACCCTCTTTTTCCAAGTCCGGGTTAAAAATCCTGACCTTAGACTCACCTGGCTTGCGTTGATAAATTAAATTCCACTGGGATACCAAGGCACCAAACAAGTCTTCAATGCGATGAGAAGTCAGATCTTGTAATGAGACAGAAGCATAGTATCGTTCAGCAAATGTCTCTAGTAATTTAACTTGATTTTTAGGAATTTTGTCTTTTAAGTAAGCATGTAATTGGCTAAGTATTTCTTGTCGAACATTGTCACTTTGATCTATCATAAAAAAATTCAGCCTCCAGGGCATTTTTTGAGTGTAATTTGCTGAATTTTAGCTTGTGTTGGGTGTGAAGTACAATGCATTTTTAGGAGACTTATGAGAGTTCGGTTAGCGAAAAGCAAAGCTGGGGCAGAGGCTGCGATTCAGTTAAGGGAAATGGGAGTATCATGCTAGCTCCAAACACAACATCCCTGTCGTTTGTGTTGCCATCCATGGCAACGAGTCGCCTGCATGGTCTCCAGCGCAAGAACCCCCAAAAGTGTCGAATCTGAATTAACCTACCAGGAGAATGTAACCTAATAAGTGTTGCCAGTTACAAAAACTAGCAGTCCTAGCTATTGTTTTACAACTAACAGCATCTGTAACATACTCT
>JBGAPT010000003.1:0-101421 GCA_044221135.1 Gammaproteobacteria bacterium
CAATTCCAGCTCTGCCACTGCATTTTGACAGCTCTGAAAAGCTTTGTAAAGATTATTGCAAAAGCATTTAATTTGTCTTTTATTTGAGCTATAATTAAACACAGCTTTTACTATTTCTAAAAGGCGTATAGTATACCGGCACAAATTAAGATAAGGCAACCAAACTTGATAACGATGAGCGAGTACTAATATTATGTATGCTAGAAAAAACATCAAAGATTTCCAGGTATTTCCTTAAATGTGTCTACCAAGATGTCTAACATCCACTGCAGTTATTCAAAAACTTTGGGCACCAAAGCTTTCGCGTGCCCATCATATAGTAGCAATACCTGAACTAAGTTATCCTGTAGGGGTAACAAATAATATTGTTTATAGCTTTGCGCAACCTCCTTTTAGTTTCTGGTGCTATCCATTATCAGAAGGATTTAACACGGATATAACATGTGCATGGAATTGGTTAGATGGTGTTTGTGTGATTGTAATCAGCTGTTATCAAATTTACGAAGGGGACTATGCAAAAGGATTCGTTAATTTAATTAGCGGCATATCACTCTTGGCTTTCACTCAAAACCAATTTATCGTAGATAAAATAGGACTGGCAGGTCAAGGAGCTACTTTTTTAGCAGGACCTGTTTTTGCTTTTTCTATGTTGTGTGATTTGATAAGTGCGGCCATTAACCACTATCAACTTTTACAAGAGCAAAAAAATAGTAATATTATTAATATTAATCAACAAAACCCGCAGCTGTTGTCTGAGAGGCTAGCAAAAAGTCGCGAAAACTTATGGATTAAGCTGTTTAGTTTTACTGGAATGACCGTAACGTCCATGTCTACATTCTTTGCACTTTGTGGAGCAAATACGGCCACAGCTATGACAGTTGCTGCTTGGTCCACGCCTATAGGGTCAATTATAACAGCAGGAGTAGCCTGTTATTATGTACATAAATATTTCTTTAAACCTACTACGCCTGATGCTCAATTAACTCAGGAAGAACTATCTCTTAATAGACAGCAAGGACAGAAAGGTGGCTGTATTTTATGATAGTGCTAGAACACATTTATAAAAACTATATAACGCCTAAAGGGACTGTTACCGCTTTGCGAGATATCAATATACAAGTCAATCCAGGTGAAATTTTCGGGATTATCGGTAAAAGTGGTGCAGGCAAGAGTAGCTTAATTCGTTGCGTTAATTTATTAGAAAAACCGACCAGTGGGAAAATCATTGTTGCAGGCGAAGAATTAACTGCATTGTCTACAGCAAAATTGCGCACAGCGCGTCGTAAGATTGGAATGATTTTTCAGCATTTTAATTTACTTTCATCGCGTAATGTCTATGACAATATTGCGTTACCTTTAGAATTGGTAGGTTATACGCATAAACAAATTGCGGACACTATCATGCCACTTTTAGAATTAACCCATTTAACGGATAAAAAAACGGCTTATCCAGCACAGCTTTCTGGGGGGCAAAAGCAGCGCGTTGCAATTGCTCGTGCCTTGGCATCAAAGCCTCATGTATTGTTATCTGATGAAGCAACGTCTGCATTGGATCCAGAAACTACGTTAACTATTTTGCAATTATTAAAAAATATTCGCGATACATTAAATTTAACTATTTTATTAATTACGCATGAAATGTCAGTCATTAAAAGTTGTTGTGATCGCGTTGCTATTTTACAACAAGGAGAAGTGATCGAAGAAAATGAAGTAGGTGAATTTTTTACGCATCCTAAAACGGATATAGCCAGAAATTTTATTACTTCATCCGTACTACAGCATTTGCCTATTGCGATCGAGCATCATTTATTGGCATTAGAGCAACCGGATACCCATCCTATATTACGCTTGTGGTTTTTGCAGGGCACGGCAACGCAGCCTATTATTTCTGAAATTAGCCAGCAATTTAATTTACACATTAATATCTTGCAAGCTAATGTGGAATATATCAAAAATCATGCAATGGGTATTATGATGGTCGCATTGAAGGGTGAAAAATTAAAAATTCAACCTGCTATTCAGTATTTAAAAGAACGCAGTGTTCAAGTTGAGGTAATAGGTTATGTTCCAAATGACATTGCTGTTTAATGCAACGATAGAAACTATTTATATGGTTGTAGTCTCAGGAGTGGTTGCCACCTTGGTTGGATTGCCTTGGGGTATTGTTTTGTTTACTTCACGCAAAGGTAATATTCTAGCGCATCCGCTGCTGTATCAGGTGCTTGCAATCATTGTTAATGTGACACGCTCCATTCCTTTTATTATTTTAATGATTGCAGTTATTCCAATGACTCGAGTGCTGGTGGGTTCATCGATAGGGACAAATGCTGCTATTGTGCCTTTAAGCCTTTGCGCTATGCCGTTTATTGCGCGTGTGGTTGAGAATGCGTTATTAGAAGTAGATACTGGGTTGATAGAAGCTGCGATGGCGATGGGTGCAACGGTTTGGCAAATTGTGTGCAAAATTCTCATTCCGGAAGCGTTGCCAGGGATTATTAATGGACTGACCTTGACCGTGGTGAGTTTAATTGGCTATTCTGCTATGGCAGGCGCGGTAGGGGGTGGTGGTTTGGGTGATCTTGCGATAAGGTATGGTTATCAACGCTTTGATACGAGCGTGATGTTGATGACTATTGTAGTTATGATTGTCTTAGTCCAAGCTATACAGTTAGCAGGTGATAAGCTGGCTAAATGGTATGCTCATGCGGGATAAAGTAAAAAGGTAAAATACAATGCGACAAATTTTCAAAATACTATTCTTGAGTTTATGTACAGTGTTATTTTCTGGTTGCCAATCGCATGATAAAAATACGCTGAGAATAGGAACCATTTCGGGTCCTGAAACTGAATTAATGCAAACGGCCAAAGCCGTTGCAAAAAAACGATTTGGTTTGAATATTGAAATTGTAGAGTTTACAGACTACCTGGAACCGAATGCTGCTTTAAGCGATGGCAGCATTGATGCAAATATGTTTCAGCATCAACCCTATCTTGATCAACAAATTAAAGACAGACATTACGAGTTAGTCGCTATAGGCAAGACGTTTGTTTATCCTATGGGTATTTATTCTGCGAAAATAAAATCGTTGCAGCAAGTTCCAAATGGTGCGATGGTCGCTATTCCAAATGATCCTACTAATGAAGGACGTGCGTTGATGCTTTTACAAAAAGCGAAGCTTCTCCAGATGAAAAAAGGAATGGGTATTTATGCGATGCCTGAAGATATTACAGAAAATCCAAAACAACTTAAATTCAAAGAGCTAGATGCTGCTCAAATTGCGCGTAGTTTGCCGGATGTGGATTTAGCTGTAATTAATACCAATTATGCTGTTCCTGCAGGACTTTCGCCGCGAAAAAATGCAATATTTCTGGAAGATAAAGATTCACCCTATGCTAATATTATTGTGATTCGTAAAGATGAAATGCAGGATCCACGGATGAAACAATTAGTGGCTGCATTACATTCTGATGCTGTATTGAAAGCAACGCAAAGAATTTTTAAAGGTCAAGCAATTGTGGCTTGGTAAAAATGGGGGTAACCATTCAGCACAATCTTGAATTTGCAAAAAAAGCTCAGATTTGAGCCAAGGTTGCGAGATTATTTTGTAAAAATAGCGGAGCATATACAAATATGTGAGTACATTTTTACAAAATAATCTCGCAAGATTGGCCAAATATGAGCTTTGCCGATTAGGTAGTGAATGGTTACAAAATGGGTTACTATCTACAGGGAGTATGTTATGAAAAAACTTTTAATAGTGGGATTTTGTGTATTATGCGTAAGCTGTAGTTCAACTAACCAAAATACATCCAGTGATTCTCAGATGGCTTATCAAAATAGCTCTGCAGAAGAACTTTATCATCAAGGCAATCGCTATGCACAAGGTAAAGGCGTTGTAAAAAATTATGCAACAGCTGCTGAATATTATCGACGTGCTGCAGAAATGGGAAATTCTAATGCGCAAGATAAGTTAGGTGTGCGCTATATGTTAGGCCAAGGCGTACCACAAAATTTGGATATGGCGCGCCATTGGTTTGAAAAAGCAGCAGAACAAGGTAATCCTTATGCTGAAAATGAATTGGGCTATATGTATGCAGCAGGCAAAGGGGTTAGACAAGATTATAAAATTGCAATGCAATGGTATCAAAAAGCAGCTGCCCATGGACTTGCCAGCGCACAATATAATCTGGGTTTGATGTATGCCAATGGAATAGGTACACCCGTAGATAAAGTGAAAGCGAAACAGTTATTTCGTTTAGCTGCATCACGTGGATTTGCTCCCGCGCGAAAGGCATTGGCGCAGGTATAAGACTCAATGCATGCACATATTGCGCGTAAACGCTTTGGCCAACATTTTTTGCATGATAAGCAAATTATTCAACGTATAGTTGATATGATTGCGCCGCAAGTTGGCCAGCATATGGTTGAAATTGGCCCGGGGCAAGGTGCATTAACAGTTCCTATCTTGAAAAAAATAGGCCAACTTTATGTAGTTGAAATAGACCGTGATTTAATTCCACCGTTAAAACTGCGTTGTGCCGATAAAGGTAATTTAATAGTGCATGAGGCAGATGCGCTTGAGTTTGACTTTGGGAGCTTAGCGCAGCCAGACCAACCATTACGTGTGATTGGTAATTTACCTTATAATATTTCTACTCCACTTATTTTTCATTTATTAGAATATGCGAGTGATATTTTAGATATGCATTTTATGCTGCAAAAAGAAGTGGTAGAGCGACTCGCAGCACAACCTGGTACGGATGCTTATGGACGTTTGAGTATTATGATGCAATACCATTGCCATGTCATTTCTCTTTTTAATGTCTCTGCTGCTGCATTTTATCCGCCACCTCAAGTAGAATCCAGTATAGTCCGTTTAATTCCTTATCGGGAAATTTCACATTTTGCGCGGGATTATAAGCATTTTGCACTACTGGTCAGAGAGGCTTTTTCTCATCGCCGCAAAACATTGCGTAATAGTTTAAAAGAATTGATTAGTGATGAAGAATGGAAAACCATTGCAGTGGATTCGCATTTGCGGCCTGAGCAATTGCGAGTGGAAGATTATGTTAACATTAGCAATCAGTTGCAGGCCAGGAGTTCCCGCTGAAAAGCGCGGGAACTCCTTCCTTAATTTTATGCTAAGCACAAGCAAAGCTTGTGCTTGCACTCGTGATGAGAGAATCGCGATTCTCCCCTCTGAGAACACCCCATCGCGTAAGGCTCAATAGGTACAGTCCAAATGAATTATGCAATCGGTGATGTTCAAGGGTGTTTGAGTGTGCTTGAAAAACTTCTCGATTTAATTCAATTTGATTCGAGTAAAGATAGAGTATGGTTCTGCGGAGATTTAGTCAATCGCGGACCGCAATCGTTAGAGACGTTGCGCTTTATCAAAAAGCTAGGCAATCATCATCCTGTTGTATTAGGTAACCATGATTTGCATTTATTAGCACTCTCGCATCATGCTCATCCAGGCTGGAAAGAAGATACTTTGCAGACTATTTTAACTGCGCCTGATCGGGATGAGCTTCTTTCATGGCTCAGTCAAAAGCCATTGATTTATCACGATGATCAATCGGGTTTTACTATGGTGCACGCGGGTCTGGCTTCGAGTTGGGATCTTTTGACAGCGAAACGATTAGCTGATGAAGTTGAAACAGTGATACGTAGCGATGCCGCATCGGAATTTTTTCATCATATGTATGGTAATCAGCCAGAGCAATGGAGTGAGCAACTGCAAGGCTGGGATCGTTTACGCTGTATCACTAATTATTTTACCCGTCTGCGTTTTTGTCATCGTGATGGGCGGCTTGAATTAAAAAGCAAAGGCACGCTGGGTTCCTCTTCTGATGATTTAATCCCTTGGTTTGAAGTCAAGTCGCGCGCCAATGCAGAGTTGAAAATTATTTTTGGACATTGGGCTGCATTAGGTGGAATCACAAATACACCTAATATTTATGCATTAGATACAGGTTGTGTCTGGGGCTATAAGCTCACTGCGATGCGTTTAGAAGATGAAAAGCGGTTTAGTGTTGATGCGTAGAAGTGGCAATTACGATAAAAGAGAGCCTGACCATAGCTGTTCCATGAAAGTCTTCCAATGCAAACAATGAATATTACCTTGTTTAAATTCAAGAGTATCCTGGGAAATGAAATAGCATTTTTTTATTATGTGTTCTTCTTGTAATAATTTAAGGTTTTTTAAATCAGAAGGAGTGATTTTTTTACTCGCTTTTACTTCAATGGCCAATTCATCGTCGATAAGAAAATCAACCTCCTGTTTATGAGTGGTGCACCAATAATGAAGCGGGTAATTTAATCTTTTGTAACTTAAAAAAGCTTTTAATTCCAGGCCAATCCAGTGCTCAAAACTGCGGCCGTATAAGTCAGAGTTTCTGTCTAATGTTTTTGTTTGTGCAAGCGTATGGCAGACTCCTGTATCAAAGAAATAAAATTTAGCAGTAGAAATCGCTTTACGTTTTTTAGATTTTGTCCAGGGGGTCAATATAAAACCCACAAGAGTGTCTTCTAAAATAGAGTAATATTCACGTATGGTTGATGCAGGAACACCTGTGTCATTTGCGATTTGAGCAAAATTAAGCATTTGTCCATTCGAGAGAGCTGCTGTGACAAGAAAACGAGAAAATTGAGGTAGTTTACGTACCAATCCCTCAGATTGAATTTCTTCATATAAATAAGTTTGTACATAAGCATTTAATTCTTCAAGTGGATCATTACTGCTGTAAATGGCTGGTAGCCCGCCAAATCTTAAATATTTTTCAAGATTAAAATGAGGTATTTCACTAAAGCTAAGTGGGTATAAGTGAGCAGTCCATGCGCGTCCCGCTAATAAATTAGCATGATTTTTTTTGAGTTTTCTTGCGCTACTGCCTGTGAGCAAAAAGCGATATTTTTTTTCTTCTATTAAACGATGCACTTCATCGAGCAATTGAGGCGTTTTTTGAATTTCATCAATAACAATATAGTTCGTTTTTTTATGCGTTAATTGAGCATCAATGAATTGTTCTAACTCCCAGGGAGCGGCAGTCAATCTTAGGTATAAGTCAGAGCGTAGCAAATTAAAAACAATGGCAGAGTGACTTAATTCTTTGTTTATTAAGAAACTTTTACCGGTAGAACGAGGACCTAACAAAAAAAAGGATTTTTTTTGCAATAAAGGTAAAAGCGTAAGTTGTCGTTGAAAGTAGGTCATATGACAATGCTACCGCGTTTTATCCGGATAATCAACAATAACAATCTGGATTATCCGATCTCGAACGTGTTAATTTTGCGCCGGAAACTAATTAATAGAGAGTGTTTGATTGTATTTTTACGAAGAGCGGATGCGATCTAGAATAATAAAACTATACGGATAATTGTTTTTTGCATCGACATCATGATCTACACATTCAATCTCTTGCCATTCTGCTTTGTTAAATTCAGGAAAAAAAGTATCCCCTTCGATTTGTTGATGAATAAGTGTGATATACAATCTTTGTGTCAATGGCAGCATTTCCTGATAAAGTGATGCACCTCCAATTATAAAAATCTCATCGTTGTCTTTTGTCGTTGTTAAGGCTTCTTTTATTGAATGAACGACTACACACCCTGGTGCATGATAATCCATGTTGCTGGTAATGACTACATTGCATCGACCTGGTAAAGGTTGACCAATGGATTCATATGTCTTGCGGCCCATGACGATAGGGTTACCCAATGTAATTTTCTTAAAGTGCATTAAGTCGGCGGGTAAATGCCAAGGCAATTGATTGTTTTTACCAATGACATGATTTTCAGACATTGCACAAATAGCTGAGATACGCATATTATTTTCTTATATTAACTACCGTGTCATTCCCGCGAAGGCGGGAACCTATTTAGAAAATACCACCAAACAATAAAAAAATACAATAAAAATTGAATTATCAAGAAGGAATGCAGTTCAAATATGAATACACATTGTCACCGGCTCAAAGAATTATATACGAGTTGTAAGTCCTTCCAAGCTTTGTTTTTGTCTCGTGGATTACGCAAAAGATAAGCGGGGTGATAGGTCACAATTAATGGGGTCTGTTGTGCGCCATACGAATACAGTTTTCCTCGCATTTGTCCCAGCGGTGCTTGGGTATCTAATAAATAATGCGCAGCAATCCTTCCTAAGGCTAACAGTAGCGTTGGCTGAATCAGAGCAATTTGTTGAGTTAAAAATCCAGTGCATTGGTTTACTTCTGCAGGTAGGGGGTCTCGATTGTTGGGCGGGCGGCATTTTAAAATATTGGCAATGTAGATCATCTCTCTATTAAAACCAATTGCTTGTAACATCGCATTCAACAATTGACCTGCTCGGCCCACAAAAGGTTCTCCTTTTTGATCTTCATAAAAACCAGGCGCTTCTCCAATGAGCATGAGCTTGGCTTGTTCATTCCCTACACCAAATACAGTTTGCTTGCGAGTTTTATGAAGAGGGCAAGCAGTGCAATGTGCGACGGTAGAGCGCAGTGTTGCTAAGTGTTCTGTAGCGGGTGTGGCGCACAAGGAAACGGGTTGTTTTAGCTGCCAGGCTTGAATACCCATTGCAGAAAGATAATGTGAAGGAGAGTTTTTCATATAAGATTTCAAATAATATTAGTGTAATAATAAACAGCTAGAATGCTATCACATCTTTTTTAAAAGTGCTTATTAAATTGAGTATTAGAGCTCTATAAATCTCGCCGTCGATCCGGTAATGGAAAGCCATGCAAGGACTTCGCGTAATTTTTACTAAGTGCCATCACTTTAATAAGTTCACCCATTTCTGATGGGAGTGTTAATTTTTTGATTGCTTGAAGTTGGTGGATTTCGTTAAGCAATGCTATTTTTCCTTTTTTTTGCGCTCGTTCGAGCAACTGACAATTTAACAAGAAAGCAGCTTGAATAGAGTAGCCTGCTAATGTATAGCCTGCAGCGCAAGCTGTTTCAGCTACTGTTGTAAAATCTACGTGGGCTGTTATGTCTTGTAATCCTATTAATTTAAAAGGGTTGTCATGACGCAGGTGTTGATAATAACACATCAGCGTACCCATTTTGCGTTCAGGGTGATAATACTCTGCTCTGCCATATCCATAATCAAATAATAAAATGACACCTTTGTTTAATGTGGATGTTATTGAGTTGATCCAGGCAGGTAAAATGAGATTGATTTCGGATTCGTATCCTTCAGGCAAAGTATATTCTTGTAAAAGGAATTCAATATGCTGCGTTAAGCGGGAGGTTGTGGGTGGTGTCAGCATCCAAGTGAAATGATCGTGATCCCAAGTAACGCAACGCTCTTTTATCTCTGAGTTTTCAATACGAAAGCAATGCACTGGCATGGCGTCTAATACTTCATTGGCAATGATAATGCCATTGATTGCGGTCTTTGGTAATGAATCTAGCCATGAAATACGATCCAATAAATGTGGGCAGTGATGAGCGAGTAATTGTTTTTGCCGTTCACGTAATTCAGCGCTGATCTCAAGAATAAAATAATGCTGAGGCAAGCTGTTCAGGCTTTCTAATTCAAGCAATATATCTTTGGCGAAAACGCCTGAGCCTGCACCTATTTCTAAAATATCACCTTTGTCTAGCTCGTTTAAGATTTGTTTGCATTGCGTTGCAACACATTGTGAAAATAAAGGGGAAATTTCTGGGGCTGTCACAAAATCACCCTCTTTCCCCCATTTATGTTGCCCAGCAGAATAATAACCTAACCCTGGGAAATAAAGTGCTAATTCCGTGAAACGCGCAAAAGTGATAAAGCCGCCAGATAAGTGGATTTCTTGACGAATGATGTCTGCAAGCTTAGCGCTGTGTGCTTGTGCAGTAGAATCAGGAGTAGGTAATTTCATGATGGGATTATAATGTAGTATGATGCTCTTTACACCTAACGAATTTGTTATTGTTGATCGGGAAATGATATGCCAAAAAAATCCATTAAAAAGACTAAAGTCGCTTTAATTACAGGTGCAGGGCGACGTATAGGCGCAGAAATTGCACGTGTATTACATGCCCAAGGAATGAATGTTGTTTTACATCATCATACAGCCGAAAAAGAAGCTAAAAAATTGTGTATAGCACTCAATAAACAGCGCCAAGATTCAGCAGCAGTACTGGCAGCAGATTTATCAGTGTTTGCAAGCTTGAATTCGCTTGTTCAACAAGCCGTTAAAATTTGGGGACGTTTAGATTCATTAGTGAATAATGCTTCTGTTTTTTATAAAACAGAAGTAGGCAATATATCTAGTCTTGCTTGGGATGATGTCATCAATATTAATCTTAAAGTCCCTTTTTTCCTTGCCCAGGCTGCTTTCCCCTACTTGGTCAAGCAACAAGGATGTATTGTTAATATCATCGATATCCATGCAAAACGCCCTATGCGGGATTACTCTGTTTATTGTATTTCCAAGGCAGGTCTTCATATGCTGACTCAAACATTGGCGCGTGAATTAGGGCCGAATGTACGAGTCAATGCCGTATCGCCAGGCCAAATCATGTGGCCAGAAGGAGAGAATACTTTATCCACTGCGCTCAAGCAAAAAATCATTGATCGTATTCCTTTGCGAAAGAAAGGCAGTCCTACGGAGATAGCTAAAGCAGTGTCCTATTTAATTTGTGATGCCTCTTATGTGACGGGCCATAATTTAGTGGTTGATGGAGGAAGATTGTTGTTTGGATAATCGACTTTTGCTGTATTTTTGCAGGCAAAAAGAGTATTTTGAGAGACATTAACCTGAAGAGTTAAAATGAGCCAACAATGAATTTTTTACGCACTACATTTATGAGTGGTTACAAGGCCAAAGCCTATCCTAATTATTGGGATATGATTGCTTTGCTCTTGGTGCTGGGCGTCATTATCTTGTTGGCTTGGGTCGCTAAGCAAATGGCTGTGCCTTATGAATTAGGACAGGCTATTCCTATTTCATTAGATCCGCATCGTTTACCGGGTTATGCATTGCGTACTGTCTCGCGTATGTTAATTGCATTGTGTTTTTCTTTGTTATTTACATTTACCTTTGCAACGTGGGCTGCTAAAAGTAGACGTGCTGAGCGTATTATTATTCCTTTTATTGATATTTTACAGTCAGTCCCTATTTTAGGTTTTTTATCGATTACCGTCGTTGGATTTATTAGCTTATTTCCTGGCAGTTTACTGGGCCCTGAATGTGCAGCTATTTTTGTGATCTTTACTTCACAAGCATGGAATATGGTGCTTGGATTTTATCAAACAATTCGTTCTGTACCCGCTGAACTCAATGAAGCAGCCAATATGTTTCATTTATCAGCTTGGCAGCGATTCTGGCGTATTGATGTGCCTTTTTCTTTGCCTGGATTGCTTTGGAACACGATGATGTCCATGTCAGCAGGTTGGTTTTTTGTTGTTGCCTCAGAAGCCATTTCAGTTTCGAACCAACAAATTTTATTACCTGGTATAGGCTCATACATTACGTTAGCGATTGCTACAGCCAACATGTATGCTATTGGTTATGCTATTTTAACCATGTTTATTGTTATTTTAGTTTATGATCAGCTTTTATTTCGCCCTTTGGTTGCGTGGGCTGAAAAATTTAAAACGGAACAAGTGGCAGAAGATACTAAAGAAGCGCATTCCTGGGTTATTAATTTATTACATCGAACCCAGTTTCTGCGTTATGTAGGTATGCAATTAACTTACCTATTTGAATTGTTCGTTAATATATCCTTTTTAAGATCTAGACCGGTACATTCTCATCGACGGATATCACGTTATGCACGTTATATCGCTTGGTTGTGGAATAGTTTATTCATTTGTATCGTAAGTGGCGTAGTTATTTTTTTATATCACGTTATTTTTCGTAGTATTCCCATTGCAACAGTAGAGCATGTTTTCATTTTAGGATTGGTGACAGCATTGCGTGTATTTGTTTTGGTTGTTGTCTGTACGTTAGTTTGGGTACCTCTAGGTGTATGGGTTGGGATGAGGTCTAATGTTGCCCATATTGTGCAGCCTATTGCGCAATTTCTCGCAGCATTTCCTGCTAATTTGCTTTATCCCCTGGTGTTTATTTTAATTGTTACCTATCATCTTAATGTTAATATCTGGGTCACTCCTTTGATGATACTGGGAGCCCAATGGTATATTGTATTCAATGTGGTGGCAGGTGCGTCAGTCATTCCTAAGGATCTTTTGCAAGTCACAGATAATTTAGGTCTGAGTCTTTGGTTGCGTTGGCGTCGTTTAATATTACCCAGTATTTTTCCTTACTATATTACAGGTGCTATTACAGCAGTAGGGGGTGCCTGGAATGCGAGTATTTTGGCTGAAGTAGTGAGTTGGGGAGGCCATAAACTGGTTGCTTATGGATTGGGGGCGTATATCACGGAGCAAACAGCCAAAGGCGATTTTCTCCATATTGCGCTCGGTATTGGGATGATGTGTTTGCTCGTATTGATTTTTAATCGTTTAGTATGGCGACCGTTATATGTGCTCTCTAGAGAGCGATTCACACTTGATTGAGGATAGCCTTATGCAAGATTTAGATCAATCGATTCTGACAAGTTCACCACTCATTGAAGTTGTGAATGTGTATAAAACGTTTAGAAAAGGCGATCGCCAGGAATTATTAGTGTTAGAAGACATTAATTTTCGTATGTATGAAGGCGAAATCGTCGCTATTTTAGGTAAATCCGGTTCTGGCAAATCTACCTTATTACGTATCATTGCAGGCTTAGTGCAACCCAGTGCGGGTACTGTTTTTTATCGTGGCCAACCTGTTTTTGGCCCTGTGCGCGGTATTTCTATGGTATTTCAAACGTTTGCATTATTGCCATGGCTGACTGTTTTGCAAAATGTAGAGCTTGGGTTAGAAGCTTTAGGTATTGAGCGTAATGAGCGTCGTGAACGTGCGCTTAAAGCGATTGATACGATAGGTTTAGATGGTTTTGAAACAGCTTTTCCAAAAGAATTATCAGGCGGCATGCGGCAACGTGTTGGTTTTGCACGTGCATTGGTTGTTAACCCAGATATTTTATTAATGGATGAGCCTTTTTCTGCATTAGATGTATTAACTGCGGATAACTTAAAAAGCGATTTATTGGATTTATGGCAAACAAAAAAAACAGGCTTACATGGCATCTTGTTTGTGACACATAATATTGAAGAAGCAGCATTGCTAGCGGATCGAATAATTGTATTTAATAGCAATCCTGGTTCTATTCGCGGCGAGCTGAAAGTCACTTTGTCGCATCCGCGTAATGATATTGATACTCGTTTTCGCAATCAGATTGATCGTGTGTATACATTGATGACGACTCAACCATTAGCAGAGGGTATAACAGAAGGACATCAAGTGATTGATTTAGGTTACCGTTTGCCTGAAGCAAATGTGGCAGAAATCACAGGTTTGCTGGAAACGCTTAATGCGCCAGAAAATAATGGAAAAATGGATTTACCAGATGTAGCTGATACATTAATGTTAGATATCGATGAATTATTTCCACTGACTGAATTATTAGAAATTTTAAATTTTGCTAAAGTCTCAAAAGGGGATATTACAATTACTGAAGCTGGAAAAGCATTTGTTGAGGCGACCATTTTAGACCGAAAAAAAATATTTTCACAACATTTGAAAAAATATGTGCCACTTGCGCGTTATATTTATGATCACCTTACTCGCCATCCACGACATCGAGCATTAGAGGAAAATTTTATTTCATTATTAGAAGACTATTTAACTGAAAAAGAAGCGTCACGTATTTTGAGTACAGTCATTGAGTGGGGGCGGTACGCGGAATTATTCGCCTATGATTATAATGCGGGTGTATTGAGTTTGGAAAATCCGAATTAATAGAGCTCTTCAGATAATTATTTTGGATTATAGTGCTCAGATGGCCATCAGATCGAGGTTTATTTTTTCAAAAAAAGCACAGGAATACTCGTGGTATTTCGAGCATTTTTTTGAAAAAATAAACCTTGAGATGATGGTTAGATGAGATGCTATAATCCAAAATAATTATCTGAAGAGCTCTAATATGGCTAACACAAACGAAATTAAATCAATCATTATTATAGCATTACCTTTGATGGCAGCGTTTCTTGCAGAAAGGGGCATGCAGTTTATTGATTCAGTCATGATGGGGTGGCTGGGTCCCACAGCACTTGCAGCAGGTGCTTTAGGAGTAGCTATTTTTTTTACTTTTATCATTTTTTGCATGGGTGTATTGAGTGCGATCGGTGTTTTTATTGTTCGAGAAAAAAGTGGCGGCTCGCTGAGTAATATAAAATATATCATACAGCATGGATTGTGTTTGGCACTTCTTTTAGCTCTTCCGTGTATGCTTATTATGTGGTTTGTTCCACTGTTTTTATTAAAGATCGGAGAAGATCCCGGAGTGGTTGCAGACACAACGTTGCTTTTGCGTGGAATGGTGTGGGGTGTTCCAGGATTTTTATTATTTTTAGTATTGCGCGAATTTATTTCTGCTTTTTCGCTTACGACGGTTGTGATGATTGTGTCATTGCTATCCATTCCTCTCACATTTGTAGCAAATTATATTTTAATTTATGGTAAATACCATTTTCCTGCATTCGGGATTGCAGGAATCGGTTATGGCGGTTCTGTAGTGATGTGGTTTATGTTTTTTTGCCTGCTAATATATAGTAAAAAACAGGCCGTGCTAAAAGAACATCTTATTTTAAGGCCATTTCAATTTGATCGCGAAAAATTTAATGATATGTTGCAGATTGGCCTTCCTAGTGGTGGATTATTTTTAGTGGAAGCAGGCATGTTTTTAGCAACTGCGATCTTGATGGGTTATTTTGGCGTCGCAGCGCTTGCGGCACATCAAATTGCCATGCAATGTACCAATATTGCTTATGCGATACCGATTGCTTTATCGATAGCAACTGCTTTACGCGTAGGCCATGCGGCTGGTGCGAAAGACTTTGCTCAAGCAAAGCATACTGCATTGATCAGTTTTCGTATTGCATTGTTAATTTCAGCGGTTATAGTGGTTATTTTTATTTATGAATCTGATTTTCTGGTGGCGATTTTTCTGGAAAAAGGAGCACGTGACTATAAAGCAGTTCATCGGTTCGCTGTTTTATTTTTAAGTATAGCTGCTTTTTTCCTCTGTTTTGATGCAATGCAATCTGTTGCTAATGGGGCGTTAAGGGGTTTAAGAGATACGTTTATTCCTATGTTGTTTAGTATAGGGTGTTATTGGGTGCTGGGTATAGGGTCTGCTTATTATCTCTCGATGCATACGTATTGGGGGGCTGCAGGTATTTGGTATGGACTGGTTTTTGGGCTTGGCAGTACAGCTACTCTACTTATGCTGCGATTTTTCAGAAAATTAAAACGTGAAAAAAAGAAAATTCATATTTCTTTGTGAGAGAAGTTGACGTTACTTAACCGAAAAATCAAAATAAGTATCTGGAAAAGGTTCATTTTTAAGAGTAAAGTGCCACCATTCTATATCATAAGGTTTAAAGTCTGTTTGCATCACATTTCGTAATAACAAGCGGTTTTCCCGTGCATGAGCTGGAATGTGATCGGATAAAAAATGTGAATGCTCATCCATAAAATCAAACTGCGTGCCCATTGCTAATTCTTTCGCAGACTGATGTGGTTCCAGGCGCACAATAGTCAAATCAACGGTACTGCCTCTAGTATGGCCTGATTTTTTCCCGACATAACCTAAGGTAAAGAAATCAGCTTTATTAACACGTGGATAATAAGCAGCTTTCATTTTTTGATCGGATGCGTCTTTACTCCACTCAATAAAATCATTGACAGCTGTTTGTGGACGGTAACAATCAAATACTTTCAAACCAAGTGATTTTTCCTGAAGTTCTTTTTGCACTTTCGCCAAAGCTAAAGCAGCGGGCCGTGTTAAAATACAGCGAGCTGTCTTATAGCCCGCGATGGGTCTACCAATAAAATTATCATGCGTAAAATACTTTATGTCTTGAATAATACTAGGATCAATATCTTCTAAGTAAACAAAATTATCGGGTAATGACATACAAGTGCTCATATAAAAAAAAGTAATAATAAAGGTAGATATAATTTTATAATGAGTTGAAAAATTGTGTTTGTTCATAAGCTTTTTATAGGCCTATTTTTATTAGCTGTTCCTTATTGCTGATATCATATACTTATTACATTTATTTTTCGAGAGTATTTATTAAACTGTATTATTGCTGTTTAGACAAGAGTTGTTGCTGAGCAAAGCGAAGAATCATCATCTCTTGCAGTGGATTCTTTGCTTTGCTCAGGATGGAAATGCTTAAAGAGTGATTAATATTGTAATCACCTATGATTTGATTTAATCTGCATCCTCAAATATACACAACGTTTTCGAGACTTATTTGAATGAAAATAGCAATTATTACAGCATGTTGCAGTGCGCTATTCACTATGCATGCGCTGGCTGATGATTTGGAAGGAAATGATTTATATCTCAACGGATACTCTAAGAGTAGATTATTGCAATTATCCACTCGTCTTCACTCTTTTATGCTAATGGCAGCTACAAACAACTATACTGTAATCACCAATCAGTATTCCTATCGGCAAGTTGTCAATGACTCACGTAATAAAGTGAATGCAATTATTGCATCTCTTCAGCCTGTGCGTGATCAAGATTTTAATACTCAAATAACGTTAATTAGCCAAAAATTAGCAGATATCCCTTACCTCGGTACGGCAGCTGCCATGGGTGAAGGAGATTGGCAGCCTGATTCCTCTGTTTATCAAGGTGGAGCTGTACACGTTCAGCAAGATCCAGTTTATCGTCTTGATGGTCTCAATTGTCAAACATTCGTTCAAGTGGCCATGGCATTACTGCATGCAACCAACCAAGATAACTTTGATCAACATATTTTGAAAATTGCATATGGTGCTGCGGGTAATAATCTTGAAGATGGCATGGTTCACTTTTATAACCGCAATAATTTTGTAAGCGGTGATTTTAATCCAGTCAATGAAAAAAATGGATTATTACGCGATGCGACTTCTGAAGGTAATTTAAAAGAATTAACAAAAACTACTTCTGCAACAATAACCCGTCAACAGTGGTTTTTAAAAAAACAAGATGGTCTGACGAATCCTGTCACGAGTCCCGTTCGTGTTTTATCAGATTTAGATGGTCCAAAAATGATAGAGCGTTTCGTAACGCTTTATTCCAAATTGCCGTATCCGAATTTTGATTCAGAAAAAGTTTCGCTGACTTATATTCCAAAAGAACAGTTGGCAACAAAGCAATCCGATGGAAGTTATCAATCGAATCAAGCTGTATTGGATGCAATTCCTGTACCTTCTGTTGTGGAAATAGTAAGAGATGTCAAAAAATGGAATATGGGTGTAAATAATATTCGAGAAATAATTGGTTCTGAATTAAATGTATCGCACATGGGCTTACTCTATCGCCAAACATTTAAGCAAGGCCAAGTGATCTATCAAAAAATATTTTGCCATTATGATGAAGGGCAAAAAAAGGTATGCGATGTGACGCCTATTGTTTGTCAAAAAAATCAGTGCAATGAACTCATGTTTTCTCAGGCTACCAACACTTATCCAGATGGATATTATTGGTATCAAAAAGAAAGCAATTATGTTTGTACTTCTGACAAACCTGCAGATAATATAAAATCAACTTCCTGTAACCGTGTGGAGCAGCTGCCCTTAGCTGATTACATCACGCGGCAACAATATTCCGCCCATCCTTTTATGGACACGGCTTCTATTGTTGGTATACATGTTGAAAAGCTGATTTGAACTTCGCTTCGCTAGCAAGTTGTGCTTAGTCGTGCCCGCGCCCGATTAGGTCAGTGGTAATCGCTGAACATTAATAAATCAAAAAACTATTTCAAACTACTTTTCAACATCCATGCCGTTTTTTCATGTGCTTTTTGGCGTTGAATAAGTATATCTGCTGTGCTTTCATCCTGTGCTTTTTGCGCTTTTGTTATAATTATAGTAGAGTGACTCACCATCGTTTCATGGTCTTTTAGTAATTCCTGAATCATATTTTCAGCACTGATTGCAGAGGTAGCTTCTTTGAGGGATGACAAATTGGTGAATTGTGAAAAAGAGGCAGGTGTGTAACTACCCAATGCGCGAATTTGCTCAGCAATCTCATCGATTGCAGTAGCTAATTCCAAATACTGTGCTTCAAACATTTTGTGCAAAGAATAAAAGTGAGGGCCTTTGACATTCCAATGGAAGTTTTGTGTTTTTAAATAAAGAATATAAGTATCAGCCAAAAAATGCGTAAGCTCATCGGCAATTTTTGATGCTTGTGATGTTTTTGCTGAAGTAATGTTCTGCATATTACTACCCTCCATGACAGAAAAATGATTAGGTTATTTTACTCTATTTTCTTAGTAGCTGAAACCAACTTGTTTTATGTTTCATTAATGGGCAATTATCCGTCAGTACGACCACTTTGACGTTAAGCTATAGCGGAACTTTTCTATCCCAGAAATGAAATAAGGCTCAGCTATTGGCAAGGAGACGTCGATAATGTGCTTAATACTTCTCCCATTGTTTCCACCGGCAAATGCACTGCGATTCAGTTAAGGAAAATGAGGGTGTCATGCAGGCGACTTGTTGCCATGGATGGCAACGTAAACAACAGGGATGTTGTGCTTGGAGCAAGCATGACACCCTCATTTTCCTTAACTGAATCACAGCCTCTGCCCCACCCTTTGCTTTTCACCAACAAAAACATTATCCTTCAATAGATAACTGTCTTTGAAAGAATAATGGGTTACTTGTTTGGAGAACGGGCTATCTCTTCATAGAATCAAAGAAATCTTCATTAGTCTTCGTTGCTTTTAAACGATCAAGTAAGAATTCAATAGCAGCGAGATCATCCATAGGATGAAGCAGTTTGCGTAATATCCACATTTTTTGCATTTCATCTTGATTGACGAGTAATTCTTCACGACGTGTTCCAGAGCGATTAATATTAATCGCAGGGAAAATACGGCGCTCAGCAATACGGCGATCCAGATGGACTTCCATGTTACCCGTGCTTTTGAATTCTTCGTAAATCACATCATCCATTTTCGAGCCAGTTTCAACAAGTGCAGTGGCAATAATAGTTAAACTACCTCCTTCTTCAATATTGCGCGCAGCGCCAAAGAAACGTTTCGGACGTTGTAATGCATTTGCATCCACGCCACCCGTTAATACTTTTCCGGATGCAGGTAAAACAGTATTATAAGCACGCGCTAAACGAGTAATAGAATCAAGTAAAATAATGACATCCCGTTTATGTTCCACTAAGCGTTTTGCTTTTTCGATAACCATCTCAGCCACTTGGACGTGACGATTTGCAGGTTCATCGAATGTGCTCGCAATGACTTCGCCGCGTACAGAGCGAGTCATTTCGGTGACTTCTTCTGGACGTTCATCAATTAATAATACAATGAGATGACATTCGGGATGGTTTTGTGCAATTGAATGAGCAATATTCTGTAGCATCATTGTCTTACCTGCTTTAGGAGGTGAAACAATTAAACCACGTTGTCCTTTGCCGATTGGAGACATGAGGTCAATGATACGAGCAGTAATATCTTCTGTGCTGCCATTGCCGCATTCCATTTTTAAACGTTCATTAGCAAATAATGGAGTGAGATTTTCAAATAATACTTTTGTCTTTGCGTTTTCTGGCGCATCGAAATTAATGTGATCGACTTTTAACAGAGCAAAATAACGCTCCCCTTCTTTTGGGGGTCGAATTTGTCCTGAAATAGTGTCGCCGGTGCGTAGATTGAATCGTCTAATTTGACTAGGTGATACATAAATATCATCTGGTCCTGCTAAATAGGAACCTTCAGCAGAGCGTAGAAACCCAAAGCCATCTTGAAGAATTTCAAGCACACCGTCGCCAAAAATATGCTCCCCGCGTTTTGCGTGTGCTTTAAGAATGGCAAAAATGATATCTTGTTTGCGTGAACGAGCCATGTTTTCAAGACCATACTCGTCGGAAAGTTGAACTAACTCGGCTGCGGTTTTTTTCTTAAGTTCTGTTAAATTCATAGTGATGTTTTGCCTGTATGTAGAGAGTTAAAACTGAGTAATGTCCTTTGTTATTAATACCTCACAACCTTCCTGGTGTGTTTTGTGTACGTTTAATTTATAACTAAGCATTCTGAGGTGTCAAAAATGTAGAAAGTTATTAAGATGTATGGAATGACACTCTTAGAATGGGATAATCTCTTTTGCAATGTGGGTTTATTCTATAAAGGCTCTAATGAGGTTATCTATATACTTATGACAAATTAACATTAAATTTATTAAATATCTAGCTTTTTTTGGAGCAATTTGCATCTCTCCAGTGCTTGCATAGTATAGTGCTTCTCTTGGAAGAAGAGGCCAGTTGGGTGTGACCTCTCTTGCAAAGAACATGTTACTCAACGTGAGTATCAATAAAACTCATGAGTTCAGTTTTAGATAAGAGCCCTACCTGAGTGGCTTGTACCTGACCCTCTTTAAATAAAATCAAGGTAGGAATACCACGTACCCCAAATTTTGGCGGGGTTCCAGGGTTGCTGTCCACATCGAGTTTTACGATTTTTACCTTACCCGCGTATTTCGCGGCGATGTCATCGAGCAAGGGGGCTATTGCTTTGCAAGGTCCGCACCATTGCGCCCAAAAATCAACAAGTACAGGTATTGTCGACTCAGCGACTTCATTTTCAAAGGTATCATCGGTGATCGCAAGAATATTGCTCATAAATCTGCCTCTTAAGGAAAGTATTGGACTATTTCAATTGAAATCGATCTGTTTTGCAAGTCATTCCGCATTTTTTAAAAATAACCGTGGCACCTGTCCTGCTTTTCCCATGGCATGGTTGGCGAATTTTTTCTTAATGGGGGCACACTGATCAAAGCCAATCATTGCAGCTTGACGAGCAAGATTTAAAGGGAGTAAGTCCTTTGAAAATAACTCAGTGAGGCCATGCGATAAATGGCGACTGAAGTTTCGCTGTAAAGAATCTAACAGAAAATTCTGCAAGCAACCTTTCAAAGAGGGTTGTGTTAAAAAATAATCTGTTAGTACAGCCACTTCGTAGAGTGCAATATTTAATCCTTGCGCAGCAATAGGGTGCAAGGTATGCGCGGCATTACCAATTAATAATACATTTTGTTTACGCTGTTCTTGAGCGTGTTGCATTTGTAATGGGTAAGTGGCGCGTTTGCCTATTTGCAACATGCGCCCTAAGCGGTAACCAAATTGCTGTTGTAACTGGCGCAAAAATTCTGTATTGGTCAATTGCATTAAATGAGTAATATGTGCATGAGAAGCAGTCCAGATTGTTGCAGTACGTGTACCTGTTAATGGAAGCATGGCAATAGCACCTTCTTCTTGAAATCGCTCATAGGCAATATTTTTGTGATCACGTGCTAATTCTGTGATCGTGACGAGCGCACTCTGCTGGTAATCCATTTTTTGCGTACAAATACCTAATAATTGACGCACAGTAGAATGACTACCATCGGCGCCAATGACGATATCTGCCGTGTATGTTTGCTTTCCTGCGGCAGTGTCAATAGAAAGAGTGGCTGTCTCAGCATCTTGTGTTATTGTTCTGAGGGTAGCAGGGCAAATTATTTTTATATTCTTTGCATTGTGCAAAGCAGTAAAAATAGCAGTATTAATATTGCTTGCTGGAATGACATGGCCTAAGGCATCAAGTGAAAATTCTTGTGCTGTGATACGAGTTATGCCGAAATTACCGCGATGTGAAACATGGATTTGTTGAATAGGTGCTGCGAAAGGCGCGAGCATTGGCCAAATGCCAATATTTTTAAATAAACAACAACTTCCTTCGTTTAATGCAATTAAGCGTGTATCTTCTGTTTTTTCTTTTGTTGCATCGATCAATGCAATTTGCCAGGGTCCTTTGCTTAATGCATAGGCCAATGCTCCGCCAACCAGTCCTCCGCCAATAATGATAATGTCAAATTTCACTCATGTATGCCTTTGTAAAAAGCAGTTATTTTTTCATGATTGCTTCGATATCTTCAATCATTTTAGGTGCGCCATTGCTTAACACGTCATTTCCTGTGGCTGTGACTAAAACATCATCCTCAATCCGCACACCAATATTGTGCCATCGTTTGGGTACACCAGGAGTTCCTGCCGGAATATAAATACCAGGCTCAACTGTTAGAACCATGCCAGGCTGCAGTCGGCGCCATTTGTCATGTGATTTGTAACGACCCACATCATGCACGTCGAGTCCTAACCAGTGACCTGCGCCATGCATATAAAATTTAGTGTAGGCCTTTTTTTCAATTAGGTTATGCAGTGTACCTTTTAATAATTTAAGATCTATTAATCCTTGTGTGATTATTTTGACAATGGCATTTTGCATTGCACACCATTCTGCTTTTGGGCGTATCGCCTTGATTCCTGCTAATTGTGCTTCCAGTACAATTTCATAAATTGCACGTTGTTCAGCAGTGAAACGGCCATTGGCTGGAAAAGTCCTAGTAACGTCCGAAGCATAATTTTGGTATTCACAACCTGCATCGATTAAAACAATGCTTTTGTTTTTAATGATGCGATTATTGTCATTGTAATGAAGAGTGCACGTATTGATTCCGCTGCTGACGATGGGTGTATAAGCATGATAGCGTGCTCCATTTTTTTGGAACTGATACGTAATTTCAGCTTCAAGCTGATATTCATTGATGCCGGGCTTACAAGTGGCCATGGCTTGAATATGGGCTGCAGCAGATATTTTTGCGGCTTTACGCATCAAAGCAATTTCCGCAGGACTTTTTATAAGACGCATTTCATGTACTGTATGTGTGAGATCTACAAATGCGAGGGGTGATTGTATGCCGCTACGGATTTTCCCGCGAATTTTATTCATTGTATCGAGTAAGAGGGTATCAAAAGTAGAGTTAGAACCTAACGTGTAATGTATTTCTTCGCGCCCTGTCAAAAATTCAGGTAATTTTTCAGCTAATTGTTCAATAGGGTATGCTTCATTTGCACCAAACGTTTTACATGCGCCTAGTTGACCTGCACGTGTACCTGTCCAGATTTCTTCATCACGATTGCGTATACGGTTAAATAAAATAAATTCTCCCGCTTTGCGTTGAGGCACAAAAAGGGCGACAGCCTCGGGTTCTTCAAAGCCTGTCATATAATAAAAATCACTTTGTTGACGATAAGCATAATCTGCATCACCGTTACGAACTGTGAGAGGTGCAGTCACTAAAATAACGATTCCTGTGGGACCTATTTTTTGCATGAGTTTTTTGCGGCGTTTTGCAAATTCAGTCATCTTGATCACAAATCATCTCCAGAAGTATTGTTTGATAGACCCTTAGTGTAGCAAGGTGCCTTTTTGTTGTGATAACGGATTAGATTGTATTGTATTAAAGAGCATCAGTGCAGTGAGTCGTGTATATTCCACTAACTCAAAATAAGCCGCTTCATCTTCTTCGTTTTCAGGAATATCACCAAAATTAATTTGTGCTATTTCAGCAAGATCGTCTAGCGCTTCAGTTATTTCACTGTCTGGATAATCTTGTAATGGTGTTGGCGATTGCGCTAGTCCAATCAGGAATCCTTGACACCATAGGCCTAATGCTTCCACTCGAGTATTAAGATCTACATCATCATCAGGAAGAATGAGGCTAAATTCAAATGAAAATTGTTTAAGCGCATGATAGCTTGCTTCGTAGAGTTCTGACAAAATCGCATGCGAAGCCTTATTTTTTTTCTCGTCCGGCAATATATTTTGAAACTTAGGATCTGATTTTCCTAAATCGGGGGTAATGCAAAGATGACCGCATAGTAATCCATGCGTTTGCGCTGGATGAAAGTCAGATTTGTTTTTATTAAAAAGGGCGGCTAATTTTTCATAGCTAGGCAAAGAGTGTGTGCTCATATCTGTAATTTTCTTTTTCCTGAAAACGACATGGTAACAGGAATTTTAACGTTTACGAAGAGCAATTTTACTTTTACCCCAGAAATGAAATAAGACCTAGCTATTACCAAAGAGACGTCGATAATGCGCTTAATTATCTACACGGATAAAAAAATATGTTAAAACCACCCCCATGCGTTTACAATAACCCGCTTAATAGAAAGCTAAAAAAAATAGTAGAGGAAAATGCTGGCGTTATGTCAAAACAACACATAGAACAACTCATACAAACTGCATTGGCTCATTTGTCTCAAGCGGGTCACCTATACGGCGATCTACCAAAGATTCAAATAGATGCTACTAAAGACAAGCAACACGGCGATTTTGCCTGTAATATTGCTTTGATTTTAGCGAAACCGCTGCAGCGTAAACCACGAGATATCGCTGATATGGTGGTAAAAGCATTGCCAGCATCATCGTATATTGCCAAAGTGGAAATTGCAGGGCCCGGGTTTATCAATTTTTACTTATCTTCTGAAGCATTATACCGTGTTGTCTCAGATATCTGCTCAACAGGTGATCAGTATGGCCATTCTCATGTTGGGCAAGGTAAGCGAGTATTGATTGAATATCTGTCAGCAAATCCAACGGGGCCTTTACATGTAGGACATGGGCGTCATGCAGCTTATGGTGCTGTTGTTGCTGATTTATTAGAAACCATAGGTTACAGCGTACATCGTGAATATTATGTCAACGATGCAGGACGTCAAATGGATATTTTAGCCGCCAGTACCTGGCTGCGTTATTTAGCGTTATGTGGTGAAACCATCGTGTTTCCAACCAATGCCTATAAGGGCGATTATGTCATTGATGTTGCGCGTCGTTTACAACAAGAGAACAGTCAGAAATTTTGTGTGCCCGCGGATAAAATTTTTCATGAGTTACCGCTGGATGAGCCAGCCGGTGGTGATAAAGAAATTTATATTGATGCAATCGTTGCAAGAGCTAAAGAATTATTAGGCCAAACAAATTATAAAATAGTATTTGATATGGCTTTAACCTCTATTTTGGAGGATATCCACGATGATCTTGCTGACTTTGGTGTGCACTATCAAACATGGTTTTCTGAGCGAGAATTTGTGCAAACAGATGTAGTTGACAGAAATATTAAAGAACTACAAGCAAAAGAATTAGTGTATGAACGCGAAGGTGCTCTTTGGTTTCGCTCTACTGATTTTGGCGATGAAAAAGATAGAGTCATAATACGCAGCAACGGCCAACGCACTTATTTTGCCAATGATTTTTCTTATCATATGAATAAATTTGAGCGTGGCTTTGAATATGCTATTGATATTTTTGGCGCTGATCATCATGGTTATGTGCCGCGGATGAAGGCAGGTATGCGAGCGCGCGGTATTCGACCAGACCAGTTAACCTACTTATTAGTACAATTTGTTACACTCTATCGTAATGGACAACAAGTTCAAATGTCTACACGTAGCGGTTCATTCGTGACCTTGCGAGAATTACGTGCAGAGGTAGGCAACGATGCGGCGCGCTTTTTTTATGTGATGCGTAAATGCGAACAACATGTTGACTTTGATCTGGATTTAGCAAAAGCGCAATCTAATGAAAACCCCGTGTATTATATTCAGTATGCCCATGCGCGTATTTGTAGTGTATTGCGTCAGTTGAGTGAAAAGAGCATGAGCTATCAACAAACAGAAGGATTGCAGCAGCTTGCACGTTTAACAGAGCCTCATGAATTACAATTAATAGGAACGTTGGGACGCTATCCGACTGTTATTCATAATGCTGCCATACAGCACGAGCCTCATATGTTGACAAATTATTTACGAGATTTGGCAACAGATTTTCACGGATACTATAATTCACACCCTTTTTTGGTGGAAGAGAGTGATTTGCGTAATGCCCGTTTAACGTTGATACTCGCGGCTCGCCAAGTGTTGGCAAATGGATTAAAGTTAGTAGGTGTGTCAGCGCCGGAAAGGATGTAGTATGCCAAAGGATTATGCAAAATACAGTTCACAACCTCAGCGAAAATTAGCAGAACAAGGATGGCGTAAGCGGTTGTTTTTTTCTTTTTTGGCGGCTTGTGTTCTAGGCATTATCATTTTAGGAATCTATGTTTATAAAAGTAATGCGCTGGAGTCTTCGCGACAAAAGCTTATTACTTGGATTATGCAGGCGCGCTTACATCTAGGTCATAAAAAAGTGGGTGTTTCAATGCCTGCTAAAATTTCATCTGTACAACAAGTTAAACAGGAGCCCGAAGTTCGCTTTAATTTTTATACGGAGCTACCCAATATGCAAGTGACATTGTCTGAAACCGAAGAGACGCCACGTGCGCAAACATTCATAGCGAAGCAAACTACTCTTACAACGGCAACCACAACAAACACAGGCTCATTGTTGTCTACAGAAGAGTTGAAAAAAGATAAAAAGAACGTGAACAGAACAGGTCAATACATTTTACAAATGGGTGTATTTAAAAATGAAACAGCTGCTGGACAATTGAGAGTATCACTCTTGCTGGCAGGGTTTGAGATGGATATAGTAACAAGCACCGAAGGAAATAAAACGGTACTGTATCATGTACAAAAAGGGCCTTATGCAACGCTTTCGCAGGCAAAAGAGATGCAGAAGCAGTTACAGAAAAAGGGGATTATAGGGTTGATTAAACAATTGTAAGGCTTTGGAAGGAGGCTTCCTTTGGAACAATATCGCGGTACGACGATTTTATCGGTCAGGCGCAATAATGTTGTAGTGATCGGTGGCGATGGTCAAGTGTCGATGGGTCATACCATCATGAAATCTAATGCACGTAAAGTTCGCCGTTTATACAATGATAAAGTGATTGCGGGCTTTGCAGGTGGTACGGCGGATGCATTTACCTTGTTTGAGCGTTTTGAAGCAAAATTGGAAACGCATCAAGGTAATCTGGTACGTGCTGCTGTTGAGATGGCTAAAGACTGGCGTACTGATCGTGTTTTGCGGCGTTTAGAAGCTTTATTAGCTGTTGCCGATGCTAAAGCATCGTTGATTATCACGGGTAATGGCGATGTTATTGAACCAGAGCAAGGTGTGATGGCCATTGGTTCAGGCGGTCCATTTGCTAAATCTGCAGCGCTTGCTTTACTTGAAAATACTAAACTGGATGCGCGCATCATTGTAGAAAAATCGCTGACCATTGCAGCTTCTCAATGTGTGTATACCAATACTACTTTTACAATTGAAATGTTAACCAATAAAGAATAAGAGCGAAATCCCCTATGTTATCGATGACACCTAAAGAAATAGTGAATGAATTGGATAAATATATCATCGGCCAAGCTGCTGCGAAACGTGCTGTCGCTATTGCGCTGCGCAATCGTTGGCGACGCAGACAATTGCCTAAGGCATTGGCGGATGAAATTATGCCTAAAAATATTTTAATGATTGGTCCAACCGGTGTAGGTAAAACAGAAATAGCAAGACGTGTTGCTAAATTAGTGGATGCGCCATTTATTAAAATTGAAGCGACGAAATTTACTGAAGTGGGTTATGTGGGGCGAGATGTAGATTCTATTATTCGTGATTTGATGGACATGGAAATCAAAAGAAAGCGCGAAGAAGAAATGAGCAGAGTACGTCCGCAAGCAGAAGATGCAGCGCATGAGCGTATTCTTGATGTTTTATTACCGCCAGCGCGTGGGAGTTTTACGAACGAACCTGCCGAATCACCTAAAAAAGAAGATTCGAATGCGCGGCAGCTTTTCCGTAAAAAATTACGAGAGGGTACTCTTGATGAAAAAGACATTGAAATCGAAGTATCTGCATCACCCATGGGCGTGGAAATCATGGCACCTCCTGGCATGGAGGAAATGACTAATCAATTACAAAGCATGTTCCAAAACTTGTCTAGCGAACGCAGAAAAATGCGAAAAATCAAAATTGCGGATGCCAGAAAAATTTTACGTGAAGAAGAAGCGGCTAAATTAATTGATGATGAAGATTTAAAAGCCCGCGCATTAGAAAGCGTAGAACAAAATGGTATCGTGTTTTTAGATGAAATCGATAAAATCGCGCGACGTTCTGAACATGTGGGCGCAGATGTTTCTCGAGAAGGGGTACAGCGTGATTTATTGCCATTGATAGAAGGTTCTACTGTTTCTACAAAATATGGCATGGTACGCACAGATCATATACTCTTTATTGCATCAGGTGCTTTTCACTATTCAAAACCCTCTGATCTTATTCCTGAATTACAAGGCCGTTTACCTATACGCGTTGAATTAAAAGCATTAAGTACAGATGATTTTGTACGTATTTTAACGGAGCCAACGGCTTCATTGACAGAACAATATGTAGCATTACTGGGAACGGAAAGTGTAAAAATTAAGTTTTTAAGCGAAGGAGTGCGGCGTATTGCGGAAGTGGCTTGGGAAGTCAATGAACGCACAGAAAATATAGGCGCGCGCCGTCTACATACAGTGCTGGAACGATTACTTGAAGAAGTGTCTTTTGAAGGACCTGACTATACTAATAAAACGGTGTCTATTAATGCGCAATATGTTAATAAACATTTACAAGCATTAGTGAAAGATGAAGACTTGAGTCGTTATATTTTATGAGTGAACATTCAACCAGTCCTGTTCCCACAAAAATTACGTTACATAAACTCTCACGTACGCTCGAGCTGGAATTTGACTCTGGAGAGCGTTTTCTTTTGCCATGTGCTTATTTACGTGCTTTTTCTACTTCTGCAGAAATGCGTCATGGCACGCCGCCTACAAAAGAAGAAGTGATAAAAAAACAAGTTAATATATTGGCTATTGAACCCGTAGGACAGTATGCTATTAAGCCTCTTTTCAGTGACGGCCATTGCACGGGGATTTATAGCTGGCATACTTTATATGAGTTAGGGAAAAATTTAGAAAAAAATTGGTGCCCTTAAAGGAAAATGAAATGGATCAAGAAGCACTTAAAAAATCCGCAGCCTTGGCAGCGCTTGATTATGTAGAGCATGGAATAGTGCTTGGCGTTGGCAGTGGTTCCACAGTTAATTATTTTATTGATGCTTTGAAAGGCGTAAAAGGAAAAATTGAGGCAGCAGTCGCAAGCTCCAATGCTTCAGCCGAACGTTTAAAAGCATTATCTATTCCAGTTGTGGATTTAAACAGTGTGAATGAATTACTTTTGTATGTAGATGGTGCAGATGAAATCAACCCTTACAAGCAAATGATTAAAGGCGGTGGCGGTGCTTTAACACGTGAAAAAATTGTGGCAGCTGTTGCAAGAAAATTTATTTGCATTGCCGACCAGACCAAACAAGTTGATTTACTTGGCACATTTCCAGTTGCGGTTGAAGTGATTCCAATGGCACGCAGTTTTGTTGCACGGGAAATTGTTAAATTAGGTGGTGATCCTGTCTACAGGAAAGGATTTGTAACAGATAATGGTAATGTGATTTTAGATGTTTATAATTTAAAAATTTTAAACCCTGTTGCACTTGAACAAGAATTAAATACCATTGTAGGTGTAGTCATGAACGGTATTTTTGCTGTACGACCAGCAGATGTATTGTTGCTTGCAACGACGCAAGGGATTATATCGTCATAAACGATTGTTAGCAGTGGTTTCTGCAATAATAATGCTTAGGCATATAAACAAGAAAAGAGTTTCCGCATTTTAGCGAGAACTCTGTTTTTAGGAGGAGATAAAATGTTCAGCGTAACCAAACGGTTTTTTCGATCAGAAATGCGAGAAAAAGACTTCGCTAAATTGCAAGATGCAGAAAATTTTATTTATGAAAAATTACGTGAAGACATCCTATTTAAAGTGAATGCAACGTATTGTATATACGAGGGCGCAGATTTTTTAAAAGAATATACACAAAAAGAGGTAGCCTCTTCTACATCCAGCTCTGAATCTGCATCATCATCCCAACAGCAAAGCGGCAGAAAAGTTTTTAGTCCAACTCCTTTGAGCACAACACCACGGCCTAAAGGTATGCCGCAAAATTGGAGAGATGAAAAAGAAGATGATAATAAAAAGGAATAGTGACAAGAGTTCTCTCTATAAAGAAAAATCCTGACTACTTTCACGAGTAGTCAGGATTTTTTAATAAATAATTTAAAAATTATTTAGTACGACCTCTGTTGTCGTCATTATTGATAGAACCCGTTCCCCAACCTGATTTGTTGGGTTGAGTGGGTCTATTTGTTTGTGGATTTTTTGGGTTATTTTTAGTTTGCCCTTGCCCGCCACCCGGAGTAGAAAAGCCACCTTGGGTGGGTGCATTTGGATTGCGTGTATCGGGCTTATTAGTAGCAGCTTGATAATTCTTTCCCTTGCTATATTCATTTTTCATAAAAGCCTCCATGAAGAATTAAGAGAATACAAAACCATTATACTCTTGTTTGGGGCGTGTAAACGGCCAAAAATAGATCAGTATTTATACCATGGGAGGGTTTGGTGAAGTTATTTTAAGTGATTTGTCGAATAATTGGGCACATAAATCATTTGCACAGTATTTCCATCGGGGTCGGCGCAGTAAAAACTGCGAGTGCCATCACGGTGATCTTTAGGCGGGGCTTTGATCTTGACCTGGTGAGTTTGTAAAAATAGATGCCAGATATCGACATCATCACGTTCATTTAAGAAAAATCCAATATGGTCTAGCCGCTGGTGTTTCGCAAGAATGAAATCAGCAGGGGCTCGGTGTAATGCGAGGTTATCATGACCCGATGTGAGGTAGAGATTATCCGCATCGGGACGCCAATCAATTGTCATTCCCAACAATTGGGTATAAAAATATTCGCAGTCGGTAAAGTGGGTGACATAAAGAGCGACATGGCGAAGTCCAGCTGTGGGTTTAGGTCGTTGCATTCATTCCCCGTGTGAAGTCAATAAACGTAACTCATGTCTTATTGTGCTGATGATTTTAGCATAGTCAGGCTGAGTAAAAATGGCAGAGCCCATAATAAACATGTCTGCACCTGCTTTAGCGACTTCATATATATTGTCAGCATTAATACCACCGTCGATTGCTAATCGAATGTTTTTACCGCTTTTATTAATTAATGTACGGGCTTTTTTTAATTTTTCTAACGCAGCAGGAATAAATTGTTGACCACCAAAGCCAGGATTGACGGACATGATAAGGATAATGTCCAGCTTATCTAGGATGTATTCTAGGCAGTCTAAGGTTGTAGCTGGGTTAATTGCTAAGCCTGCTTTGCAGCCGTGTTTGCGAATTAATTCAAGGCTGCGATCGATATGATCAGAGCTTTCTGGATGAAAAGTTAAGTTGTTTGCACCGGCTTTGGCGAAATCTACAATTAATGAATCAACCGGTCGCGTCATGAGATGGACATCGATAGGCGCTTTGATACCATGCTTGCGTAAGGCATCACACACTAAAGGACCTACTGTCAGGTTGGGCACATAATGATTATCCATGACATCCAGATGCAGCATATCACCACCTGCTTTTAAGACATTCTCAGCTTCTTCACCTAAGCGGGCAAAATTGGCAGAAAGTAATGAGGGGGCTATTAGATAGTTGGACATGGATATTTCATCTTCATTTTTAATAAGACTTTATGGTATCTTTTCCTGCCATGAAAGTAAAAGGTAACCAGGAGTTCCCGCTGAAAAACGCGGGAACTCCTTTCTTGTTTATATGCTGCGCATAAGCAAAGCTTATGCTTGCATTTAAGGGGGAGAATCGCGATTCTCCCCCTTAAAAATTCCCCATCGCGTAGTGTCAGCGGGAACGGCTGAAAGGTAAACAAATTTAAAATGAGAGGATGATATCTTGCGTTATTTATATACATTTTTATTTTATTTAATATTGCCTTTTCTTTTTCTGCGACTTTTGTGGCGTTCCAGGCGTATTCCTGGCTATAGGCAAGGATGGGCTGAGCGATTGGGATATTATCCTTACAGGTTGGAAAAATCTATTTGGGTGCATGCGGTATCAGTGGGTGAAACAATAGCGGCGTTACCATTGATCAAAGCGTTGTTGCAAGAATTTCCCCAGTTTCCTTTGGTAGTTACTAACATGACACCCACGGGGGCTGCACGGGTTAGAGCAGCACTTAAAGAGACAGTAAAACAAGTTTACATTCCTTATGATATTCCGAGAGCAGTGAACCGATTTTTGAAGTGTATGAATCCCCAGGTTGCGATTGTGATGGAAACAGAATTATGGCCTAATTTATTTGCGAGTTGTCATGAGAGCTCTATTCCAATTGTGATTTTGAATGCTCGATTATCACCTCAATCAGCGCAAGGTTATGCGCGTATACCAAGTTTAACACGAGATATTTTTATTTCGATACACAGTTTAGCTGCACAATCTTCGGCAGATGCTGAGCGTTTTATTGCGCTTGGATTACCCCGTGAAAAGGTGACAGTGACAGGTAATTTAAAATTTGATTTGGAATTGCCAGGAGATTTATCTGATAAGAGTGAAGCATTACAGAATTATTTAGGGAAAGAGCGGTTAATCTGGATTGCGGCAAGTACGCATCCAGGAGAAGAAGAAATTATTTTAGCTGCGCATCATTTAATTTTAAAAAAATATCCATCGGCTTTATTAATTTTAGTGCCACGCCATCCGGACCGTTTTGCAGCTGTTGCGGCGTTAGCAAAGCAGCAAGCATTTAATGTTGTCTGCCGTAGTAGTGGCGATGCTTGTTTGCCGCATACCCAAATTTATTTAGGCGATACGATGGGTGAGTTATTATTGTTATATGAAGTTGCTCACGTTGCATTTGTTGCGGGTAGTTTTGCACAAGTGGGCGGGCATAATATGCTGGAACCGGCAGTGTTGCATAAACCTATTATTACAGGGCCTGTGCTTTTCAATTTTGTGGAAATTAGTCAGATGCTGGTTAAAACGAAGGGAATGATGATTGTGCAAAATGGGGAAGAATTGGCAGCAGAGGTTGAGCGATTTTTTGCGGATGAACAGTACCGTCATCTAACGGGTGAAAATGCTTATCAAGTCGTAGCGGCTAATCGTGGGGCTTTAAAGAGACAAATGGAGCTGGTTAAGGCTGTGCTGCGACAAATAGGTGTCGTTAGCGTATAATACCTGAGTTTAGTTTATTAAAGGATCAAAGGATTATTTTCTATGAAAAAAACAGCAGTCTATCCAGGGACATTTGATCCTATCACGTATGGGCATATAGATTTGGTTGAGCGGGCGGCGCGGATTTTTGATCGAGTCATCGTGGCAGTGGCAGCCAATAAAAATAAAACCCCTTTTTTTTCATTAGAAGAGCGGGTTGAATTAGTATCGCTTGCATTAAAAAAATTAACGAATGTAGACGTATTGGATTTTGATAGATTGTTGATTGATTTTATGCGTGCAGAACAGGCAACTATTATTTTACGTGGCGTGCGGATGGTTTCTGATTTTGATTATGAATTTCAATTAGCAGGTATGAATAGACAATTGGCGCCGGACATTGAAAGTTTATTTTTAATGCCAGCGCAGAATTATAATTGTATTTCTTCCAGTTTTGTACGTGAGGTTGCTTTTTTAGGGGGTGATGTGACATCCTTTGTGCCCAATGTTGTGGTGAGTGCGTTTAATAAAAAATTGCGAAAATAAATGTATGGCATTAATGATAACTGATGAGTGTATTAACTGTGATGTGTGCGAGCCTGTGTGCCCGAACCAGGCTATTTATCAGGGTGATGTTATTTTTGAAATTGATCCAGTGCGTTGTACTGAGTGCGTTGGTCATTTTAATGAGCCGCAGTGTGTGGCGGTTTGTCCTGTGAACTGTATTCCAGTGGATCCGCAGCGTATTGAGACTAAAAAGCAGTTGTTGGAGAAATATATACTTATTACATCGCAAAATGCGAAGCTGTCATCCTGAGCTCTTACAAGGGTAAATTCCACGAAAGATCAGTTAAAATTCGAAGGAAATAGCTAACTGAATGGCTGCGGCCAAGCTTCCTGCATTTGCTTTTCCTGTTCCTGCAAGATCAAGTGCTGTGCCATGATCAACAGAAGTGCGATTGATAGGTAGTCCTAATGTGATATTGACTGCACGATCGAATCCTAAGTATTTAACGATAGGTAAAGCTTGGTCATGATACATCGCCAAAATAGCATCAGCAGATTTTAAATAGTTTTCAGTGAAAATAGTATCAGCGGGTAATGGGCCTGTGACATTGATTTTTTCAGAACGTAATATATTGAGTGCTGGTGTGATGACTTCAATTTCTTCTTGGCCTAGATAGCCAGATTCTCCTGCATGTGGATTTAAGCCGCAGACAAAAATATGTGGATTGGGCTGTGAAAAACGCTTTTGTAATTCGTTATGTAAAAGACGTATCGTGCTTAATAAGTGCGGCAGCGTAATTTTTTTAGGTACGTCTGCTAAGGGGATATGAGTCGTTGCTAAAGCTACTTTTAGTTTATCAATCACGAATAACATCAGTGCTTGCTTTGCATCGCAACGTCGTGCTAAAAATTCCGTGTGACCACTAAAAAGAATTCCTGCATCATTAAGTATCGCTTTGTGTATGGGCCCGGTTACCAACGCATGTGCTTTATGCTGTAAACAATAATCCGTTGCTAATTCTAAACTACTTATTACATAACTTGCATTATCTGCATTAAGTTGTCCTGCTTTGCAGGGCGCGCTTAATTTTAATGGAATAATTTTTAATACACCGGGTTGGTGTAAACTTGCGGCTTGACTTAAATCAAGGGTCGTAAGCTGGATAGGTAATTGTAATTGTTTGGAGCGCTCTAATAATAAGGCCGGATCACAAACAACAATGACTTCTGCAGACCACTGTTTTTGTGCAATTTGTAAAACGATATCTGGACCAATTCCTGCGGGTTCACCTGGTGTGATAATAATCCGCGGAATCACTGGCATGATTAATTTTCCGGATGCATGTTGATATAAGCTTCGCTGCGAAGTTTAGTGGTCCAGCTTTGTAATGCTTCCTCGAATTTACGCTGATAAAGTAATTCTTGCTCTTGCTTGCGCTGCTCTTCTTTATTACCTTGCATCCCAACACTGCGAATACCTGCTACGCGAATGATATGAAAACCATTGGGTGTTTGGATCGGGCCCGCAATATCATTTTCTTTCATTTCGACTATTCGATTTGCAAATGCAGAAGGGATTTCTGGTAATTTGCGCCAGCCTAAGTCACCGCCTTGTAATGCTTTATTGCCACTTGAGTCAGCAATTGCTGCTTCACTGAAGCTAGCGCCTCGATGTAGTTTTGCGAGCACAGCTCTAGCGCGGATTTGTGCTTCAGCCATATCTTTTGCGGAGGGTTTTTCTGGCAATGCAATGAGAATATCTTCTAAATGATATTCTTTGCTGTTATAAGATAACCAGGCAGCTGATCGCATGAAGTTATCCACTTCTTGCTGGGTAATAGACATTTTGCCACCAATCATTTGCTGCTCAACACGATTGATTGCGATTTCATCATGAATTTCTTTGCGGTACTCTGCTTTAGTTAAGCCTTGTTCAGCCACTGCTGCGTAGAGCTTTTCTGGCGTTATTCTATTTTTTTTAGCAACGGTGTTTATTGCTTGAGTGACATCAGCGTCAGTTACGTGAATACCAACTTGTTCCGCCATTTCTAATTGTAGTTTGTGATTGATTAATTGATCTAATACTTGTTTACGTAAAATAGCAGCTGGAGGAATGGGTGTATGAGTGGCGAGCAATTGTTTTTTAATCCGATTGATTGCATCGTCTAGTTCGCTTTGTGTAATGACTGTTTTATTCACGATGACTACAATACGGTCCAGTGATTGTTCTTTATTGTGAGTGACAGCAAAAGCATAGTTATTTATTAAAAATGTATAACCTAAAACTAAGCTTAATTTTAACCATTTTTTCATTTTAAAAGTCCTGCCCAAAATCTGTTTGATAAGAAGTAGCGCCATTATTCAGCGTTGAGTTTGGATCACCTGTGCCAAAATTTCCTAAGCCTTTTAAGGCGAATTGTATATAGGATTCCGTGTTGTATTGTAGTGTTTTGTTTAAATTAACATTGGTAAAGGTGCGGCCTACAAGAAAACGTACAGCCCAACAGCAACTGTCGTATTGTAAACCAAAGAGCAGGTTCTGGAAACTGGCGGTATTGAAATTTTCTGTCCAACGGCCAAGCGTACTCCAGTTATGGGTGATAGGCCAAATAAAGTTGAGATCTGTCTGAGATAGATTATTAACGCTGCTGCCGACAGGATTAGTCGGTAATACAGCGCCATTGAGAGCATAGGTGTAACTTAAACTAATGGATCGCTGCGGGTCAGTGCTGTAGCCTAAAGTAAGTGTTTCATTTTTAACATTGTTTACGTGGGTATCGTAAATAGTATTCGAGGTGAAGGTCCAATTCGGTGTGAGATTGTAACTTAAAACACCTGAAAGAGGTGAACGGTTAACACGGTTATCAGAAGGCATGGGTAATGTAGAACAATTTTGCGTTGAGTTTATATCAATATCATTAGAGCAGAGTGTAACGTGACGGTCATGAAAGTAATTAATCTGACCGATGCCGGCATAGGCTTTTTGTGTCCCTGATTGTTGGTCCATAAAACGAGTTGCCAGACCCATAGCCAGTTGATTGGCATCACCAATACGATCTAGACCGCTAAAACGATTATAAGTGAAGAGTTGATCATAGGTTAAAATATTTAAATCGGTGTCAAATAACGGCAAGTTATTTTGGTTATAGTAAGGGATATAGGTGTAGTAAATTTGTGGCTCTAGTGTTTGCGTTAAATCATGCTGTAATAGATTGAAGTGACGTTCAAAGTACATACCAGAACTAACATCAAAAATAGGTAAAGAACGGTATGGGCTTTGTAGATGATTATTCAGGGTGGCTGAATTATTATTCGCAGGAATTTGGCTGACTTCGTATTGAGTCATCGCAAATTGTAAGCGCGGGTTAAAGTAAAAAGCAGGACGGTACTCAGGCCAGCTGATAGCAGGTTGTATATTTAGTCGAGTACCAAAAGGTTGTAAAATGTCAACGCCTGGATTTTTGCGAATGACAAAATGGGATAAGTCATTATCAATTGAATAGTTTAAACCCGTTTTATCATCAAGGTAATTTCCTCCCAGTGTTAGTTGAGGGAGGCGAGTATATTCATTTTGATAGGGGCTTTGATTTAACGGATGTAATGTTTGATAGCCTTGAATATTACCGCGGAACTGCCAAAATTGTCCTTTATAAGTAAGATTAGCTTGTTGTAAGAGTTGGTTGGTTGTGACTTGCGTGAGGCCGTTGTTGAAGTTGGTTGTGTAGTAATCGTCACTCACATAGTTATAATCAAGAGTGCTTGTCCAATGTTCATTAAACTGTGCGTCATTTTGCCATGAAAATGCTGTACGTGTAGTGCTTGCATTTTGCAGGCGATTAAATTGTGCTTGAGTTTGTGAAGAAGAAGGCTTTAAAAAAGCATTAATATTTTTTTCTTTTAGTTGACTGAATAAACGATCATCCGGTAATACGGTAATCTTTATTTTACCCTCTGTTTCTGGCGTCAGATAACGGAATAAATCAGTGAGTTGAATGCCGCGTTTAAATAAAATGGAGGGTGTTAGCAAATCATCGTAGTTCGGTGCTAAATTCAAATAAAAAGGTGCAGTGATAATCGTACCCGATTCGGTCGTGTTAGGGCGTATCACAGGAGGTAAAAAACCTGTTTGTCGTCGTGAGTCAATTGGAAAATTGAGGTAAGGTGTATAAAACAGGGGAATACCTTTTACCAGTAGTCGGGCATTTCTTGCGACCCCTCTGCCCGTATTTTTATTCAATTCAATATGGCTGGCTTTCACTTGCCAAGCACTTGTTAAAGGTGGGCATGTGCTATAAGTGGCTTGGCTAAAGAGTGATATCTTAGGCTCGTTTTGTTCGTATTTCTCGGCCGTTCCCCAGGCACTTAATTGATAAACTTTATTTTCATGCTGAATTTGTTGATTGGTGGGGGCAGTAGGTTTTAGGGTTGACGTTTTGCTGTAAATGGCATTGCGATACAAAATATGCTGCAGCGATTTTTTTTTCATTTTTAAATTAACATGGCCATAGTCAGCCAGTATGAGTTCATTGGGTTGTCTTAAGATGACATGTCCAATTAAATCTACGGCATTCAGTTTACCTGTAGTGGGATCACGGTAGAGGTATCCTTTGTTTGCAATCACCTGCTGCCCATCTTGGGTGATAGTAATTTGACCTTGTGAAATGGATGTGCCGTGGAGTGAAAAAACGATTCCTTGCTGGCTGCTGAGTTGAATATGGCTTTTTTCTAATGGCGAATCCGTATTGATAAAAGAGGATTCGAGATAATAGCCACCACAGCGGCCCTCACCTGTTTCTACCCAGCCTAACGCTTTGGCGATAGCGGAGGAGGTCAATGATTGCGCAGGGCTCTTGGCTGCTAAGCACAGATTATCAGGCATGTTGGGGGCTGCAGCGAGAAGCGCGCTTATCCATAAGAGTAAGCTCAGGGCTATCGCTAGTCTGGTAAAGGGGATGGTCAAGACACACATTGTTTGCCTAAATTTTCCTGCTTTTTGAAGGTTCTCAGTGTAACTAAAAGGGTTGGATGATGCTAGGCCGCTGTTGATATTTAGCCAGTATTGACGTACCGTATTGGATCACGTTTTTAAAGATTTATAGTGTTCAGCGATTCCTGCTGACATGGAGGAATATGCACGATAGACAAAAATTACTTCATGGCTGGCTGAGAAAAAATAGCCATTTGGTAGAACCTGTTCCACATATTCTAGCAGGTGATGCAAGTTTTAGGCGTTATTTTCGTATTCATCAAGCAGTGGGTACTTATATAGCCATGGATGCGCCGCCTGAAAAAGAAAATTGCGTATCTTATGTAGCAATAAGTCGTGCTTTGCGTTCTCTAGGATTGCTCACACCAGAAATTATTGCTGAAGATTTATCGCAAGGTTTTTTGTTGTTGACTGATTTTGGCGATCGTTTGTTATTGAATGAATTAAATACGGCTAATGCAGAAATTCTTTATACGGCAGCGCTTAATGAACTGACAATTTTGCAAAGCTGTTCTACAGTGAATGGCTGGAAAATCCCTTACTTTACTATAGATTTCATGTATAAAGAGTTAAAGCTCTTTCAGGAATGGTATTTACAAAACTATTTGGCGCTTACTTTATCCGCCGCTACTGAACGTATGCTTGATCAATTATTTATTTTTTTGGCCCAAACAGCTGCAAGCCAACCTCAAGTATTTATGCATCGTGATTATCATTCTGCTAATTTGATGGTGCTGCCTCATAATCAAATCGGTATTTTAGATTTTCAAGATGCTTTTATTGGGCCTGTTACTTATGATTTAGTTTCTTTGTTACGCGACTGTTATATTGCATGGCCAGATGAGCAGGTTACAAAACTGGCTCTACAATACCGTGATCAATTAAATTTAGCTGTGAGTAATAATGAATTTTTACGCTGGTTTGATTTGATGGGATTGCACAGACATTTAAAAACACTTTTGACCTTTGCGCGCAAGTATTGTCGAGATGATAATGCAAATTATCTGAAGCATATTCCACGCACATTAAATTATATTTTGCTGGAGAGCCAGCGTTATGTTGAATGCCAAGGATTTCATAGTTTTTTACGTGAGACTATCATGCCCGTACAGCAAGAGGTATATCTATGCGTGGAATGATTTTAGCTGCAGGACGTGGCTCACGAATGGGCAGCTTAACGGATGAGACACCCAAACCTTTGTTGCGAGCAGGAAATCGTTATTTAATTGAATATGCTATTGCGGCAATGGTTAGGGCAAATATTCGAGAAATAGTCATTAATGTGAGTTATCATCGCGAACGAATTAAGTCAGCGCTTGGTAATGGTGATCGTTATGGTGTTACTATTGAGTATTCTGAAGAAGTAGAGCGACTCGAAACAGGTGGTGGTATTTTTCAGGCACTACCCCTATTAGGTGATGCGCCTTTTATAGTGTTAAGCAGTGATATTATTTCTGAATATGCGCTGGAAAATTTACCACAAGAACCTCAAGCATTAGCGCATCTTGTATTGGTTGATAATCCCGTGTTTCATCCACAGGGTGATTTTTGTTTGAATGAAAATCGGATTTATTGTGGCGGATCTCCTATGTTTACTTTTTCTAATATAGGTGTTTACCGACCCGAATTGTTTTCAGATTGTAAGCCAGGTTATTTTCGTTTAGGCGCTTTACTGATGCAAGCAGTTGCGCGCCAACAAGTGACCGGCGAATATTACGCTGGGCAATGGTTTAATATTGGTGATGTCGAGCAACTTAACGCGGTGCTTGATACCCGCCTCGAACGCCTGTTTTAGAAAAAACAATTTGCCAAAGTTGCACGGTACGGGATCGAAAACCGCCAGCACAGCTGAGTAAATAGTAATTCCAGAGCCGGTAAAAGCGCTCATCATAGCTTGACTTTAATTCTGCCCAATGATGTTGAAAATTCTGCTGCCAAGCCATGAGTGTTTTATCATAATCAGCGCCAAAGTTATGCCAATCCTCCATCACAAATAAACCTTCTGTTGCTTTTGCAATTAAAGAGATAGTGGGAAGCATGCCATTAGGAAAAATATATTTTGATATCCATTGATTTGGAAGGCCAATATAATTATCACCAATGGTATGCAGCAAAAATAAACCATCATCAGCTAAGCAGCGATCTGCAACGTGCATATAGGTAGAATAATTTAATACCCCAACATGTTCAAACATCCCTAGAGAACAAATTCGATCAAATTGACCTTGTATATCACGGTAATCTTGCAAGCGAATTTCAATAGGTAGTCCTTTGCAATACTCTTTTACATAGCCATATTGATTGCGTGATATCGTAGCGCCCACCACGCTGATATCATATTTTTCTGCTGCATACTTTGCCAATGCTCCCCAGCCGCAACCTATATCTAGTAACCGCATGCCGGGTTTCAATGCTAATTTTTGACATGTTAATTCCAGCTTGGCTTGTTGTGCATCTTCCAGACTGTGTGCGTTTCGCCAATAACCACAAGTGTAATTCATTTTGCGATCGAGCATAGCATGAAACAGCGGGTCACCCAGGTCATAATGTTTTTGCCCAACCATCCAGGCACGACGCTTGCTTTGGAAATTAATTATTTTAGCTAAAATAATTTTGAAAAATAATAGCTTGCTTTTTTTGATTTTCTTTTCTAAATTAGCACATAAGACGCGATCAAAAAATTCATCAAGATGTGCGCAATCCCACCATCCTTCTACATAAGATTCTCCTAGCCCTAGTTCTCTCTCATGTAAAACCATCGCATAAAAATCTTCGTTATGGATTTGAATATCATACCGTGCATTACCGTTTATGGTGATGCCTGCCGATTGCAAGAGTTCAGTAATAATGTTTTTTGCAGAAGTATTTTTCATGTTAGCGTCCTGCCAGATTTAGTTTAAAACGCGCCCGAGAGGATTCGAACCTCTGACCCTTGGTTTCGGAAACCAATACTCTATCCAACTGAGCTACGGGCGCACTGCTGCATAGACTAGGAATTAGTACGATAAAAAGCAAGTATTTTGATTTGGAGAGTGGTGTAGTTTTTGTGATTTGTTCAAAGCCCAATAAATAAGGAGTATGTTATGAAACTCGCCATTGTTTACAGCCGTGCTTCTGCTGGTATTCAAGCACCTTTAGTGACTATTGAAGTGCATCTTGCTTCAGGCAATAGAAATGTAAGTATTGTCGGTATGCCAGAGACTGCAGTAAAAGAAAGTCGTTTCAGGATACATAGTGCTTTTGTGAATGCTAATTTTGAGTTTCCATATGGTTGTGTCATTATTAATATGGCGCCTGCTGATTTACCTAAAGAAGGCAGTCGGTTTGATTTGCCTATTGCTTTAGGTATTTTGGCTGCCTCAAAACAAATTCCATATAAAAGATTGCTGGGTTATGAATTTGTAGGCGAGTTAGCTTTGTCTGGTGAGTTGCGTCCAATAGAAGGTGTATTACCTATTGTACTGAGTGCGCGAGATGCAGGACGTTGTTTAATTATTCCACGTGCCAATGCAGCGGAGGCAGCGCTAGTAAAAGAACCGCAGGTTCTATTTGCAGATCATTTACTGGAAGTCAGCGGTTATTTGCAAGGCAAAAATGATTTGGGAACGTGCGCACCTCTTGCGATTACAAAAAAAAATAATGTTGCTCTCGATTTAGCGGATGTACAAGGCCAGTTGCATGCTAAACGTGCCTTAGAAATTGCTGCAGCGGGCAAACATAATTTATTGTTTATAGGTCCGCCTGGCACGGGAAAAACAATGTTGGCTAGCCGGTTGCCTAGCATCTTACCGGAATTATCAGATATGCATGCGGTAGAGGTGGCGACTATTGCATCTGTGAGTAGTGAGGGTTTTGATCCAAGTCAATGGCAGGCAGTTCCTTTTCGTGCGCCCCATCACAGTAGTTCCGGTGTCGCATTAGTCGGTGGAGGACGACCGCCGCATCCGGGTGAAATTTCACTGGCACATCATGGCGTATTATTTTTGGATGAGCTCTCTGAATTTAATCGTCACGCTTTAGAGTCATTGCGCGAACCATTAGAATCAGGAAAAGTGACTATTTCACGTGCTGCGCATCAAGCTGTATTCCCGGCACATTTTCAATTGATGGCAGCGATGAATCCTTGTCCATGTGGTTATGCAGGCAGTCCAAAAAGACGATGTCGTTGTACTGAAGAACAAATTCAACGTTATCTAGCTAAGATATCAGGGCCTTTGCTGGATCGGATTGATATGCAAGTAGAAGTACCTAGTTTGCCGCCGGGGGTGCTATCATCTGTCACAACAATTGTTAATGAAACCAGCGTTATTGTGAAGACGCGAGTCGTGGAGGCCAGGCAACGGCAATTGGCAAGGCAAACAAAATGCAATCAGGAATTAATGGCTAATGACTTGCCGCAATTTTGTAGTCTGGCAGATAAGCCACAGCAATTACTCAATCATGCTATGCAAAAATTTAACTTTTCTGCACGTGCGTATCATCGTGTTATAAAAGTGGCTCGTACGCTCGCTGACTTGGTTGGTAATGCTACTATATCAGAGGAAAATATAAGCGAGGCATTAACGTATCGTTACCTAGATAGACTAAAATATGAACAAAACGGATGAATTATTTTTCAATTTCTAATCTATACTTAACTGTAAGGTTGGCTGTGAAGAGGTATACTTGTTTGCTGCGAATTATCAACAGACCCGATTACAGGAGGGGGAAGCAATGACTATCATGTTCTATCCACACGAAGAAGATATGGAGTCTGGTGCTATACCAGCTAGACTTGAGCTTTTGATGGCGGGGGCAGAACGCTATAAAGCAGTCATTCTGGAGAATGCTGCTAAATCTGCCGAAGTGAACCTGGATCCTGCTAAGCGTATGACGCCACGTGAATTGACGTATGCTTATAATTGGCAAGAATTAGCAAGATTATTGCGAGAGCTGCGCGAAATGCCAGAACAAAATCCAGCGAGTAAAGCAACCAAAGCAGGCCATCTTGCTAAGCTAGCAGAGATTTACGAAATATTGCGTGGTGCTAAAATGCCTAAGCTTGAAGCAGTTAGATTGGCATTGGTAAATGAGGTAAACCAGTTGAAGTCTGCATAAGTCTATTGCATCGTGATGTGTAATAGGTTGTGAGTTAATTGTTGTTGCGCAGAGCCTATCACGCCATCGCTTTTTCCATCGCATTTTTTAATTTCAGCATAGCATTTTTTTCTAACTGTCTCACTCGCTCCGCTGAAATTTGATATTTGTCTGCCAACTCTTGCAGCGTTCCTTTTTTTTCATTTAGCCAGCGTGCAGATAAAATTTCTTGGCTACGTGCATCCAATTGACATAATGCTTGATGCAGAGCGGCGCTGGCCTGTTCTGTGTTATCTGTTTTTTCAAATATGTCAGCTGGGCTATAGCGGCGATCTTCTAGATAACCTGCGGGTGCCGGGAGTAGTGTATTTTCTTCATCATCCTCTATACTGCCATCAAAAGAAGTATCCGCGTTATTATTTAAGCGCATTTCCATTTCACGTACGGTTTCAGGTTTAACGCCCAGATCTTTAGCAACGGCATTGATTTCTTCATTTGTAAACCAACCTAAGCGTTTTTTCATACTACGTAAATTAAAGAAAAGTTTACGCTGTGCTTTAGTTGTCGCAATTTTCACAATGCGCCAGTTACGTAAAATGAATTCATGAATTTCAGACTTGATCCAATGCACAGCGAATGTGACTAAACGCACACCCATGGTTGGATTAAATCGTTTTACAGCTTTCATTAAACCAATATTGCCCTCTTGGATGAGATCACCTAATGGTAATCCGTAACCCATGTAACCTTTTGCAACTCGTACTACATAACGTGCATGTGCTAATACCAATTGCTTTGCTGCATTTAAATCATTTTGCGTTTGCAGACACACAGCAAGATCGTGCTCTTCTTTCTGGCTGAGCATGGGAACTTGATTAACATAGCTAATGTAAGCATCTAGACTGTTAATGGGGAGGCGGATATCGAATGTTTGCAGGCTAGTATTCATTAAGCATAACCTCTAGATAGACATGTTCAATTTGCGGGCTATTTTAGCACTCTTCATTGAGGAGTGCCAACAAAAAATCGCGCATTGGATGAATGGTTTCAGGGTGTTTACTGTGCTTCCGCTTCAAACAAAGCGGCTATAAAATCATCTGCCACAAACGGCCGTAAATCATCAATTGCTTCTCCTACTCCAATAAATCGAATAGGCAATTTTAACTGCTTAGCAATGGCAAAAATAATTCCGCCTTTAGCTGTGCCATCTAACTTAGTAATAGCTATTCCGCTCACACCAATACTTTTATGAAATTGCAGCGCTTGATTGAGTGCATTTTGCCCAATGCTCGCATCGAGAATCAGGAGTATTTCGTGAGGGGCTGTAGGATCCAGTTTTGCTACGACGCGCTTTACTTTTTTTAATTCATCCATTAAATGCGCTTGTGTATGCAGACGTCCAGCGGTATCAGCGAGTAATACCTCTATTTTTCGTGTCTTGGCAGATTCGAGCGCATCATAAATGACTGCAGCTGTGTCTGCGCCGGGTTGTTGTGCAATGACGGGTATTTGATTTCGTTCTCCCCAAATTTGCAATTGCTCAATAGCCGCTGCACGAAAAGTATCGCCAGCTGCCAACAATACTTTTTTATCTTGTTCTTTAAGATAATGAGCAATTTTACCAATAGTGGTTGTTTTGCCTGAGCCGTTAATTCCTACCACGAGGATGACAAAAGGTGTCTGGCTTGCAGGAATGGTGAGAGGGACTTGGCAAGGCTGCAAAATTGCTTTCATTTCATTTTGTAGTGCTTGTAAGACAGCGGCTGGATCTGTTAATTCTTTGCGGGCTAATTTTTGCGTTAGAATCTTTATCAGTTGTTGTGTGGCTTCAATGCCTACATCAGCGGTGAGTAATTGGGTTTCAATTGTTTCAATGAGATCCTGATCTAAGGCTTTTTTACCTAGCAAAAGAGTGGCAATACTGGCTGTAAAACTAGCACGAGTTTTTGCCAGACCTGTTTTAAGGCGAGAGAAAAACCCTGCTTTCACCAGTGGAGCTGAGTTGCCTGGCTCATCAATAGCCTGTTTTTTTTGCTTTAGAAGATTTAACATCACGTGAGTCCTAATTAAAATTTATTTCCCGCGGCTTGCCGCGAATACACCGAGCTGAGTCAATACATTAAAGATTGCTTAATATTAACATATGATAGCGACAAATCTGAGGGTTTTTGCATGAAACAAGGCCAAGTACGTATTATTGGGGGGGTATGGCGGGGACGTTTGCTTAAGGTGCCAGATGTGCTAAATCTCAGGCCTACTCCTGATCGGGTGCGTGAAACACTTTTTAATTGGTTGGCACCTGCTATATCAGGTGCTTATTGTTTAGATGCTTTTGCGGGTAGTGGTGTGCTGGGGTTTGAAGCATTGTCACGGGGAGCGGCACACGTTGTGATGGTTGAGCAAGCGAAAGCAGTTGTCACGCTTTTGCAAGAAGAGCTGCTTATGCTAAAAGCTCAGAATGCAGATGTTTATTGCGGGCGAGTGCCGCAGCAATTAAAAAAGCCGCAGACATTATTTGATATTGTTTTTTTGGACCCACCTTATGAAGACAATTTATTATTACCCACTTGTTTTTATTTAGAAGAGCAAGGGTTTCTTGCCAAAGGCGCTTATCTTTATTTAGAAGCAAAAGAATTATTACAACAAGGTGATTTACCTGCGAATTGGCAGTTATTAAAAAGTAAAAAAGCAGGCCAAGTAGCATATCATTTAGCGCAGCGCTTGGTATAATCCTAACAATCACTTCCTAATGGATCACATAGAAAACAGGCTAAATAATATGACAAAAAAACCGCGTTTACTAACGGGAGATACGCCAACAGGTCGTCTTCATTTGGGTCATTGGGTAGGTTCTTTAGAAAATCGTTTGGCATTGCAGGATGATTTTGATTGTTATTTTATGGTTGCTAATGTGCAAGCATTTACTACACGTATGGATAGACCTGCGGAAGTGAGACAAAATGTACTCGATGTGGCAATGGATTATTTAGCGGCAGGTATTGATCCTACGCGTAGCACTGTGTTTATTCAATCAGAAATTCCAGCGATTGCCGAACTTACTATTTTTTTTAGCATGTTAGTGCCTTTTCCGCGCGTGATGCGTAATCCTACTATTAAAGATGAAATTCGTGATAAAGGGTTAGGAGATAATTATCCATTTGGATTTTTGCTTTATCCCATTAATCAAGTTGCGGATATTTTGGCTTTTCGTCCAGAAATAGTCCCTGTTGGGGAAGATCAAATTCCGCATATTGAGCTTGCTCGCGAAGTAGCGCGTCGCTTTGATCAGTTATATTGCGGCGTAGATCCTCACACGGAAGATTCAGATTATGTTAAAAATGGCGGATTATTTCCTGTTGTTGATGTGAAATTGGGTCGTACTAGGCGACTGATTGGAATAGGTGCGCCAGATGCGGCTGGAAATTTGCTGAAGATGTCTAAATCGTTAAATAATGCGATTTTTTTAAGTGACGATCCCGATACTATTACGCGTAAAGTGATGGCAATGTATACCGATCCAAAACGCTTGAAAGCAACTGACCGTGGTACTGTGGAGCTGAATCCATTATGGATTTTTCATGAAACTTTTAATCCAGATCAGAGTTGGGTGAAAGAGGCGGAGGAGCGTTACAGGCAGGGGGCAATTGGTGATGTGGAGTGTAAAAAACGCTTAATTGAGGTGCTTGTTGGTCTTATTGAGCCCATCAGGCAGCGTAGAGCGCTGTATGAGAAAGACCCCAGCCAAGTCCTTGCCATTTTACGAGCAGGCACGGCAAAAGCGAATGAGGTGGCCACGGCCACACTTGCCTTGGCCAAGTCAGCTATGCAGCAGGATTATTTTGCGTGATTGGTTGCATTGATCCCCTGCGTTTGTCATGCAATAGGATTAGCAAAAAATGAGCAAAAAAGATTTTTTTTGTTATAATAGGGTCTGTTGACAATTCGCTAGGCCGAGGTGTAATGCCTTGATTTTCGAGCACCGCAGCGCAGTTGACATGCAAGTCAATGAGCAGCGGAGCACGGAAAATCAAGGCATTACGCCCGGCATAGTAGAATTGTCAACAGACCCTAGGCTAAAATTTGCATAAATAATGTTTGTCAGGAAGTATGTATGGTTAAACTACCCGGGTTTGATGAGTTAAAGAAAATAGGGTCGAGCTTAATTGACTCGGCTAAATCGGTCAATATTAGCGAGAAAGTTGATAAATTAAAATCAAAAGTGGAATCAATGAGCAGCAAAAAAGAAGCTGTGATGTCAGATGAGGCTTCTGTGATGTTGGCTGCTATTTCAGCTTCTTTAAATGAGGTGATAGCGGTGCAGGCCGTGCAAGCAAGTGCTATTAAAAAAATCCAGGGCCAGTTAGCTGATTTAGCAAAAGTGATTGAGGCGGGTCAAAAACCGGCTGCGCCTACCACCCCTGTCGATTGAAATGCGACTTATGTAAGAGGAGAGAATGATGCAGTCTAGAAAAAAAGAAAATTTACGACCTTATCGCAAGTTTGGTTTAACGTTGTTGCAATTGATGGTCGTGCTTGCTGCAACGGGGTTTTTATTGACAGCGGCGTTGAATTATTTTCTATAGCTTTAACGCTAACGCATATTGCTTTCGGGTTTCACTGAATACAATAATTCCTGTAACTTTTTTTGAAACAAAATGGGCTGATCAAGTTCAGTAAATTTATCTGTTTCGCCGCCGAATGTATTGATGAAAACAGTTCCATAACTGAGTGCTTGTGCGAGTAAACTCTGAGTTGCGCCTACGTTCGAAATGGCGGATAAACGTGTTTCATTAGTATGTCTATAAAAAAAACCTTCACGCATCATGACACGTTTATCGGTGATGGCGAATTCAGATGCATAATAAAGTAAAAATTGATTGAACCAATGCAAGATTGTGATAATGGCTAGTATATAAGAAATTTTAACGACGAAGGGATTTATATTTAGGAAAAAAAATACAGTCATTAAAGTTAAAAAGAGCGGGATGAGAAAAATAATCCAATGCTTTTTTGTACGATAAAGAATTTTTTCATCTGGAAGAAGATTTTTACCGATATAGTTAAACATAGAAAGCCTCATTATCATCAGGAGTTCCCGCTGAAAAGCGCGGGAGCTCCTTTCTTAGTTTTATGCTGCGCATCAGCAAAGCTGATGCTTGCGCTTAAGGGGGGCATCGCGATTCTCCCCCTTAAGAATCCCTCATTGCGTAATGTTAGCGGGAACCGCTGAATTTTTTCATATATAAGCTGCGTTATATATGAAAAAATGCGTTAACGCCCGTTAAAAACATTTGCACGGCCATGGTAGTTAATATCATTCCCATTAATCGTTCAATAGCTGTTATTCCGCGATCACCTAATATTTTTCGTAAAAAATCTGCAAAGACAAGAGTGACAGTGCAAAATAATGAAGCCAAGAACAATGCTAACATCCATAGCCCAAGATGTTGAGGGTTTTGATTAGCAAGCAGCATGACCATAGTCATTGCTGAAGGGCCTGCAATGAGCGGAATGGCAAGTGGAACAATGAAGGGTTCTCCAATGATTTTAGAATCTTTGTTATTGTCTTCTGAGGGGAAAATCATGCGGATTGCAATGAGGAATAGAATAATGCCGCCAGCGATTCCAAGGGCGGGCTCGGAAATATTCATTCCTTCCAAGAGATTTTTTCCAAAAAATAAAAAAGCGGTTAAGATTAAAAATGCGATAAATGTTTCACGTAGAATAAGTAGCTTACGACGTCTTGGGCTAACGCTATTTAACGTAGATAGAAACACGGGAATATTGCCGAGTGGATCCATGACAAGGATCAATGTGATAGTTGCAGTGTAAAGAGATATCATTGTGTTTACCTGTGTTAGAGCTCTAAAATAACATTGGCATTTGTTTTACCAAAATAGATCTTTCTTTTACCGTTTCATTCGTTAAAATAAAACCATAGAGTTGCTGTTGCTGATTGTAAAATAACGCGCGGGTACTATTGCCTTGTGTTTCTATTTCCCATTTTCCTGACATGTTTTTAGGAGGTGGGCAAACGACAATCGGATGAGCAGGTGTTTTGACGACAACAGGCATGGCAGGGTATTCTACAGGCGTGCGCTCTCCGGAAAGTGTTTTGGCTAGGGCTCTTGAACAGTTAAGAATGGGGGCAATATAGGGTAATACATGGCCTTCTACTTCAGCGCAATCTCCCAGCGCATAGATATTTTTAACACTGGTTTCTAAAAAACGGTTCACTAAGATGCCACGGTTTATTTGAATGCCTGCTGTAGTTGCTAAGGCAGTATGGGGTCTTAAGCCGATCGCAGATAAAACAAAATCTGCTTCTAACTCATTTCCATTGGAAAGCTCAAGACAGTATCCTTTTTCAACTTTGTCCACACGGTTCGCAGTGCATTGAAAATGGAAATGAACGCCATTTTGCTCAAGTGCTTCTTGTAATATTTTGCCTATTTTTTCTGGGACAAGCAGATCAAGAGGTGCTTTAGCAGGCGTAATCATATGTACTTGATAATGTGCATTACTGAGATCATTTGCAAATTCGCAGCCAATCAGTCCGGCGCCTAAGATAGCAATAGTTTTTTTATTTTTGATGCGTTCTTGAAAAGTCGTATAGTGATAAATATGGTTAATTGACAGTACTTCTTCTGCTGCATCGCCTTTTAGGTGAGGATTAATGACTTCGGCACCGCAGGCTAATACTAGCTTTTCATAAGCAATAGCTTCATCATTGATAAAAATAAGACGGTGCTCAGCATCAATGGCAGAAACATGCGCATTAGTATGGATGGTTGCATTGAGTTGTATTGTCATCTTATCTGCTGTGGATGTGGTGATGGCATCAGATGATTTGCCGCGGCTGAGAGCGATACTCATTTCAGGTTTTGGGTAATAACGACCATCATCAGCGGTTACTAATGTCAAGGGAGTGTCTTGGCTGACTTTACGGAATTCGCGTGCTAATTGATAGCCTGCAAGTCCTGTACCTATAATGACTATGGATGGTGACATTGGCAAAAGCCTAATAATACTCTTATGATATAGTACAATAAAAAAATGTAATAAGCATATGAAGTTAAATTATTATGAAAAAAAGAATAGAACCTGTTTGGAAAATGCAAGATATCGAAATTCCCTCTCTTTTTCGGGCGTGGATATTACATGCTGGTTCATTTATGCAACGTTTAGTGCAGCAAGGAGTGAACGATGCCCACATTCAAGTATTGCGAGAACGTTGGCAGCGTCCAGAGTCGGCAGAAAGGAAATTATTAAATATAGAACCTGGAGCGCAGGCTTTGATACGAGAAGTATTAATTTTGAGCGAAGGAAAGCAGTGGATGTTTGCGCGAACAGTGTTTCCACGGCGTACTTTGATAGGCGAGGGACAACAGTTGGCGCATTTAAAAAACCGTTCTTTAGGCTCTGTCTTGTTTAAAGACCCTACATTGAAACGAAGTGAGTTTGAAATTGCCTATTTACAGCCAGGAGAAAGATGGCATGCTAAAGTAGCGCAAGCAGCAAAGTGTACGTTACCTGATTTGTGGGCGCGTCGTTCTTTATTTTCTCTTCAGAGTAAACCATTATTATTAACTGAAGTATTTTTACCGGATATCGAGAAAATATGAATTTTGTAGAAGTGAAGCAATATAGTTTGCTGATGCGGCTCAATAAACCTATTGGGATTTTTTTAGTATTGTGGCCTACATTATGGGCGTTGTGGCTAGCGGGTGCTGGATCGCCTAATAGAGTCGTGATGCTTATCTTTATTCTGGGCTGTATTTTAATGCGTTCTGCTGGATGTGTAATAAATGATATTGCCGATCGTCGGCTTGATGGTTTTGTAACGCGCACACAGGATCGGCCTTTGCCAGCAGCCAGAATCAGTGTTGGGGCGGCCTGCGCTTTATTTTTAGTTTTATTGTCGTGTGCTTTTTTGCTGGTTTTATTACTGAATAAAATAACTATTTTGTTGGCCTGTATGGGTGCTCTGTTTGCAGTGGGTTATCCTTTTTTAAAACGGGTGACCTATTTACCCCAAATGGGTTTGGGTATTGCATTTTCCTGGGGCGTGCCCATGGCTTTTGCTGCCTTGACAGGCGCTGTATCCCCTCAAGGCTGGTTAGTGTTTTTTACCGCATTTTTGTGGCCTATTATCTATGATACGATGTATGCGATGGTGGATCGTGTAGACGATATAAAAGTGGGTATTAAGTCAACGGCTATTTTATTTGGCAAAGCAGATAGACTGTTGATTGGTTTTTTGCAGAGCGTTTTTTTGCTATTACTTTGTTTGGTAGGAAATGTATTTCAGCTCACTGTATTTTATTATTTGAGTTTGGTAGGCGTTGGTATTTTGTTTATTTATCAGCAATTACTTATAAAAGATGCTTTGCCAGAAAATTGCTTTAAAGCGTTTTTAAATAATAATTGGGTGGGATGTGTTATTTTTCTAGGAATTGTATTGAGTTATGTTAATTTTAGCGGATGAAGAAATTCCTTGTATTGAATATTATTTTGGTTCTTATGGTGAAATTACTTTAAAATCAGGTCGTTCGTTGACGCGTCATGATGTGCTTGATGCAGATATCTTATTAGTGCGTTCTGTGACTCAAATTAATGAAACGTTGTTGCATGATACAAAAGTCAAATTTGTAGGAAGCATGGCAGCAGGTATAGATCATCTGGATACAGTTTGGTTAGATAAAGCGGGTATTCGCTGGAGTGCTGCATCGGGTTGTAATGCAGAGGCTGTTGCTGAGTATGTCGTGGCAGTGGTCGCGGTTTTGCAGACACAAGGTTTATTGCTGCAAAAATCATGCCGTGCAGGTGTGGTGGGGGTGGGCAAGGTCGGCAGCAAAGTAGTTGAGAAATTAAAACAATTAGGTTTTGAGGTGCTGCAATGCGATCCTTTGCGGGCAGAGCAAGAAAAAGATTTTATTTCCACGCCAATTGAAGAATTTTCTGATTTGGATTTTATACTTTTGCATACACCGTTAACCAAAGGACAATATTATCCTACGTATCATTTAATTGAAAAAAAATTTCTGCGGCGGCAAAAAAAAGAATGTATTTTATTAAATGCAGGTCGTGGATCTGTCATTAATTTCACGGATTTATTGCAATATGGCCAACATTTAATTTGGTGTTTAGATGTATGGGAAAATGAACCGGCTATTTCTAAAGATATTTTATTCAAGACGATGATTGCATCTCCGCATATCGCAGGACATTCTGTACAAAGCAAATATCGCGGGATTGATAGCATTTTTAAAGTAGCTATTCAACAAAATGTGATTCCCGACAAAAATATATCGAGCGTTTTATTTCCCAGGACAGAGATTTCTTTTGGCAGTCAAAAAGTCAATTGGCGAGAGGTAGTGCTTGCAGTTTATAATCCGTTGGAAATTAGCCGGTTAATGAAGCAAGCTTTTCTTGAGCAAGGCGATCATGTTTTTGATGAGTTACGCAAACGATTTAAACGTGGACATGAGTTTGAGTTTGTAGATGTGAAAGGGAGAGTGACCAATCGCGATGATTTAAATATGTTACGAACGATGTCTTTCAAATTATAATAAAAAACGAGGAAAAAATGCATAAAAAATATATTGTCATCTTAATAACGGTGTTGTTTTCGGTAAAAAATGATGCCGAAACGCTATCATGTCCAGTATTAGTCAGTCCGGCAGGATTTATTTGGGGCCGTGATGAATGGCAGCTGCAAAGTAGTGATTCAGCAAAATGGGAGTTGAATCATGATGGACAGTCTTTTAAAACACCGCCTGATTCAGTATTTGGAGCATCGATTCAAGTCACTGTATTCCTTGTTGCTCACTCTCCAGCATCATCAGCTAGTCATTATGATTTGAAATGTCGATATACTTTTTCAGGGAAAGGTGGTTTTTTAATTGTAAAAGCGCTAACAAAAATAGAAAAAGTACCAGCGAACTGGAGCAGTTCTATGGAATATATCAATCCCTTATATGAAACTGCTGTTGCAGCAGGGAAAAGCGAGTATGCAAAGAAATATCAACACGTATATAAATGTGAAACGACTGCGGCTAATTTAGAGAATTGTACGGTGGAGGTATAACATCAGTAACCGTGCTCTTCTCGCGCCAGGCGAAACGTGTAGGAAGCAATTCAGCAAAAGCAATGATAAATATTGACAATACTCATTTTCTATATAGTATTTCAGATTCTTAGTATGCAATATACACATCATACTAAAATGCGAAGTTTACCCTCGTAAGGGCTTAGAATGATAAATTGCACTTTGAGGTGCAAATAGGATAGATATTAATAGGATATATTAAAATGTATAAAAATTTAATTGTTTTATGGATGATTTTGCTATGCCCCATAAGAGTCATTGCTAATCAAACGCTATCATGTCCTGCTTTAAACAAAGAGACTTGGAGTAATGACGTGAGAGCAGAATGGGCACTGAAAGACGATGATGTTGTAAAAAGGATGGGATTTATTGAGAATTATCAAATTCCATATTTCTTGTTTTTCTGGCTTTAATGATTTTTTTAGCGATACTATTAAAATAGAAGCATTTATTGATAAAAATCTGTATATGAATTGTAAATATACTTCCCTATAAAGACATATTTGGGAATAACGGCACTTTGCTTATGTACAATACAAAAATAAGAATGCCAAATTTTCCTGGACATGCAGCACGACTGCAAATAATCCTCGCGGGTTGTAGTGTAGAAATATAGCCACTGTTCAGAGATCCCGCGTTATGGAAAGCTCAGACTAATTAGTAACCATTCATTTAGACTTTTCTTGTAGAAGAACTTCAGTTTTGAGCCAAGGTTGAACGATTTCTTTTAAAAAATAGCGGAGCATACACAGGTATGTGAGCACATTTTTTAAAAGAAATCGTTCAAGATTGGCCAAAAATGAAGTTTGCAGCTTAGTACCCTGAACGCTTACCTAATAAACATCTCCATCGGGAGTTGTCGTATTATCCTGTGTTACAAGGGGTTGCTCCGGTTCTGGTATATACGGTGTCATGAAATATTCAAACATTCCTGTGGGTTCATGTGTTGTTGCACGTTTGCCGGTGAGTGGGTCTATACGTACACTGACAATACCAGGAGGTTGTTCAGCGGGATGTTCGGGGCGGCCTTGTAATGCAGCTTGCATGAATTGAATCCATAGGGGTAATGCTGCTTGGTTTCCCCATTCATGTAGAGAGCGTTGTTGCTGATCGTATCCAACCCAGGCAACAGCAATGACATCACTGTTGTAACCTGCAAACCAGGCATCCACCTGATTTTGTGTGGTGCCTGTTTTGCCAGCTAAATCTTTGCGTTGCAAGCTGCGTGCTAATGTGGCTGTCCCGCGTTGAATCACATCATGTAATGTCGATGTGATGAGAAAAGCATTTTGTGGGCTAATGACGCGAGGCGCATACAGGTTAGTTGGTTGCGATCCACAATTATTGAGACAAGCAACCAGTGGTTTTGCCTGATAGATCAGTTGGCCTTCTTTGTCGCGGATGGAGTCTATGGCAAAAGGTACTACTTTAAATCCACCATTTGCAAATACAGCATAGGCTGTTGCCATTTGTATAGGCGTGACCAGTGCGGTACCTAATGCTAACGACAACCCTGCAGGTAACTGTTCTGCAGTAAAGCCAAAACGTTGCAGATACTGGATGGCGTAAGGTAGCCCTATCAGATTGAGTAAGCGAATAGAAACTAAATTACGGGATAGTGTCAGGGCATCGCGTAATCGGGTGGGGCCGTAAAAGCGGTGTTCATCATTTTGTGGACGCCATAGGCTGCTATCAGTCGGGTTTTCCACTACAACGGGTGCATCATTAATAACTGTTGCTAGCGTATACCCTTTATCTAAAGCAGCAGAGTAAATAAAAGGTTTCAGGCTTGAGCCAGGTTGACGGTTTGCGCTTGTTATACGGTTAAAGCTACTGTGTTGGAAATCAAAACCACCGACTAGCGCTAAAATTCTGCCATCTGTGGGATTCAATGCGATAATCCCGGCTTCTGCTAAGGGGATTTGAGAAAGGCGCCAGCCTTGTTTTGTTTCCATGAGCCGTATGACATCACCTAAGCCAATGATCTCTGCTGTCGTTTTTGGCATGCGACCTAATAAGTCAGGGCTAATTTGCTTGCGTGCCCAAGATAATCCTTGCCAAGGAATCATTACGAGCGAACCATTTGCACGGAGTACAGTGATAGAACGGGTGGTCATATCAACAACCACTGCAGGCTCAAGACCGTTAGTTACTGGCATTTTGCCTAGTGATTTTTCCCATTCTTCCATGAGTTTTAAGCTGGGGATTCCAAAATTTTGTTCGGGGCCACGATAACCATGACGTTGGTCATAGGCAATTAACCCATCATGTACTGATTGATTAGCGGCGTTTTGAAGTTGGCTGTCAATGGTTGTGTAGACTTTAAAGTTATCTGTATAAACTTTATCGCCATAGAGTTGTTGCAATTGTTGACGCACTAACTCTCCAACATAAGGTGCTTTGACTTGGATTTGCAGATCATGATAGTGCACATTGAGGGGGGCAGCGATAGCGGCTTTATAGGCTTTTTCATCAATGTAATGTAATTCATACATACGACTTAAAACATGATTGCGGCGTTTTATAGCGGCGGCGGGATGCGTCAACGGATTGAGTGCTGAAGGTGCTTGAGGTAAGCCTGCCAACATAGCATATTGATCTAAAGTCAGTTGATTAAGTGACTTGCCATAATAAATTTCAGCAGCAGCTTCCACGCCATAAGCGCGGGCGCCCAAGAATATTTTATTAAGATATAACTCTAGAATTTTCTGTTTACTGAGTTTATGCTCTATTTTAAGAGCGATTAAAATTTCTCGTAATTTACGGCCAAACGTTTTATGAGGGTTTAGATAGAAGCTCCGAGCGACTTGCATTGTGATGGTGCTGCCACCTTCATCTTTTCTGCCGGTAGCGGCAAGCTTGATAGCTGCTCTCATTAAACCGGGAATATCAATGCCTGGGTGTTGGAAGTAACGCTGATCTTCAGTAGCTAAGACGGCATCAATGAGCTGTTTTGGGATTTGATCATACGGTAATGGGATACGCCGTACTTCACCATACTCTGCTAATAATTTGTTATCGTGAGTAAAGATCTGTAAGGGTACTTGTAACTGTATGGTTTTGAGCTCGCCTACGCTAGGTACTTGAAAGATGATGTAATATAGAACGCCGACGCCAATGATGCTAAGCGAAAGGCAGGTAAAGAGCAATAATCTCTGTAGAAGACGTAGAAAAAAGTTCATGAGCCAGTTTAGTGTAAGAATAATCTTGCATTTTACTATAAAAATGGCGAATATATCAGCCTAATCTTGATTATATTTTTATACCTTTTTTCTGACTTGTTCCCATCTCCTGTCAATTTTTTATCAAGTTGATAGCTTGTCCTCCGTTTTAAAAACTTAGCGTTTTTAGCAGGTCCAATCGTGCCCGCGTGCGTGCCCGTGCCCGCGTGCGTCTTTTATCTGAGTTTTTAAACAATAATCAATTTATGAACGTTTACTTGAAGTTTTTAATTATAAACTAAGGCTTTAATACAAGCTAAGAAAAGACGCACGCGGGCATGGGCACGCAATGGGGCACGGTTAGGCTTATTGAAATATAACTACAGGAGAATCTCTATTGTTGAATTTTATGCGTTTTTGGCCACAGTCATTATTCGGTCTCGATATTCAGGCTGAAGAAATCCGGCTATTACAATTACAAGGTACTCGAAGAAAAAAGAGAATAAAACACGCTTTATCACGAAATTTGCCATTAGGTGCTGTGATTGATGGAAAAATTCAAGAACCTGAGATAGTCAGCGATTGTTTGCAAGAATTAGTACGACATAACAAGCTTCAAGCATTTGGCGTAGCCATTGCCTTGCCCATACAGTGTGTTGTGAGCCAGCGTATCTCTGTTGCAAAAGGGTTGCATGAGGCTGAATTGGAAGCTGAAGTCGTTAGCCATTTAAGTCATTGTATGCCCGGTGTGGCGGCAGGTCTTTGTTATGATCATGTCATAGTAGGTTCACAGGATGATATGCAAGACGATGTCTTTTTAGTAGCAACGTCTTTTGAAAATTTAAATACACCCCTGGCCGTGGTGCAAAATGCAGGATTGAAAGTTCAAGTAGTGGATGTAGATAAATATGCATTGGATCGTGCAATTAAATTAATAATCGAGCAAGATCATTTCCATATAGAAGAAAAATGGTTAGTTAGCTTTGGGTTAGCTTTGCGGAGTTATGATAGATGATAGAGATAAATTTATTGCCATGGCGCGCCATTGCGCGAGCAGAAAATGTGAAAAAAAGAAAATTTTTTTTAATTTGTTTTGCAGCATTACTTATGCTGTGGCTCATGACCCATGTCGGACTTAGCTTGATTATGAAAACATACGATACAAGTATTGCGGACTTGCAGAATCAATTAACTGAATTAACGAGTCAAACGGAACAAAATCATTTCAATCCTTCATTGCTAATAGTAGAACAGATTCATTCGAGTCAGCTTGAGTTGATTCATTTTTTCAGAACGATAAAGCAAGAAATGTGGGAGATTGTGGCTTGGTCTGAAATAGCCAGTCAAAATAATCACATCATTATGACAGGAAGCGTGGATTCATTATCAACGCTGGCACAATTTGTGAATACGTATAATGCGAAAAATAAATTATTACCCATGACTATTCTGAGTGTTAAAAATGATGATACGCCAGCAATACAATTTCGTTTGCAACTTGTTCGTACAACGTTACCATTTTTGAGCCAGGTGAAAAATGATGATGTTTCGTAAAGCTCGTTGGATATATGTTTATGCAGCGGTTCTTTTTTTCTGTTTTTTGTTTTTCATCATAGATATAAAAAAAGAAGTTTTTCATATTTATAAAAAGAGTATTGAAGAAAAAAATTTGTCTAATACGGCAGAAGCGCATAGAGAAACTTTAATAAGAACATTGCAAGATCAGAAAAAATCCGTGTTGCAAGTTGATAATACATTGCTGGATACATCGAGTATGCTTGCTTATCTTGCTCATTTTTTTGCAGCGCAAAACGTGACTGTTGGTAAAATGCAGTTACTTAAAATAAAAACAGTAAGCGGAGTGAATATGTTGCCAGTGAAAATAAACGCGGCAGGCCAATTTTCAACATTTATCAAATTAATTTTTGCCTTGACTCAAGGTGATAGACCTATAGTGATAAACGATTTTTCATTTGAGCGTGATAAAAATGGAAAAATAACAGCTGAAATTCAGTTATTCATCGTTGGTGTGAATGCCAAATCACTTAAAATGGATTATCAGGCATATCAAACGATGAGTGTGGCTATGTTAGCAGATTCAGTTTCATTAAGAAAAATGAGATGGGGTGGTTTTTTGCAGCATGAGCAAAGTAGTTCAGGGCTTTTGATATTACCGGATGGCAGAGCCATTGAAGTGCAATTAGGAGCAATTATTGGTATGGAAAAGGGAAAGGTTATTGAAGTGAAAGAAGATGAGATCAATATTAACGTGGCAGGAAAGATTGTGAAAATAGCACCGATTCATTCATAAGTTTCAACTCCATTACACCACAAGATGGTAACTTTCTATATTCAGGATAAATCGTATCTTGAGGTGTGCAGATATCAATTAGAAAAAGGAACTACGTATGTTGTTTTTTATTAGCTACAAAAAATTTTTTACAGCTATTCTTATCAGTATTTTTTGCATTCATTCCATTGATGCAGAATCAGTAACGTTAAACTCAAAAAAAATCTCTCTGGAATTACAAGAAGTCAGCATTCAAGATGCTCTTAATCTCTTGGCAAAATTACTGAATATTAATTTGGTTATCAGTCCTGCCATTCATGGCACGGCTTCCTTGCATTTAAAAAAAATATCAGCTTCCGATGTGTTTGATTTATTATTGTTATCGCATGAGTTAAGCAAACGGCAGATAAATAATGTCTGGTATGTTATGCCGCGCAATGAATTGATGCTGGATAAGCAGCAAGAATTAAAATTACAGACAGTGGTTGATGAAGCGGAGCCATTAATAACTTCCATTTGGCAAATTCATTATGCCAAAGCGGATGATATTGCCAATTTACTGAAAGGTGCTAATAGTACGCTCCTTTCAAAGCGTGGCCAGGTGCATGTAGATGTACGAACTAATATTTTATGCGTGCAAGATATGGCTGATCGTTTGCTTGATATTCATAAACTGATCCAGCGGTTAGATATTCCGGTCCAACAAGTATTGATTGAAGTGCATTTAGCAAGCGTGGATAGTGATTATGAGCGTGAATTGGGGATTAGTTTCGTGGATCAGCAAACGAATGCAAACGATGCGGATCCTGCCAATTCACCTTTGAGTATGCATTATGGTTTGGCTATTCTTAAGTTAACGGATGGTTCATTGTTGCGTATGCAACTCTCTGCTTTGGAAAAAACAGGGCATGGTGAATTAATTTCTAATCCCAGCCTGTTTACGGCTAATCAGCAAACGGCTTCGATTGAATCCGGAGAAGAGATTCCCTATCAGGAGATTAGTCGTAGTGGTGCAACAGGCGTGGCTTTTAAAAAAGCAGTCTTAAGTTTGAAAGTGACTCCACAAGTGATGCCTGGAAACCAAGTATTGCTACAGTTACAAGTGAATCAAGACAAGCCCAGTAACAGGATCATCTTAGGTGTGCCAGCCATTACGACTCGTCAAATAAGTACAAATATCCTTATTAAAAGCGGGCAAACAATTGTCTTGGGAGGTATTTATGAGTCAGACAAGGGGCAGCAGCAACAAGGAATACCTTTTTTAAATAAAATTCCACTTGTAGGTTGGCTGTTCAAACAGCAAAATGTGACAGACAGTAAACGTGAGTTACTTATTTTTGTGACACCGAAGGTAATGAGTTGAATGAAAAAGCGTCAATACCAGAATATTTTTCTAATTGGCCCTATGGGGGCAGGGAAAAGCAGCGTTGGAAAATGCTTGGCAGAATTGTTAGATATGCATTTTTACGATTCAGATGAAGAAATTGAAAACCGTACAGGGGTTGATATCGGTTGGATCTTTGATTTGGAGGGGGCTGACGGATTTCGTAAACGTGAAACGGCTGTTATTGCAGATCTTGTTCATTTACCTAATATTGTTTTGGCTACGGGCGGTGGTTCTGTTATTTCGCCAGAAGTCCAGGAGTTATTAAGTAAACACGGTGTTGTTGTATTTTTGGATGCTTCATTAGGACACCAGCAAGTACGGACTGTGAATGAGGCACGTCGTCCTTTGTTGCGCGTACCGAATCGTGAGGAAGTAATTGAAAAATTATATGAAGAACACACTCCGCTTTATCAATCACTGGCGGATTATCATATTTTGACAGATCATCGTAGCGTACGTCTTGTAGCAGAAGATATTATTCGCTGGCTGGATAAAAAATAATTCGCTTTGCTCTAGATTGCGACTGTAAAGATCATATCATTTCAGCGTGGCGAGGGAATGAGTAAGCTAACAGGAGGCTTGTCCAAGCCATTTATATTGAATACCCTTCCCTTCTAGGGGAAGGGTATCAGAAGCGGTTATTGAGCAGGTGCAGCAGATGTTGTAGCGGTGCTGTCTGTTGCAGAAGGAGCTGGCGCTGGCATAGGAGGCATACTGGGCGCTGCTGGCATGCTAGGAGCTGGTGCATTAGCATCAGGTGCTACAGCTATAGGTGCATTAGCGTCTGGTGCTGCAGGTGCTGGTGCATTAGTATCGGGTGCTGCTGGTGCAGTACCGGGTGTTACACTGGGTCCAGTTGTTGTGGTGGTGCTTGTGGTATCGGTGGTTGTTGTAGTTGGTGTCTGTGCTTGCATGGTGCTTGTACTGTCAGCGCTAGGAGTAGCGGGTGTTGTTGACTGTGTTGCTGTTGTATCAGATGTAGTATTAGTTGTGGTGGTAGTGGTAGTAGTTGCATCAGATAAAGTGGTAGGATTGGTTTTTTCTGATTTTTGTTGGCAAGCAGTTACCCCAACAATACAAAGTCCAGCAAGTGTAGCAAGTAAAAGATGTTTACGCATATACGATATCCTTAGTAATGAAGAAGTTTAGTAAAGCAGCGGCTGAATAATCTGCCCATAAAGTAAAACATATTATCCTAAATGAAGCGGGCTGCAAAGCCTATCCTCTGAATCTGTCAGAAGAAGGAAGAGCAAATTTAGGTTTAATGATCGCGGAGATTCATTCTCCGTGCGAAATCAATCAATTTGGATCCAAGGTAAGATAGATATGTTCGAACTCAAAAATGATCGTTTATTGCGTACAATCAGGCGCCAACCTGTTGATAGGACGCCTATCTGGCTTATGCGTCAAGCAGGACGTTATTTACCAGAATATCGCATGGTTCGTCAAAAAGCAGGAAATTTTTTGACCTTATGTAAAACGCCTGAGCTTGCTTGTGAGGTGACGTTACAGCCTTTAATGCGTTTTCCACTGGATGCGGCGATTATATTTTCCGATATTTTGACTATTCCAGATGCGATGGGATTAGGGCTGTATTTTATTGAAGGGGAGGGCCCTGCTTTTGAGAGACCGTTGCGTTCTGAACGGGATATTCAGAATCTATCCATTCCAGATCCTGAAGTGAGTTTGCGTTATGTGCTCGATACTATTCGTATGGTTACGCATGAGCTTGCTGGCAAAGTTCCATTAATTGGATTTTGTGGAAGCCCCTGGACATTAGCCACTTATATGGTTGAAGGCAATGCAAATAAATCTTTTCCAATGATTCGGGCGATGCTGGAGCAACAGCCGCAGTTATTGCACAATTTATTGTATAAACTGGCGGAAGCAGTGAGTTTGCATTTGAATGCGCAAATTCATGCGGGTGCGCAAGCGGTAATGATTTTTGATACGTGGGGTGGAATACTGAATACAGCACATTATCAGGAATACTCATTGCATTATGTCCAACACATTATATCTAACTTAAACTTAACCGCAAAAAATTTGGCATCGCCTGTGCCAGTTATATTATTTACTAAAGCGGGTGGGCAATGGTTAGAGTTAATGGTGCAATCAGGTTGTGATGTCATTGGTGTAGATTGGTTAGTTAATTTAGAAGATGCAAGAAGAAGAGTTGGCAATATTGTTGCATTACAGGGTAATTTAAACCCGAGTATTCTCTGTCAATCAGAAGATATTATTCGTGCGGAAGTTGCACGCATTTTAACGGAGTATGGCCGAGGTGAGGGACATATCTTTAATTTAGGTCATGGTATTACTCCGGATGTTTCGCCTGAACAGGTGGCCATCCTAGTGGATGCTGTGCATACGCTGAGTTTTAGGCATTCAGTATGAGTGATTTGAATTTTAAACCCGCCTGGTGGCTGACAAACCCACACTGCCAAACGCTCTGGTCTGTACTCTGTCGTCGTCGTATTAAAAATTTATTTCCCAGGCGGGAACGGTTTGAATTAACAGATGGTGATTTTATTGATCTTGATTGGGTCGGTGGCGAGACGGGCCCTATTGTTTTAATTTTACATGGACTGGAAGGGTCAATACAATCACCGTATGTTCAAGGAATGCTATACACAATTTTACAGCAGGGTTGGCGCGGAGTTTGTATGCATTTTCGTGGCTGTAGTGGTGAACCTAATCGACTGTCTCGGGCATATCACTCAGGCGAAACAGTGGATATTGCCGAGGTAGTGAATCAATTACAACAACGTGAACCAAAAACACCGCTGGCTGCAATAGGTTTTTCTCTTGGAGGAAATGTATTGCTGAAATGGTTAGGTGAAACGGGTCAGTCTAATCCATTGGTGGCCGCGATTGCTGTTTCAGTTCCATTTGAGCTGGCTAAAGCGGTTGTGCGAATTAATCATGGATTTTCTCGTATTTATCAATGGCGTTTGTTGCATTCTCTTTGCAAAAAAATAAGATGGAAATTTCAACATCAACCTGCACCTTTTTCTATCCCAACATTAAAAATGTTACGTACATTACGTGAATTTGATGATCAAGTGACTGCGCCTTTACACGGATTTGTTGATGGAGAAGATTACTACACTCGATCTAGCTGTCGTCAATACCTGCAAACTATTAGAGTGCCTACGTTATTATTACAAGCAAAGGATGATCCATTGGTTGGAAACAACTCTTTACCCGCTCAACATGAAATAGCGGCCCAAGTGATATTTGAACTATCTGAGAAAGGTGGGCATGTTGGTTTTGTCAGCGGACGTTTTCCATGGAAATCTTTTTATTGGCTAGAGAAACGTGCGCCATTATTTTTACGAAATTATTTCTAAAATATCATACTCCACACAAATGTCTTAACTCGATTTTGATGATCTTTTTCTTTCATGTTCTTTCAAGAATTTTTTTCGTACTCTAATCGATAAGGGTGTGATTTCTACTAGCTCATCATCTTCGATAAATTCTAATGCTTGTTCTAAAGACATCAAAATAGGTGGAATCAAAAGAATATTTTCATCAGAACCCGCAGCACGCATATTCGTGAGCTGTTTTGCTTTGGTAGCATTCACAACAAGATCATTATCACGCGTATGAACACCAATAATCATGCCTTCGTAGACTTCTGTTTGTGGAGAAATCAACATACGGCCACGTTCTTGCAAATTCCATAAAGCATAAGCTAAAGCAACGCCTGCTTGATTGGAGATGAGAACACCATTGAGTCTGTGTGGAATTTCGCCTTTGACGGCAGGCCCGTAATGACTAAACACATGATGCATAATCCCTGTGCCTGATGTCATGGTTAAGAAATCCGTATGAAAACCAATTAATGCACGTGAAGGAACAATAAAATCTAGACGTACACGCCCTTTATCATCTTGCATCATGTGTTTTAACTCGCCTTTTCGAGAGCCAAGTTGTTCCATGACTGCGCCTTGATGTGTGGTTTCTACATCGATCGTGAGTGCTTCAAAAGGCTCATGCATTTCGCCGTCGACTATTTTGGTAATCACTTCAGGACGAGAGACTGCAAGTTCATAGCCTTCGCGTCGCATGTTTTCAATCAAGATTGACAGATGTAATTCGCCGCGGCCCGATACTTTAAATTTATCTGGATCAGTCGTATCTTCAACACGCAATGCCACATTATGTAAAAGCTCTTTATCTAAACGTTCGCGAATTTTTCTACTCGTAACAAATTTTCCTTCGCGACCCGCAAAGGGCGATGTATTCACTTGAAATGTCATGCTCACAGTCGGTTCATCCACAGAAAGCGCAGGCAATGCTTCTACACATAATGGATCACACAACGTGTCAGAAATTTTTAGTTCATCGATGCCGGTGATTGCAACGATATTACCAGCGGATGCCATAGGCACTTCAGTGCGCTCAAGTCCTAAATATTCTAGTACTTGCAAAATACGACCTTGGCGAACTTTGTTTTCTCGATCAATGACGCTGACAGCCATATTTGTTTTTACTTGTCCGCGTCGAATGCGGCCTACGCCAATCATCCCTACATAGCTTGAGTAATCCAAGGTACTGATTTGCATTTGAAAAGGGCCATCGAGATCAACGGGTGGTGGCGGTACATTTTTAACGATTGTTTCAAACAATAGATCCATATTTTCTGCTTTATCATGAGGGTCCATGACGGCATATCCTAATAAAGCTGAGGTATAAATAATAGGGAAATCGAGTTGTTTATCTGTCGCACCCAGATTATCAAATAAATCGAATACTTGATCGACTACCCAGTCTGGACGTGCGCCGGGACGGTCAATTTTATTAACTACAACAATAGGATTTAATCCTTGCGCGAATGCTTTTTGTGTCACAAAACGGGTTTGTGGCATGGGCCCATCCACAGCGTCAACCAGCAATAATACAGAATCTACCATCGATAAAATGCGCTCTACTTCGCCACCAAAATCAGCGTGTCCAGGGGTGTCAACGATGTTAATGCGATATTCTTGGTGAGTGCGATGATCTAGCCAGACGAGGGCGGTATTTTTCGCCAAAATAGTGATACCTCGTTCACGTTCGAGGTCATTGCTGTCCATCACGCGTTCTGTATTGTTGGTTTTTTTGGAGAGACTCGCCGTTTGTTGTAATAACTTGTCCACCAACGTGGTTTTTCCATGATCGACATGCGCGATGATTGCAATATTTCGTAATTCTTCTGACACGATTATCCACCTATTTTTGCTGTGTTGTTAAAAAAGCGTTCCATCTTAACCTAAACAAAGCGTTTTAGCCAATTGTCAGTCGTTTTATGACATAAAAAAATGGATACGATGCAATTCAATGAGCTAGAATGTCTGACCTAATCGTGCCCGCGTGCGTCTTTTCTTAGCTGTTACCAAAAGCCTTAGATATCTCTTTAGAAAGACGCTTGCAATTGATAATTGATTAAAAACTCAGAGAAAAGACGCGCGCGGGCACGGGCACGCTCCACGGGCACGATTATTAAGGCTTGCTGAAAACGTTGAATAGTTTATAAAAGGACAAGATCAATGCCATTTAAAATAGCTACGTGGAATGTGAACTCTCTTAGAGTGCGGCTGCCTCAAGTATTGGAGTGGCTAGAGACAGCTCAGCCGGATGTGCTAGCCCTGCAAGAAACTAAATTACCGGATGCTGATTTCCCTGTGGCTGCAATCAACCAGGCAGGTTATAAAGTAGTCTATAGTGGGCAGCGCACCTACAATGGGGTAGCGATTATGAGTCGTTTAACCTCTTCTAACATTATCACCGACATTCCGGGTTTAGAAGATCCACAGCGCCGAGTGTTGGGCGTCACATTGGGTGATTTGCGTATTATTAATCTGTATGTTCCTAATGGCGAAAGCGTGACTTCAGAAAAATATCTTTATAAATTAGGTTGGTTACATCAATTACACCAGCTGCTGGCTCAAGAGTTAAAAGCACATTCAAAATTGATTGTGCTTGGAGACTTCAATATTGCTCCCGAAGATCAAGACGTTTACGATCCTAAAGAATGGGCTGGCCAGGTGCTTTTTAGTGATAAAGAGCGCGCAGCGCTAAGCGAGTTATGTAGGCTGGGTCTGACAGACTGTTTTAGACTCCACTCTCAACCTGAGAAGAGCTTTAGTTGGTGGGATTACCGGATGAACTCTTTTAAGCGCAATAGAGGCTTGCGAATTGACCATATTCTAGCCAGTCTGAAGCTCAGTCTCCAGTGTACGCGCTGCTATATAGACAAATCCCCTCGATCTGCAGAGCGCCCGTCCGATCATGCTCCCGTGGTTGCTGAGTTTTCGGCTTGATTCATTGTGCGCTCTCAGCTATGATTACCAGCCTAATTTGAAATACACCATAGAGTCTGTTGACAATTTGCTAGGCGAATTGTCAACAGACTCTAGATAAAGACACGATTGAGTGAAAGAGGTCATTAAAAGATTATGAAACAAGATATCCATCCAGAATATAAAGAAGTTAAAGTGACTTGCAGCTGTGGCAATACTTTCCATACACGCTCAACCAGCAGCAGAGAAACATTATTGATTGAAGTGTGCTCCAAGTGCCACCCGTTTTATACAGGCAAGCAAAAGATTGTGGATACGGCTGGTCGAGTCGATCGTTTTCAACAAAAATATGCACGTAAAGGTGTAAAAACTGCTAAAGCAGGGTCTACAGAAGAGCATGATAAAGCGAAATAGTTGGCTTAAGTCGGAAGTGCGACGAAAAAGGAATTACTCTGTGTTAATAAAGTAGAATTATTTTAAAAAAGCGCCATTTTACAAATTGGCGCTTTTTTTTTAGGGTTATTAAAAAAGCAAAAAAACAGTAGGGGTCATGATGAAAGATCCAATTAAAGCGGCGCTGGATTATCACAGCTTTCCTGTGGCGGGGAAAATAGGCGTTGTTCCAATCAAAGCAACGGTTACTCAAGAAGATTTATCTTTGTGTTATACACCTGGTGTGGCTGCACCTGTGGAAAAAATTGCAAATGATCCAGGTACTGCTTATCACTATACCAGTAAAGGTAATTTAGTGGGTGTGATTACGAATGGAACGGCCATATTAGGATTGGGTAATCTAGGTGCGTTGGCCAGCAAGCCAGTCATGGAAGGCAAAGGTGTTCTATTTAAAATTCTTGCTGATATTGACGTGTTTGATATTGAAGTGGACTGCGATGACGTCCAGGGTTTTGTTGATACAGTGATTCGTATTGCGCCTACCTTTGGCGGCATTAACCTAGAAGATATCAAAGCACCTGAATGTTTTATTATTGAAGAAGCTTTACGCAGACAATTAAAAATTCCTGTATTTCATGATGATCAACATGGCACTGCTATTGTAGTGGCTGCAGGTTTATTAAATGCGCTGGATTTACAAAACAAAGATTTACGTGAAGCGCGGATTGTATTTGCAGGTGCTGGTGCGGCAGGTGTGGCAACAGCAAAATTATTAATAGAGTTAGGAGCGCAACCTGAAAATGTATTAATGGTGGATCGTGTAGGCGTCATTCACCATGAGCGTAGAGATTTAAACGAATATAAGCAAGCTTTCGCTATCAGAACAACAAAGCGTTCACTGGTTGATGCCTTGGTTGATGCGGATGTTTTTATTGGTGTCTCAGGTCCTGATGTTATGACGCCTGATATGTTAAAAAGCATGGCGAAAAACCCAGTTATTTTTGCTTTATCAAATCCTGTACCTGAAATTATGCCAACTGTGGCACGTCAAATACGCAATGATTTAATCATCGCAACAGGACGCAGTGATTTTCCTAATCAAGTTAATAATGCATTGTGTTTTCCTTATATTTTTCGGGGTGCGTTAGATGTGCGTGCTTTCTGCATTAATGAAACTATGAAATTAGCAGCAGTTCATGCGCTTAAAACATTGGCGCGCGAACCTGTGCCCAAGGAAATGCTGATCGCATATAAACATACACAGCTTGAATTTGGTGCCGAGTATATTTTACCAATGCTATTGGATAAACGGTTAAAATCACATGTAGCAGAAGCCGTTGCTAAAGCAGCCATTGTTTCAGGCGCTGCACAAGTGGAGTTAGCAACGATTAGTCACGATTAGATGCTATAAAGCTCATGATAAGTAGATGAGAGAAGGAGATGGATGCGGGTGATTGGGAGCTTCTAAACAACTAAAAGTAGGACCCTAAGATGACAAATAACCGTGCAAGATTACATGCTTTAACCCCTTGGATCATTTGTTCTTTAGGTGCGCTTTATTATTGTTATGAATATTTTCTGCGTATTTCTCCTAGTGTCATGATTCCTGAGTTGATGAAAGCGTATCATTTAACAGGTGCGCAAGTAGGAAGTCTTTCTGCGTTTTATTATCATGCTTATGTTCCCATGCAAATTATGGTAGGGCTCTTGATGGATCGTTATGGCCCGCGGCGTTTGCTTGCAATCGCTTGTCTTTGTTCTGTGTTAGGGACTTATTTATTTGCGGGCAGCCATAATGTCGCTATCGCTGAATTAGGACGGTTTTTGGTAGGTTTTGGTGCTGCATTTGCTTTTGTGGGCGCTTTGAAATTAGCGACAATTTGGTTGCCGCCTAATCGTTTCGCCTTAATTTCTGGCGTGATTACGAGCTTAGGCATGATCGGTGCGATGGCCGGTGATATTTTGTTGCGTAGTTTGGTAGATATACTTGGTTGGAAAGAAACAACGTATGCATCGGCGGGTGTAGGAATCATTCTTGCTATTGCGATCTGGACTATTGTGCGTGATGTCAATCCTTCTCCCACCCATCCACATTATCATGTGCAACGCATTTATTTTCACGATTTGCTGCGTGGTTTATGGGGTGCATTACGAAATCCACAGATTTGGTTTAATGGGATAGTAGGATTTTTATTATATCTTTCTCTTTCTGCTTTCGCTGAATTATGGGGTATTCCGTATCTTGAGCAAGCGCGTGGTCTATCAAGAATACATGCGGCTGATGCGAATGCAATGATTTTCTTAGGCTGGGCGATTGGCGGTCCTTGTTGGGGTTTGTTTTCTGATTTTATCAGACGTCGTTGTTTTCCTCTTCTCATTGCATCCATTGCTACATTGATTGTGATTTGTGCCATTTTGTATTTCCCACATATTTCCCTTGGTTCAATGTCGCTCTTGTTATTTCTATTTGGCTTTTTATCAAGCGTGCAGATTTTAGTATTTGCTGTTTGCCGTGAAGTCACTCATTTTAGAATTGCTGGTACCGCTATTGCTTTGACTAACATGCTAGTTATGTTTGGCGGAAATTTATTTCAACCCGTGATCGGTAAGCTGTTAGATATGGGCTGGTCTGGTGCGATGGTTGATGGTACTCGCATTTATTCAGTGTTGAATTATCAGGCTGCATTGAGTGTGATTCCTATCGGTATCCTGGTTGCGATCATTTTGATATATTTTGTGCGAGAGACCCATGCAGAAATTCCGATGGATGGGAGAGAGCATTGATTTCTTCTATTTTAGCGCTTTAATTGTGGTTATGCCCGCGTGCGTCCCTCTCTTTTTTGAGAGAGATGTGCGTTAAGTTAAAAAATAAAAAGGCGCTAGTAATAATGTTTATAGGAAACATGATGGCGATGATAACGATAGTAATCTAAGCCATTGTCTGGAATCCAGACAGCTTGTGTAGAAACAAGGTTGCGTTCACAAATGCGTTGGCCTGAGTAGAGCATACCATTTATATAAACAGGACGTTCAATGTAACATCTCTTGTGTTCTCGCGGCATATAAACTGGGCGCATCATAACAGGTGCATACGTTTCTTGTGCGATAGGTTGAGGAAATCCAACAAAGAATGAAATGCCACCCGCTAAACTAGCAGTGCTTGCTGTTAAAGCGACTAAACTACTTAGTGCTATTCCTAATTTTATGTAAAATTTCGACATTTCTTTACCCCATCAGTTAGTGACCGAAATGAGCGCTAACAATAGCATAATGAACATCGCTTGTCCAATGAATAGAGGAGTTCTGTCTGCTGGGTTTTGTAGAGTGAGCAAGGGTGTTTTCAGGTTATGTTAATCAAAGTAGTTAATAAATTCACTTTAAAAAAGATTTAGGTAATACTATTGAGTGAGTATTTATTTTAAAGGAATGAAATCATGTTGAATTGGGTCTTTCTTTTTTTAGTCGTGGCAATTGTTGCGGGTCTGTTAGGCTTTACGGGTATTGCAGTACAAGCGGCGAGTATTGCGAAAATTCTATTCTTTATTTTCTTGGTGCTCTTTGTATTCTCACTTGTTATGCATATTTCTAGGAAAAATCGTAAATAACAAATAAGGATCTGCTCTATGAAATCTATTATAAGTATTGTAGGTATTTTTTTAATTCTGGCGGGTATTATCGCATTCGCTTATCAAGGTTTCACTTATACTAAACAAGAAAAAGTTGCTCAAATAGGAGATCTTAAAATTACCGCAGATACTGAAAAGACTATCCATTTTCCACCTATATTAGGTGGTTTGGCGCTTGCAGCAGGTCTTATTTTAGTGGTGATTGGTAGGAAGAAGTGAGAGCCTAAAAATCAGTGCGATTATCAAGACCACGCTGATTGTATGCGCAAACAATTCTTTATTGAAATAATTTAATTTGGTATAAAAAATCTTTTAGTTTTTTAGCATTTTGATCGGAACCTATATAAGAGATATAACCATCAGGTCTGATTAAATAGAGGGTATTTTCTTCTAATCCAGCGGATTGGGTTTGTTTGTTCCAGGGGAATACATGAAGAGGAATATTCAGGCCATCTATATTATCTTTAAATTCTGAAGTTATTTCACCATAAATGTGTATTTGCCAATTCAGTGACTGCAGTGATGAGAAATTATCTGTCGTTTTGTAAGGAACCCAGGGTAATCGATCGCCGCCGTAAATTTTTCTTGCATGACCTGTACTCAGTGGGCTTTGGCGATATTTTAAATTAATTTGTGATGTGATTTTGAAAAAATAACGCCTGACTGTTGCCCATCGAAATAGCAGGGGTAAGATGAATGGGAAAAATACACCGCGCCAAAGTTTTCCTAACAATCCACTGTTTGTCATGATTTGAAAAAGTTTGTCAGTGGTAGAGACGAGTTGATTAGCAAATGGTATGCGTTCTATTTCGTAACTATCTAACAAAGCAGAAGAAGCGCGATTTTGGATAACAGAAGCCAGTTTCCAGGCTAAATTAATCGCATCACCTATACCTGTATTCATTCCCTGAGCACCTGCTGGGCTGTGTATGTGCGCAGCATCACCTACTAAAAAAACGCGTTCTTTTCTAAACTGTTGCGCAACACGATGATGTACATGGTAAGTAGAAAACCAGTTGAGTGCTTTTATTTTTAGTAATGTGTTTCGCAAAATAGATGGCATGACATCATCAAAAGTGATTTTTTCTTTAGTTTCTTTATCGGGTGGGACAATGCCAATAAGACGAAAGGACCCACTGCTTCGTACAGGAAGAGCTAAGCAAAGATCTTCTTGGCTGACGCATACCTGAAGATTATCGTTTTCAGAGTCACTCGTGGCAATAACGTCTGCAACATAAAAAATTTGCGAATAAGTTCCTCCTGGGAATTTAATTTTAAGCGTATCGCGTACAGTGCTGTGTGCGCCATCGCAACCGCATAAATAAGCTATTTGAAGGGTTTCTAAGCCTTGCTCAGTTTTCAATAGGGCTTGCACATGGTCGGAAGTTTGAGTAAAGTTCACAAGTTCTGTATTTCGCTCTACGGTAATGCCAGCCTGATGCAAATGTTCAATCAGAATTTTTTCATGATCGTCTTGAGGGAAAAACAATAAAAAAGGAAAGGGGCTAAGACCTTTACCCATCTCTCTCAATGAAAGTGAAAAAGTTTTTCGTCCATTTTTTCGAATATTGAGTGCATTGGCTTTAATTCCTTTTTCCACGATCTCTTGAGCGAGCCCAATTTGCTGATAAAGTTCCAGCGTATGCGCCTGAACACCAATCGCGCGGGATTCTTTGCCAGCTTCCGTATTTTTATCAATAATACGCACAGTAACACCGAGGCGAGTTAACCAGAGTGCTAGAACTAATCCTGTTGGGCCCGCGCCGACAATGAGAATAGATGTTGTCATAAGCGGCACAGTAATGAAAGACGGATAAAATAGTTCATGTCTGTTTTCTCTTCGTCCTGGGAGAAAATAAAAAATTTAGCTGCGCAATTTTCTTGAATTTATTATAGCGGGTTTAAGAGTTCTTGTGAATCATAAAAAATTTGACTTTACATACGCATCATTACTCTCTGATAGGTATTCTATTATGAATGAATTACCTATCAGAGAGGAAATAAGTGAGTTAATGAATGTCGCAGTGTGGATTTGCATCTGTACCCGAAAAAGTGACCTGTAATAGCCAGTGATATGCAATCATTGAATAATCGATTTTGCAAGTGGCTCCTTTGTATGAAATAGTATAATATTCTGAAGTATCTTTGGATGAAAATATGTATGTATCACCATCTGTCGGTTGATTGTTTTCATCTCGAGCACCACGGGTTAACAAGTCATAATCCCCCGTCCATATTGAATAAATATTATTATCAATATGATAGTTAATAGGGTGATTTATCATATTGATGACATCAACTCTTACTTGATGGTCGTCTGTCTCTTGAGCGAGAGCAGGAGATGCAAATGCCAACAAAGTACTGGAAATTAATGCTGTAATGGTTACTAACGCAGCTGTTTTTTTCATGATTGAATCCTCCAATAAATTTCAAATAGAGTGAAAATATAAATGTGATTAGCATTTAATAAATGAAGGATGCTGCTTTTCAGGAGATATGTAAAATTGATTAATTTTATAATATCCATTTATTTTATGAATATATCTATTTAAATCATCTTCGAGAATTATTCAGCTTACTGTTAAGTCAATACAACTGTGGCTGCCATGCAATAATCATTTTATATCTTGGAGCTAATATGAGTTTTAATATCTTAGTTATGAATATAGCAATCCTGTTATCACTGATAGCGCAAAGTGCTTATTCAGAATCACCACTTTACTTCTTGTGTGCATCTGATGAAGATGGTTGTTTTGAAGGTCAAGAACAATATTGTGCATGCATACCTATTAATACCGAACACAAAAATCAACCGTATTGTTTGGATTCAGATGAAATGGCTTGTAAGCGATTATCCGAAAGAGCTAAGTGCGATATCAATATGATCACGTTTCCCAATCAAGAAAGCTGTATTGCCACTCTATTTCAAAGTGAGTCTTATCCACCTTGCAAAATAGTCACTCAATCATTTTGCAATTCACATCCTGTTTATATGTGCAATGAAAATGGTGATTTCAATAGCTGTATAAAGACAGAGAATTAATTTTTAGATACTAAACGACTCTATTCATTACACTTTGAATTGCATAATATACGACAAAGAGCGAAAAGACTTGCAAATAAAACGATTCTTATATTATAAGTTAAGTATTCACTGAATTAAGAATTAAAAACAAGAGAAAATACAAATGAATTATTTTATCAATCTCTCATTACTACGTCACAATCGCAATTTTCGTTTTTTATACCTAGGCCAATTTATTTCCTTTTTTGGTACCATGATTACAAGTGTTGCGTTGCCGTATCAAATTTACCATGAAACACATTCAACCCTGATGGTTGGACTGTTGAGTTTATTTCAATTATTACCCTTACTTCTTACCGCATTAATGGGCGGCGTGCTCGCCGATCGTCACCATAGAAAAAGATTATTAATCATTTCGGAGACATTACTCGCTTTAGGCTGCTTAGTATTAACATGGAATGCTTCACTTACTATGCCAAAAATTTGGATCCTATTTTTGGTTAGTATGATCATGTCAGCAGTCACTGGATTGCATCGACCTGCTCTGGAAAGTTTGATGCAACAAATTGTGGCTAAAAATGATTTTCCGATGCTTGGATCTTTATCTACTTTCACATACAGTGTATGTATGATCGCGGGCCCTGCCGCGGGCGGTTTGATCATTGCACATTTTGGTTTGCTGAATACGTATATTGTAGATTTTATCAGCTTCATCATTTCATTAGCTGCGCTTAGTTTAATAACAAATATTCCCAAACCTATTATCGTTCGCAAAGAATCCGTTTTTTCTTCTCTCATACAAGGATTGCAATACGCTATATCTAGACAAGAATTATTAGGGACTTATTTTGTCGATTTTATTGCGATGGTTTTTGGAATGCCAATGGCTTTATTCCCAGCTATTGCACACTCTTATGGCGACGTAAAAATACTGGGAATGCTCTACTCAGCACCTGCTGTAGGCGCACTCGTTATCTCTTTTTTAAGTGGTTGGACAAAACATATAAAACAGCATGGCTTAGCTATCTCAATCGCTGCGGGTTTATGGGGCATATCAATTATATTTTTTGGCTTTTCAACGCATCTTTGGTATGCGTTATTTTTTCTGGCTCTTGCAGGTGCGTTTGATGCGGTGAGTGGTATTTTTCGTCAAACCATGTGGAATGAAACTATTCCCATTGCCTATCGTGGACGATTAGCCGGAATTGAAATGATCAGTTATATGAGCGGCCCAAAATTAGGGGATACGGAAGCAGGATTAGTAGCAGCTGCATTTGGAGTGACCGCATCCATTGTTTCGGGTGGCGTATTGTGTGTAGTGGGAGTAGGGGTTTGTTGTTACTTTTTACCTAAGTTCTATAAATATAAATCTGTAGGGTAGCTTAAATAGCGTATTTAATAATGATTCTACCCTTTACTGGCTGGAAAATTAAGCTATACTTTATTACTTATAAATGAGAGGTTTAATGAAAACAAAATTACTTAGTGTTATAAGCTTAACAATTGCGGCTATTTTTATTCCGCTCTTATCTATTGCATCTATTACTACATTGAATCCTGCCTTAGAATCAGATTGCAAAAAATTGGATGCACCTCACACTATATTGATAGTTCATACTTTAACGTGTCCTTATTGTAGAAAATTCATGCCTATAGCGGCTCGGGTTTCAGAACTTCCAGCATATAAGTCATGGTCTTTTTATGAAATTGATGTAACTAATCTCAATAACGATTCTGTGTGTGGTAAAGCCTATGATGGCGTTCCAGTGTCGTTTGTTAAAAATATCAATAAGAAAAATTCAATTATTTACGGCGCTAAAGAGGCAGAAGCCTTACAGGATGCGCTTGATGGTGCTGATGCACAATAGGTGAGTGCCCCTTGAAATGAAAAAGACCCAAGAAATTTATCTGGTGGCCAGAGGTGGAATCGAACCACCGACACAGAGATTTTCAGTCCTATAAATATCACTTTTAATGTGTTTTTCGAGCGAAAAGTAATATGGGTTATTTGCAAGAACCTCGCAAAGCTTTGCTGAATGTGATAAAGTTATCAGGCATTGAATTTATCATCCACGACCTCCGCAGAACATTGATCACCACTGCAGAAAGCTGCGATATTTCGGCCTATGCACTCAAGCGTTTACTGAACCGTAAAATGAATAATGATGTGACATCAGGTTATTTGATTATTGATGTTGAGCATCTAAGAAAGTCTATGCAGCAGGTTACAGATTTTTTTTAAGAAATACGGATGTGATCCAAACATTAACAGATACCACAAATCCAAGAGATTACTGGTATAAAATGAAGCTTAGAGTGAAAAATGAGGACGGGGCTGAGTTGTCGACATTTTGTCGACAACTGAAGTTAAAGTCATCAGATGGTAAAGCTTACAGTACAGACTGTGCTAATACTGAAAGTTTATTTCGTATTATTCAGTTGCGCGCTCAGGTGGTGAAATAGCTGGGAATGCTAGAAAAGATTTAGAGAAAAGAACAGGGAAAAAAATAACAACCAAGCAGAATTATTTAGGGCAGGCACAAAAGCAGAGCAAGAAAAAAGAAATAGTGGGGTGAGTCTTCAAAGGATTGGAATAAGCTGTTTCATTTTGATATAAATTCACTATACTGTAAGAATTAAGCTTAATGAAAAAACTCCCAATAGAGCTTTAGCTACTGGGAGATAATTGTAGTTGTTAATAACAATTAATTAGCATTAGGTAAAGGTATGTGATGGCAATCTAGTGTAACAATTTCAGAAGAATCATTACCAGCTATAACATCACCACCATCAAAATAAAATCCATCTTTGTCATCATTATTTGCTTTTAATGTGATTTTTCCTGCAGTGTCAGAAAATAACTTATGCTGCGTTGAGCCTTCAGAATTAAAATCCATATATACTTTACTAAGATCAACTTTAGGATTAGGATTAACTTGGCACTCAATACTTTGTAGAGTGTTTTCCATTTTTACAGTCACTGTCTGGCTTGGTTGAATTGAAATTGAATCAGACAAAGTGACTGTTTGCGACGTTTGTGCGAAAGCGACACTAGCAAATATTAAAGGTACTGTAATAATAAAATACTTCAAAAAACTCATAAATCCCCCTATTAGTCATAACTACGTTTTTTGTAAAAACAACGCCGGCAGTCTATACTTAATCAATAATCTTATCAACACCTCTAAAGGAAATTTTCTATGGAAATAATAAGATTAAATCAGGAAGACATTGAGATTCTTCAGGGTATCACGACTTTCTTTAAAAAAATTAATGGAATTATATCTTGCAATTGTTCATCAGATGAGAATTTTCTTGGTATCCTATTTGGTCAGGGATGGATGCGAATTGAGCCTACAGAAGAATTTTTTAAAAAAATATGGAGAGAAATATTCACATCTGAAAATAATCTGCCACAAGGCTCTTCCCCAAATAAGGGGGCACTTTAATCGAAAATAGATTACCTTACTTGTTGAATGGACAAGAGAAAGGAGATTAAAAATGCCCCGAAGAGATAATATCCTAAATTTACCTGGATTTTCTATCAAAAAAATGACGGGTTATAACCCGCTGATAAAGGAGATTGAACAGCGTGATTGCCCGACGGTGCTTGGAATTGATGAGCATTTCTTTAGTAGGAGACAAGGATATGCTACGACGTTTTGTAATTTAAAAAGGAATAAAATATTTGATATTGTTAAAGGGCGCTCATCAAAAGAGCTTTCAGACTATTTGCAAAAATTACCAGGAAAAGAAGCAGTGAAAGTGATCTGTATTGATTTGAGCAGTCATTATAGACATCTAATACAAAATTATTTTCCTAATGCAAAGATAGTAGCAGACCGATTTCATGTTGTTCGATTAATGCTGCATCAATGTATGCAAACTTATCAAGAAATTGATCCAAAGATGAAAAATAAACGCGGACTATTGGCCGCATTGCGAACCAAGCCCGAAAATTTAACCCCTCACCGATTACAAAAGCGTGATGACTATTTAAAACAGCAGCCTGTGATCGGGGCCATTTATCAATTTAAACGAGAATTGCATGAGGTGTTGATGAAAAAAACAATGCAAGCAAAGCGATGTAAAAAAATCATTCCTGTGTTTTTAAAAATGATTACGGACCTTAAACAGAGTCCGTTTAAGCGATTAGTCACACTCGGTAAAACACTTTACCAATGGCGTGAGGAGATCGTTCGTATGTGGCGGTTTAGTAAGAACAATGGAATAACGGAAGGGTTCCATCGCAAGATGAAACTGATTCAAAGAAGAGCATATGGATTTCAGAACTTTGAAAATTATAGGTTACGAGTTAGAGTACTGTGTGGTTAGGTGAGTGCCCCCTGAAATGGGAAAGACCCGATCTAGGTTTGTTACAATTTTGCTACAGTATGCTGTTCTCATGTTATTCTATTAACCTACTGTTTTATATACGGTTTAGATTGGCATTATACGTGGTTAAATGCTGACTTTGCGTCCATAAAAGCAAACTATCAATTTAGCATATAAAAAGCTGCTTTTTTCTCTCGCCTTTAACATAAAATCTGCATATAATGATTACATGCTATATAAAATCATTATCGAAAATTTTTTTTCTATCGCTGATTGGCAGGAGCTTACTTTTGGGGTTCCGGCTAATGCGCCGGAGTTGCCTTGTTTTAAAGTATCACGGTCCGATCATGAAACTCGTTTGCCTGTGGTAGTAGGATTTTTTGGTTCCAATGCTTCAGGCAAATCTACCATTTTACGTGCGGTCGTGTCTGCGGCATTCTTTGCGATTCGTAGCTTTGATTGGGTTGACCAGATTAATGAATTATTCCAACCCTATAGACAGAAAGATTGGTGGGGGAAGCCGACTAAAATCACTATTGAGTTCGATAGCCAACTAAGTGATGGTCACCCATCTGCAATATTTCGTTATGAGCTGCATATTGCACATCATGCTCAGGATTATGGAAATAAATCTGTTTTGTATGAAGCACTATCCTATGCGCCTAAAGGAAAATTTCGCCGTCTTTTTGAACGAGAAGGTCAAAAATTCGATTTTGGTCGTGAATTTGATATTTCTGGTTGTAATGATCCTAGAACGCAAAGCATCCGTCCTAATGCTAGTGTCATAAGTACATTAGCGAAGTTAAACCATCCTTTATCTACTTATTTCAGTAGCGTGATAGGAGCATTGCAAACTAACATTATCGGTGTTCATAAGATTCAACAGAATACTAGTCAGTTTCTTTCCGTTTATGCGCATGACAAGAATTGTTTGGAGCGCTTGAATAGAGAGCTAAGACGTTTAGATATTGGTCTTGAGTCAATGATGATAATGCAAGGAAATCAAGGCTTGTTTGCGAAATTTCAACACGCTGGTCTTGATGGATTTATCGTCTTTGACGAAGAGTCAGCCGGCACAAAGCGTTTCGTCGAAATTTTTCCACGAATACATTATGCATTGGAAACTGGTGGAATAGTTATGATTGACGAAATTGATACTGACTTACATCCTCTATTGCTACCAGAATTATTTCGGTGGTTTAGCGATCCAGAACGTAATTCTCATGGAGCACAGTTGTTTTTTACTGCTCACAATCCCGGCTTATTAGATGATCTAGAAAAGGAACAAGTATTTCTTACTGAAAAACCCAGCGGGCAAGCCACGCATGTTTATGGAGCACGTGACATCAAAGGGTTACGCCGTGAGCCAAGTTTAATGAGAAAATACCTTGCGGGTCAATTGGGCGCTGTACCACGTATTGGATAGATAATGACAAGAAGAATAATCTTACAGAGAACCCGGTTTTTCTTCTCGGTTGAGGGTGAGGGAGAGCAATCAGTTATTAAATGGATTCAAGAGCTGGCTGATCAAAATGGATTACACATACATCTTGATTGTGAAGTATTAAAGGGTGGTGGTTACAAAACCATGCTTAAAAGTACGATACATTATCAAAAACGCAAAGAGAGGCAGAAAGCTAAAAGTTCTATTTTGTTGGTAGATGGTGACCGTGCTGATGGTGATGATGGATGGTCAATTTCTCAGCTTAAACAAGAGGCATTCAGGCATAACATAGTTGTTTGTGTGCAAAACCCAAATCTAGAAGGCTTATTGTTGCGATTGATGCCAGGAAAAGAAAATTTGCAACCAGTTGGGTCGAATGTTCAAGCGCAGTTGCGTAGTGTCTGGCCTAGTTACAAGAAGCCTGCTGATACGCGTACGCTTGCGGGAAAATTTACCTTAGCAGACTTGCTTCGGGTTGCAAAAATAGACTCTGAATTAAATACCATGTTGTCAATAATAGGATTAAGCCAATAAGGAGTTGTATGTTAAGAATTGGAGATGGCTCAAATCAAGCCGATGGCTCGCCATCGCAGCATGATATGGAAGCGAACTCGTCTATAGAAGTGAGGAAAAATGCGCAAAGCAATATTGAATTTTACCGCGTTAAACTGAAAGATGAACTGACATCACTGCAACTGTCTGTACTAGATGCTATCATTAATAGCAACATAGAACTTTTGAGACATCAATTTCCTAATGAAGATTTTCATGGTTTAGGTCGTCGCCCAATATTCGATGTTGTCTCTGCGTCCAAAACAGAACTAATCAATTTTATCTGCACGCATGTTCGATTAAATCATGTCGCAACGCTAATGTTTTATGGAGCATTACTCACAACATCAATAGACACTATTTTAAAAGCATGTAAAAAATACTCTCCGTATTACATTTTTTTCAATTATCGTTATTCTGTCACAGATAGTCAGGCAAAAACTTTGTTAAAATATATAACAGAAAAAAGATGTATAACAAAGCACAAACTTGTACATCTTAAAATAGAGTCTGGAGAAAAAATATCAAATGAAACAGCAGAATTGCTTGCTATAATACCTAATACAACACGAAGACCTGTTACTATCACAATAGAACAGAATCCTGCTTTTGAAAATAGGAAAAAAATTGAATCTCTAACACCTTGGATATCAGCTGATTACAGCGAAGAAAAAACAAATCTATTTTTACAAGAAATTAAAACACCATCAAACCCTTTTATAGAAATAACACTAAGAAAACCTCTCATTGATCCAAAATGAGGTGCCTTTTTTAATGAATTACTAACTAATCATAAAGTAACAAAATTAAACATAACAAAGTCTAGTGAAATCGATGATCCCCACATAGTATTTTACCCTATTATTTCTGCTTTATGTGTTAATCACACTATTACGATACTCATTTTAAGTATACCTATTGATATCAATCCTGTATGGATTTCAACATTTCAAACCGCATTGGCATCGAATACAACCTTTACATCTATTAAGCTAAAAAACCAAACTCATGTTCCTTATATGGAACAGCTTGCAACACATCCTTCGTTGACTTCGCTCGTTTTCAAACGCTGTTTATTCGAAGATAATTTTCTTAACTTATATTAATTAAGAAAAAAACGTTACAAAGTTTAATAGTGGTTCAATGTATTCCACGCGAGCCCGTTCTTTTAAACTTGATTTCTGGATTAAAGAACAACAAAACTCTTACTGAATTACAATTAACAAATTTATCTAATCTGGCTATTAATGCATTAGGTGGCGCGCTTTTACCTCATCGTTTTTTAAGAAAATTGATTTTGGATGATTTGGACTCAGGTAGATCACATTTTGATATTGAGAACTTTCGTGAGTTTATACACAGATTGCAACGTAACAATTCTCTATTTAATATTTTATTTTATAGCGTTGATATACGCACTAAGCATTTATGTCGCTATACTACATGGTATTCACAACAAACAACTAATGATCCTTCCCAGACATTATTGCGAAAGACTTTAAAAAGAAACAAAGAACTCTGGATCAAAACAGAGAGACAATCTTGCGCAGAAGCAGCAATTGCGTTTTCATTAGCTGTTCGTCAAAACCATAAAAATATAACGAAAATTATTGGTGTACCATTCAATTTGATTTTTGGTTTCTTAGCTAAAGCAACTCTTGTGGAAATAAATAGATGCAGTCTGCTTGTACAGAACAATATAAAAAAGCGCGAGTGGAAATCGAGCATAGATGGCAATACAATTTTTAAAAAATGGAAAGAAATAAAAAACATAGAACCACCAGAAGATAAAAAAACTGGAGATCTAAAAACTCTCCTCCCTCCTTGCAATGAAGAAAAAAAAGATATCCCTGTCATTCTTGAGCATGAATTCAAAACAATTATTGAAAGCTATGAATCAAAATCTTCTTTGTCTTTCTGTTGTTTTTGGGTCTTCGATCCTGTTCGAAGTCATTCTATGCGAGCATTGAAAAAGATCAATCCCATAGATGGCGTTATATCAAAAAAACAAATTGAAGATGCCATTTCTAACTCTAAGGATAAATATCGAGAAAGACGCCTTGAATTTTTTCAAAGAAAATCTGATTATGCTTGTAAGACGGGTACGGATAGCGTGATCAAACAATTGAGAGACCATCCAGCTTTCATGAGCGCTAGTTCTTAATATCGTTGAGAGCTCGTTGGACGCCACTATTTACCTTCCATAAACTAATCAGAAAAATCCAAAATAATGTGCCTGAAATTTATAACCCATTGTTATAAATAGAAATTTATTTTTTTAAACTCGATTTTATTACGAAGTCAGGGGAAAAAATGCTTTTGAAAAATTTAAGACGTTTCATGGTAATGCCGAAATTCTTAACCAAGTGATGACGATTTATAGTTTAGCCAACTCTTCTTACTTCAAGACGGGCGGGGTGCTTGAGTAGTCGCCTCCAATTTTCCGATGCTTTCTAGCGCCTTGCGTTCTGCATCAGGAGCAAGGCCTGCCTTTCTCGCTGCTGCTTCCAGTTGTTGTTTAATTTTATTTTTTACCGTCGCATCTCTAATCAATGAAAAGCTCGCTACCACTTCTTCTAACATAGCATGGTTAGCAGGTTGAAATAAGGCATTGGTTCCTTTTTTTAACAAAACCTCGTGGCCAGCGAGACCTGGATCAAGATTACCATATCTATTGTAAAGATAATCAACCGGTTTTTTACGTGCTTGATCGATGACATCTATGTTAGCACCTTTTAATAAAAACAACACAATATCAGAAAGAGGTGCTTTACCGATTGCTGCGATATGCAACATAGATTGATTATTGAATGTTCTACGATTAACATCTAATTTTTCAAGCAAAAGAAAAAATATTTTTTCATTTTCATCTCGTTCAACTTCATCCTCTTTTTTTTCAACATCATAAGCAGCATGAATAGTGACTTGTTTACTTTCTGTATCAGCAGAAAGCAGTAATTTGTTTTTATAAGCAATATCTAATAATGTCCTACCACTTTCATCTTTTATATTAAAATCTTTCTTAGGATTTTCCGTCATAATCTCTTCTAATGCTTCATAATCATTTCTATCAACTGCCTTCAAAATGTAAGCATAATCATTTAGGCCTCGTGTTTTATGGAACAAAAAATATTTGTTTCCTGCCATCAAAGAGGGAGGCTTAGTAAGACGCGGCATTTTTTCTTGACTACGCATTATAAAATTTTCGACGCCTTCTAAGTAAGCGCTATCATTTTTTATTGATTTTTTTGCAATCTCCATTATCCTTTTTGCATGTAAACTATTTCCTGGGTATCCTTCTATTTTTTCAATAATCGACAGTTTGGTAACAGGTGAATATAATGAATCTTCTATTAAGCAATGAACTATTTTATCGATATTTTCCTTATCTTGAATAAATCTTAACTGCTGTGGTGTGTGATTTTTTAACATACTATCTAAAGCATCCAGCCTGCGTTCTTTTACTACATAGTCAAATAAGGCATGGAGCAAAGCGGGATAAGGTTTCTTAAGCATCAAAACCACCTCTTCAAGAGCATATCGCTGCAAGAGAATATCGAGATGATTTTCAGGTTTTTTACGAATTTGTTTCAATATATTGGGTATGTTGCCTTTTCGAAGACTTTCATTTACATATGGATCACGATTATCCCAGGTTTTCTTTGTTAGATCAGTACCATATTCAAGCAAAAGCCAGAACAAATCTTCACGCCCATCCTTAAGGACCTTTTCAATAAGAACCTGTCCAATATAAGATGTATGTATACCATTAGGATCTGCACCATATTCTAGCATTGTTTTAATTAGTTCAGGATAAGGGTCATACCCGCGAATAGGTCTGCCATAAACCTCGTAGCCGTCAGTGGTTTTTCTAAGCATGTTCTGAAGCAGCCACCACTCTGGATCAGCTCCCTGCTTAAGTAACAGCTTAACAACATCAATAGCCTCACTAGGTTTATTTCTTCCACAGCCATGAATCGCTAATACTAATGCATTAGCGGAAGACGACCTCCTAACCTTACTATTTGGGTTAGCCCCGCGTGCAAGCAACATCTGAACAATATCTTTCTGTTTAGATAAAGCAGCAAGATGAAGCGGAGTTAAATTTGAATCGTTTCCATATTCCCCCTGAGCGCTAGCATTTAAATTAGCGCCATGTTCAAGCAACATCCTAATGATCGCCAGGTGTCCATTATGAGCAGCAAAATGAAGTGGGGTAAAGCGATATGTCTGCTCGAGGTTATATTCATCTGTCCCGTCAAATTCAGCTAATGTGTATAGAGTATCGCTTATAAAATTGGGATCCACTCCTGCATCAAGAAGCTTTTTAACTTCCTCATCCTTTCCTTCTATTATGTACTGCATTAGTAATTTTTGATTAGTTTGGGGCTGGGCTAGTAGAGTAGATTGTAATTTGACTTCAGGTGCAATATTGCTTGCGGAAAATACCTTAAACTCATCCGGTGTTATCACTTTGTTTTCAAGGTCTGATTCTAAACCTTCTCGCTCATGCTCTGCCGTATCTTGTGCTTTTTTTCTGTTATACCAATTTGTATCTTCACTCACAGCAATCTGCGTATGGACTTCGGTTTTTTCAGCATGCCACTGTTCTTGAGGTATATTCGCATGTGAAAAAATCAAATTATTGGTCTGCGCGATAGATTGCTTTATTTTCCCTAAAATTATTTCCTTTTGCCCTTCATCAAGAACAAAAGGATACTGACTTAACCCGCCCGCTCTTTCATTCTGTAATTCAATCATCCATTGCGCTACTTGAAAAAACGAGAATTTTTCGATATCGGTTATGTTTTTTTTAGCGTCTCCTGCAATAAGCATCAGTCCATCTGTAGAAGATAAGTCTCGTTTAAACTCTTCTAAATGAGCGGAGCCCTCCACATTATTTAATCTATCAAGCCATACTGAAGCCGCCGCTAAATTTTCCATATCTGCTATCGTGCTAATAATAGAACGCACAACCGACATGACACTATCGACAACACCCTCTTCATGTTTTGCATCAACGTCTGATTGATGCTCCAGTGCTTTCTGCAATTCTTTTCTTTTTTTAAGGTCGATGACAACCATGTTTGCTGGCTCCTCTCGTATAACAACGCTAAGTATAGTATGTTTAAAAAAATGGGTTGCTATTAGAAATTAATAAGAAAATTCAAGGAGATAAAAATTTAAGACATTTTACACGCAAAAAAGAATAAATAAAAGCCGTTATACACAAATCTGAATAAAAGCTGCCCGATCCTGATCATGCAGGCAACGAAACTCAGGTTGATCCTGATTATTTAACATTCTGAAGTTGTTCCAGCTGCCTCTGCAATTCTTTTACCTTATGCGCACGGCAAGATTTCACTACAGCAGCATCCACCGTAACTCCAGAAACCGACTGCCCCAACAGAACAGGCTCCATGCAATTACGCCAAATACCCTTCGTTTCTGATTTTTGTTCCACAAAACCTGCTTTTAAACACGCTTTCGCAATCAGACCGCATGATCTGTCATTAGGAAACTTGCCAAAAGCAAAAGCTTGTTGAGTTGCAAGAACAGCCATGATAACAACAATATGATGAAGGTAACGCATTTCAAACTCTTTTTGATAATGAAGCTTTCTATCTTAAAGGGTAATGAATGTTTAAACAATAAACTTTTTAACTAATCTCGGGATTTCTCCAATCATATAAAAAGGCACTGAAAGTATTTTATCCTGATAATTGAGCGCTTGCTGGGACACGCGTACGCCTAAAGTAGCTTTTTTTTCTTCCATAAATAATTTTAGCGATTTCAGTCGTCCTGTTGAACCTGCCTTGACTTCAACCGGAACAATATGCGGGCCTACCGTAATGATAAAATCAACTTCAGCCATGCTCGAACGTTTCTCGCGTAACCAAAAATAAAGATTGGCTTCTTCAAAATGCGATGCATAAGCCAGCAATTCCTGTCCCACCCATTGCTCCGCCAACATTCCCCTGTTCACCAAAAGAATGTCTTGATTAAGTAACGTGGCTGCTTCTAATTTACCAGCGCGCGTGACAAGCCCCACATCCAGAAACAGGACTTTAAATTTTTTTTCATTAATTAGGGGCGTGCCTGAAATTTATAACCCATTGTTATAAATAGAAATTTATTTTTTTAAACTCGATTTTATTACGAAGTCAGGAAGATCAATCCCATAGATGGCGTTATATCAAAAAAACAAATTGAAGATGCCATTTCTAACTCTAAGGATAAATATCGAGAAAGACGCCTTGAATTTTTTCAAAGAAAATCTGATTACGCTTGTAAGACGGGTACGGATAGCGTGATCAAACAATTGAGAGACCATCCAGCTTTCATGAGCGCTGGTTCTTAATATCGTTGAGAGGATAAGTGTGACAAATCTGCTACAGTTACATTTTAAATTTAAATACTTAATTTCCGGCTCTTCCCCAAATAAGGGGCACTTTAATCGAAAATAGATTACCTTACTTGTTGAATGGACAAGAGAAAGGAGATTAAAAATGCCCCGAAGAGATAATATCCTAAATTTACCTGGATTTTCCATCAAAAAAACGACGGGTTATAACCCGCTGATAATGGATGTTCATTATCGTAGAGTGCCACGCTGCATTCATTGCAATGGAAGAAATTTACGCAAGAAGTCGAGTTTTATTCGACAAGTCAAACATGAGAGTATTGGTCATAGGCAAACGTTTCTGCGTTTTAAATCGCATAAATTTTATTGTAGGCAATGTAAACGTTATTTTAATCAACAATTTCCTGGGATAGGTAAATATCAAAGAGCGACGGAAAGATTGCACAAGCAAGTTTTTCATCATCATACAGAAGGTGTATCACAGCAATCTTTATCACGTGATATGCGAATAGGAAAAGCGACTATTGAGGGTTGGTATCATAAAGAATATCTTTTAGCCTATAAGGAGATTGAACAGCGTGATTGCCCGACGGTGCTTGGAATTGATGAGCATTTCTTTAGTAGGAGACAAGGATATGCTACGACGTTTTGTAATTTAAAAAGGAATAAAATATTTGATATTGTTAAAGGGCGCTCATCAAAAGCTTTCAGACTATTTGCAAAATTACCAGGAAAAGAAGCAGTGAAAGTGATCTGTATTGATTTGAGCAGTCATTATAGACATCTAATACAAAATTATTTTCTAATGCAAAGATAGTAACCAGACCGATTTCATGTTGTTCGATTAATGCTGCATCAATGTATGCAAACTTATCAAAGAATTGATCCAAAGATGAAAATAAACGCGGACTATTGGCCGCATTGCGAACCAAGCCCGAAAATTTAACCCCTCACCGATTACAAAAGCGTGATGACTATTTAAAACAGCAGCCTGTGATCGGGGCCATTTATCAATTTAAACGAGAATTGCATGAGGTGTTGATGAAAAAAACAATGCAAGCAAAGCGATGTAAAAAAATCATTCCTGTGTTTTTAAAAATGATTACGGACCTTAAACAGAGTCCGTTTAAGCGATTAGTCACACTCGGTAAAACACTTTACCAATGGCGTGAGGAGATCGTTCGTATGTGGCGGTTTAGTAAGAACAATGGAATAACGGAAGGGTTCCATCGCAAGATGAAACTGATTCAAAGAAGAGCATATGGATTTCAGAACTTTGAAAATTATAGGTTACGAGTTAGAGTACTGTGTGGTTAGGTGAGTGCTCCCTGAAATGGGAAAGACCCGTATTCTCTGGTGGCCAGAGGTGGAATCGAACCACCGACACAGGGATTTTCAGTCCCTTGCTCTACCGACTGAGCTATCTAGCCCCTTTATGGAGTTGTTACGAAACGCGTTATTAAACAGATTGCGGGTCTCAGAGTCAAGTGATTATTCTGGCGGGATGTAACCGGCGGGTTTTTGGCTGCCTGAATCAAAAAGGAACAGCTCCATTTCGCGTGCTAAAAATTCACGTGCTTTAGGGTCTAGCATGCTTAAACGGTATTCATTAATTAACATGGTTTGATGTGCTAGCCATTGTTGCCATGCTTCTTGAGAAATTTCGGCGAAAATTCTTTTGCCTAATTCACCTGGGTAGGGTGGATTTTCTAATCCTTCTGCTTTTTTCTTCAGTTTGGCGCAATCAATAAGACGGGTCATAGGGTTTTCTCTAAATTGTTTAATAATAATTTTACAGGTGCGGGCAAGCCTACAGCCTGGGAGTGTTCAAGGTTATACCAAATTTGTTGTGCATCTTCCATGACTTTGCGGCTGGTTGTTTTTACTGTCAGTAGGGCGGGTGTGATATCCAAATGAAAGTGGCTAAAAGTATGGCGAAAAGAATCACCGAGTGTAAGTTGCTCTGTTGTAAATTGGAAACGCTGTTTGCAAATTTTACGGATTTCAGCAGATGAGGGTGTTCCTGTAATTTCAGGTAAGCTCCATAAACTGGCCCATACGCCAACGGGCGCGCGTTTTTCGAGTAAGATTAAATGTGGTTGTTTACGCAGTATCAGCAAAGTGACTTGGCGTATAGGAAGTGTTTTGCGCGGCTTTGTTGCAGGTAATGTTTTTTCGATGCCTTGTGCGTAGGCGCTGCAGTCAAATTGATAAGGACAGTCAGCGCAGCGCGGTTTGCCACGCACACAAAGCGTTGCGCCTAAATCCATAATGGCTTGAGAATAATCCGCAGTGCGTTGTGTGGGCGTGTATTGCTCGGCGATAGACCATAGCTGTTCGATGACTTCTGGAGTGCCAGGCCATTTTGTCACGCCGTGCAAGCGGGTCAAAACGCGCTTAACATTGCCATCTAAAATAGTGGCAGGTTGATTGAACGCAATAGATAAAATAGCACCTGCGGTAGAGCGTCCAATGCCGGGCAATTTTTCTAATTCACTTAATTGATTTGGAAGTTTGCCATGGTAATGTTGCATGATTATTTGTGCGGCTTTTTGTAAATTACGGGCGCGGTTGTAATAACCTAAACCTGTCCATAAATGTAAAACAGTATCTTCATTTGCGGCAGCAAGTTTTTCCACCGTAGGAAAATGTTCAATGAAACGATTGAAATAAGCGATCACTGTGCTGACTTGAGTTTGCTGTAACATGATTTCTGAAACCCATACGCGATAAGGCGTTTTATCTTGTTGCCAGGGTAAATCCTTTCGACCAGCGTGATCAAACCAGTTTAAGAGTAATTGTTGGAACCTAAGGGGTGTTAATTTTTTAGATATCATTTATGTTTTAATCTTATGTTGCAGAAGACAATAGAGTTTTCGCTTACCATGGACGTGGCTGCTCATTGTGATGATGAATAAATTCATAGATTAAATTAGCGGCTAATTTGGCTGTGTGGTGATCAAAGTCATAGCGCGGTGACAATTCAGCGATGTCATAACAAATCACTTTACCCGAGGCGGCTATTTGTCTTACCAAGGGGATCACATGCCAGGGGGATAAGCCTAAGGCTTGAGTGCTACTAACCCCGGGAGCAAATGCAGAGCCAAATACTTCTAAGCATAGGCTTAGATAAATTATTTCATTTTGATCAATGATGCGGTCAATAAAATCCACTACTTTTTCTAATTGTCCTTGATGTAATTCATCTGCCCAGATAATTTTTGTATTATATTGTTTAGCTGTTTCGTAGGATTGTCGAATGTTGCCAGCGTGTTGTATGCCTATACAGTTGTAATCAAGCCGTCGTTTTTGTGCTTGGTGTGCTTCTGCGATTTGTAAAAAAGGAGAGCTTGACGTTCCATTACCGTTTTTGAGAACAGGGTACATATCAAAATGCGCATCAAAATTAATAATACCTAAATTTTGCTGGGTAAACGTTTGTGCAATGCCTTGATAGTGTCCCCATGCAAGCTCATGCCCCCCGCCTAATACGATAGGATTGATACCGTGTTGCAGTAATCTCGCTACGACTTCACCTAGTGCGTATTGTGATGCCTCTAAATCACCATCAGAACATATAATATTACCTACATCAAAGCAGATGGATGTTTCTTTTTGTAGAGGCAGCCTGGCTAAGGCTTGCCGGATAGCAGCAGGTCCTTCTGCAGCGCCGGGGCGTCCATGATTACGGCGGATGCCTTCATCACATTTAAAACCTATTAAGGCAAATGTCGACTGCATTGCTGACGTTGGGTGCTCTTCTAGCAAATTTAATAATTGCACTGCCTGAAAAAAACAAGCGTTAGGCGGTGTGTCGGCCCGTCCTTTCCATTGTGTGGGGTCGGGTGCAAGATAATGGGTTTGCCATGTCATAGATAGTTATACTCAACAGATCAGTGCAGGTGTGCTCATTGTAAGAGGCTTTCATGGAGAATAACAAGCCATAAAAGACGGTGCGGTTAAATTTAAGCAATAAAAACTATCATCTCGTAGCGGGTACGGGATGATAGTTGGTAAGTGTAGGGACTTTTACTTTAGGCTTTAACTGCGGTACTCGTTCCCATCGTTTGTATATAGTCTTTTGTGCTTTGTACGGTTGCATACATTGATTGTAGTGCGGCCAGAAAAGCGTGATGGACTGTTTGTGATGGAATCAAAAGGCTGTTGAATTCTAGATTCATCGTGGCGCAGGCATCGCTTAATACAGTACAGCTAATACCTAAATCGTAGGCAGCTCTAACGGTTGCGTCAATGCTCATGTGTGTCATCATACCTGCAATGACGAGGTGATTAATTTGATGCTTAATTAAATAGGTTAATAAAGAGGTATCTTTAAAACTATTGGGATAGTGTTTCTTGATCACCATTTCGTTTTTGGTAGGCTGTACATTCGTGTGAATTTCAACACCCTTGGTGCAAGGTAGGAAGTGCCCTGAATCAGGACGGGTTGAAATATGCTGAATATGTACGACGGGATATTGTTTTGTACGGTATGCTTGTAAGACTTCTTGGGCTTTTGCGCAGGCTTCAGTGCTTTTTTCCAATGGCATTCTACCATTAGGAAAATAATCATTTTGCATCTCAATCATTAGTAATGCGGAATTCATTGTCAGTCATCTCCCTTGTTATGGTCCATCATAGCCCTATATTAAATCGGCTTTTAATAAATTAAGCAATAGGTTATACTGCATTTCAATACGAAAAAACAAATAAAATGATTGAACTGTAAGATTTTTGATACTATGACCCTATCTTTTGAGTTGCTCAGTGCAGAAAAAATTCTCAATGTAATTGATCCCAGCAACCAATCCAAGTTAGCGAAGTTAGAAATTTTAGAGTGTATTGATTCAACGAATCAATATCTTTTAGATCAAGCCAAGACGGGTCTTTCTGGGTGGGTTTGTTTAGCGGAACAACAAACTGCAGGGCGCGGCAGGCGCGGCCGTTCGTGGTTCTCTGTGCGTGGGTCTAGCATTATATGTTCGTTATTATGGCGCTTTCCCAAAAATTTTTTAGATGTCTCTGGCTTGAGTATCGCAGTGGGTGTGATGGTGATGCGTGCTTTAAAAATATATGGTGTGCAAACGGGCATTCAGTTGAAATGGCCTAATGATATTTTATACGCGGACCGTAAATTCGCAGGCATTTTATTGGAACGGCGTGGTGAAAATGTTGTCATTGGCTTTGGTTTGAATGTGAATTTGCCTCAGCCTCCCTTGGCGGGGCGCATTGATCTTGCTGAAATTGTAGACCGACCTATTGCGGAGCGGAATTATTTAACAGGGTTAATTCTTAATGAATTACTCAACAGCTTGCCAGTTTATCAAATAAAGGGTTTGGCTGTTTTTATGGATGAATGGCGGCAGCATGATTTTTTGGCCGGCAAAGAAGTGGTTGTGCATACACCTGAAAAAATAATAGTGGGTATAGCTCAAGGTATCAATGAACAGGGTGAATTGTTAGTGTTAGATGAAATGCAAACAATACAACATTTTTGTTATGGCGACGTGAGTGTGCGTTAACAGCGGTTTCTGCTGACATCAATACGTGTCCGCTTTCGTGGAGATGACACGTAGGACTTCTGATGCATCAACGCCTTCCATAAATGCCCATTAATTCAGTTTTAGCGAGCACATGTCCTTCCATCGCTTTTTCAACTTGTATTTTTGTAGATTTTTCAGCAAGCATTAATTCTGAATCCAGTGCATATAATTTAAAAAAATAACGATGCTCACCATCTGGAGGGCAAGGGCCATAGTAATTGAGATTGTTGCCTGTTCCTATGCCGTGCTGACCTATGGGCTCTTTTCCTTCTTCAATTTGGGTTGTGTTGGGTGGAATGTTAAAAACAATCCAATGATCCCACATTTGGTCTTCACGAATATACTTAGGTACGTCAGGGTCTTCCAAAATGAGAACGAGGCTTTTTGCGTGAGTCGGTACATCGGTGATGGTTAATGGCGGGTTTATGTTGGCACCGTCACATGTATAGTTACGTGGAATAGAGTCTGCTTGATTAAATGCGCTGCTTGTTAGTTTCATGGCTTATTCCTTGTGGGCTATATTGATTCAACCAGAGTGAACTGTAAGATATATTAAAAGAAGTAAAGATAAAAGCTTTTTTCAGCTAGGGTCTGTTGACAATTCGCTAGGCCGAGGTGGAATGCCTTGATTTTCGAGCACCGCAGCGCAGTTGACATGCGAGTCATAGAGCCGCGGAGCACAGAAAATCAAGGCATTACGCCCGGCATAGTAGAATTGTCAACAGACCCTAGTGTCATTTAAATAATTTGATGAAATTTATAATTCTAAGTATAAGTCTATACTATGGTATAATTTTTTGCGGGAATAGAGTTATAAAAATGAATTGTAGCATCATCAATCAAGGTTTCTATGACGAATTTCACATTAGCAACAGAGCATCTTGTTATTATTCCAAGTAAAAAAATTCATCTTGATGGAATTTTACATATTCCAAATGATGCACACGGTCTCGTTTTATTTGTGCATGGCAGTGGCAGTAGCCGATTGAGTGTTCGCAATAAACAAGTTGCGAATCGTTTAAATGAAGCCAGGCTTGCGACATTACTTTTTGATTTATTAACACCTGAAGAAGAGATGCTTGATGCACAGACAAGGGAATTGCGTTTTGATATTGAATTTCTTGCATCACGTTTACTCGATGCAACAGACTGGTGCATAAAGCAACTCGTAGCGCATCATTTAGAAATAGGTTATTTTGGTTCAAGCACTGGAGGGGGCGCTGCGCTTGTTGCGGCGGCGGAAAAGACAGAAATTATAAAAGCAGTCGTATCACGGGGCGGCAGGCCTGATTTAGCGGGGGAGTCTTTAGCATGCGTTAAGGCCCCAACATTGTTAATTGTTGGAGGCAATGATGAAGCAGTCATTGAAATGAATCAAAATGCCATGTTAAAAATGCATTGTATTAAAAAAATGGAAATTGTTCCGGGTGCTACACATTTATTTGAAGAAGTGGGTGCATTAGATCAAGTTTCACGTTTAGCAACCAGATGGTTTTCTCAATACTTACGTTCAGATTGATTAGAACAATGCATATTAAAACAATTTTTTATGCTACGACTTCTTTTTCAATCCACCACCGGTTTGTTTATTCACGGTTGCCCATGCGATTCTTTGTGCTGATTTTTTAGACCGACCTTGTTTTAATTCTGAATCTTCGATGTGCTTGGCTTGTCTTTTTTGCTTTGATGAATAAGATGATTTATCTCCGCGTGCCATAACTGTTCTCCTGATGATGAAAAAAATTATTATATATTTTTTATGAAAAACATAATTGACATACATCAATTTAACATAATGATAAATTCATTAGTATATGTATAGAATTGTAAGGAGATTTTATGATTGATGATATGAGTCAGCCTGAGACTAAAAAAGAAAAAACAATTAAGCATGGTATGATTGTATTTGTATCACTGGCTGTAACAATCCTATTGATTGCAGTGGGGATATACATATATGGCTAATGTGTTTCCCAATAAATAAGCAAAGCAGCTCGCTGTGTTTGGATAGGCAGTGAGCTGATATCTAATGTTTCTTTTACTGAATGTTCACCCGTTCCAAGTGGGCCTAATCCAGCCAATGCACTGGTAACAATCGATGCTACGTGTGAAATATCACCCGCGCCTCTCTTGCCTGGATCAAGCGGCTTAATTGTGCCATATCCTAATTTCTTGCTTGCTTCGCTGTATTTTTTTAATAATGCTAAATTAGCGTGAGTGGGCGGCATAGCGGGAATTCCATCCTGGAATGCGATAGTTGCCGTTGTGCCCAGTAAATGCTGATTAATAATGGCAGTTATTTTTTTCTCAGCATTTATTTTTTGTTCTGATGTGAGAAAGCGTAAATCGCCTTTAGCCATTGCTGTTTTTGCAATGACATTTCCTTTTCCAAAAGCAATTCCTTTAGAATTATTTTTATCATACGTCACGGCAGTGCCACCTAAAGTGAGCCCTGGACTGAATGTTAGGTATTGTTCATTTCCAAGTTGTATGCGCATGGTATCTAAAATGCGGACTAATTCATAAATAGCACCAAATCCAGCTATTTTTTGAAAAATTTCAGATGAGTGTGCTTCATTACCTTCTGTTGTTATTATCCAAGTACTAACGCCTCTGCGTGCAATCGTTGCTGTATCCAATGTGACTGTAGATTCAAAATCCAAAGCAATATCACTGCGTTGTGCTGCATCAATTAACGGCTTTCTTGAAATAGAAGTGGGTTTTCCAGAATCTTCCTCATCACCTGTTAAAACTACTGTAATAGCTGCATCATCTAAAGCATGCGCTGCTTGTAATGCTTTTAATGCGTAGAGTATGACAACATCGCCTCCTTTGTCATCCAGAGCGCCTGGGCCTGTTGCAAAATTTCCCTTGCGGGCAAACTGTTGGAATGGACTATCAATAGGAAAAACCGTGTCAAGATGTCCAATGAGAAGAAGCCGCTTGCCTGTATGACCTGCGTGCTCAGCAATCAATGTGCCTGCACGTTTCATGCTAGCAGGCTCTTCTATCCAGCGTACTTTAAAACCCAGTTCTTCAAATTGAGGGCGCAACAGTTCTCCTATTTGATGCACTCCTGCTGTATTGGTTGTACCGCTGTTAATGTTAACTAGATTTTCCAACAAAGAAAGTTGGTTTTTTTGTTGTGCTGTTATGAAGTGAGAGAGTTGATTTTCAATTGAAGGTTTATCTTCTGCTCTTGCTATTTGCGTCAAAGAAAATAGGGTAAGAGAAAAAATAATACAATTCGTTATGATAACTTGTTTAAAAGTTGCGGTTATGTTTGATGCGTTATTTTTCATTATTATCCTACCATTGTATGTTTTTGTGGGAAAAACTATTTTTCTTTATCTATGATTCTGGAACATATTGATTCTGGTTGTCCATATAAAAATGTACTTTACCACTCATTTTTTGATAATTTCTTATTTTTGAAGTGCATTCGTATGGATTAATAATGTTTGCGTGGCAGTTAATAAATCTTCTAGCAATTGATTGCTGATTTCAAAGAACCCTTCGTATTCTGCAAGATTGCGTTGTTCATGACATTTAGCTAATATTCTCCATACTTCTGGGCCAAGATTAACCGTATAGGGTAATACTTGAAATACTAAGTAACGATTATTGGAACGGTACCCATGCCAGCGTAGCGCTGCAAGTGATAATGAATGTGCAGCGTTATAAGCTAAGTCAAAACGACTTTCAAAGGCAAGCGTTGTATTGTTCGCATCAATTAAACGTGCTTGGCCGGAACGCAAAAGACTCATGAATTCAGCTTTATTCATGGGTTCTGTTTTTAACTGGCCTGTTTTTACTAAATTATCTAAGTTTGCTAAGCTCATCTTCATTTCCTATCAGGAATATTTTTGGTTGTTTCATTATCTGGAGTATAAAATTGTTATTTGCTTTCTGTCTTTGAATCCATTCTGTTGATGTATAAACAGTAGGGTTTATCTGGCGTCCTAATTGAGGCTCTATTGTTTCTAATTGTTTAAATAAATCGGCATATGTTAATTGATTGGCAATTATCATCAAGTCAATATCGCTATTTGCAGTGTCTTCCTGTTTCGCAATAGAGCCATAGATAAAGCCGATATCAATTTGAGAGGCAATAGAAGCCAGTCTCTCGCGTAATATATCAGCTAAACCAAATGTTTTTAGTACTATGCTTCGTAACTCTGAAAAAATAGGTGTCGCAGGATTGGCCTGGTAGAGCTTTTGGTTTCCCTTTAGTTGTATCGTGACTAGTTTTGCTGAAGCAAGCTTCTTTAGCTCTCGCTGTGTAGCGCCGGTACCTGAATGAGTGAGTCGAATAATATCGTTAGTATGGAAACTGCTATTCGGCTGGCCATAAAGTATGGCAAGTACCCGTTGTTGTACCTTGGAGAAAAGAACATTTGTGAGGCTGTTTTTTATCATTCCCATAATGGGTATTATAATACCTATTATGGGTATTGCAAAGATTTTTTAAAATCACTCCTGCGCCGGAGTGATTTTTTAATTTAATCAATAAATTATATCAAAACGGAATATCATCATCAAAATTATCTGTCGCTGCTGCCTGTGGCTGTTCCATATCTGCGCCAGATTTTTCTGAAGTGTGTCCCGGTGCTTCACTGTGGTTGTTACTGTGCGCGCCGCTACCTTTGCTATCCAGCATTTGCATAGAATCCGCAATGATTTCGGTAGTGTAACGATCTTGGTTTGTTGTTTTATCTTGCCATTTACGTGTTTGCAGCCGTCCTTCAATAAAAATTTTGCTGCCTTTGTGTAAATACTCGCCTGCAATTTCTGCTAAGCGGTGATAGAACACAACGCGGTGCCACTCAGTGCGTTCCTGGTTTTCATTGCTTTGCTTATCTTTCCATTGTTCAGTTGTCGCAATGGTGATGTTTGCTACCGCTAACCCGTTGGGGGTGTAACGTACTTCGGGGTCGCGGCCTAAGTTACCGATGAGAATGACTTTGTTAACGCTGCCTTTTGCCATATAAGTTCTCCTAGAAAATAGTAATAAATAAATGGGTCATGAATGAGAAGTAGTAGAATACTGAGGGTTTTTCATATTAAACGCAATAGCTGACCAAAGAATGGCAATTATTGCACAAAATACATAGACCTGTGTGGGGCCAAACGCGCTGTAAAGTCCACCGCCTACCGTGCCGCCAGCAAAAATCCCTAAAAATTGTGAGCAAGAATAAATGCCGAGTGCAGTGCCTTTGCGGTGCGCAGGTGCAGTACGTGAGACTAAAGAGGGAAGGAATGCCTCAAGTAATGAAAACGCAGAGAAGAATAATAATAAACTGAGCGCGGAAAGCAAGAGGTTATGAGCAAAAATCCATAATAAAAATTCAGCAATGGCTAATACTAAAATGCCGCCTATAAAAAAATATCTTATCTGATGTTTTTTTTCAGCGACTCTAATACAAGCAAGGGAGATTAAAAAAGCGACGATCAAGGTAGGGAGATAGAGTGTCCATTGTTGATTGCCATATAAACCCGCAAGCGTTTGCAAACTAATAGGGATGACAACAAAGCTGGCAGTAAAAATGAAATGTAATAAAAAAATACCGCTATTTAAGTGTATAAGTCCGGGATGTTTTAATAAAGCGGAGAATTGTTGTAGGTTAGATTCAGATTTTATAGGCTGAAAAGTAGCATCAGGGGTGGGAACCACAGTGTATAACATGATAATAGCAATCACACTGAATAAAACAGCTAACCAAAAAATAGTGTTGATCTGGATCCAGGCAGCAACGATTGGCCCTGTTACCATCGCTAATGCAAAAGACATTCCAATGGTGATGCCCACAATAGCCATTGCTTTAGTGCGTTGGTTGGAGCGCGTTAAATCAGCAAGGAGAGCAATGAGGGTGCTGCCTACGGCACCTGCTCCTTGTAAAGCGCGTCCAAGTAATAGACCCCAAATACTATGTGACAGGGCTGCCACTGCACTGCCTAGCGCAAAAATGCATAAACCCACGGCGATGATTTTTTTACGCCCGAAATGATCAGATAAGGCACCTAGCGGAATTTGTAGAATAGCTTGAGTTAACCCATAGATTCCCATGGCTAATCCGATCAAGAAAGGGGTGGCGCCGGGTAAGTGTGAGGCATACAAAGCAAATAAGGGTAGTACCATAAACAACCCGAACATGCGCAACGACAAAATAGTCGATAAAGAAAAAACAGCTTTTCGTTCAGTCAGGGTCATTTTAGGGAGAGTCATTTGTACGTTCTTTCGTTATAATAAGCGCCCATTATAATGAATAGCTTCTACAAACGACATACTTAATCCTAAAGAGGTTCGCTGTGAAAGAGATCCAGATTCGAGGTGCGCGCACCCATAATTTAAAGAATATTAACCTGAATATCCCACGTGATCAGTTGACTGTTATCACGGGTCTTTCAGGTTCCGGCAAGTCTTCTTTAGCATTTGATACGTTGTATGCAGAAGGCCAGCGTCGCTATGTAGAGTCCTTGTCATCTTATGCACGGCAATTTTTATCGCTCATGGAGAAACCGGATGTTGATCATATAGAGGGGTTATCGCCTGCCATTTCAATTGAGCAAAAATCTACCTCTCATAATCCGCGATCGACTGTGGGTACGATTACTGAGATTTATGATTATTTACGTTTGCTGTATGCCAAAGTAGGACAACCGCGTTGTCCAGAACATAATAATGTGCTTGAAGCACAAACCGTCAGTCAAATGGTGGATGCTGTATTGGCGATGCCTGCTGATACAAAGATCATGATTTTGGCGCCTGTTGTGCGAGGGCGTAAAGGGGAGCATTTTGAGTTGTTGCAAACATTACGTGCTGCAGGGTATGTGCGGGCACGTATTGATGATGAGTTAGTAGAATTGGACCAAGCGCCTAAATTAGATTTACGCCGCAAGCATACTATTGAAGTGGTTGTCGATAGACTCAAAGTACGGGCTGATAGTCGGTTGCGACTTGCTGAATCATTTGAAACGGCTTTGCGTTTAGCGGATGGGTTGGCGGCAGTGGGTTTGATGGATGAGCCTGGTCATGCGTTACAACTTTTTTCTGCAAAATTTTCATGTCCTGATTGTGGTTATAGTTTAGCAGAATTAACACCGCGACTGTTTTCGTTTAATAGTCCAACCGGTGCTTGTCCTGCGTGTGATGGTTTGGGTATAAAACAAAATTTTGATGTAGATTTGATTGTCACGCATCCTACGTTTAGTTTAGCTGATGGTGCTATTCGCGGTTGGGATAAAAGAAACCCATATTATTTTCAAATGCTATCTTGTCTTGCGAAACATTTTAAATTTGACGTCGAGACACCTTTTTCTGAGTTACCTAAAAAAATCCAGAATGTGATTTTATATGGCAGTGGTAACACCATTATTCATTTTAGCTATCGTAATGATGATGGTCGTAGCTTTAGTAAAAAAGATCCGTTTGAAGGTATTATTCCGAATATGGAGCGTCGTTATCGAGATACCGAATCGGAAATGGTGCGTGAAGAATTAAGTAAGTATCTGGCCAATAAAAAATGTGAAAGTTGTCAAGGTGCACGTTTATCACAGGCGGCGCGTCATGTATTTGTATCGGATAAATCATTGCCAGAGATTACTGCATTTTCCATTAGCCAATGTAAAAGTTTTTTTGAAAATTTAAAGCTCGCGGGTTACCGCGCAGAAATTGCGGTCAAAATTTTAAAAGAGCTGATTAGTCGGCTTAGTTTTTTAGTGAATGTGGGTTTGGATTATTTAAGTTTGGATCGCAGTGCAGAGACATTGTCAGGCGGTGAGGCGCAACGTATTCGTTTAGCGAGTCAAATAGGTGCAGGGCTGGTGGGGGTGATGTATATTTTAGATGAACCTTCCATTGGATTGCATCAGCGTGACAATGCACGCTTATTAACAACGTTAAATCATTTGCGTGATTTAGGTAACACAGTGATTGTGGTTGAGCATGATGAAGAAGCCATTTTAAGTGCTGATCATGTCATTGATATAGGTCCGGGGGCTGGCGTGCATGGTGGAGCCATTGTTGCAGAAGGAAAACCAGCTGATATTTTGAAACACCCTGATTCTCTAACCGGACAGTATTTATCAGGTAAGCGTCACATTGTTGTGCCTAAAAAACGCCTGCCTATTAATCCAAAGCAAGTCATTACCCTGGAAGGGGCTACAGGTAATAACTTAAAAAATATCAGTGTCACTATTCCGTTGCAGTTAATGACTTGTATTACAGGTGTATCCGGTTCGGGCAAATCGACTTTAATTAATGATACGTTAGCGCCGTTGGTCGCGCGAGCTGTGAATGGCTCATCACAACATGAACCTGCGCCGCATTTCAACATAGAGGGCTTAGAGCAGTTCGATAAAGTGGTTGAGATTAATCAAAGTCCGATTGGTCGCACGCCTCGTTCTAATCCTGCTACCTATACAGGGTTATTTACACCTATTCGTGAATTATTTTCTGGTACGCAAGAAGCGCGTTCACGTGGTTTTACACCAGGCAGATTTAGTTTTAATGTGAAAGGCGGTCGTTGTGAAGCATGTCAGGGTGATGGTTTGATCAAGGTGGAAATGCATTTTCTTGCGGATGTGTATGTGACTTGTGATATTTGTCAGGGGAAACGTTATAACCGTGAAACATTGGAAATTACCTATAAAGGTAAAAATATCCAACAAGTGTTGGCGATGACTATTGAAGATGCCTATTTATTTTTTGATGCCATTCCAGTGATTGCACGTAAATTACAAACATTAATCGATGTAGGTTTATCATATGTTTGTTTAGGCCAAAGTGCGACGACGTTGTCGGGTGGTGAAGCGCAACGTATAAAACTAGCACGTGAGTTATCGCGACGTGATACAGGTAAGACATTATATATTTTAGATGAACCCACAACGGGATTGCATTTCTTTGATATAGAACAATTGTTGAAAGTGTTACATCGGTTGCGTGATGCAGGGAATACGATTGTGATTATCGAACATAATTTGGATGTGATTAAAACGGCAGATTGGATTATTGATTTGGGGCCTGAAGGAGGGGACAAAGGCGGCCAAATTGTTGCGATTGGGACGCCGGAGGAAGTTGCTAAACATAAGGCTTCTTATACAGGGCAGTTTTTGCGGAAGGTGTTGGGTAAAATATAAAAAATTGTAAGTTTACCTGCGTACTAAGGTATTCTCACAAATTTACTACCATGTGTCATCCCCGCGCGGCATTGTTGCGTGGATACGGTAGAGCTTAAGAAAATAAGTAGTTGCAAATCATAAGAGTATATACAATTTAACCTTCAAACCCGGCAAGGTAGGAGGTTAAATGTGTAAGCCTAAAAAGATTTGCAACTGGAAAGATTA
>JBGAPT010000038.1:0-20003 GCA_044221135.1 Gammaproteobacteria bacterium
CGGATCTAGGGGAGCTGAGTCACCAAGATATTGAAAAAATCGTGGCAAACTATAACCATACGCCACGAAAATGTTTAGGATACAAAACGCCTGCTCAGGTTTTTATAAAACAGTTGGTGCACTTCAAATGTGAATTCACAGTCCCCGCCTTCGCGGGGATGACACTATTAAACGCGGGGATGACAGAGAAAGAAGCGGGGATGACAGAGTTAGCAGGAGTAACAGAGTGTATTACTTTATCATTAGATATAATAATAAGAGAATTTTGACATACTCACACTTTTATGTCAGATTACTATTCAGGATCTACAGGCAGCATTCCAGCGATGAATACACTTCTCACTATATCTCCTCACACAGTTCATCTCTGGCTTGCAGAATTATCTACTTTCCTATCCGATGAACCCTCATTACAAACATTACTCAGCCCCGATGAAATGAAACGTGCCATGCGCTTTCGTTTTCCATTACATAAACAGCGTTTCATTATTTCACGTAGTTTATTACGTAAAACGATCAGCCTTTACACGGGCATTTCGCCTGAAAATATTATTTTCACTTACAACGATCACGGCAAACCTTCTTTGCAGCAGAACAATCTCTCTCTGCAATTTAATATCTCGCATTCAGCTGATGTTGCAATCTTTGCATTGACAATCAATCAAGAAATCGGTGTTGATATTGAAAAAATAGAACCACACTTTAAAGAAAAAATAGCAAAACGTTTTTTTACTCCTCAAGAATATCTACAACTCATGAGTTTATCGGATGATGCCCGAATCAACGGGTTTTATCATATTTGGTCTAAAAAAGAAGCGCTAATCAAAGCACTAGGCCAGGGATTATTGACACTGTTATCTGATTTTTCAATTGATCCTTCACAGGCTAAGCAATCCGTTTCATTCACTTATTTAGAGCATCCGTATCATTATTATCTGGAGAGTATTCAAGTGCCTGAGGAGTATCAGGGTGCTTTTGCAACGAGGGAGCGAATTGAGAGGGTTGTTTATAAGAAGTGTTTGGTTTAGAGTGTTGTAGTGAAGAAACTATTACTTACCTCCTCATACCGCCTCTTACAGCCGGTTTGACCTCAATTTCACGTTCATGCTCATGTAAGTTCTTTATTGCTTCATTTATTTTTTTGGCTTCTATTTTCCCTGCTTTTGCCTCTACAACTAATTCTTTAATTGATTTAATTTCTGCTTTATAACGATCTTTTTCTTCTTCGGTAGTTACCTTACCTTCTATTTCATCATGATAGTGTGCTTCTAATGCATCAATTTGACTTTCTAATTCTGCTGCATCCGCACGACTGATACCCTTCACTCGTATTCTTCTATCTGAATCAGGATTACTACGCTCAGCGGCCTCAATCTCCGCTGCAAGTTCTCCAGCTTTAGTATTAATTGAAGGCTTATCATGATCAGGCACAAAATCATAACCATAAAATGATTCAGATGGTAATAAAAACTTCAAGTTATGCGCTTTACAAACTATAATCATCGCGCGCATTCTACTTTCATTTTCTAAATCGGGTATACAAATTTGTGCTTCTTGTGAATTGCCAAATCTTGTTACCCAAATACGAATCGCGGCTTCTACAAGCGCAATATCTGCTGCAAGCTTTTCTGCATCGCTTTTCAACTCAGAGTAACCTTTTGGATCCGCTTCTATACTGACTTCAACAAAACCACCCCGATTTGTTTCGCGAATAACAGCTTGGGTTTTAGCCTCTTTATAATCAAAAGAATGGTCACTGGGTAACCCATCACAAACAGGCACTTTAACTCTGAGAATCGGGTTTTTACTCTCTTTAGTGTCTGCAGCGCCCCCTTTTATAGTCCAATCCCCAGGAAGACGGATTGGAACTGGTTTATTATCCTTAATTTCAGGAAAATTTTTATATTCGTATACATTTTTTTCTAAAAAATAGCGACTTTCTAAAGGCATTGCCTTCATAAAACTATCAAGTATACCTTTGGTACCAATGACTGACTTATCATCCTTACCTTCTACATAGAGTCTTTTATATTCAACTTCTTCGCGTTCTTTGTCTTCTGCTTTTTTATCTTCTACAAAGAGAGCTTCTACTTCTTCTTTATGTGCTTTAGCATCTGTTATCGGTTTAACATAACTTCCGTTTATTCTTCTAACAAAGTCAACACACTTATTTGTTTCTTCATATAATGTATCCTCAGTCGCACCTTTAGAAAAATACTCTCCCACTCTGCCGCGTAGCCCTGTAGCAGGTCTGGTGAGTTCTGCTAAGCCATCAGTGAATGCTGTTAACGTCTCACTGGTTATAGGTTTAGACTCTAACGCTGCTTTTATAAGCGCATGCCGTGCTACAACATGAGGGTGTTCTGACGACGTACTATGCTCTAATTCAGAAGCTCTCCAACTTTCTTTCATAGTCAAAAGATATTGTCTTACTTGTATTTCATAATCTATCGTACCAATGTCATCGAGTAGACTATAGTCTCTAGGCACACTCGCATTAAATTTTTCTTTCATTTCATTGAATGTTTCAAAACTTTTTCGCATTTCTTCACCTATTACTTTCTGGTCTTCCTCAATATATTTTTTTACGGACGCAACATATTGATTAGGTGTTTTGGGTGTGAATTTTGACTCAGGTGGCCTTGCTACAACACTTTCTTCATGTTTTTCAACAAGATCTTGTTGTGGAAATAATTCTATTAATGATCCTATATTTTCTATTTGTTTTTTCATTGTGTCAGAATAGCGTTGACATTCATCATCCGAAACACCCTCAACTTTTAATTCAACCAGGTCAGCATCCGCTTTGTCTGCCAAACTCTCTAGCTGCCTTTTCAAATCCATCACAACATCAGTCACTCTAAGATCAGACTCCTTAAATGCATCGATTGCCCGAATCGCATCAGAGACTAGCTTAAGTCTATCCACATGTAAGGATGCTAATGCAGCATCTTGAGAAGCAAATTCACTCTGCCATAGCGCTTCAAGATTCTTTAAATATTGTTTCATTTCATCGGCAAGCTTGGGTGCTTCATCACACGATGGAATATTTCCTTTTGTTGCTTCAAATTGATATACAGACGAATATTCAGCCATTGCATTTTTGATAGGACGAAAATCTATCTTCTTTGTTTCCAGATTGCTTAAACGATCTCGTATCTCGTTTGGTTGTATTATAGGCGGGTATTGACTTAACTCATTAGCAAGTACAATAATCTGATGCCGCTTTTTTGGATCTTGCTCCTGATGCAGATTCAAAAATAAATGATGCGCAATTTTAAGATTTAATATTTTTTGTTGTAAGTCTTTATCATATCTTCTTGGATTAATTTTACTTTTGAGTTGGCCTAATAAATTTTCTATATTTTCTATCTTTTTTAAAAAAACCATGTCGAGACGATCATAAAATTCAATTGTATGGAGATTAGGTTTTAATGCCCCTAATTCGTTAATAATGTGATTCACAGATAAGAGAGGTTCTCCAGTCAACTTATCAACTATCTCCAATAGCTTTTTCTTTTCTGCTTTGTCTTTAATAGCATCCGATTCTTTACATAACTCATATGCAATTTTTTTATGTAGAACACCGAAGTTAAACTTTGCTGGCAAGGAAGCATTAATGTCTTGTTGAATTAGATTGATTCGATTTTCTAGCTTTTTAATTGATGCATCTAAAATATTCCTATCCTCTGAAGGTTCAGCCTCATATGCAACACGTAATTGCTTCGCATCAGCCAGAAGATCCCTTAAATGATCCAGATAACTCATATTATAGTCAATTGTAGGAAAGAATTTTTCTCGCTCAGGGCCAGAAATAGAAATAGAATTATCTTCAATATAATCCCGTACAACACTCTGCTCCATTTCAAATATAAACTTTCTATATTCAAATACTTTCTTAAATGTACGACTATCTACATAGTCTGAGATTTCTGCAATTTTATTTACAATATCTTTAAATTCAGGTTCTTTATCTTTTAATTCAAATAATGTAGGGTTTATATACGGTCCATTAAGAATAGCTGCCCGATATGGACGAATTAGTTTTTTTTCTGCAGACACACCCGTTTCAGAATCATTTAACCTTTCCGAACATCCTGTTTTATTATCTCGTAATTTTGCTTCTGCATCATGAATCTGACCTATACGGTCACTCATTTGTTTGCATGCTGCTGCTTTAGTTAATGCTGGCGCAGCAGCTGGAGCGGTTGGCGGGGCCGTAGCAGCAGATTTTTTTTCTTCTTTTGCAGCAAAATCTCTAGGAAATAAGTTTATTGCCTCACCTAAATCAGGGACTAAGGATCGCACGCCCCTTGCGGCTCTGTTGCTCTCTATTCCTTCTAACTCAATTTTCAAATGGCTTAACTGACTAAGAACCTGACTATTTGACATTCTATTGCTATTTATTAATTGGATCGTCTGAGATAGTGCTTGCAGTTTCCGTTGTTGCTGCTGTACAAAGAATAGTGCGTTTTCTGAGGTATCGTCCTTCGATTCATTAAAAATCCCTTCAGCCTCACAAAACATCATGCGCGCTGTTAAATACTCTACCATTTTATCAGCAAGAGCAGGAGGTTTTGTTTCTCCACTCAACTCAGCTTTTAATTCACCATATGATCTCCTTATATCATTCCATAAAGCGTCCAAATAACTAGGCATTATCGTTTTGTAATCAGGATAATACTGACGATTTATCTGATTATAAAAGAAATCCTGTATCTCTTTCTGCTCTACCAGGACAGGTGGAGTTTGAGATAATTTATCCGCAAAAGAAATCATTTTTTGTTTTATATCCGGATCTTTTATGTCTTGTGCTGCATATAACAAATTGTTTGCAACCCGAAGATTTAACATTAAAAGATTACGGTCTTCATTATAGGGTTTTGTATCAATTTCATGTTGAATCTTCTCTATTTCTTTCCATATATTTTTTGCTTTACGATGAAACAAATAGTTTAAATAATAAGTTGTATCAACTTTGTGTTTTGCACTTAACTCTTGTAGCAATCGTGTAGCTTCAGATATAGACAGTGAGGGCTTTTTCTGTAATGAAGCAGCAACTGTTTTCATTTCTTGTGCTACGGCCGCCTCTACACCTTTTACTTCAGATTGCTTAATTAATGCAGCTGCGACTATGTTATGTGGCATACCGTGACTAAAATCTCTGACACGATTTTGATGATCTCTAGCTTGTTGTACACGTAATTCTATGTCTGAAAGTGATTTTTCATATTTAGCTAGATCTGCAGGTGGTAGAGTAGCTTTTTGCTCTTCAATTTGAGCTCTTACACTCTTTACAAAGTTAGAAATATTATCAAGATAAATGGTGTTATAATCTTTTTGAAAATAAGGATATGTTAATTTTGCTTTCGATCCATTTTTTCGAATATAATTTGCAACTATCTCCTCCGTAGCAAATAGTTGTTCTCTTACATTAAAGCCTTGTACAAAATCTTCTGATTGAATCTTCGTAAATATTTTATCAGCCTCGCCCATTAGAGCTGCAAGAGTTTTAGCTTCCCCTGGTTCTTTAGAAGTTACAAAGGTATCTAAATGTTCTATACGATCAATATATACTCTAATAAAAGCATCATCAGCGAGATTAGCGGGATGCTCTTCTTCAACAGCCGCATGCGCACCGAATAATCCTTCGCCTAAGCGCTTCTCATCATCCATTATCTTTCTTAGAAGGCTTGTTGCATCATCAAGAGCAGCAGCAGGAGCAGCCGTTGCAGCAGAGGCAGAAGTAGGATGCATAACTGGTTCTGGTTCAACGCGAAGTGTAGAAGACGCCGCACTTGCACCAGGAAGAACAGGACTAACTGTAGAAGTAGGTGCTGCAGGACCTGCTTCTCTAAGAGCAGCCGCAGGTCGAGGAGGAACAAAGGCCGCAATACCAGCACTAGAAGAAACTGTTGAGAAAGAAGTAGGATGTGGAGGAGTCGGTTCTGGTCCGACGCGAGAGGCAGAAGATGCAGGATCGATAGCAGAAGCTGGCGACTGCTTAGGGTTAACTATCGCCACAGAAGGAGTGGGTCCAACGGCCGTTCTAGTAGTGCTAGTAGTGGAACTAAGATCAGGAGCAGTACTGACTGCAGATTTAGGTTGAGGTTGAGGGTTAGGTTGAGGAGAAGCGGCTGCAATACCAGCGGTGCGAGATGCTGTAGAAGATGCATTGAGACTAAAATTTGTTGAGACAGCAGGAGGCTCGAAAGTCACGTCAGGAGGAGAAGGAGGAGAAGCAGCTCCACCAGAAGCAGAAACCCTAGCGGATGGAGCATCACTAGAAGCAACATGTTGTGGCGGCAAACCTGGAGGCAGTATTAAAGCACTCGGCGGAAGAGTAGCAGGAGAAACAACGGTAGTAGTAGGAGACTTACTTTCACCCTTTTCATCATAATCAGGTGAAGCTCCAGTTTTTTTCATTGCGTCTTTCTTTTGTTGATATAGTTTCGTTCCCGGTTGAGTATGTACAATACCATCTTCATCTACTGTTAATGTATCAATCCATGCTTTATCCTTCGGACTAGAATATTTTTTTCGCGCAATTTTTTTAGTCATTTCCACTTGAAAAGGGCCAATGTCTTTTTCTGTTTTATTTTCTGCAACCTTTCCTGGGCTATTTTGTATAGGAAGCGTCTCAGGATGATCCATTGCATCGGCTACTTCACGCATCGCATAAAAAGAACAAGTTGCTGGCGCTCTGCCTTGATTGCCCGTGTAAGTTATTGCGTTTTTATCACGCTCATCCGAATCAGGATTGCCTGCAATTTTATTAATGTTTTTAACAATCATTTTGTTCTTTTCATCATGACGCAACTCAGGATGTTTTTCCATAGAGTCTTTCATAGCAACAGTGACCGTGCCATCTGGATCTATTTGAATTTTAATAAATGCAAAATGATTATCGCCATTATTAAAAGGCATGAGTATGTATCTTGGTTTTCCCTCAGTTTTAGCGTTCTCTCTCTCTATTCTTATATACTCCGCCATCCTCCTTTGATGGGCATCATAGCTCTCCTTGTTCTCACTAACATTGGGGTCAAGAAATAAATATAAATCTTCCACCATCACTGTGACAGGTGGCTTTGTAAATGAACCGATACGTTTATCTAATGCCGACTTAACATCCTCTGAATCTAAAAAATCATTTGGATCCAGGAATCCTTGTACTTTAAGTTTTTCTATTGGGAATAGTGCTGGTGGTCTATACTGATCCTTAAGTTGCCGAAGAATAAGCGCGGTTATTTTTTCATGATTCTTAATACCATGATCTTCTAAGCATCTATAAAAGTTAGCAGACTTATTAGTTTCAGAATCAAGAACTAGCGTGTCTTTTATTTCTGATCGCTTTCCTACCGGTAATTTTGATACTAAGCTAAATAATTGTAATATTGGTGAGGTAGCCTCATCTACGCTAAATAAAAAAACTCTATCCTTATATTCTTTATTATCTTTATCCCAAACGTCCTGTTGAGATTGAGCTTCATTCGCCTGTATATTCTTAAGTAAAAGCTGTTCTCTCTCAGCAAAAGCTAAAAAAAGCTCGACTAGTAATTTTTCTTTTTCTAGGTCTTTTTTCTTATCTTTAAAATAATCTTTAGCAAATTGCTTCGCACATCTTTCATTGTCTTGCTTTTCTACCTCAGTTAGCCGATTTTGACTGACATTGAACCTTGTTCCTGACATAATCCCAACCCCCCTCTCTTTTTTCAAGTATTCTACTTGTGAAGTATAGCTGATAAATCATCAATCTCGTAGGATTTGTCTTAAAATGACGTGTGGGTGGGACAATAGGCTAATATAAGTTAAGTTTTTGATTTATATTGCTATTGCAAGCTCCGCAGCCTGTTTGTGGGTCATTTAGGTAAGTAATTTATAGTTATATGTCATCCCCGCGAAAGCGGGGACCCATTATGACTTATCTCCTTAACTACCTTACTTCTTGATAATTCAATTTTTATTGTACTCATTATTGTTTGGAGATATTTGCAGGATGGGTCCCCGCTTTCGCGGGGATGACAATAAGAGGCGGGGATGACAGATAAGTGCGGGGATCACAGATCATCGATCAATCACCAACTAGTAGCACTCACCCTGTTTAGTATCAAAAACAACCTCAAACCGACACCTTCTCCTCCAATTTCACCTCACAAATCGTCTCCACCAACGCCGCTGCCACTTCATAAGGATTTGCATTCGCGCCCGGTCTGCGGTCTTCTAAATAACCACAACCTTTACTCGCAACAGGACGTGGAATTCTGACTGACGCACCACGATGACCCACCCCTGCAATAAATTGTGACATATGCGCTGTTTCATGTTTGCCAGTCAAACGTAATTCCAAATCATGGCCATACACTTCAATGTGTTTATGATGTGCTTTCTCTAATGCATCAATGGCTTTATTGATTGCATCCATTCCTGTTTTAGGATCACGCATTGCACTCGTTGAAAAATTAGTATGTTTACCCGCACCATTCCAATCACCTTTAATAGGTTTGGGATGCAGTTTTGCAGTGATATCGTATTCTTCGCCTATGCGATACAACAACCAGCGCGCTAACCACAAATGATCACACACCGTCACAGGATCTGCACTTTCCGTTTCAAGACCGCGATAACCAATCTGGAATTCCCATTGACCTGGCATGACTTCCGCATTAATTCCATACAACATCAGACCTGCATCCAGACACGCTTGCGCATGTTCTTCCACTAAGTGACGACCAAATACTTCATCCGCACCCACTCCGCAATAAAAAGGCCCTTGCGGTGCAGGATAACCACGCTCTGGCCAACCTAAGGGTTGCTGACCACTAAATAAAGTATATTCTTGTTCAAAGCCAATCCATGGTTGATACGCATGCCCACCCTGCTCCATTAACTGCACTAATCTGCTGCGTTTATTAGTGGAATGCGGCGTACCATCCGGGTTGAAGACTTCACATAACGCTAAAAAATTACCTTCACCTAAAATGGGATCATCCACTATGCACACGGGTTGAAGAATCAAATCAGAATCATGCCCAACAGCTTGATAAGTAGAAGAACCATCAAAGCTCCATTGAGGAAAATCAATTGGATTATATGTTTCTTTAACCAATGGAATGATTTTAACTTTAGAACGTAATGTTTGTGTTGGGCTGCTGCCATCAATCCAGATATAAGTAACTTGTGATAAGAACATAAACCTCCCCTCGATGATTCAAATTGACTTTGCACACCCTCCCTTGCAGGGGAAGGAAATTCCGCGCCAGCGGCTAATTTATAGTGAACACGGGTGAGTATAATAAAATACGCGTTCAGCGGAAACAATTAACTTCTTTATTTTACTGCGTTTCTACACCCTCATACGCAATTCAATACACTATCACGCATTCTGACCAGGAAGCATTCATCGCAATTATCTTATTGATAATCAAAGGAAAATATAGCTGAAAAACCGCCTATGAAATACCTTATAATGGAAAGGTATGCGTTATCACTTGAAATGGATCCAGTCATCACATAGGAGTAACAAATTATGTCTAAACTCAAATCAATACTGTCCGGCCTTTTAATCGCCTTACCCCTTGCCAGTGTCTCTCTCTTAAGTGGCTGTGCAAGCATGAATACGTGTGTTACCGATCGAGCCACTGTAGGTTCACAGCAATGTGCAAGTCGATGCGACAACAAGATCACGAACTCCATCATAAGCCATTTACAATCTGACAGCAGCTTAAGTGGATTACCTGTTGTAGTTAGCACTTGTCACCACATCGTTTCTCTCGGTGGTACAGTGTATAACGATGCACAGCTAAAAACTGTTTTATCTATCGCACGACACACGCCAGGTGTAGTGTTAGTCAGAACAGGAATCATGGTTCGCGATCCTTTTGTTAATCACTAAAAACTTCATGTTTTCTTTATTTGAAACGCAGGTGACTTGAAAGGGCATCTGCGTTTTTTCTTCACGGTGTCATTTGCATCTTCAAAATGTATCATCTCTGCTCTCACCTCCTGTCATTGCCACATTCTATCATCCCCGCTCTCACCTTCTGTCATCCCCGCGAAGGCGGGGACCCATGCTGCAAATACCTCCAAACGATATTTAGGAAAATAGAAATTGAATTAACAATAAATGAGGTAGTTAAATAGACAAGTCATGATGGGTCCCCGCCTTCGCGGGGATGACAGAAAGTGAGAGCGGGAATGACAGAAGGTGAGAGGGGGGATGACAGAAGGTGAGAGCGGCGATGACAGAATGTGGCAACGTTATTTTACTTACTTTCCTTATTTTATTTCTTTTCCAAATCCCCCCACCTCTGATACATCTGCTCCAACTCTATCTCAATTTTTTTCAACGCTTCCATCGTCGCTGCAACCTCCCCCGCATTTTTTTGATAAAACGCAGGGTCTGAAGTGAGCGTTTGTAATTCGGTTTGTTGCGCTTCCAAGGCGGCAATACGATTGGGTAACTCAGTTAGTTCTTTTTGTTCTTTATAATTTAATTTACCTGCAACGGGAGGTTTTTCTTTAGTGTTTTTTTCAATAACCTTTTTTGGGGCAGCGTTTTCTTTTTGTTTGGCTTGTCTGAGTGAATCATGGTAACCACCGATGTATTCTGTTATTTTTCCCTGGCTTTCAAACAATAAAGTGCTTGTGACTACATTATCTAAAAAAGCACGATCATGGCTGACGAGTAATAATGTGCCTTGATACGTGCTCAACAATTCTTCCAGTAATTCCAATGTTTCAATATCCAAATCATTAGTAGGTTCATCTAATACTAATAAATTGCTAGGATGACTAAATAAACGTGCCAGCAATAAACGATTACATTCACCACCTGACAAGGCTTTAACGGGTGTCAATGCACGTTGGGGTGTAAAAAGAAAATCACCCAGATAGCTAATAATATGGCGTTTTTGACCATTCACATCAATTGTTTCATTTCCTTCAGCCACATTATCCAATACGGTTTTTTCTAAATCTAATGCTTGTCGTAATTGATCAAAATAAGCAATTTGCAATTTTGTGCCATGTGTCACTGTGCCTTGCGTAGGTTCTATTTTTTTTAATAAAATATTGAGTAATGTACTTTTGCCTATACCATTAGGTCCTACTAAAGCAATGCGATCACCGCGCATGATACGTAAAGAGAAATGATCAATAATGCATTGTTGACTGAAATGCTGCGTAATATGTTCTGCCTCGATGACTAGCTTCCCTGATTTTTTAGCTTCATTGAGATTAAAGGTTGCCTTGCCTTGCAGTTCGCGACGCTCTGAACGTTCTTGACGTAACGCTTCCAATGCACGTACACGACCTTCATTGCGAGTGCGGCGTGCTTTAATTCCTTTGCGAATCCAACGTTCTTCTTGCGCTAATTTTTTATCGAATTCTGCATTTTGATTCTCTTCCGCATTGAGCATTTCTTCTTTGCGCCGCAAAAAATTGCCGTAATCGCCTGGCCAAGATGTCAGCTGACCGCGATCCAGTTCAATAATCCGTGTTGCAAGACGCTGCAAGAGTGAACGATCATGTGTAATAAAAACAATTCCAATTCCCAGACTCACCAATTGATCTTCTAACCATTTAATGGCTGCAATATCCAGATGGTTCGTCGGCTCATCCAGTAATAATAATTCCGGTGAAGTCACTAATGCCTGTGCGAGCGCTGCACGACGTTGCCAGCCGCCTGATAATTTTGCAACATACAGATCGGGATTTAATTCTAAACGCGTCAAAATCGTATTTATTTTTTGCTCGAACTGCCAGCCATTTTTAGTATCGATGGCTTGTTGTAAATGCTGCAGCTGATTTAAATCTTGTTCGGTGTGAGAATACGTTAAACGTTGTGTGAGTGCATGATAATCGGATAAGAGTTTCCCCGTCTCAGCCAATCCTGCAGCAATAAATTCATAGACAGTGGCTGTGCTTTCTTGCGGTAATTCTTGAGTGAGGCGTGCAAAACGCAGATGGGGTTTACGCCACACAGTGCCACTGTCAGGTAACAGGGATCCTTCAATTATTTTAAGTAAGGAGGATTTTCCTGCACCATTACGACCAATTAAACAAACGCGTTCACCTTCTGCAATTTGTAATTTTACTTTATCTAATAAAACATCTAACCCGAATGCTAAGGAAACAGCATCCAGCATGATTAAATTGTTACTCATAGGGTGCGCAGTTAAATAAATACTTTAAAAAAGCCATGTTTCAGGATGGGCGATGGGTTCATTTCGCATCAAAGATTTCAATCCTTTTGCAGAACGGATCAGCCACCATATCATGCAAAGTGGAAGAAGCACTAATCCTATGCCCACAACCAGTGAGGCACCCGCTACCAAAAAATATAAAAATCCTATCCAAAAAGAACGAATAATATAATGGTAATGGCTTTTTAAATACGTTTTAGCATCATTTTCAAAAATATAACCAAAGATCACGCCAATAATCGGTAGAATGGGTAATATAATCGCTGCTAAATAAAGCACATAAATGCTATACGCCATTCGTCGGGTTGCAGGATCTTCTTGATTTTTGTCAGAGGTAAGAACGGTGTTTTCCACGGGGCCAATTCCATTAAATAGAGGAGAAAAAGATCATAGCTTGTTTAAAGGAACGATGCAATCTGTGTTCAGCGCTTTTAGCAGGCCTAATCGTGCCCGATTGCGTGCCCGTGCCCGCGTGCGTCTTTTCTTGGCTGTTATTGAAAGAAAGCCTTAGATATTATTATTTAGAACAAGAGCCTGTATTGATGATTGATTAAAAATTCAGAGAAAAGACGCGCGCGGGCACGGGCACGCACGCGGGCACGATTAATCATACATTATTAATGAACGATGCAATCTGTTGTTAAAATAGAATACACTATTCGAATTCAATTTATATTATACAAGATACTGTCATGAATACTGCCACCTACTGGGTCTACATATTAAATTGTGATAATGGAAGCTACTACACAGGCTATACAACCAATCTCTCGCGACGTTACCAAGAACATCTAACAGGCACCGGCAAGTGTAAATATACGCGTAGTTTTAAACCCGTCAGCATCGCACAATGCTGGCACGTTTTTGGAACGCAATCTACTGCCATGAAAGTGGAAAAATTTATTAAACGGCTCTCTAAGCAAAAAAAGACGTTATTAATTTTAAATCCGGAGCATTTGGTTAGTTGGTTTGATTGTGTGACGATTGCTATGCCGATATTTAGTTAGTATTTGATTTATTATTCTTGCAGCTAAACAATTACATCATTTCAGCAGCTACTATATTCAATTGCCACCAATGTGTCATCCTTGCGCTCTTCTTCTGTTATCACCGCTTCTTTTTCTGTTATCACTGCTTTTTTTTCTGTCATCCCCGCGAAAGCGGGGACCCATCATGACTAATCTCTTAATCTGCATTATTTCGTGTGCATTTAACTTTTATTGTACTGATTTATCGTTTGGAGATATTTGCAGAATGGGTCCCCGCTTTCGCGGGGATGACAGAAAAAAAAGCAGTGATAACAGAAAAAAGTGCACTACACTTGCATCAACCCTGGATGAACAACCCACTCCGTCATCCATCGATCATTTCCTATAAACCTGAACACATCATCGTCCCCTTATGAAACTCAATCACCTCTCGATCTGTATTTTGATAAAGTAATTGACTCGCTAATTTTCCCATAAAAGGCATATGTCCGACTAATAACGTATCCGCAACAACGTCATTCAATTCTTTTACAATAGGCAACACTGGATCCGAAGGACTAAGTCCTTCACGCGAAATGATTTCACCGTCCAATAGTATTCCAGCTGCAAGTCGTTCAGCTGTTTGTTTTGCTCTTAACTTTTGACTATGAAAAACACGCGCACGTAATTGTAATGGCAAAATAAATTTTGCTAATGCATCTATCTCTTTTTCGCCTTTTGTACTCAAAGGAGACAAATCATCGGGATGTTGGTACACTGCGTCACCATGTCGTACTAAATAAATGTTCATTTTTTTATCCTAAGTAACTTTGAGTTGTTTAAAAAATAGTTAACGACTTGCATCTATAAGAGAATTAAGGCTAGTATACGATTATTCATCTTTTATTACCCAATGGTAAAATCTGTTTTTAAAATTATGGTTAAAAAAATAAGAATGACAAAATGGTTATGTGCAATCCTGGTATTGTTATGCAACATGCAATGCATTGCAACAACAACTCATCATCATCCTGCACGATCTGTACATCACGTTGTTAAAAAAACACCGCCTGTACAGCATGCAAAACATAAAGTAACGCCTGTTGTACGTAAACATCAAGTACATCCGCGAATACATGCACATGTTCAAGCACACGCACACAGACATCATCCGATACATTCGCATCCACATACAGCTAGTCATTCAATAAACCAATCTCAACTCATTGCACCAACACATAGCTTAATGTCCTCATGGGGTGAGCGTATGGTGCAATTTGTGCATAATACCATTTCAACATTACGCTATACCGCTTATAAATTAGGTGGCACGCATTTTGATAGCTCAAAAGGTATTTACATTATTGATTGCTCTGATTATGTAGACCACTTATTACAAGTTTCCAATCCATCCGCTTATCTTAGCCTAGTTAATTCCAGTGGCACTGAAAAACCGACATCACAACATTATTATAATTTCTTTACAGGGCTCACGTATAAACCACGGCACTACTGGAATAAAGTAGACTATGTAAAAGAATTACAGCCGGGGGATATTTTAGTTTTTCGTAATACAAAAAATTCGCATACAGGGGTCAGCGGGCATGTGATGGTCGTGATGAATAAACCTACTAAAATCCAAAACGCTTTTATGGTACGTGTGACTGATTCTGCATCGTCTGGCCATAGCCAAGATACGCGCTTACCTCATACCTCCGGTATTGGTATTGGCACTATGCAAATTCAAGCAAATCCTGAAACAGGTGAGCCTTCTGCGTATGCTTGGAAATTAGGATCTACATTTGAACATCATGTGAATTTTGCAATGGCAAGGCCGATTGCGAATTAACGACTATGTGTCATCTCTGCTTTTTTCATGTCATCCCCGCTCCCACTGTCATCCCCGCGAAGGCGGGGACCCATCGTGACTAATCTCTTAATCTGCATTATTTTCTGAGCATTTAACTTTTATTGTACTGATGTATCGTTTGGAGGTATTTGCTAAATGGGTCCCCGCCTTCGCGGGGATGACAGTGAGAGCGGGGATGACAGTGTGAGAGCGGGGATGACAGTGGGAGCGGGGATGACAGATAAATAGAGAGATAACACACAAATTTCGTGAGAACAATCCAACTCGCAAGATGATATAGAAACGAGCAGTTACACTACTGCAACAACCATTGCGTAATCCAAACCGCCGATAAAATACCCGCGATATCCACAATCAGACTCGTTGGAATCACATGTCTATTTTTTTTAATCCCTGCTACACCAAAATAAAGTGCGATGAGATAAAATGTGGTATCCGTTGTAGCAGAAACAATAACTGCTAAATGCGAAAGAAAACTATCTCCGCCCTGGGTATGCAACAGATCCGCGACAGTCGCCATGGCAGCACCCGATGAAAATGGACGTAAAAGGGCAATAGGAACAATTTCAGCGGGAATACCTATTTTTGTAAGAAAAGGAGAAAGCGCGTGATTGAGTAAATCAAATGCGCCGGAAGCTCGCAACATGCCAATTGCCACTAACATAGCAATCATGTAAGGAATGATGCGTATAAAAGTCGGAAACCCTTCTTTAGCACCTTCGATAAACGTATCATACACTGGCACTTTGCGACAATGCGCATACAATGGAATGCCCACCAAAAAAAGTAAAATTAAACCATTCCCAATTTGTTCTGATAAATAAGCGAATGTCATAGCACACCTCCCTCATTTTGCACGGTCTGCAGAGGATATCGATACCAGCGTAATCGTTCTAATATTTTAGATACAACCACTGCAGTGATGACAGCACACATTGAGCTGAGTATAAAAGGCATAATAATATCGGTTGGATGTAACGCACCCGTTGCTGCTAATAATGCAATAGCCGTCGTGGGAATTAATTGTAAATTACTGCTATGCAAAGCAAGAAAGGTGCACATAGTATTCGTAGCAACACCTGGGTGTGGATTCAGTTTTTCTAATTCAGACATTGCACGCAAACCAAACGGTGTTGCTGCATTATTTAATCCTAACAGATTAGCTGCCATATTCATGGCAATGGCTCCCATTGCAGGGTGATTGGGAGGAACATCAGGAAAGAGCCAAATTAATAACGGCCGCAATCCTTTTGTCAGTACATTCAGTAATCCCGCTTGCTCTGCAATTTTCATAATGCCCAGCCATAATGCCATGACACCGGTTAATCCCAAGGCCAGTGTAAAAGCAAATTTGGCACTGTCTGTGATTGATAAAATCACCGCTGGAATTTTTCCTGTAAACAATCCAACAATAACCGCGGTAACCATCATAAAAAGCCAGATGAAATTTAACATAAATGATGCTCTTTTAATAACTTGATGGAGAAAGGTGCAAAATATATACCCCCTACTTAGAAAGCGAATTCTACGCTCATTTACTCTAATCGTAAATGTGCTCATCTTAAATAATGTATTTATATCCGAATGCTGCTACGTGAGCTCCTGTAGGGGAAGAGGATCACTGTAGCAGCTCCACCTAAAAACGAATTATCAATAATGCTTCTGCAGGAAAGGGGACTCATAATCAGCATTTGCATAAAAATGAATTTTCAATGCCCCTTTTCCCCAACCAAACAGAATGTGTTAAGCTATACCATCCAAGATCTTCCATGCATTAGGCATTTTTATGAAATTACCCACTACTACCTATAAATTTATATTCCACTTCGTTCGTCAACAAAAATTTAAATTTTTACTCTTAACGCTGGCCTCTGTGATTTGGGCATTAAATGATGTGTTTTTTCCCTACTTTATCAAGCGGCTGGTCAATACCATTCACGCCTATCACGGTAATCCGGCAGCTATTTATACTGAAGTCAAAGGAACCCTTGGATTATTAGTCCTCTTTTGGGTTGTAACAGAAATCTTTCAACGGGGCCAAGGCTTTATCCAAGTCTTTACATTTCCTTCTTTTCGCGCAAAAATCCGCTCCGCTGTCTTTAGCTATGTACAATCACACTCACACGATTATTTTACGACTCATTTTGCAGGTACGATCGCCAAAAAATTAGCGGACTTACCCACTAGCTGTCAAGCCATCATGGAAATTATCTGTTTCCAGCTCATCACGGCTTTGGTAGGTGCACTGATTGTATTGATCATGATGTGGTTAACGCACCCTATTTTTGCTTTGATTGTCTTTTTCTGGTTATGCTTTCATATCTGTCTGACAGTCTTATTTGTATATTATGGAAATTATTTATGGGAAACACATTCACGCGCAGAATCAACTTTAAGTGGTAAAATAGTCGATGCTTTTAGCAATATGCTGAATGTACGTTTATTTGCACGCGCCAAGTATGAATTAAAATATTTGGCAAAATTCCAATACGATGAAATTGCAAAAGCAAAAAAAGCTATGTGCATTATGGAAATCACACGCATCGGTTTAGGTTTAAATGGTTTATTTTTAATTTTTAGTCTTATTTTTACATTACTGCACGGTTGGGTGCACCAATGGGTCACGCTCGGTGATTTTACACAAGTGGGCATGCAAGCGTTTTGGTTATTAGGATTTGTCTGGTTTGTCAGTTATCAAATGACCATTTACATACGAGAAATTGGCGTTATTGGCAATGCACTGAGCTTAGTCAGAAAAGGACATGATTTAGTCGATGCAAAAGACGCGCACCCTATTATTATTTCGCGTGGTGAAATTCAATTTGATCATGTCAGCTTTTCTTATCAAAAAAATAGAAGCGTTTTTAAAGGATTAAATCTGACTATTCCTGCAGGTGAAAAAGTAGGTTTAGTCGGTTTTTCAGGTTCAGGCAAAACCACTTTTGTGAATTTAATGTTGCGTTTTTATGACGTACAATCAGGCCGAATTTTAATTGACGGCCAAGATATTGCGAAAGTAACGCAAGATTCTTTACGCGCACAAATTGCAATGATCCCACAAGACCCTGCTTTATTTCATCGTAGTTTAATGGAAAATATTCGCTATGGTCTGCTGAATGCCTCTGATGATGAAGTCATTCAAGCATCGAAATTAGCACACTGCCATGATTTTATTAATAAGCTTGATAATGGTTATGAAGCATCGGTTGGTGAGCGCGGCGTTAAACTATCCGGTGGTCAACGTCAACGTATTGCAATTGCACGAGCCATCTTAAAAAATGCGCCTATTTTAATTTTAGATGAAGCAACGAGTGCTTTAGATTCAGTAACAGAAAAACTAATCCAGGAAAGTTTGTATCATCTCATGCAAAATAGAACGACTATTGTCGTCGCGCATCGATTATCAACATTAAATAATATGGATCGCATTATTGTTTTCCATCATGGTCGTGTTATTGAAGAGGGAACTAAAGAACAATTACTCAGTGCTAAAGGGCATTTTGCCATGTTATGGAATATGCAAACAGATGGGTTTTTACCAGAGGCATCGTGAGACGCAATACATTAATCTACACCAGGAGCTTATCATGAATAAATTAATACGATTATGCATGCAACAAGGCATTTTCATCACACTCATCATGATCTCAGCACCCTCTCAGGCCGATCTGATAAACGCATCACAAAACACTCACGTTGATCCTACAAATACAGCCGCTTTCTCAATAGCCGCAAAAAACTACGCCGCCTTGCAACAAGCACTGACCACTTACGAAAATGCAGCTTCTCTTCCCTGGCCCACTCTTTCATCTAACACAAAGACATTAACACCCGGCACAAAAAGCAGAGCGGTGATTACACTACGCAATCGTCTAGAAGCAACAGGTGAATTAAAAAATGATGATCACACTAATATAGACACGTATGATGACAATCTCACAAATGCTGTCATCGCTTTTCAATCAAGCCATGGATTAAAACCTGATGGCATTGTAGGTCAAAACACACGTTCTGAATTAAATATACCGCCTCAAGAATGGATCAGAAAAATTGAAGTGAATATGGCTCGATGGGCAAGATTATCGAATGAATTAGGCAATGATTATATTATCGTTAATATTCCTGCTTATCGATTAGATTTAGTTGAAAATGGCAATACTGTACTCAACATGAAAGCTATCATCGGTAAACCTACACGTCCAACCCCTGAGCTTGAATCAAAAGTGACACGCATTATATTTAATCCCTACTGGAATGTACCTAAACTGATTGCTCAAAAAGATATTATTCCAAAAATATTAAATGACCCTGCCTACTTGGAAGAAATGCATATTAAAGTCATTAATCGTGAAGAAGAAGATAACCCTTATGAAATTAACCCTGAAGAAATTAACTGGCAATCTGCCGAAGAAGAAGGCTTTAAATATCATTTTCGTCAAGACCCAGGCGAAAATAATGCATTGGGCCTAGTCAAATTTGAATTTCAAAATTCACATGATGTGTATATGCATGACACACCTGCAAAAGAATTATTTGACGCTGATAAACGGGCTTTTAGTTCCGGTTGTATTCGTTTAGAAAGACCTTTCGATCTCGTGAAATACTTGATGGAAAATAATCTGGACTGGAGCGATGAGCGTATGCAATCCATTCTGGAAGCGGGAAAAACCAGTTATATCAAAATCGCAAAGCCCATACCAATTATTATTGCGTATCTTACCGCATGGGTAAACGATGAGGGTCAGCTACAATTCAGTGATGATATTTACGGCTGGGATCAGCCGGATCCGGAGGAGAGTCAACAAGCTAGTACCTGAATTATTCCCACGAAATTTGCTACTGTGTCATCCTCGCCTCCCTCTATGTCATCCCCGCTTCCTTCTCTGTCATCCCCCGCTTCCCTCCATGTCATCCCCGCGAAGGCGGGGACCCATCCTGCAAATACCTCCAAGCGATTATTAG
>JBGAPT010000004.1:0-97704 GCA_044221135.1 Gammaproteobacteria bacterium
TAAAATTTGGCAGCGCTTTAAATAATTAAGATGTTTATGAGCCACTCTGCATTCCTTTTTTCATGACATTATACAGATCAGGTATTAATTTGAAATGTATAATAATTAATCAAAAGTTGCATTTGAAGATTGAATTGAAGAAAGATGGTGGTTTATATTGCAAGTATGGCTGATAAACTCTTTTCTTTAATACCCCCTCGCTAAATCAACTACATTGTTCACGACCTTGCCCATTAATAATTTGCGATAAGTTTCTATCAGTTGCGGGACAGCGGTTTGTGGATGTGTGACAGAAGCAATATGCGGAGTAATACGGATTTTGGGATGTCTCCAAAAAGGATGATCGGTTGGTAAGGGCTCTTGTCGGAAAACATCTAAATAAGCAGCACTCAATTGGCCAGAATCGAGACTCGAAATAAGATCCGCTTCAACCAAATGCTCACCACGTCCTAAATTAATCAAGCAAGCATTAGGTTTTAATTGAGAGAGAGTATGATCATTTAAAATATTCTCTGTTTGCGGCGTTAATGGTAGCAGACAAACCAGAATATCGGTGAGAGATAAAAAATGAATAAGTTCTGCATTTCCCTCATAATCTTGAATACCAGGTATATTTTTACGAGAATTACTCCAGCCAATGACTTTCAAACCTATCTGTTGTAGCGCTTGGGCCGCTTTTTTTCCAAGAAACCCCAGTCCCATTATTCCAACTGTTTTGTCAGCAAAATTAAATGGCGGTTTTTTTATCCAGGCTTTCTGAATTTGACAATCATCCCAATGATCGACACGCTTTACATAATGTAACACATACGTTAAAACATAATGAAGAATGTCATTTGCCATGTAGGGATCCATGACGCGAATGATAGGAACATGCTTTGGTATTTCCTGATCTACCATCAAATGATCTACGCCTGCACCCAGCGATGCGATACATTTTAATTGCGGAAATTTTTTTAGTATGCCCAGTGGATGGCGCCATGCAAGTATCAAATCGATATCTTTAATTTCATCTATTTCAGGCCAAATATGAATATCAACAGATGGATCGAATAGTTTTAATTGATGATATATTTCTTGCGTGAACCAAGAATACAATTCTTGTTCTTTTTTATCACGTCCTACTAAAAGAGCAATACTCATACTATTACCTGTGGTTTATTTGTTTGTTAAACATTTTTATCTTGTGTTAGTACTAGAATCAATTTGATCATCTTAACATCCTGACAGATAGAAACCTATCAAATATTGATATGATTAGACTGACATTATAGTATAATAGTCTGTCAATATCTGTTTTCATCTAGCCAGGAGATACACCAATGCAAAAAATAATATGGAAAAATTATATTCTTACTTCTGTTATATTTTCTTTCTTATGCTTTTTCTCAAACATCAGCGAGGCTGCTCATACTGAAGTATATATGAATACAACCTTAGGTGTTTCAATTCGTGGTCCTGAAAATTGGTTTTTAGAAATGAAAGATCATCCATCTCCATCAGCCGATTTTGTTTTCAAAGATCAACCGTATTTATTTGCTTTATTTTCTAAATATAATTTCAATGATAGAGCCAGTTGGCCTAACCCTGTAGGCTCAATGATATCTGTTTATATTTCTCCTCCTGAAAATAAATCAGCCATGATGATCATAAATAAAATTTACAATAATTTAAGTGAAGACAGAAAAAAAGAAGTCATTGAACCTCCTCGAGAAATAAAATTAAATAATCGAGACTGGGCTGTGATGACATCGCTTATAAAAAAGAACGAAATTACTTTATATCAAGTAACTTATGTTACCGTATATACTGGAGGCAATGTGCAAATTGAAGCAGCAACAACGGAAAAAGATTATAATCCCTATAGAAAAATATTTGATGATGTTGTTTCTCAAATCATTTTTGATAATGATAAAAATAATTTAACTTCTAAATCTATGCAAATAAAAAATTAAAAACCGGGGTCAGGCTTGTACATTTGCATCTGTTACTATTAAATATTAGGAGCTGTTATATTTAAAGTGCAATTGTGCAAGCTTGACCCCTCGTTCACAGAGGCATTAGACTTGCAGAAGAACTTCAGTTTTGAGCCAAGGTTGAACGATTGCTTTTAAAAAATAGCGGAGCATACACAGGTATGTGAGCACATTTTTTAAAAGCAATCGTTCAAGATTGGCCAAAAATGAAGTTTGCAGCTTAGTACTCTGAACGCTTACGAAGGATAGTTATGGCAATCAAAACAGTTAATCCTGCCACAGGCAAGATCATTAAAATCTATACTGAAATGCCAGATATTGAAATCAATCAGGTTATTGACTCCTGTCATAAAGCCTTTCAAGTCTGGCGAGAACTGGATTTTACTACACGAGCTACGGGTATGCGAAAAATCGCCGCAATGCTTCGTCAAAGAAAAAATGAATATGCCCTGCTTATTGCAGAAGAAATGGGAAAACCGCTTAAACAAGGTCTGACAGAAATTGAAAAATGTGCTTTAGTTTGTGATCATTATGCAGAAAATGCTGTCAATTATCTTAAGCAAAAAATAATTCCAACCGAGATGAAAAAAAGCTATATCACTTATCAACCTCTAGGAATTATTTTTGCAATCATGCCATGGAATTTCCCCTTCTGGCAGGTTTTCCGCTTTGCAGCGCCAACTCTGATGGCAGGCAATGCCGCTTTATTAAAGCATGCACCCATCTCCACAGGTACTGCTCTTGCCATTGAGAATTTATTTCTTGAATCCGGATTAACAGAAAATATTTTTCGTACTTTAATTATTTCAGAAAATGATACAGAAAAAGTGATTAGTCATCCTGCCGTTGCAGCTGTTACTTTCACTGGAAGTCCACAAGCCGGAAAAATCGTCGGCGCAATCGCTGCAAGCCAACTTAAAAAATCTGTTCTCGAACTGGGCGGTTGTGATCCTTACCTTATTCTGGAAGATGCAAACCTAGAGTTGGCAGCGAATGCGTGTGTCACTTCAAGAATGTTGAACTCAGGACAAAGTTGTATTGCAGCAAAACGACTCATCGTGATGGAATCGATTCAGGACAAATTCCTGGATTTAATCAAAAAAAAGCTGTCAAACTATAAAATTGGAAATCCACTTGATTCTCAAACAGATTGCGGGCCATTGGCCAGAAAAGATATTCGCGATACTGTGCACCAACAAGTACAAATAAGTATTGAAAAAGGCGCTGAATTAATCACAGGCGGTAAAATCCCTGCAGACGATGGATTTTATTATCCTCCCACTCTTTTAAAAAATATCAAAAAAGGCATGCCTGCTTATGATGAAGAAATATTCGGCCCGGTCGTTTCAATGATCATAGCAAAAAATGAAGAGGAAGCCATTACTATCGCAAATGATACAAGATATGGTTTAGGCGCGGGCATTTTTACGAAAGATATTCAACGCGGTGAAAAAATAGCAGCGGAAAAAATACAGGCCGGTTCCTGTGTGATTAATGCTTACTTATCTTCTGATCCTCGCTTGCCTTTTGGCGGGATTAAAAATTCCGGTTATGGACGAGAATTATCTGCAGAGGGAATTCTCGCATTTGTTAATGTAAAAACGTTGTCGATTAAGGATGATTATTAATGGTGTTAGTTTATTGTCATCCTGAGCAAAGCGAAGGATCACTCGAATTTTAGCTGATCCTTCGTTAGTGCGTTTCACTCAGGATGACACAGCGCTGAGAGCTGATCACCTACAGATTATTTCTTCTTGATGATGCCGCAACCATGGGCTGCTTTTCTAGATCAGGAATATTAGCAGCACTACCAAAAAGAGTATGGCTATTTTCACTGAGCACTCTTGTTTTATCCGCAGCCGTTTGATCTACTAATTTAGAAACACTGTATGCAAACTGTCGAACTGCAATATTTGCTCTTCTCTTGCATTCTTCTGCTGTATGTTTTGACTTACCCTGCTCCTCTAATTTTTGGCAAGCTTGTTCTGCCCTAGTTAAATCACGCGCAGCCATATCCATAGTTTCTTTCACTTCTTCTATGGTCCCGCCCCATTTTGTTGCATTTTGTACTGTGACACTAGAAGGTAAAAAATCAAAATCCATAACATGTACACTAGGTAAACATGCCTGGGGAGTACATATCCCTTCCTTACCTTCCGTATTCAACATAGCCACTCGAAATTTAGCAGGTGGCTTAGGCTTATTTGTATCACGTTGATGGAACTTTGCCTCTTCTCTTATAAAAGCATCAGATCCAAAAACTGAAATTTCTTCATGGACTTGTATACAGCTGATTGTTGATGGAAGTCCTGTTTCGGTATAATTAAGAATTTTATGGCTAAATTTATTTGTATTATCTCGGCATCTTATCACAGGTTCGGTTGTTCGAATGACAACTTCCTTATGCTCCGGCGTAGGAAATAAAAAGCCAATTTCATGCACATTCCCATCTTTATCTAAAACTGGAACAGCGTCCTCTGGTTCATAAAGACTAAATTTAGCTGGTACACCTCTATTAGAATCAGAATCAGGTACAGGAATAACTTCTTCTTCTCTACTCAGATAAGCCACTGCAGCAGCACCCATTAATCCTATTGCTTTCACAATCTTAGATCTCGCTAAACGCCCTATCATTTCTTTACCCTCTTGAAAATATACTTAAAATAGCCTGAATTTGGCAGATTATACTCGCTCTTAAGAAAAAATCATTACATTTATGATTTAACAAATTCCGCTAAAGGACCATAATCATGGCCATCTGCTTTTTTAAGCGCATTAATATACTGTTTTCTAACAGGCCCTTCTGGCTCTAGTTTTTGTTTGCCCCATGTAAAACGAGATCTGCCTGCTTGAACTAATAATAAATCCGTCATTAATCGCGCATGTCTGCCATTTCCATTGGGGAACGGATGAATAGAAACTAAACGGTGATGAAAACGATATGCAATTTCATCAAATGGATAGCTATAATGAATGATTTGATAACGAATATCTTCTAATAAATTATTTAAATCTGTAGTTATGTGATAAGGACTAATACCAATATTTCTTTCAGTCAGACGAAAATATCCTGCCCATTTCCAGGTTTCATTAAACATTTTTTTATGTAACCGCTTTATAAAATCTATAGTTAAAAAATCCCCATGATGCGAAGTTGAAAATAACCAATTTTCTGCCTTTAATATATTTGCAGCTTCCCATTCATTGAGTTGACTTTGGGTAGATATATGCAAAGGAATCAATCCATTCATTTCCTCTGGGTCAAGCGGAGTTGCTCCTTGAGCATACTTAAATTTCATAGTTATTTTTTCTTTTTTAATTTCATAATTAATTTTTTATTGCCCACCTGATTTGGTGTTTCCCAAAATTTTTTATTGAGATGCTCTGCCAAGCTTCTGGCAAGTGCATCTACGTTGAGAGTATTAACATCTACTGATTGCGCTTCCAGCGACATTGAATGAGCTACCTGTGCTACACGTTCTTTTGCAATTTGATTTGCTCTGGTTTTAATAATAGTTTCCAAAGTAGAATGATCTTTTGGCACGATAGCATAAATCAATTCACATCCGAGAGCATTTGCAGCTTCTTTTAATGCTCGCAATGTGACTGCATCATGTATTTCTGCATTTTCTAATTGGTTAATGCGTCCACGTGTTAAGCCAAGGCGATTAGCAAGCTGCTCTGCTGATATGCTTAATGCCACTCGTAACGTTTTTACCCATCCCGCTTTAGGCTTACCATATTTCTGGTTTATTGTTTGCCATTCTTTGAGTTGTCTATCAAGCTGTTTTATTACAAGCCATTGATTTTTCATATATTAACCTCAAATTGACTATATATTTATATACATAGTATAGTATACTTGATTATATATTTATAGACATATTTTATATGTTATGTATATAAATATATGTACTTTTTAAATATAAAAATCCAATAGTTATTTAAAAATACAGATGAGATGGCTATAATGGCTAAAAAAAATAGCAAGCTATCCCTGATGGGGGAATGACAAAACCATGATTGATTCTTTAACTTATTCAAAACCATTAATGATAAAATCCAATTATTTATGGTTTCTGACATTATCATTTTCCCTGTTTATCGTACTGTCAAATTGGTTTGATCCAAGATTGGTTAAATTTTTTGGATTAACCACTGATGCAGGAACATTAGTTTTTCCATTTACTTTTTTACTATCTGATTTGATTACCGAAGTATATGGATATAAATTTGCGCGACGTGCTATTTGGTGTGGATTTCTTTTTAATGCATTTTTTATCCTGTATAGCCAAATTATTATCCATATGCCAAGCCCAGATTACCCAACTCATAATGCCATGTTTGATTCTCTATTGTCGATTAATATCAGAATTATACTTGCATCAGCGATTAGCTATTTTTGCTCTGAACCGCTCAGCTCTTACATCATTGCAAAATTGAAAATAAAAATGAATGGTAAACAAATGGGAATTAGATTTGTTTTTTCAACAATAATAGCTTCCTGCATAGATAGCATCACTTTCACAATCATCGCATTTTTTGGAAACATGGAATTAAAAAATTTAATTTCTTTGGCTGTTACCATGTGGTTAATTAAAGTGTTTATTGAAATACTAGGATTACCTTTATCAATTAGCTTAGCTAAAAAATTAAAGAATGAAGAGAAAATTGATATCTATGATAAAAGAACCGCATTTAATATTTTTAAGTTAGATACTGGCTATACAAATAAAGATAATGAATATGGCCTTGAAAGATAAGTTAATCGAGATTAAAATGTAAGCTACTTAATCAACAAAGTCAAAGCGTATGCAGCACGATGAAAAAATACAGAAATTAACACAAAAGCTGATGTATGCTGTTACGGCTTAACACTGTGCTGTCATGGCGAACTAATTTTTTAATTTTAATTATAACGCTTGCCGTTAATTTATCTAGCTGCACAACCCACATTGATTCGAATCAAACCCAACCTACACTCAAACAAAACATACTGCCTGTCAAAGATGGTCAACTCGCTTATTACCGCTTCGGCCACGGCAGTGCAATGGTATTCATCACGGGTTATGGTGCAACGTTGAGTGAGTGGAATAATACTTTCTTATACACACTTGCAAAATCGCATGAGCTTATCGTGTTTGATAATCGCGGTGTAGGCAATTCGCATTTTTCAACTAACCGCTATAACGTGCGTGATTTAATCAGTGACACCGCTCAACTTATTACAAAACTGCGTTTGAACAAACCGACTGTTTTAGGCTGGTCTATGGGTGGCATGGTTGCACAAGAGCTGGCGATACAGCATCCTGCACTGGTCGGTAAATTAGTATTAATGAATACAAAAATTGGCGGCAATACAGCGATCCCGACTGCACCGGATGTAGAAAAAAAATTAACTGACAAATCTGGCACACAGGAAGAAAAATTTAACCGCATCATGTCTATCTTATTCCCTGCTAGCGATGTCAATAACATGTCAAAAATATTTGTTGAAAATATGTTTAAACCCGAAGGAAAACCTGAACCCTCTGTATTATCTTCCGTATTGCAAAAACAAAAAGCGCTCTTGAAAAATTGGCGAACAGCAAATAACATCCCGCAAAAATTACGACGACTAGCCGTGCCAACTCTCATTCTCACGGGTAGTGAAGATGTGATTATTCCTCCTCAAAATGCTATTATTTTAGCAAATACCATTCCACGGTCCCGGCTCATTATTATTAACAATGGCGGGCATGCGATGATGTATCAATATCCCACTCTGATTACCGGGGCTATTGATCAGACCTGATATGAAGCTACGTCCGATACTAATTATTTCTCGTGTTTCTTAGCAGCGATGAATTGCTTTTATCTCAAACCAATTATAAAATTGCTTTCACCCTATTATTGATTTAGGCTATACCCAAAAAGAACAATATATTAATAAGAAATAACAAAGAGGAGAGAACGAAGTGAAATCCGGCACAAATCCCAAGCAGCACTTTTTTTTCAGAACACCCACACTCAAAGAGATGGAAGATCGCTTTCGTGCAGGGATCATCATAGGATGCATTTTAATATTAGGTGGTTTGTATTTCGATGGGGCAGAGACATTTGGCATCGCATCCGCTGCAATTGCTTTTGGCGGAGGGATATTAGTCACTGCTTTTTTAGGTAATCATCACTATACTCAAATAAAAAGAAAACTATCCCTAACAACGGATAGTGAAGATTCTACCCCGGATCATCACTCTCGACCCCGTTCCGCTAGTGATTTTGATCCAGACAATACACTTTTTGCTAAAATGCGCATACCTAAAAAACTCACTAAAAGACAACAGGAAGAAAAAGAAAAAGCAAGAGAGAAAGAGGCTAAAAAAAATAAGGCACAAGCATTAGCAGACTCTAAAACGCTTTATAACCGCATTCTTATGATGGTCGCTTTAGGAAGTGCGCTAACAGCAGGAGGTTGGTACTCCTCGGAGGGATTGCAAGTATTGAATGTTGCTACTGTTTCCATGTTTTCTGGTATAGTCGTCATACTCCATGCTGCTTTACTCGGTTATGGGTATCGCAAGCATTTAGCCAATGTACTTCCAATGAACACAGAGGATTCTGCTGTTACTTCATCTGATGTATCAGATGATAGCCCATCGCACCAGCAAGACCTTGCCAGCACATCGGCTCCAGAAAAAGCCTTCTCCAACGCAAAACCTAAAACGCCTATATCCAGAAGCGCAGGTTTTAAGAGAAAAGGGAATGCAGCCAAAAGAAATACTCCCGCTGAACAAGCAAGTCGTTCCTTGAATCCTTTACGTGTCTTACAACGCATAGCAGTGTGGTCGATAGAAAAGATACGGCCTGCAAAACCTTTAGATCCAGTCTCTACAGATAAAGAAGAAAGTGATGAAGATATCTCATCGACTCATCATAAACAGGAGGAAAAAAAATCAGAGAGACCATCAGAGAAAAAACAAGAAAAAAAACTACGTGCCGCTACGCACTCACAAAAAGATAGTTCTTCTTCCAATGCTAAATCCAGCCGCGTACACGGTACGAAGACACCTCATTCCGCTGCTACCACAACAAAGCTCTTAACAATGACATCGGGTATTCGAAAAGATGAGAGTACTCCTATTTCCACCGTCGTAGCAGCTACAGCAATAACATCGACATTCTCCTCAAGCTCTGATCACGCTACTATGACTCCTAGCTCGTTTCCTACGGCAATCGGAATTCCTGAGCAATCTAATAGTATAGGCGAAAAAAATGTTTCATCTGCTGGAGAAAGTTCTCACCATTCTTTAACGCCAAAGAGCGTTATACAATCACAAAGCGAATTATTGCCGCATGATCACGCTAATTCTGAAATCAGCACTCCAGATTCCTATCCTACTGAACAATCTAGTAGTGTAGAAAAGAAAGATGCCTCGCTTGCTGAAAAAAATTCTCATAATTCTTCAACACCCATCAGTTCAATTTCATCTAATGGAGTAGAGAATATGTCTTCATGCAGCTTGCAGAATACACCTGCTGCTACTACAACACTTGATGTCCTTAGATCTTTAGATTCGACATCCTCTTTACTCACTCCCTACTCGCTTTCTGCAGCACTAGATCAACCATCTACTCCACCAACTGCCGCCCATGAGAAACCAGAAAGTAAGGAAACAAGTTTATCACAAGAAGAGACCCAGGCACTTCAAAAAGAAAATGCTGAATTAAAACGAGAAAAAAGCGAATATGCTGGAATAATAGCACAATTAACAACTTTATTTTCACGGGCTAACTCTGGAGAGAATAAACTGTGCAGTGCTTCTCTCAATGTTGCGGAAATTCAGCGTGGTTTAGATGGAGTATCACAAATAATGGAAGTAGCAAAACAAAACCAAGCTCCTAATCCTAATGACCCCTATAGCAGACATCCTAACGCTTATACACGGAAAGATTTTCTTATAGATTTATGTAAAAGGCTGGGTACACCAGAATCAAAGAACGAGACAAATACACCTACACCCGCTTCTTCAACCACCCAATTGACACCACAGCATATATAATAAAATGGAGTCTCAGGAAAATCGTACTGAAAATGATTTTTAAATTGTAGCTGTTCACGATGGCTCTGAACTTTCAAAAAAATCTCAGTTTTGAGCGGTTTTGTTGGAAAAATCAGGAAATAGCTTATCTCACCGTCGTCATTACGAGCTTGTGTCATCCCCACTCCCTCATGTCATCCCCGCGAAGGCGGGGACCTATCCTGCAAATATCTCCAAACGATAATTAATATAATTGAAATTGAATTATCAAGAAATAAAGTAGTTAAGGAGGTAAATCATGATGGGTCCCCGCCTTCGCGGGGATGACATGAAGGAGCGGAGATGACATGAAGGAGCGGAGATGGCATGAGAGCGCGAGGATGACACACAATAGCAAATTTCGTGAGGATAACTCAGCTTGCAATGAAGTAAGTTATTACGATTTTTCCAGCAACGTCGTTTTGAGTCAAAGTTGAATGATCTTTTTGGAAAAATTGCAAAGCCTATACGAATATGTGAGTACATTTTTCCAAAAAGATCGCTTAAAATTGGCCAAAAATGAGATTTGCTGCTTGGGGCGTGAACGCTTACTTTAAATTTATCCTGCTCATGAAAGTCAAATCAGCGCCGCATCCGAGAACCTGAAGAGCTGGGTTCTTCTACAGGAAGCACTGGCGCTTCTGGCGTTTTTTCTTCCTGTTTTGTTGATCCTTGTTTTTTATCTAATTCTACACCCTTAGAAGAAGGTGTTGCACTCGATGATGCTGCAGGTGTTGCATCCGTTTTCGTTGTTGAACTTGTTTGCTTAGGCTTTTCAACTTCTGCGCCTAACACTTCTTCCAGGCTGCGACGCTCTTCTTCAGTTGCTTCCGCTGCCGCCACAAGCTGTGTTTCCAAATCCACTAATGCAGCTCTCACTTCCTGATCATGCGGATGTCTAGCTTCTTCTATCTCCACATACACACTATCTCCTGTAGTCAGCTTCACGGCACGATCCAATGCTTCTTCACGACGAGCAGAATCTGCTAGTTCTAAGCCTAATTCACCAAGATGTCCGTCGGTTATTGCAGTAAGAAAGCTTTCCACCTGGCTAGATGCATATTGTTCAATAGCAGATAAAGATTCGTTGCCCCTCAAGTTACTCACATAGTCTGATGCTTGTCCCATGATATCAGTCGATGTTAATGCTTTGACTTCTTCTAAATGATATTTCTGCTCCAACGTTAACCTGCGAGCCAATTCTTCAACAAATTTTTCAGCCTCCCCCATGGTGGTAAATGACCTTGCCAGATAGGTATTTGCTATTGCTTTTTGCCGTTCTTCATACAAGTTTGTGGCTGCTGTCAGTGCATTTGCTGCTATATCTCCACCAAATGGGCTAAATATGCCTCCTACTAATTGCACCGGTTTCATGGCCTGTTGTGCTGCTGTAAGATGAGTATCTGCCACTTTACCAGAATAGATAGTCTTAGCCGCCATGAGTTCAGCAGTTAATTTTCTAATAAATGTATAGTAATATTCACTTAACACCACACTTTCTTCAATTTCTTTTTTCTGGCTTACTGCTGTCTCATCTAAGCCATTCGCTTTAGCCACTTCAGCAACTTTTTCCTCCAGTTCCTTCACACTGACTTCTAGCTTAGTAAGCTTTTGTTCCACAGCCGCATCTTGTATTCCTTTTCTTTCTTCGGGTGTTTTTCCTCTCTGAGTTTTTTCTCGTCTCGCTTCTTCTTCCTCTCGTGTTTTTTGTTTCATTTTTTCCCGTTCTTCAACCCGGGCTTCATTTAATTGCTGGTTCAATCCCTTATTCAAGTTATCCATATTCTTTTCTGCTGCTTCATGAGCAAAGCTTTTTGTCATGCCGGTCTCATGATATCTACATAATGCATCAACATTCGCTTCATTTACCAACCCACCTACTTCTGAAGCATGTAACAAAGCTTGCATGTCTGATGATTGAGTAACAGTCCTAAGTAATTCATATGTGCTATTGAACGGTTCTTCATAGGGTAGTCTACACGCTTTAAGAGCATCTTGACTGTCTTTTATTACTTTGCTTATTGAGTCACCTGTTAGCACAAGCTTTTCATATAACTGAAAAAGATATTTTATTTGGTTTTTGATTTTCTCGATTTCATTTGGATCTTGAGTCTGTTCGAGCTTTTCATTTAATTCTCTAGCAGTAGCATAAAATAAAGCAGCAAGATTAGCCCTGACTGCTATTTGCGCGCTATATTGTTCGCTGACCTCACTCGATTCCTTCAATATTCCCAATAAGTTTTTTTCTACATCTTGAACTTCTTGCACCGCAAATGCGTTTTTATTTAATTTTTTAAATTCAGCTGCAACCCGATCAACTAATAATTTTTGATTTTGCACTTGATCAGTATAAATTTTATGTAATGCTTTCTGATTTTTTATTTCTACAGGTGGAATTTTTGAAGGAAATATTTTTTCTTTGAATGGAACGGCAAGTAAATGAGAGGGAGATTCAAGTAATTTTGGCGTTTTTGCTTCAGCAAAATTAATCAAATTACCTTCTGGATTGTTGTGAAAATCAAGAAGCGCTTGATATTCTTTTGCAGGAACAGAATCTATTTCTTTTGATTGATCCAAGGACCGCTCGACAAAATCAACTTCGCCAACAACGTCTGGAGCCGAAAATTCATCTAAGATTTTTTGAAAAGGAGATCCCGGTTTTCGTATGCCTTTGACTTGAGTAGAAGCATACGGCTGTTTTGCTGCCTCCTCCATGATTTTATCCAATGATTTATTGGTTGAGATGAGTTGGCCATAGATGAAAAGAGCTGTTTTTATATTATTGCGCTCCCTCTCGTCCAATTTTGAATCTTTTCTGTCTTTTGCAATGGCATAAGCCAGAAAAGATGCTGCAGCCGCAGCACGTCTTTGTATTTTCAAACTAGTAATTGGATCACCACTTGGATTACCGCTCACAGTCCATGCTTTCTTTAAACGATGATAAGCAAATTTAGCAGCTGTGTTTGCGCTACCTCTCGTTTTTTCATGAAATATATTGCTCAATTTATCTTTGTCTTTACCTTGGCCTTTACTAACACATATGGAATTGTTTAGAAATTTTAACGTTCTGATAGTCAGTTTTTTTTCAGGCTGTAGTATTTCTTGTTTTTTCACGCATGCACTATGAATTACATCTCCTCTTTTCACTTCAAGATGCGTTTCTGCCTTACTGACTCGTTTATTTATTCCAAGCACAATACCTGTTATTTTTTTCGCATCATCTTGAATTTTTTTTGATTCATTTTTTATTTTTTCAAGTTTACCGTTTACTTCTCTTTCTCCCGATATCTTTTTTACTTCCGCCATTTGATCTGCAAGCTTTGGAGAAGGCTGTTTTTCTGATGCTTCAAGTTGTTTACTTTCTTCCTGGAATGTGACCATTTTTTTCTGTATGTTACGCAATGCCTCCGCTGTTTTCTTTGCTTCATCTCGCGGACGTGCACTTTCTAAGTATGAAATTGCTGCTGATAATTTAGCTTCACTTAAACTAGACGGCGGAGACTTAGATAATCCATCAAGTACTTCATTTAATAATGGCCTTAACTGCTCCTGCGCTCTGTCTGACTGAGTTTTCCATCCAAAAACTTTGCTCCAAAACGACTGTATCTTTTCTGTATTGATTATTTGACTGTACTGCTGAATTATTCTTTTATCATGAGATATAAAAGCCTCTATAGATCTTTTTTCAAGTGCAACCAATTGCATTCGCTGCACGGTAGGAGATACATCAAGCTTTGCAAGAGCTTCTTTTTGTCCCGTTAATATCTTAATTCCTTCTTTTATTTTAGCAAGTTCCTGTTTCTTCAACTCTTTAGTTTTTTCTGATCCAGTTAATTTATCTATATGTGCTTCAAGTGCATTACAAGCACGTTCTAATTTAGCAATTTCATCATTGATTATTTTTTGTTGATTTTTTATCTCTTGTTTCAGTTGATTTGCTTGTTGTTCGACATACTGCTTGCATTCCATTTCAGCTAAAAACATACATCTCACAAAATAATTATGATCATTATTGATCGCTTTCGTTTTGCCATAATGCAAGAGAGCGTTTTGTAATGATTGCGCAGCGACTTGATCAGTCGCTTCTCGCACAGCATTTTTGGCTAGATCATATATCTCTCTTAGCCCCATGGTTGCAGTTTTTTCTTCTTGCTTCAGTTGAGCGATGAGATTGAGTAACGCTGGATCTTGGGTATTCGCTGGGATAGCTTGAATAAGCGCTTGCACGAAATACGTTCGTTCCGTCTCATACGCTTGAACGCCTTGTTTTGCATTTTTTACTTCTTTATCCTCATTGAAGGCGCTGCTATTACTGGATACCATCACCCACCTCCGTGATCTCATCCTAAAATAACCCACTCCACACTATTTAATATAGTATAGTGTATTATCAATTCTACAGTCGGATACTGATACGTGCTCAGCCAGTACATTAATAAAATCAAAACGTTACTATCATTAACTCGGCTTCATAAGCAGTAGAAAATAGACGCCTGACTCTTTGCACCAGCATCAGTAGAAACAAGTGGTTAGAAATAATTTATAAATTTCGATACACAAGATATCTAACGCTTGATAAATAAAATTTATATCATATTGTTTCTTGGTAAAGAAATAATTTTCTTCTCCAACATAACCGGACGTGAATTAACTGAAAAAAGAGAACAATTATTCTTGCTTATCACTCTGCTTTTATCTGCAGCAGTTTGATTTCCCAATTGATAAAGAGTGCTTACAAACTGTCTCATAGCAATAGTCGTTTTGTTTTTACATTCTTCTATTGTATCTTTTCTTTTATCATTACCTTTAAATTTTTGACAGGCTTTTTCTACGTGAGTTGAATGACGTTCAGCCCTTTCTATCATTTTTCTTACCTTTTCTGTTGTGCCTCCCCATTTTGTTGCCTGTTGAATTGTAAAATTTGCAGATAAAAAAATAAAATCCATCACATGAAAACTAGGTAGACATGTTTTTTTATTATTCTGAGCCACACATATGCCTTCCTCACCCGCCGTATTTAACATCACTGCTCTAAAGAAGGCAGGCGGTTTAGGTTTTTCAATGTCGCGTTCGTAAAATTTTACATTTTCTCTTATAACTGCATCCGGCCCAAAAAATGAAAGCTCGTTAAAAACTTTTATACACATGATCGTTGATGAAGTGGGTATAACCGTTGCACTGACAGCATCAAAAATTTTATGACTAAACTGATTCATGTCATCTTTGCATTTTATCACAGGCTCTGTCATTTGAATGAGAAGTCGATTATGCTGTGCCGTTGGAAAAGAAAAACCAATTTCATGGACATTTTCCTCTTTATCCAAAACAGGAGAAGTGCCTTCGATAAGGTTAAACGCTGGAGCAACAGACGCCTCTCTTTTCAGATAAGCGAGTACTACAGCACTGACAAGTGCTATGGCTTTTACGATCCTCGATCTCATAAAACGCCCTATCATTTTGTATCCTCCTTCTGTTTTAAAATTTTGAAATGCTTTTTTGTTGTCCTCGCGAGGCTACTCAAAAAGGGCAATGCAGTTTTATGAAGGAAAAAACTCGGCCTTTAGGCCGAGTCAGTCAATTATCAAGTTTTTTTTAGCGTTATTGAAGATGTAAATTTCTGCAGAAATCAGGACGATGGTCTGTTAACACCGATTCTTATAGTATCCAGAACCAATAAAATAACTGCTACCCATGGGTATCACATAACTTAATTTGCATTGTACTTTATTAGTCATAGGGTTGACCCAAAGATAACTCACCCAACCACCGCCCATCTTTGCTTTTTTAATTAATAGTTGATTAAGATATTTCCCATTAGCATCTTTTAAGGATAGTACATTTTTCCCAACCAAATCTAGACGGCTCACATTTGCAAGCATGGTGCCTTGATAATCAATGACGAAAATATAGTCGCTTCCCTTCGTAAATAATCCATGCCGATCATTAAATTCCTTGATAGCTGCATCTTTTCCATGCATTTTAATATAATCCGCAGCGGACATAAGAAATTTTTTGACTTCTTCTTTTTTGATATTTTCCTGCGCTGAAAAAGCTGGTATAGATAACACTAAAGAAAGAAAAGAGATAAAAACCACTTTCCATATATGTACTTTGGTCATAAGCTAGATTCCCTGAATTAAAATTCCGAACAAATAGACTAACAAAAAAACTGCTTCATTACTAGCCTGTGCTATTCAAATTTTTAATTATCTTACTGCTAATTTAATAATACCTCAAAATGCAATTTATCTAACCAATAGCCCATGCCGGCAGAAAAATAATTTTTCTTTTTTGATCCACCTGGAAGTCGCCGCGATAAATATAAAATCCCCATTCTATTTTTTCATCCTCTATAAAATGAGTTAGATTATTAAGCTTTTTCCGATCGACATAATCAGATATAGTGACTTCAAATGGGTAAAATTTTGGTTTTATAGAAATAACAAAATCCACTTCAGCACCTTGTGTAGTGCGCCAATAATAAATATCGCTGCGTTTAATTTGTCGATTTAACCAAGTAGTTATTTCACTGAGCGCCCAATTTTCAAAACGATGACCTATTGTTCCTGTTCGTTGTAATATTTGAAAATCGACTAATCCAGTGAGCGCGCTAATTAACCCATTATCACGCAAGTAACCTTTTGGTGATTTAATAATTCGTTTTAACGAATGAGTAATAAAAGGATATAGCTCAGTATAAGTTAAAGTAGCAAGCAATATTCCTCTGTATTTTTTTAACGTATCGCGTGCACAGCCTAAGCTTTTAATTAATCGTTGATCATCACGAATAGAACCAGTTTGCTCTGCAATAATATTGATAAGCTGCTGAAATAATTTTATATCTGATACAGTATTGAGACTTCGGATATCTTTTTCAAGATAAGTTTGTAAATAATTATTTAAATATCGAAGTTTTGAACCTTCGCTTTCAGAAAGGATAACCTCAGGTAAGCCACCCCAGATTAATTGTTGGTCGAGCTGATTTTCAAGAAGTTTCTTAAAAGGTAAGATAGCATGTATAGCCAGTTCTATATTTTTAACAGGATCTTCGCTAATTATACAATCTAATGTAGAATATTTTATCAAAAATGATTTTTCTTTTAAAGCGGTTGCTTCTTGTAAAGTAAACTCGTTTAAAAAATAAAGTTCAATACGACCTGCTAAACTTTCAGCACATAAATTATGTAAGTTAAGAGAAGCAGATCCTGTTAAAATAAATTTAATTGAATTTTTATCTTTTTCTTGGTCATAAATAATTTTAATTTGATCGAACAATGCAGGACATTTCTGTGCTTCATCAATGATGATCCATATTTTTTTTTCTGCGCTGATGTGACATTGAGCACTCTCAATAATGCTTTGATGAAGCGCACCTTGTTCTATTCGATTTCTTTCTTGTAAAGAATCCATATTGAAAGTAATCCAGATATTTTCACTATGAATATTTTTATAATGATCAACAAACGTGGTTTTTCCTACGCGCCGTGGTCCTAGAATAGCGGTGATATAGGGATTTTCAAAAGCTGCAATAAGGGACTGTTGATTAACTCTATCCGCATAAAATTTGCTCATTTTTGTGCTTTCCCCATCAAATTAGTAAAAATACCATGTAAATTTACTATTTCAATAGCAATAATGCAAGGCTTTTATGCTATTTCAGTTTCTGGCATCTATCTTTTCCATAATAGCTACTACACTTATATTAGTGTGTATCAATGGGGGTAACTTGTATGAACACTCATGACGATCCAAAAGATTTAGAGAGTATTAAAAGAATAAGATCAATATTACTTACTTATAAATCTCAATTAGAAAATGAAAATAAAGGTAGTGCATGGAAAAGTCTATTTCAATCTCCAGATGAATATGAGTTTAATAACTTATCTAAAAAACTTGGAAAACTAGGAAAAGAAAATAAAAACCTTATTGTACAGCTTTGTTTAAAAACACTTTCTAAAGAAATTCCTGCAAAAGACAGATTAAAAGATTTAATGACGGTATTTGATGAATATAAAGGATCCTTAGAAAGAAGGCGAGCAGATGCAACTGACCCTTTCCTTCTTTATTTAATTAAGGAAAAAATATTTGAAATGATTCCTGCTAAATATATGCCAAAATCATGGCAAATAAAAGGTATAGGGGTATCTAATAAAATAAATGCTGAATTAGATGTTTTTAAGCAGCGTAGTAAATAAGGAATTCATAGGAGGTTATCTTTAATTAAGCCAGTATCGCAGATTCCCTGCAAATCGTCCTTGTCTAAGTAGTTTTTGAAAATCTGCTTTTCCAACGCTTTTCATCAGGCGATACTCACCTAATACAGAATGGATAGGCCAGCATTGATTGATAATCAACATAATCTCTAATAAATTTTTTTTCGATTCGAATGCAAGCCATGGCTCAAAACAATTTAGCTGCAATTGATGATATTGACTTTCAGTTAAATTAAAATTTTCTTTTGCTCTGTACAAGCAATTAAGAAATGAAAAAAATGGGTAAGTCATAACAACTTCACCTAAATCAATGATTGTTGTTTGGCATGTTTTGGGATCAATACATATATTTTTATCATGAAAATCCGCATGGCCGAAAGTATCCTTAATATTGTAACTGGATAATTGTGTGCATAAAGATACTAATTTTTGTTCTAATTTTTTCAATTTTATTAAATCTTCTTTACTTAAACCATCATCAAGCAAAAGAGCTTCCTGAGAAATGAAATCTTTATAAAGCATGGGTAAATTTTTCAATCGCCAATCGGGTACACCCATATCAAGAAACTGTTGTGTTTTATTCGTTGCATTTATTTGTAATTTTGCATACTGCGCCATTGTTTCAATTAAAATATCCGGTTTAAAATGTTCTTTGAAAAAATGATGTAATTGAATGCCCGCATCTTTCATTAAAAAACAATGTTGTTTTTTATTTTCTGCAATAATAGAGGGTACATTCGCTTGAAATTCTGACTGTAAAAGAGTGATGATTTTTGTTTCTAACGACAATTCTGATGGAACACATTTTAAGAATACAAAACCTTTGTTTGTTTTAATCCGATAAACAACAGCCCATGGATTATCCTGAATGAGATCAAACGTATTAGACTGAACTTGATAGCTTTTATCATGTAAAACATCCTTAGCCCATTGTAATGGTGTATTATTACTCACCGGCAAGCGCTCCCTGGTATACATTCCTTAAATTAGTACACTGTATGGATAAGATTTTTGGTAAACTACGACGCAAATTAAAGGCGTCAGATCATTACAAGACATACCTTTGTTGGCCGCTTTATCTATCCGTGTTTAATAAGCGCCTAAATGATAACATTTTTTTAGACTGAGGAGAGCATGATGTTACGTAAAGAGTCTGCTATAGAAAAAAAATTGCTGCATTATACTGGAAAAGCAATTGCGGATTACAATATGATCCAAACAGGTGATCGCATCATGGTTTGTCTCTCAGGGGGAAAAGATTCATTTACTTTAATGCGCATTTTGCAGTTACTTCAGCGCCGCACCCATCATAAATTCGAACTTTTTGCATTCACACTCGATCAAGCACAACCTGGTTGGGATGATAGTGGACTTCGCGAATGGTTGAAAAAGCATCAAATTTCTCATGAAATTTTAAAAAAAGATACTTATTCGATTGTTAAAGAAAAAATTCCCGAAGGAAACACTTACTGTTCTTTATGTTCAAGATTGCGACGGGGAATTATTTATCGTTATGCAGAAGAAAAAGGATTTAATAAAATTGCATTGGGGCATCATCGAGATGATCTTATCCGTAGTTTGTTAATGTCCATTCTTTATAATGGTGAAATTCGCTCAATGCCGCCCAAACTGCTGAGTGATAACAAGCGTCATATTCTTATTCGTCCTTTAGTTTATTGTCAGGAAAAAGATATCATTAAGTATGCCAATGAGCAGGCTTATCCTATTATTCCCTGTAATCTTTGTGGCGCCCAGGAAAATCTCATGCGACAACGTGTGAAAGTTTTAATCGATCAACTCGCAACAGAAAATCCAAAAGTACCCAGTAATATATTGCATGCATTAACGAGCGTGAAATTGAGTCAATTAATGGATAAAAATAAATGGGATTTTAAGAACTTAGAGAAACAACAAGAAATGCACCCAAAAATGACGGATGCTGAATTAGTATTATTTGAGGGAGAATTATTTTAAAAGTATTTATTTCATGTTGACATCTCTCGAGTCGGACTCGCAATTTGAGTTATTCTCACGAACTTTGCTTCACATCAAAATCGTCATTGCTGTAAAGGTTACATAATTCGTTGATGATAAGACTTAACGAATGCCAAAGAGCTCTCACAGGGATGACAGTTTCGATGAATGTACAAGCAACCCTAAGTAGCCTGTACATCCATTTTGTTATTATTGATTAATATCTAATATCATAATACTTATAAATATTACTATTCCACATTTCATCTGCCATATCTGGCCAATTATTTTTATTGAACCCCTGAGCATTTTTTAATTTCTCTTTATCTACATTAATAATGAAACAATCTTTATCGTCGTCATATCTTAAAAGTTGCCAAGGAACAGCAAATAATTTTTCCCCTAGTGTTAAAACTCCTCCAAATGAAAGAACAGCATATCTAACATTTCCTTTTATTTTATCAATCACCAATTCTTCAATTTTACCAAGATTTTCGCCTTGAGCGTTTTTAACGCATACGCCTACTACTTCGGCAGACTTAACAACGGATGCTGACAATTCGATGGCTTGAGTCATGATAGTTCTCCTTATCAATTTAAACATAAAAATAACTAAGATAATAAAGTAATTTCTATGGATATTTAGGATATTTATTCAACTATAAATAAAAAAGGAGGCCAGAACAAAAAATGAATGCGCTGGCCTCTGGGCTATTACTGATCTCTACCCATTTTTTTATTATAAGTATAGTGATACTCTTTAGAGAGCTTATATCCTTCGTCTTTGCGTTGAAGATTTTGTAGATTATGATTATCTTTAAAGTGTTTTTGAGTTTTGTTACGGATTATGTCGTTTTGATTATTATTGCTATCTAGATCATCGACGTATATCTTTAGGTTTTTCATGACGCGTCCTCCTAATTGTTATTTAGTGATTACGTTTGTATGAAAATAAAATTACGTTTTCAGTCTACTCGGACTAAATAAAATTATCAACACGGATTTTTAATAGGTGAGAAAATTATAAGGCTCCTTAAATTTATCAAACAGAATTTTCAATGCGAAAAAAATATTTTTAAATGCTTTCATAAAGATAGACTTGATTGTGTAATAGTTTACAAAATTTTTTAAACAAGGAAATAATGGCTACAGTCTATTTATAAATGTTAAAAAATAATTATTTTAATTTTTAATTTTAAAAAGCATTGCTAACCATTTATATTTAACATATACTGCATTTCGTAAACGATGCTTTTTTATTTTCATACAACGTAACAAAATATAAATCATATTTGGAGGACGTAACATGAAAAAATTATATGCGGACAATAAAGCTCAACATTCATCCGATGCAAATCGTAGCAAAAATGAAACTCCGTCTAACAGTAAACAACAACATCCTACTCGTAAAAAAGAAAATAACAGATCTGAAAAACATATGCCCGAAACTCCAAAGAAATCTTCATATTAGCTATTCATCATAAACTCTACTAGCAAGAGAAAAAATTTCTCTTGCTAGTATTTTATCTTTCATAAGAGCTTAATTATCATTTAAGTTTTGAATAGTAATTTGCTGTGCATTTACTCATATCAACTGATAGTCAAATAACATTACTGTAACCATTATAAAATGACTAGGAGATAGCTATGCGTATTTTCATATCACTTATTCTATTATTATTTTTTTCTAATTTATTCGCTAATGCCTCGTTACCCAGCTTCTTGGATAAGATTTTTAACACAACTTATTATGAAATCCCAGAAGATAACCCAATATTTCCTATTACCCGGCCCTCTTTAGGCAGAAATGTATTTATATTTGACCCTAATCATCTCCTCTGGGCCATTTATAATAAAGAAGGTAAGCGTATGGGACTAGGTCCCGCTTCCGGCGGCAAAGATTATTGCCCTGATATTAAAAAACCATGTCGTACTGTTGCAGGCGCATTTACTGTTTTTCGCACCGAAGATAAAAATTGTACTTCTAAAACTTTTCCAATTGACGAAGGTGGCGGCGCACCCATGCCTCATTGTATGTTTTTTCATAAAGGGTATGCCATTCATGGATCAACTAGTGCATTAAATAAAAATGCAAGTCATGGATGCATTAGAGTTTCCAAAAAAGCGGCTGCGTGGATAAATGAGAATTATATTACTCCAGGCTCTGTTGTTATAGTATTGCCTTATACATAATAATTATTTAAATCTTAAATATTGATATAGATCAATGAAGAAGACATAGAATCTGGCTAAACTGTATTTTTAATATTTATTTTCATTAATTTTTTATTTATTTAAAAACCAATACTGATGAGGTAATTAATATGACAACTAAGAATTTAACACGAATGATTGAAGGAAACTGGGATGAGCTCAAAGGAAAAATCAAGAATAAATGGGGAAAACTATCTGATGAAGATATCACTCAAATTGAAGGTTCTTATGACACGTTAGTAGGCAAAGTTAAAAAAGCATACGGCCAGACAGAAGATAAAGTGATTGAGCAAATCCAGTCATTTTTAGATGATTCCAACTTGAAAGAAACAGTTCAAGATGAAGGTGAAGGATTATTCGATGTTGCTAAAAATATTAAAGAGAAAGTAGAAAAGACACTTCTGAGTTCTCTTGAAAATATCAAATCTAACTCACTTCATATGGAAGAAGACATTGTTAAGTATATAAAAAGTAATCCAGTAAAATCCGTTATTTTTACGGCATTAGCGGGCGCTTTATTTGCAAAATTTTATTTTAATAGAAAAAATAATCATTAATTCTGCGAAATAAAGTGAAGCGTATCATCCTGAGCTCTTAATGTTAAGAGCCTCAGGATGACAATTTCTACTTTGAAAGGTAAAAACTAAAAATAACAAAGGATTTTGATTATGGCGAATAATAATTCTCTGACATACTTAATGAGCAACGCTTTCAATGCGTTTATAAAATTAGTAGCTGATTTTTACAGCCTGATGATGACAGAAGCAATATTAGCCAGGCAAAGTATCAAGCATATTGTACTGCTTTTAATTATACTCATACCTTTATTGATAACCTTTTGGTTTTCACTAATAGGTTTATTTTTTATAATATTACAGTGGTTTTCTTTTAGCTGGCAATTTTCAATACTTGCCCTCTCTTTATTTAATTTAATTTTGCTAATTAGCGTGATTTATACCTTAATTAGTCTAAAAAACAGCTTATTTTTTAGTGAGACTCGCCATCAATTAAAAAAATTAATACATAGTGAGGAAAATAAATCATGTTAAGACTACAACGAAAAATAAAAAACCTGAAAACAGAAATTAATGACAATAAATTATTGCTTACCCATTGCAATAAGCAATTAAAAGAAAAATTTCTCTCTCCCATGGGCATGATGATGACTTTGTTGTTTTCTTTCTCTGTTGGATATTATTTTAATTATCAAAAAAAGAGACATCATTATTCGTTTTTCCGTGGATTAAAAAAAGCAGCTTTATCTACTTTTACATTTTATAAAAAAATTATCATGCTTCTATAACGCTTTCATATCACGATTCTTTTTTTTAAGGCAAAATAGTATTGTTAAGTTGCTCTTGATTTTTTGCATATTCCAACCCATGAGGACCGATCCCTTGGATTTGTATAATTGTTTCTGTTTTAGTCCAGCCAGAATGCGATAACAAAGCAGGAATCTTAACAAAACTTCCTGCGGGCAATACAAGACTATTTTTCAGACTTGCCTCATTACCTATACTCAAATAATAAGTACCTGAGAGGATAGTATAGTATTCATTAATGGAATGACTGTGAGGAAGCATATGGTAATTAGGAGGTAATTTTATTCGTATTACAAATGAATCATGGCTATTAGGATTACCATCAATCACGGTAACCATGCCTCCAACGGGCATGCCGGGGATTTGTTGCCATTTTAAAGAAGAGGTTAACAAAACATGTGGCGTCAAATTATTTGTCGCATAGCTTATATTAATTGTATTAATTGCTACTCCTAGTGTTCCTATCATTATATGACGTATTAATATGTTCATTTTAACCTCTTTAATAAAGAAATAGGTATCTACTGCACATCAGCCGTCATTGCGAGCCCTTAGCAGGGTACACTCTGCAAAGCAATCCAGCTCGAAAGCAAAGCTTAAGAAAGCGAGCCCTCATATATTAAGCGTTGCGATTGCTTCGCGGAGTGTACCCTGGTAAGGGCTCGCAAAGACGGTTTAGTGTAAGTTTATGCTAATAATCCAGTTGATGACTGGTTTATTGAAGCAAATTTCATGAGAGCATCTCAAATAGCCATGAAGTGTACGGGTATAAATGATAAACAAGACAAAAATCAAGAGAGTGCGCCTAAGATGGGCGCACTCTCCTCTTGCTCCTCTTGTTTCATTTTCCTATTTTTCGCTATATTCTGTGCGGTCTGGCCCGTGTCCTTTGGCGCATACTACATCAGAGTCATTATTAGCTTTATAGGTAACTTGGCCTTCACCTCTGTTGTCTTTTGTCACATAGAAATATTTACTTTCTATATCACTCTTCGAAATACTGTCTAATGCTTTCCCTTTGTTATCAAAATTAAGTTTATCATCCGTAGTGAATGTGATTTTTGTACTACTCAAGAGTGGGCTTTTATCGTTTGTTATATCACAATGAAAAGTAGGATCCTGTGCATCTTTCTCATCTTGACTAGACAAATCAAAAGATAACACACCATTATTAGCAGCAAAAACACTCATCGAAAATAAAGCTGTTAATAACAAACATCCACTCATTTTTTTATTTCTCATATGCATATCTCCTATAAAATTATAAACAGTAAAATTATTTTTAACGTACCAAAACATAATACACATTTAAAAAAATAAAATCCACTTAATCTATATAATTTTTTAATTTAATTAAAAATAAATTTTAAAATAAATAAATTAAATAATTTGTATTGCAGGCAGTAAAAAATATAAAAATATTTTTAAAAGAAGTTGTATAAAAAAATAAATTAACATACTGATCGCACTTCAAAATGCGAAGTTGCCATCCTGAATAAAGTGAAAGATCAGCTAAAATTCGAGTGATCCTTCGCGAAGTTTACCCTAGTAAGGGCCCAGGATGACAACTTCGCATTTTGAAGCACTATTTAACGCGATATTTACTTATATTACCCTTGAATACTTATTTTTTCACATAACATTTAATTGCTAAAGTAGTCACAAGAATTCCAAATATAATAGTTTCAATCGGCCTATTTTTTAATTGAAATACAATTTGGTTCAGTATTTTTTTTAAAGAATCGTTCAGTTGATTTTTTGTTTCAAAAGTATATTGATATAAAATATCTTTTAATTTATTTAATTTTTCACTGGAGGTTTCCAACTCCAGCGTTGAAATAAAAATCGCTAATTTCGTATTCAATTCTTCTGGAGATAAATGATAAATTTCTTTGAGTTTTTTTATAAAGTCTGCATAATTAGTGAAGGACTGAATATCGTTTTCAGTAAGCCTCTTCCAAAACGGTATAATATGTTGTTTTACTTCGATCCAGTTATCGGAAATAAAAATCGCTGGATTTTCAGTGATAGGCATAAATTTTCTCCAAATTGATGACTTATTATAGAGAAATTTACAAATCAAAAATTGACATAAATCAATAAGGTCTGTTAACAATTCGCTAGGCCGAGGTGGAATGCCTTGATTTTCGAGCACCGCAGCGCAGTTGACATGCACGAGCAGCCGAGCACAGGAAATCAAGGCATTACGCCCGGCATAGTAGAATTGCCAACAGACCCTAGTATTACTATTTTTTTAATGAATAGTCTAATCGGCCTAAATGCTCTAATTCTGCAAGGTCTAGGACATCCATTTTTTTATTTTTTATTTTAATAATTTTTTGGCGTTTTAAATTTTTAAAAATACGATTGACTGTTTCATGCGCAATCCCCAGAAAATTACTAATGTCTAACTGCGACATGGGTAAATGAATATTTTTTTCTGTCTGATTTCTTTCTAACATTCTCGCAATAACGTTTAATAAAAAATCACTCACACGCTCATTAGCCGTTACACCCATTTTAGTGCTACGATCATTTCGTATTTTAAATCCTGTGATATTGATAAAACGTTTTAAAATATCTTCTTGTTCTTGCATGACCGCGTAAAATTCATCAAGCGGTATCACGCACAGTTCGGAATATTCTAGCGCAACCACAGAAAGTAAATGTGTTCCATCCGAAATTGATTCAATGCCAATCAAATCGCCTGGAAAATAAAAATTTGTCACACATTCATTACCATTTTCATCAATCCAATATTCTTTACAACTCCCTTGATAGACGGCATATAAATTTTTCATCGGGCTATGAGCATAAAATACGTGCTCTTTTTTCTTAAGAATTAATATTTTTTGAATAACTTTATTCAGATAATCAATTTGTGATGAATCTGTCAAACCACCTGCTATACATAAGTGACGTGAAGGGCACTCCTGACAATTTATATCCTGTGAAAGACGTGTTTTCAAAATTTTATTGGACAAAAGAAACCCACTAGTATATATAAATAAAGGGACTCATGATAACAAGTTTCAGTGAGATATACTACAGTTAAGTGAGAGAGTTAAAATGAGTACCATGAAAATTCACAGTACTCATTAAGCATAATCTATATTAATCAGGATGGTGAGTTAACATTTTTTTAATGAGCACAGTCGCTAACACGCCGAATCCTATCGATTTTAATGGATTTACTTTAACATATTTGACAATGACAGATTGCATTTCACCGGCATTTTTTTGAAGAGAATTAACATTAAAGTTTTTACTAATTTTATCTTTCACATTTGAAGCATACTCATAAAGAGCTTCTTTTAACTCTTGCATGCGTGTCAAATTGGGTTTTAAGCTCAGCTTTTCACTAAAAGTATTAATTTTAGCACTGATCTCTTCCTCAGAAAGACTATAAACATCCTGCAATTTTTTAACTAGATCTTTATAATTATTGGTTTCGTTAATATCTTTATCGGTTAATTTTCTCCAAGTATGATGCATTTCTGATTTCACTTTCTCCCAGTTATTATCAATAATTAAAGCAATATTATCTTGGTTAGACATTGTTTTTCCCCTTAAAAATTTATTTAAATGCGTATTAGTTAACAATAATGACATTATTTACTTCAGTCACTCCATCTACACTACGAGCAATTTCTTCTGCACGAAGTTTTTGTTTGTATGAACTGACAAAACCACTTAATTGCAGAACATTTTTATACGTTTTAACTGTAATTGTCGTATGGGATAGAGACTTATCAGCTAGAATTTTACTTTTTACTGTTGTAGTGATTACGCTACCATCGACATATTGACCCACTGTTTCTTCAGGTTGTTTCGTAGAACAGCCTGTTAATCCAGCAGTGCTTATTGATGCGATTGTTATAAAAGATAGTATCACTAGTTTTGATGGCTTGATTAACATATTTTTCTCCCTTGTTGGTTAAATTAATTTTCAAAGCCATTATGCATTTGAAAAAATATAAAAACTTTGACATAAGTCATATTTCTAATTTAAAAATCAAGAGTTTTTATTTAACTATGTCATCCTTACCCACTATTGTCCGATAAATCGATATCATAATGACACGGTTTTCATTCAAATATGCGATGTTTCAGGCCGTAGGCCGTCAGATCGAAGTTGCTGAGCATAGCGCACGATTGTCCGGTAAATCGATATCATAATCACACAATCTTCATTCAAATAGGTGATACTCTAGGCCGTAGGCCGTCAGAAATTAGCCCAGGCTAAAGGCGCGTTTTTTGCGCCCGCCGGCCTGGGTAATGAATTCCCCAACAACACAAGCGCTGAAAGCGCGGCAGATAATCAACAGGAAAAAATCATGTCACAATCATTATCACAACTCTATATGGCTATGGTGCATGTAGTGTTAGTCAATCTAGTATTGATGCAGTTATAAAATATATTGAAAATCATCATAAAACACTCTCATTCAAAGATGAGCTAAAAAAATTATTACTGGCTTATAATTTAATTATGACGAAAAATATCTATAATTATAACCTAACGCGCTTTCAGCGCTTGTGTTGTTGGGAAATTCATTACCCAGGCCGGCGGGCGCAAAAAATGCGCCTTTAGCCTGGGCTAATTTCTGCCGGCCTACGGCCTGAAGCAGCACATAGTTGAATGAAGACTGTGTCATTATGATATCAATTTACCGGACAATAGTGCGCTATGCTCAGCGATTTTGATCTGACGAAAAATATCTGTGATTATAACCTAGCGCGCTTTCAGCGCTTGTGTTGTTGGGGAATGCATTACCCAGGCCGGCGGGCGCAAAAAACGCGCCCTTAGCCTGGGCTAATTTCTGACGGCATGCGGCCTGATGCATCACCTATTTGAATGAAGACTGTGTCATTATGATATCGATTTACCGAACAATAGTGCATTATGCTCAGCAACTTCGAAATGACGACTGCGTCATGATGATATCGGCTTATCGGACAATAGTGGAAGTAGCGAAGGATCATTCGAATTTTAACCGATCCTTCGCAGAATTTACCCTAGTAAGGGCTTAAGATGACAATGACATTGTTTAAAGTGAGTAAATAGATTCAGACTTGAAGTTCATTCTTCTATAAATTTCCAGCGATTTTCTCCGTGTCCTTTAATACATTCTATGTCAGATCCATTATTAGTTTTATAAGTAACATGGCCTTCGCCACCTTGATCTTTTGTCACATAAAAATATTCACTTATTACTACACTCTGCCAAATATTTTCCATTGTCTTTCCTTTCTGAGAAAAATTAAGTGCAGCGTCAGTGGTAAATGTCACTTTTGTAGGATGCCATAGCGTTCCTCGATTATGTGTTATATCACAATGAAAAGTAGGGTCTTTCTCATCTTGACCAGACAAATCAAAAGATAACACACCGCTATCAGCAGCAAAAACACTCATCGAAAATAAAGCTGTTAATAACAAGCATCCACTCATTTTTCTCTTTTTCATATGCATATCTCTTATTATTCCTATTCACTCCAGCCAGTATTATTTAAGAAACTGTAAATTTCTTTTTTTACGTGTTCTTGCTGATAATGACAAGTATTTTTTTGCCTTTTCTTCATGACATGATAGGACCTATTCATCTGAGTCATATCATCCGTTAATTTACCCCATTGTTTTTTAACTTTTCTTGTTATTTTTTCCCATTTTTTCTCAAAAGTATTGTTTTCCATATCATTCTCCTTTTTTTAAAATATACAAAAATAATATAAGTGCTACGATAGTAAAAGAATTAATAAAATAGGATTTTTAAATTCATTTCATCACAGTATTTAAGATATGAATCTATATTCTTAATAGTGGAAAAATTTATTATCCTGAGTCAAGGTTTATTATCTTATAGAGTTTATGCTGACATTTAATTGATATATGTCAATATATAGACTTATTACATTTCAAAGCGCGATTTGTCATCCTGAATGAAGTACAAGATCAGCAAAAATTTGAGTGATCCTTCGCTATACTCAGGATAACAACTTTGCATTTTGAACGGTAGTGGGGTTTAAGAAAATGCCAGCAATGTTAGCCGCGATACTGTCTCTGTTGTCCTTCTTCTACATGAGTTACTGCTGCTATTGCCGCCATAAACTCTAAACGCTGCTGATTCCGCTGGAAAGATGAAAATAGAGGAGGATGATATGTGTTGTTGGAATCTACTATTGACTGGAACCACCTGAAGAGAGAAGACAAGCGAGTTTCTTCTATTGTTAATAATCTATTCAGTAATAACAGTGTTGACATAGAGCGGTGTTGTGGCGGCACAGTAACAGCCACAGCGTTCTGAGGAGGATTTGACAGTGGATGAGGAGAAAAAGCATCTCGTATAGATCTTAACATAAACATAATTCCCTTTGAGCACTTCAGTATTAAAGATGCGCTTTCGAGCACCGACCATCTCTCCTCTACAATGCTACTCTCCACAAATTTCGTACATGATTGTATCTCATCTCCGGCATTGCTAGTCATTCTCTTAATTAAATATATCAAGGCAGGAGAAAAACTCGCAACGAGTGCCATTCCTGGTAAAAGCATCGACATAAAGAATATTCCTAAACTGCCGCCTATCAACAAAATAGTAGTGCTCTCTTTATAAGACGCAAAAACAGTCTGAAAAAATAGAATTAATTTCTCTTTATAAGATCCTGGTTTATTATGAGCACAAGCTAAAGCAAGCCCAATAGAGCTAACCCCATAAAAAATAAGGGCAGGCACTACTACTCCTGATCCAACAAGTGAAAAATATAGAAAACCAAGCGCTACGGTTTTTATTGTCCACCAGAGTATATGATTAAATAAAGCTATTCCATAACTGATCTTATAACCAGTAGATGATTCTTCTAAATCTGCAAGCGGCTGTTCTCGGCGGGGAAAATTTAATGGTGGATTAGGGCGTAGAGAATTAAATGTTGGTTCGTCGCGACGTGGTGCATTCAATAATGAATCACTATTAAGAATCATAAACATCTGCAGCGGCGGCTGTTCAAATGAAGACTGTAGCAATAACAGTGATATCGCCTGTAACAAAGAAGGCTCAGGCGCAAGTTCATCAAGACGTTGACCGCCATATCCTCTTCTTTCATTTAATTCTCGAAGAGAGGGGATGAGAATAGTGATGCCTTGTTTTTGCAAATAGTAAAGGAGACGGCCATTGAGTACCTTCCCCTCAGGAGTACGAGGAAAAACAGTATTATCTTTAACAAAAAAAGCATTATTCGTTTCAAAATATTCATTCAGAAAATTTTTTTTGTGCAGCCGTCCATCTGGAGTAGCAACAGCGTTATTGTTATCAGGAGTAAGGTTTTCATCCTCATCGCCACTGTTTAAATCATCATAAGGTTGGCCTTGGTCATTTCTTTGGTTGAGTGGAAACTGCCAAGCTAACTCGATTAAGATGTTAAAAATAGCATCATAAAAACACTTATCGGATTGTCTTACTGTTGATTTTTCTTCGGATTTTGTTAGTTCTTCAGCTTCTAGTGCTTTTGTTAATAGTCTACGTAACTCCGTGACATCACCTGGTTTAGTTTCTTTATTTTGAGACGATGGTGCATTTAATTTTGCAGGTTGGTCATCTAACTGAGAAGAAGCGGTTGATTCTGATAATACCTTAGTGAGTTCAGGCTCTAATTCAGCAAAAAGCGCAGGGAAAGTTTCCTTTAACTCATTGAAAATACTATCAATCTCCGCTCTATGAGCGCATAGGGCAGAAGATTCGATAGTAATGAGAGCTCTGAATGTAGTACTTGATAACATAATTATTCACAAATTAAATAAAGAAGCGATTATAGCACAAAATTAAAGCATACACATATCGCCTTTCCAAATGCAAAATTGTCAATCTAGGCACTCTATTCTGGTCATCCTGAAGTAATAGGTATATCTAGTACTAAATATGAGGCAAAATACTATCATAACTTATTCAAAGTTTATATTATTTTAAAATCACGGCACAATACCACGAGGAATAAGGATGCCTAAAAAAAATTACCCGGACCTTAAATTATACTTATCCTTTTTATTACTCATTTTAGCATGGGGATTTAACTGGCCAGTTAGCAAAATTGCTCTACAGTATATGCCGCCGCTATGGTTTTCTGCAGGGCGATTAGGAATTGGTACTGTTGCTATGTTGAGTATCGTTATCTTGTTACGAAAATTTATTTGGCCGACTAAACAAGATATTAAAATTATTTTAGTGATTGGTCTTTTGCAAATCGGTTTATTCATGTCATTAGTCAACATAGGACTCTATCATGTTGCTGCAGGCCGCTCATCGATATTAGTCTATACTACACCGTTATGGGTCGTTCCGATTAGCGTATTCTTTTTTCATGAAACAGCGAGCTGGATTAAATGGTTAGGTTTTATTTTTGGTATGACAGGTATTGCTGTTCTTTTTAATCCTTTTGCCATCAACTGGTCAAACCACGAAATACTCCTCGGTAATGGCGCATTATTACTAGCAGCGCTCAGCTGGGCTATCAGCATGCTCTGTGCCAGATACATGCGCTGGTCTCATCCACCTTTACAATTAATTTTCTGGCAATTATTAATAGGAGCATTGCCCGTCATATTCCTTGCGATACTGAAGCAACCTCACCCTCATATTATTTGGAACCACTCATTAATATGGGCACTTTTATATGGCGGTATCATAGCAACTGCTTTTGGGTATTGGGGAGGTGTGGTAATCAGCAAAGAATTGCCGCCTATTACCTCATCACTCAGTCTATTAGGTGTGCCTGTATGCGGTGTTATTTCTTCAGCACTTTTTTTAAAAGAGCCCATTACATTTTCATTAATGCTGGCTATTTTATTTATTTTATTAGGTATTCTATGTGTTATCTTTGGCAAAAAAAAGCGGCTAAAGGATACGGTGATTATCCCTGAATAAAAGCACTTTTATTGTAGAGTCTATTGACAATTCGCTAGGCCGAGGTGAAATGCCTTGATTTTCGAGCACCGCAGCGCAGTTACATGTGAGTCAATGAGCAGCGGAGCACAGAAAATCAAGGCATTACGCCCGGCATAGTAGAATTGTCAACAGACTCTAGTCTAACAACAAGTCATTTTATTTTTATTAACATGGCACATTCCACAATGCCCGCCCAAACTGGATGCAAAAGCACTCAGGAAAAATAGGCTAAATATAATGTAAGCGCTGACAATGACGTTATTCGCAGCATGTAAGTGATTCGTTTCAATGATCAGATTTTTTTCGGATGATACGTTATCTAATATGATATGGGTGGTGCCCGATAAAAAGTGGCCATAAAAAGAGATGTATTGTTGGATATAACTAGCAAGAAAAATAGCGATTATCAGTGCTAAGCACCACATCAAAAATCCATATAAAGCGCCCAGGTGTCGTTTATTGCAATAACGTTGACTTAAGTAACCTGTTATCCATCCTGCAGCGAACATGGAGGATATGATACCAATCGCTGTGCCTAATAATCCGCCCAAAGCAAGTGACTCCACTCCTTCATTATTGACAGTAAAAGAAGTTAAGCCTATAGCAAGGCCAAATAAATTAAGTAAAAATGAAAGCCCAACCGCAACTAAACTGCCTGCAAGAATAGGCTTCCATGATAAACAGGTACACTCATTTGGATGTATTGCATTTTTATTATCTATCATACAGGCTCTCCTTTAGATTCAATTATTAAAATAAATGTGAAACCAAATAAATGACAACAAGAACCCCTAGAGGAACACCTAAAAGCCATGCAATGACATATTTTAACATATCGTACTCCTCCTATAGCTTCCCCTGAAAACCAGGTAAAACTCTCAAATGAAACGATACTAAATGATATACTATATGTTATTGTATTGCTACGTTAAAATCACGGAGGAAGTATTTATGTTATATTGGGCTATTGTATTTTTTATCATATCAATGATTGCAGGTGTGTTTGGATTTACTGGGATCGCTGCTGCGAGTGCAGCTGTTTCACAGATATTTTTTGTTTTATTTTTATTTATATTTCTTTTGTTGGCGCTGGCGATTGTGCTTATAAAAGAGTAGTCGATGTAAGCAGCAACAACAATTGTAATAAACGCTCTTAATAAAATTACAATCCTCTGCGCTTTAACAACGGGCCTATATCAGGATCTGAGCCCGTGAAATTGCGAAATAATAGTAATGGATCTTCGCTGGCACCACGTGAAAGCAATTGTGCGCGGAAATAATCGCCGTTTTTACGCTTTAAACCACCGTGAACTTTGAACCATTCAACACTATCAGCATCCAGCACTTCACTCCAGAAATAAGAGTAATATCCAGCTGCATAATTTCCATCAAAATCGCCGCCAAAAATATGTGAAAAATAAGTGCTTCGATAACGTGGCGGCACGGGTGCAAAATCTACGCCCGCTTTTTGTAACGCAGCGGATTCAAATGCTAATACACCCTCTATATCAGGCACTTCTTCTACCGTTATTTGGTGCCATGCCTGATCAATTACATTTGCACTCACTAACTCAGTGGTTGCATGACCTTGATTGAATTTATCCGCCGCTTGAATCTTTTTCAGCAAGTCTTTTGGAATCAATGCACCCGTTTGATAATGACGTGCATAATTGCGCAACACTTCAGGCCATGTAGCCCACATCTCATTGACTTGTGAAGGATACTCAACAAAGTCACGCGGCACATTCGTACCCGCAATCAATGGATATTTAACATCAGAAAATAAGCTATGCAGCGCATGTCCGAATTCATGAAATGCGGTTCGTACTTCATCATGAGTTAATAAAGTAGGTTGCCCTGCAGCAGGTCTGGCAATATTCAAATGCATGCCAACTACCGGCTTTGTTCCGCGCAAACCGTCTTGAGAATTGTATTCTGTTTCCCAAGCACCGCCGTTTTTATTGGTACGTGCATACATATCAACAATGAGAATACCAAGACGCGAACCATCCTGATCAAATACATCAAATACACGCACTGTGAGTTCGTATACTGGCAAGTCATGACGTTCTTTCAACGTGATACCATAGAGTTTATGTGCTGCAAAAAATACTCCATCTAGCAACACATGATTCAATTCAAAGTATGGCTTTAGCAAGGATTCATCAAAGTCATAACGCTTTTTCCGTACTTTTTCTGCATAAAATGCCCAGTCCGCTGCAGACAATTGAAAGCCGCCTTTTTCTTCATCGATAATGGCCTGCATTTCTGCAGCTTCATTACGCGCCTTAGCGATAGCGAGCGGTGCAATTTGCCCTAGCATTTTATTGACGACATCCACAGAGCCCGCTGTTTGGTCAGCCAGTGCATACGCAGCAAAAGAAGGATATCCCAATAATGTCGCACGTTCCGCACGTTTTTTAGCAAGTGTCACTACATTGACACGTGTGTCATTATCACCGCCGTGATTACCGCGCTGCAATGAAGCATCCATGACTTTTTGACGAGTGTCGCGATGCGTGAGTTTAGCCAGAACTGCCTGGTCAGTGGTATTTTGTAAAGAAATTTTAAATTTGCTTGGATGACCGTCTATTTTCGCTTGCGCGGCGGCTGCATCTATTTCAGCGTCAGATAAACCAGCAAGGTCTTCACGCTTATCAACATACACGGATGATGCAGCGACTTCGCTCAGCGTCTTTTGCACGAAATCCGTTTGCAGTGAGGCAATTTCTTCATTTAACGCTTTCAATTTTGCTTGATCAGCCATTGATAACTGAGCACCCGCACGCACAAAATCTTGATAATAGCGCCACAACACACGTTTTTCCTGTGGTCCAAGATCCAGTGTATTACGTGCATTGTAAAGTGTTTCAATCCGTGCAAATAATTTGGCGTTCAAAAAAATTGCATCTTGCTGAGCAGCGAGTTTAGGCGCGAGCTCACGCTGCAATTTTTGCATGGCTGGATTTGTATTAGCACTGCATAAATTGACAAATATCGCCTTAACACGGTCAAATAGCACGCTACTTCTTTCTAATGCAATAATTGTATTTTCAAACGTTGCTTTCTCTGGATTATTTGCAATCACATCGATTTCTTGCAATTGTTCTGTCATGCCTTTTGCAAAAGCAGGCGCAAAATCTGAATCTTTGATTAAATCAAATCGCGGATAATGCAGTGGTAATGTACTTTCAGTGAATAATGGATTTTCATTTACAACAGTTTGTTGTGAATGAGAGGATGTTGCATCCGCTTGACAGCTTGTTGATATCGCTAAAATAGTCACTAATAGATACTCTCTGAACATAATAGTTTTTTCGCCGATATTAAATAAAAGTTACTTATTCTATTACAATGTCCATAGGTAAATCAATGAATTGCTTTGCTTCGCTCGCAATCTAATGTATCGCCACGAAATTTGCTTCCTATTCAGCCGTCATTGCGAGCAGGCAGCGTTTATGAAGATAATCCAGTTTGTAATGACAGTTTAGATAAAGCAGAGTATTATCTTTGCAAAGCTATAGTAGAAAATAAATTTTTTAGCCGTTATAGTATAAATAAACTTTGCGGTCCTTTTTAATAAATTAATTTTTGGAATTAAATCATGAAAATATATTTTTATTTTCTATTATTGCTCTTACTATTTTCTTCTGCCGCATTTTCAGAAACATCAGAATATAACATGCCTAAATTTGAAAATAACATTCATCCTATCCCCGCCGCTACACAAGAAATCATGAAAAAATACACATGGAGACCCGGTTGCCCTGTCGCGTTAGATGATTTAGTAGAAGTAAAATTATCTTATTTTGGCTTTGATCACAGAACTCATCAAGGGATTTTAATTGTGAATAAAGCAAGGGCAGATGAAGTGGTCAGTATTTTCGAAGCCCTTTATTATTATCAATTCCCAATTGAACGAATGGAACCGATGGATATATTTCAAGGTGATGATAATGCAGCAATGGAAGCAAATAACACATCTGCATTCAATTGCAGAGCTGTAACAGGCCAGCCAGGTGTCTTTTCTCAACATAGTTATGGTTACGCAATTGATATTAACACGTTAATCAATCCTTATGTGAAAGGCGATAAAATATTACCTCCCTCTGGAAAACAATATGTTGATAGAACTCAACCTTATCCAGGAAAAATTACAAAAGATAGTTTTATATATAATGAATTTAAAAAACGTGGTTGGGATTGGGGTGGAGACTGGTCTAACTTACAAGACTATCAACACTTTGAGAAAAGAGCGAACGGTGATTTGCGGTTGCCTATGTAAAACACCCACTGTTACAATGATATTGAGCCGATTATCTTATTTAATTGGCTCATGATGACAGAGTTTACTTTTGCTGTTTTTTACTCGGATTAGGAACTAGATTTGCTTTTTTCAATACCTGCTCTCCCTTTTTCACAGCATCCTGTAATGGATTGGAATGAAGAAACATGTAAGAATTTGTGTTTAACTTATTTGATACAGAATCCATTGCCATAATAGATACCCCCATGGCCAACAAGGGCAAAGTGGATAGTTTACCCACTTCTAAAACTACCCCTGCGGCTGATAATCCTAAGTAATTAATACCTTTTACTATTAATGCAAGATAATAATTAAATTTGCTTGACTGCTTCATTATATTCTCTATTTGAGTCGTATCTTGTGTTGTAATGGCTTCTTGCATTGCATCGATCATTTTGCAATACTCCCTGACTTTATCATCTCTGACTCGACCATGAGTACCAAGAGCAGAAGAAAAATCAGACTGGATTTCACCGATGATAGCTTGACTATATTGCACGATAGGTTGTAATGCAGCAAGATCAGCAGGCTCCAGGTTATTGATTGGATTGCTTGTAAAAATTCTAGTATGAAGAGCAGAATCCGGTGGTATCTTCTGCACGACTTTTTTCATAAGAGAATCTTCTGGCAAATCTTGGATTTGCTTTGTCGTCATTAAGTGCATTAAAGTGACGCAGAGACGCGTGAGCTTTGTATTTAAATCATCTATTGTAGGATGTTCATCTTCATTTATCAAATGCTTATACTGTTTGTTTATCTTTATTTTCCCTAAAATTTCTTGAAAAGAATTTTTTCCTTTTTTTACTTCTTCGTTTAATGAATGTGAACGCAGTATAAGCGAACTTTTTTTATCTAACTGAGGTATCTCATTCATCAACAGATAAGAAGCCGTTAATGCAATAATATAGGGTGCGGTCATTGGAACAAAATTCAGCGCCAGGATAAGAGAGAATTTCCCTAATTTTTTAATATTTTTAGCTATTAAGTTAAGATAATAATCAAATTTGCTTGAGCTCTCCCGGATATTATCTATGCTTGTCGTATCTCCTGTGGTGACAGTCTTTTGTATTGCAGCAACAGTATCAATGTATTCATCGATTTTATCTTCTTCTAGTTGTCTATGAGTACTCACTTCCGACATGATCTCTCCAAGGATTTTTTCGCTATAATTGACAATAGCAAATAACCTGTCTTTCTCTTTTTTATTTAATCCATTGATCGGATTATTGTTGAAAAGCCTGGCATACAACGCAGAATCAACAGGTATCTTATCAATCATCATTTTAATAACAGCGTGTTGGGGTAGCTTCTTTATTTGCTGTGTCGTCATGAGTTGCATTAATATAATTCGTAATCCTACAACATCTTCTTTTAATTTATTTATTTTTCTATTTCTTCCAGCTTGAATAACGATATCGTATTGACTTCTGTCCGTTTGATTAGACAATGTTGTATACGCTAACTGGATAAATGCCAATCTTCCTGGATTGCCTTCATTTTTTTTTAATGCACGATGATAAGCCAGCTCAATTTCTTCTTGAGTTGCTGTTTCTTTGATACCTAAAAGGAAATAATAATTTCCGGAGGATACTTTGTGAGCTTTCATGATCATGCCTCTTTTATTAAGTAACATTCAGTGAGACCATTTTAAGTATAGTTTGTTATACAATTTTTTCTTTGGCTGGTAAAAGACATGTATTTTCATAGAGTTAATGCGATATTGGAGGAATATATAAAACAGCAGCGTGCACTAAGTAGCTAGAAATCTCACATTTTGAAGTATATAATCTTAAGTTCGGTAGTGAGAACTAACTCCCGAATGAATGAACGTAATGACTCAGATAAGGAAATCTGATGAGCCTCTTCCGCACTAAGCCTCTCAATCATAATGTACATGACCATACTACACTGCATCGCTGCTTAACCGCCTTCGACCTGACTCTTCTCGGCATCGGTGCGATTATTGGTGCAGGCATATTTGTTTTAACAGGTATTGCTGCGGCTTTGAAAGCGGGCCCTGCAATTAGTGTATCTTATGTCGTGGCGGGCCTAGCCGCGATGTTTGCTGCTTTGTCTTATGCTGAGCTCAGTGCGAGCATAGGAGGAAGTGGCAGTGCTTATAATTATGCGTATACCAGTTTTGGCGAACTGATAGCATGGATCATAGGTTGGGCACTGATCTTAGAATATGCGATGGGTGTTGCAACAGTTGCTGTAGGCTGGGCAGCGTATGTGAATAATTTACTTCAGGCTTTACACATTCCTTTTTCACATTATTTAACTCAAGATCCATTCTCAGGCGGCGTTATTAATTTTCCTGCAGCCGCTATCATTATTCTACTTGCTGCAATATTATGTATAGGCACCAAACAAAGTGCGATTTTTAATGCCATCATCGTCGTGATTAAATTAGTAACCATTGGTATTTTTATTGCAATTGCTGCCAATCATGTAGATATACATAACTGGGCCAACTTTAATCCTTTCGGTATAAACGGGATAGCACAAGGTGCTGCATTTATTTTCTTTGCTTACATAGGATTTGATGCGTTATCGACTGCAGCAGAAGAAAGTATTAATCCACAACGCAATTTACCCATTGGAATTATTCTTTCTCTCAGTATTTGTACCCTCATTTATATTATCGTTTCACTCTTACTCACTGGGATCGTACCTTACACTACATTAAATGTTGCATCACCCGTAGCCGATGCCATGCTACGTATTGGTTATCCTGCTATTGCCGGTATTATTTCTGTTGGTGCGATCGCAGGGCTCACCACCGTCATACTGGTACTCTATTATGGTTTAACTAGAATACTATTTGCTATTTCACGCGATGGTTTATTGCCGCGTTATTTTTCTCAGTTAAATCTAAAAACAAAAACACCTATTAAGATTATCTGGATAACAGGTATTATTATGACAAGTATTGCAGGATTAGTTCCCATAGAAGATTTAGCAGAGTTAGTGAATATTGGTACGTTGACTGCATTTACTTTTGTTTGTGGTGGATTGATCGTATTGCGCTGGAAACATCCGGAATTACCGCGTCCTTTTAAATTACCTTGGAATCCATTGATCCCATTATTAGGCATGATTTTTTGTATTTATTTAATGGTTAATTTGTCATTAGCAACGTGGCAGCGATTTATTATTTGGATGGTGATTGGGATAGTGGTTTATTTTGCATATAGCAGAAGAAAAAGTGCATTGGCGGTTGCTGAAAAAAATAAGGGAGATACTGATGGCTAATAGTCGCGAGTCTTACTATAATATTCTAGGGATAGAAAAAAATGCGAACGTGGAGGAGATCAAAAAAGCTTATTATACTTTAGCCTTATCATACCATCCAGATAAAACTAATAATGACCCAAAAAAAACAGCACGCTTTAAAAAAATTCAAGAAGCTTATGAGTGTTTATCGGATCCCTTAAAAAGACAGGACTATGATCGCACGGCCTTAGAAGAACTAGTAAACAAATTTGCAGAACACATGTTTGACGAAACATTCGTTGACTCTACTGCTTTACTTGGAACTAGCATTGAGGTTTTAAGCATTACAGACCCTACTATTTTAACTCGATTACATTTATTAATCACAGCCATCAATAACGACAAAGCGGTGTGGAACAAATCAACCAGCTTACTAGAGGGTAATACACTTCAAAAGCAGCAATATATTAATGCTGTTGCATCCAGTGTTCAGCTTGCAACAAAGGGGGAATTTAATGATGCTGAGAAAACAATCTTCATTGATGTATTGAAAAGCGCAACAGAGAGCATCACTAAACCAACTCCTGAGAACCTGAAAAAATTCGAAGAAGATCAAGCTAAGCTAGACGAAATGCTTGATAAAAACACGGATACTTATTTTTTAGTTAGAGTATTTTGTAAAGCAGTTGCTTTTACAGCAGTGCTTTATTTCACTGCGGGCGTAATACCACCAAGCCTATTTGCACTTTGGGTTGTTCCAACCGCTTTTGAAAAAAATACTTCAAACAAATTAAAAGAAAATGACAAGGCGATAATGAAAACAAGTTACAAAGGAATTTTTGAAGCGCAGAAAAAAAAGGGAGGGCACGGTACTGGGGGCACGTCTACCTCTACCACGAAAAAACTGCCTCCGTCATCTTAATGACACAACCAAGGCAGATGGGCTATTATTTTTAACTGGATTCTTTTTAAACCAACTCAATTAATTAGATTTATTAAATTACTAATTAATGTTTACTTTTGATTTCAAAATAACTAATATCGCTAAGGTTGTAAAATAATAGGCTATAATGCTATAGCTTGATTTCAACTTTCCTATTTCCCGACGTTCCCCTCTGTTTGAATTGAATTCACTTTAAACTAAATCAACAAATTAGATTCATTAAATTACTAATTAATATTTACTTTTGTTTTTAAAATAACTAATATCGCTCTGGTTGTAAAATAATAGGCTATAAAGCCATCACAAAAACGAGAGAGGATAATAACAATGGGTACAAACACGTCCCGAAGATATAAAACAAGAAGTTCTGTGCGAAAAAAAAATAGAAAAAGTCGTTTATTTGAGCCATTGAAACTCATTAAAAAATATGGCCCCAACGGATTATGGGGAATGCGTACGGATCACGCTAAAACATTTAAAAATGAAAAAGGTGAAACGACGGAACTCAAAACAGCGGCCGTTATCCTTGAGAATGGCATTACACTAAAAGACCCTGCAAAATTAGAGCAAGTTAAGGCCCTATATAATGAAAATATAAAAAACATACCCTCTAATAGGCCCATCACAGTGACTAAAGTCTCTGAAAATGGCATACCGATCGAAGGACACACGCCTAAAAAAACAAAGATGTATTGTGAATCTACCACAGGCGTTATGGCCCATTTTTATAATAGACCGCCGCGAGAAAAACTGGATCAGTCGCCTAAACTAAAAAAAGATTTCCATAAATCCATTGAGTATCAAACAACCCCGGCGGTGACTGAACCTGTGAAGGAACAGTGTTTTGCTTTGCATAAACATTCGCATTCTAATCCAAAGAAACGTACAACACACCCCATGAAAATTTCAGCTGATGCTTATTCTAGTGCAGCGGGTTATAGCTCACCTTCTAAACCGAAAAAAAGAAGAAAAAAAGCACTCACGAAAAGAACCGCATGGGACAATGGTATGGAGTGGGGCCATCTAAAAGACCATGCTTCTTTTGGTGATAACACATCTAAGAATATGGGTATCATGCGATTTAGTACGAATACGCGTATGATATTAAGCGCTAAAACACATCGAAAACTGGCTTCAAAATACGGTAAAGCGCTTGCGAATGTACAGTGTCCTCTGAAAACTGACGGAACACATGCAACACATATTGTGCAACGTGTTAACTATCATATTGCTGTCAAAGATGTGTTGCATCTTCGCTATGCATTAAAAAATACTCGAACAAATCCTCATACAACAGAAAAGGCTTATTCAGATGCACTCGACTCTGCGTTGATGAATGCGATAGAGAAACCTGCTGAACCCATTGCTCCTGTACTGAAAGGGAATACTGCTAAAAAAAGGTCACTGAATCCAAGCCGTGAAGAGTATTTAGAAGCGGTGGAAAGTACTGTGAGGAGGAGGATAAAATTTTAGTGTTTCATTTCTACTGTGTCATCTCCTCTCTCACAGTGCCATCTCTGCTCTCCTTGTGTCATCCCCCTTTCCGCTTTGTCATTCCCGCTTTCTACTATGTCATCCCCGCGAAGGCGGGGACCCATCATGACTTCTCTCCTTCACTACCTTATTTCTTGATCATTCAATTTCAATTGTACTCATTATTGTTTGGTGATATTTGCAGGATGGGTCCCCGCCTTCGCGGGGATGACAGTGGTAGCGGGGATGACATAGTGGAAAGCGGAGATGACACTGTACTAATTGACATGAGAATGTTGCTTCTGTGAGCTCTAGGGAGAAGAAGCTCAGAGAAGCAACAAAATTTGTGGAGATATCAGTAAGAGGTTACAGACTACTATTACTCTTGAGCGATGTTCCTGGGTCGGGTGCCGTTAAAGTTTCCTTCATGGCTGCTCTGAGTTGAGCTTCTTCAGAATAGAAATGCTTATATCTCTCTATTGCTAGTGGAACGATACATGCGCCTAGGAATAAGCCAATCGGTCCTGCAAGTACACCCATACCTGCTAATTTAAGAACAGCGGTTGTAAGGCCTGCTGCAGCAAGAAAGCTACCAAAAGCATCTGCTATTTGACATACAAAAGTTTTGACTACTGCGGGGGTATTACGTTTAGTATAGAGAACGTTTAGATTCGATACGAAATCTTTTATGAGTTCCTCATTATCCTGGAACCACTGGTTAGGAGTTTTCCGTTGCTGGCGAGCTGTTTGTAAGCTCTTTTTGATTTCGTCCAATTTTTCAAGAAATCGAGATAATTCCGTACAGCCGTCAAGAAGCTCTGTATCATACTGCCCTTTTTCGTCTGCCTCATTTTGTGCAAAATCACCTTGTAAACAAGCTTGTTGGAATTTAGAGAATAGGTCATTTGTTATTTTATCAAAAGGTGAAAGAGGTGCTTCTGCGCTTTTTCTCTCTAATAAAGGCGTTGTCTCCCTTGGAGTAGTAGATGCATTCTCCTTTTTTACTTCTTCTTTTTTAACCTCTCCAAAAGGCGTATTTCCAGTACGTTTTACATATCTACTTTCTCTAAAAAGAGATTGCGTCCAGGAACTTTTAAAATGTTCTTTAGGGGAAAAAAATGCCATGTTTCATACCTCCCATTATCCGATGCTTGATAGCGACATCGCATTTTATTATAAAAAATGATGTCTATCCTATCTCAATTCCAAGGTGAATCCAATGAAATTTTTATAAAATCTCAAAAATATAGTTTAATTCTATATCGTAAAAATAGTCTTAATCAGTTAAACTTAACCTCATAAAAATATACTCAGTAACAAAGGAGAGTTGCGATGCCTGCACAAACTACTTCTGCTGTAATGCAACAGTTAACAGAAAATGCTGCTGTCACTTCTACACAATCTACAACATTATTACCCAGCGAATCTTTGCCTGTATCTGCATCCGTCAGCACTTTATGCAGCAGTGTAACAGCATTCACCCTACTGGATGGTACTTACAGATTAATATTAGGCATGTCAGAAATCTTTCTAGCTCTCTATCATACTGAGAACACGCTTGCATCAAACAAACTCACTAAAGATACATTCCTACTGCTGGGTCTGTGGGACATGTTTGTCGCTTCACCTGAAGTTTACTTTGGCATACAAGCATCCCAAACAGGCTCTGCTACATTCGCATTTCAAGGATTAGCACTCACCAAGGCATTGGATTGTTTAGGTTACGTCATCAATATAACATCCAATGAGCGGCCTGCAACAAACTCAGCTAATATTTTATTAAAAAGTATAGAGTCGATTGGCTGGGGATTATTATCGTTTGATCAGCAGCCGGCGGGTTTAATTTTTCTAACGGCTGCGCTGAGTTATAAATTTGACAATAATGTGAAACAGAAAGCTAATCGAGCAGTGAGTTATTTGAAAAATTTATTTTCAGGCCCTTTTTACGAGAGTAAAGGCCAGCAAAGAACTGCTGCAGAGGAAAGTGGGCTTTCACGGACTACTTCTTTGCATGACCTGAGGATGGCAATGTAGAAGGTAGTGTTTATTATTAAAAGCACCCACGACCCACTAAAGAAAGGAGAATAAATAACCATGCTAACCATCCAAACTATCTTTCATTCACTCGATAAAAATAATTTCTTTTCTCTTTTAATTTACTGGATCATCTTGATTGGATTACTATTCAGTTTCCAAATCTGGAAAATAAAAAAAAATAAATTAGATAGTAAAGCCACCTCCCTGACTTCCATTATTTACTCTGTCATACAAGGCATCCAAATACCGCTTATTTTTATCATTCTAATATATGCAGGGTATCTCACATTAGAAGTATGGCGTTATTTATTTAATCTTCCTTTAACTACTTGGTTTTTTCAACCGGCGCTGTATCTATTAAAAATCGCAGAATATGTGACGTATTTTTTCTTGGTATTGGAAATCTATCATATTTTAAATACGCATTTATTAAACTGGCTCGTTCATACAAAAAAAGAAGCTGCATTTGTTGTGATATCTACCCTGACTCAAAGTTTATATGCTGCGATTACTTTACTGATGATCACTCTTTTTATTCCCTTACTAGGCATGACGGGATTTCAAGAAGAATTATTAGCAAAAATAACAAAATTACTTTTGATAGCGACAATAGGCTGGATATTTATACAAATTGTGAATGGCATTCAAAAATTAATTATTCGTCATATTGATATTGCGAATAATAGCGGCATTAAAGTGCGCGCCATTAATACGCAAGTGATACTGCTTAAAAAAATAATTCAAACTATCATTATTATCATTACTGTTGCAGTGGGATTAATGACTTTTGATAGTGTGAGAAATCTAGGCGCAGGGTTACTCACCACGGCTGGCGTACTCGGTGCTATAGGTGCTTTTGCAAGCCAACAAAGCTTAAGTCGATTATTTACAGGTTTACAGTTGGCTTTTTCTCAGCCTATCCGAATTGGTGACACTGTCATCATCGAAAATGAAAATGGTCAGATAGAAGAAATTACGCTTTCTTATGTCGTAGTCAAGCTTTGGGATTTGCGACGATTAATTTTACCTACGGATTATTTTTTTTCCAAAGGATTGCAAAATTTAACGAGAAATTCCACTGAATTATTAGGTACTATTTTTATTTATGCTGATTATACGCTACCCATTGATGCAGTGAGAGAAAAGTTTTTTGAATACGTAAACAATTCTGAGCTGTGGAATAAAAATGTGATGACATTTCAGGTGAGTGATATTAAAGATCATACACTTGAGTTACGCGGATTGGTCAGCGCAAATGATGCGACCACTTTATGGAATTTACGCTGTGACATAAGAGAAAAACTTATAAAATTTATTGTGGATACGTATCCGAATGCACTGCCAATGACAAGGAATAGGGCTCTGTAGTATACTGGTGTAGCATTGTCATCCTGAGTGTAGCGCATGAGTGTCCTGTTTTGCAAAAGTGCTATTATCGGGTCTCTTCTCTCGCAGGAGGCCTTGTTGAAAAAATCAGGAATAACAGTCGTCATTGCGAGCCCTTACAAGGGTGTGCAGTGGCTCTAATAATAGAAGGAGATCTATCAATGTCCCAGAGTATCCCATTGATTACGACTCTTGCTATCGCGCTTGGTTTGGCTTTATTACTCGGCTTTTTAGCTGCTCGTCTCAAATTGCCTGTATTACTCGGCTATTTAGTCACAGGCATTCTTGTAGGTCCATACACACCTGGTTTTGTTGCAAACGCGCAAATTGCCAGAGAACTTTCCGAACTGGGTGTGATGCTGCTGATGTTTGGCGTAGGGCTGCATTTTTCTTTAAGCGATTTAATGACTGTACGTAAAATTGCACTGCCCGGTGCGGTGCTACAAATTATTGTAGCCACTGCACTGGGCACTTGGGTTGCAACTGTCTGGGGTTGGCGTCTTGGAGAGGCATTAATATTTGGATTATCTCTCTCTGTCGCCAGTACCGTTGTGTTATTGCGCGCTTTAGAAGTACAACACAATGCACTCGAATCCATTAGCGGACGTATTGCGGTGGGTTGGCTGGTTGTAGAAGACATTGCTATGGTAATTGTCATCGTATTACTTCCACCTTTCGCTGGATGGCTTGATGGTAAACCAGGCGTAGGAATAGAAGCTAATTTGCTAGAAACACTAGGTTTCATACTTTTTAAAATTTCAGCTTTTGTTGCTTTCATGATAATCGTTGGCTACAAACTATTTCCTAAAATACTCTGGCACATTACGCGCACGGGTTCGCGAGAATTGTTTACACTGTGTGTGATTGCTACGGCTATTACAGTTGCTTTTATTTCTTCTAAATTATTTGGGGTTTCTTTTGCGCTGGGGGCTTTTTTTGCTGGCATGATGATGCGTGAATCTCAGCTCAGCCGCCGTGCAGCAGAAGAATCATTACCATTACGAGAAGCATTTGCTGTTCTTTTCTTTGTTTCAGTTGGAATGTTGTTTGATCCCCGTGTATTAATACATCATCCGATAGAAGTGCTTGCTGTAATAGGTGTTATTGTTGTTGGAAAAACGCTTGCGGCTGCTATTTTAATTTTATGTTTTCGTTACCCACTCAATACAGCATTGTTAGTGTCTGCGGGCCTTGCTCAAATAGGGGAATTCTCCTTTATTCTGGCAGGGCTCGGCGTAGAATTAGGGCTTTTGCCTGTTGCAGGACAAAGTTTAATTTTAGCGGGTGCATTTATTTCAATTGCACTGAATCCATTATTATTCAAATTGATTGGACCCTTTCAACATTGGATAACTTCTAAATCTGCTTTTGCAAAAAAGTTGCAGCAATCCGCGAACCCGTTACCCGCATTACCCATCATAACAGATGAAAAATATCTTTCAGGCCAGGTTGTTTTAGTAGGATATGGTCAAATGGAACAACGAATCGGTGAAATACTTTTCAAAAATGGTATACCCTATATCGTTTCTGAAAAGACTAAAGTCAGTGAAATGACAGCTCTCTTTGAAAATGTGCCTGAACCAGAGATATTAATTAAAACCCATGTGTCTCGTGCCAGTATGTTAATCATTGCTATTTCAGATATGTTCTATGTTCAAGCATTAATTAAAACTGCACGTACCATTAACCCTACTATAAAAATTCTAGTTTGTGTGCATAATAAAAAAGAAGCTCGTTTATTATCAAATGAATCGGTAGAAAAAGTTTTTTATAGTGAAGATGAACTGGCTACTAATATCAGTACTTATGTGCTTAATCGGTATGGGATTGTAAGTTAATCTTAGGTAGCTAAAAACTCATTCATGTCATCCCCGCGAAGGCGGGGATGTGAATTCACATTTGAAGTGCACCAACTGTTTTATAAAAACCTGAGCAGGCGTTTTGTATCCTAAACATTTTCGTGGCGTATGGTTATAGTTTGCCACGATTTTTTCAATATCTTGGTGACTCAGCTCCCCTAGATCCGTTTTGCGTGGTAAAAATGCACGCAATCGTCCAATCGCATTTTCTACTCCGCCTTTTTGCCAAGGTGATTTCACATCGCAAAAATAAGTCTTTATTCCCACCCTATTTAATTGATGATGTTGAGCAAATTCACTTCCATTGTCAAACGTTACACTTTTCGCCAGTGATTGAGGGAGGCAACCGAGTAGATCCTTTAATTGATTTACAACTCCTTCCGCTCCTTTATTCTTTAAAATAAACAGCTTAAGAACTCGTGATTGACGTTCTTGAGCAACTAAAAGAGATTGGCCATACTTTGAGAACAGCATCAGATCAGCCTCCCAATGACCGGGACTCGCTCGTTTTTCTATGTAGTGCGGTCGCTGATCTATTGAAACTCGATGTTTAATCAAAGACGCTGAACTTCCTCCTTTTCGTCCATACCAGCCACGCTTACTCTTTCGACGACGCAAATAATTTCGCCAACTATAATCTTTTGTTCTCACAAGTTGCGCGTAAATAAAACGATATATTGACTCATAAGAAATTATTTTGCATCCTTGCTCCTGCATCAGCCAGTGAGAGGTCTGTTGGGGTGACCATCCCATAGTAAGTTTGTCCATCACAATGGACCTCAAACCTGGTTGACGCTCCAATTTGCTTCCTTTCCAGCGTCTACTACCAGCAAGTTGCTGTGCATAACCTGCTGAATAGCCTTGGCTTTTTGTCTTATTACGCTTTAACTCTCGAGTAATCGTCGATGTCGAGCGATCCAAAGCTGCTGCAATTTGCCCGTTCGTTTTCCCTTCTCTACAAAGATAGGAAATCGCATTTCTCTCTTCGGGCGAGAGTTGTCTGTATTTTTTTCCCATAGTGGCACCAAGTATAACTGGTGCACTTCGTTTGTGAAGTCATAGGACCCATCAGGACTTGTCTCCTTCACTACCCTCCTTCTTGATAATTCAATTTCTATTGTACTAATTATCGCTTGGTGGTATTTGCATGACGGGTCCCCGCCTTCGCGGGGATGACAGCGTGGGGAGCGGGGATGACAGAGTGGGGAGCGAGGATGACAGAGTGGGGAACGGGGATGACAGAGTGGGAATCGGGGATGACACAACACAAAGTTTATTGACATTGAATAACCAAATGATATTATTCCACCCTCTTATATATCAAATTGATTAATTATATAAAAAACATTTATTCTATGAATCTATCACGTATCAATCTCAACCTGTTAGTTGCACTTAACGCGCTTGTTGAAGAAAAAAGTGTAACGCGTGCGGGTAAAAAATTGTTTATTACGCAAGCTGCGATGAGCAATGTATTAAAACAATTGCGCACCTTATTTAATGATCCACTATTGGTGCAAGTGGGTAAAACGATGGTGCCAACTCGCTATGCAGAGAGCATACAGCCTATCGTCAAAGTATGGCTAGCACAGGCCAATGCTATTTTTAATCCTCTACCCTTTGATGCAGCAAGTAGTACGCGCAAATTTACACTTGCCATTGATGAATTCACTGATTTTCTCTTATTACCCACACTCTATAATTATATAGAAAAACACGCCCCTGCTATTGAATTATCTATTAAACATATTTTACCCACGAATGAAAAAATAATTTTAGAGTCCAATGATATTGATCTTGCGATTTTTTCATCAAGTCATTTTGAGCATTTAAAAAATGCTTCTTATGAAATATTATTTAGAGAAAAAATGGTTTGTCTTGGTAAAAAAAATCATCCTCTTTTTAAATCTACACTTACATTAAAAAAATACCTTTCTGCAAAACATATTGGATTAATACTTAAAAATAACAATACATCGCATTTAGTCGACGCTGTCTTGCAGAACCTAGGCTACCAACGCAATATAGCGTTGCGCACAACTAATATCGTACCGGCACTCTATACCGTTTTAAATAGCCATCTGATTGCGACCATACCAGAGAGTCTCGCAACAGAAGCAGCACGTTTATTTAAGGCTAAAATAAAACCGTGCCCTTTTATTATTCCACCCATCACGTTTGTACAAGCCTGGCATGCTTTTACTGAACTAGATGAAGGCTGTCTATGGCTGAGAAAAACAGTCAGGCAATTAACGAGTAAAATTTCAAGTTAAGTTAGGATGAATCAGATGATTAAATTTTTTATTATGATTTTCATGATATGTTGTATAACAGCATGTTCATTCTCACCGCCTGTTACCGCGCCACTGACCGAGCCAAAATCAACTTATTTACGGAAAGTACATCCACAAGTCATCCTTGTACTAGGGAGTGGCAGTGCACGTGGATTTGCACATGCGGGCGTCTTAAAAGCATTAGAAAAGAATCATATTCCTATTGATATGATAGTCGGTACAAGCGCTGGCAGTATTGTGGGAGCATTGTATGCAGGGCATCCTTCAGCAAGCGCCTTAGAGCAATTACTTTTAACAACACCCAAAAGTCAAGTCATTCAATTCTCATTAATCAATATTTTCTCCGGGCCTTTTCGTGGTGATGTATTGCAGCGCTATTTAATTTCTCACATCAAGGCTGCTTCTTTTGATCAGCTTGAAATTCCTTTTATTGCGGTTGCAACTAACATAAAAACAGGCCAAATTCATGCATTTAGCAGCGGACCCATTGCACCCGCTGTGAATGCATCAAGCGCTGCGCCGCCATTTTTTAAGCCTGTGCAGCTTTATGGTGAAACTTATGTTGATGGTGGCTTGGTTGATCCTGTCGCAGTGGATGTTGCACAAAAATTCCATCCTAAAATCATTATTGCAGTGAACCTTGCCCCTTATTTATCTGAAAAAATTTCACACGCTAATATGGGCGTGCTGATGCGAGGCTTTGGAATGATGTTGTCTAAGCTATCTCAGTATAGTGCAGAGAAAGCGGATATTATTATTCATCCGAAGATGGGTGATATTGATATGTTTGACGGAGTCGATCGAAAACAGAGTATGAAAGCAGGTTTTGAAACAACAATGCATCAGATGCCTGCCATAAAAAAATTGCTTGCTGAAAATAATATTGCATTGCGGTAGCTGAGCTATTCAGCCGTCATTGCTGTAAGTGTTACATAAAGAATCAAAAAATAATTAACACTAAGGTTTTTTATGCGGACGAACCCCCTGTTCATCATATTCACTAATAAGGGAAATAATAGGGTCTTTTCCTTTTATACCCCCAAAGTGATCACTAAAAAATTCATGGATTCTTTTCTTTCGTTCCTTATTCGTTATTTTGCTCGCCGTAGGAATAAGAAGTGGTAATAGCTTTTTCTTATCACATGGCTTTGCTACATATCCATTATATTGACTTGCCATTTTTTTTGTTGCTTCATCCACTTCAATAGCACCTGATACAATTACAATATAGCTAGGCACAGCTGTTTTTTGCTCTAACTCAAATGTCCGGATAGATCTTACCAAAGCTAATCCTTCATTACCCTCTGGCATATTTAAATCGGTTACAACGAAATTACATGGATCTCCTGATAAATAAGCTTGTTTATATAAATCAGCGGCCTGTTCTGCAGAGCCTGCAGTAGCAATATGTTCTTCTGGAATGCCAATCATCATGAGAACTTTTTTAAGCATTTTTTGGTTTTTCTCGTCATCATCTACCGCAAGCGCATAAGTCAATCCATACTCAATAACATAGCGCACTATTTCCACTATTTCTAAAGGAATAGTAATCGTGAATGTAGAGCCTTTTCCTTTAGTACTTTGAACAGTCACATCTCCAGAGGCTTTTTGTAATTTTTTCTTAACATTTGCTAATCCGCTGCCAGAGCCTTGAATATTTGAATTATATTTTTTTCGATTTTCATCTAAACAGTGTGCTGCTTGATCCGGGGTCATGCCCATGCCATTATCTGTTACTTGAACAACAAAATTCTCTTGGTCTCTCGCCAGCGAAACTGTTATTTTCCCATTTGATTTGACAATAAATTTAATGGCATTTTTAACTATATTAACAAACGCATAAAGCAAAGCAGCTTGATCGCCGGAAACAATATATTCATCCTCCGTTAATAGTAACCCCTGTTTTTCCAACGTGATTCTGCCGTGACACTCCTGCGAAAATGTAAAAAAAATGTCGTTGAGAGAAGCTATAAGAGAAAATGTTATTTTGCTATTAGGCAACAATAGATCATTTTCAATGATTTTAATATATGCCCTACTAATCATGGCACATGATAATTTTATACGATACATCTCCAAATTTTCAATTGATGTCTCTAAAAAAGAAGTATCAAGACCTTGAAGAGTGTCTTTAAACGTTTTTAATCTCGCAATTTCTTCTAAAATTCCGTTATATACCGCATCAAGATTAGCAGATATGGATTGTTCTAGATTATTCTCTTCATGTCTAATCTTATGTAATGTGGCATTTTGTTCCGCTTGCAAAGCAAGTTGTTGCTGTAATGATGCAGTAAGAGATGCGTCGGTTTCTACTAATCCAGGTACAGCAGAGTTATCATCAACCGTCTTAAGCTCCGTGGCTGGGTGTAATAGCTCTTCTCTTGCTTCCAGGTCGTCAGTAAGTGGTGTTACAGTCATTAACGGACTAGAGACAAGCGGACGTTGTGAAGATGGTTTTATTAAAGCTTTTGTTTCGGATTGATCAACATCAACAGTATTTTTACTTTTTTTTCGTAATGACCGAAAAATATTGCCTGTTGTACGCGATTTAGATGACGATACTCTTTTCCCTTGCGAGCCACTTACTTTTTTTTCCTCCCCATTATTATTTTGGGCTTTTTTAAAAGGCTGACATTGTCCCATCATGCACTCCCTCATTTATAATTTATAAATAGCTTATATTCAAGCCGATAATTTTTTATTCTTTTTATTTTATAATGAAGTGCAATTATATAATGATCGTCCTAATAAATACCATACGAAATTTAGAGAATATTCATTAAACTGTGTCACGCTGTTAGGAATTGTCATGAAAATCACAATAATTTAGTGTTTCAAGCATTTTATAGTAAGTGAATTGTCTATGTGTTTCTGATTAAAGATTAAATAGTGATGATAAGACTCTATTACAGAGTACAAGGCTTAATTTAATTATCTAATCATCTAATACAAAATAACATATCCGTTAAGCAGGAGTAGCGTTAGCGTTAGCCTGAGCTTGAGCTATAGCTGTTTCAACTATCCTCCTGGCATCCTCAGTACGTTTTCCAGCATTCGCAATCAATGGATGCGCAGAAGAAAAAATTCCAACATTCTCTTTAGCTCTAGCATTTATATTCCTCTGTAAGAAGACTTTAGAGCTGTCTTCTATCGTACTTAATTTCACAATCGCTGATAAAGTATCATAGAAAGTATTGTCTTTTGTTTTAGGTATAGGTACTAAATTACATAAAAAATAATTCAACGCATCTTCAGCCCCCTCTAGAGTCTTATTAGCCTCAATTAGAGCAATCATTTCCATAAAAATAACCAGATTATGCCTCACATCCTCGCTAAGCTCTTTAATCCCTTTTGCTTTAATCGAGCGTTTTAAATCTTTTATACCATTTTCTTTTTTCACTGCTTCTGCAAAAAATTGATGATATTTTTCTTGTCGGTCTTCATTTATTTTTTCACTAATATATTGCTCTGCTAATGTTATAATAATATTTATAGTTTTATCGTTCATAACCGTCTCTTGTACTTGCTGCGGCATACTAGTAGGACTACTAACAGTTTGTTTTTTCTTCTCGACACTCTCCCTTTTTACTTCTTTATCTGGCTGCCAAGTAATTTGTAAATCTAATTCCCGAATAATCTCATCCATTAATTTCGCATGTTGAGAAAACTCATTCCGTGCATGTTTTTCTAATATTTGTTTTAATTCCTCCTTCATTTCTTCAAAAGAACCTGTGTCCATGTAATGGTTTAAGAAATCTCGCATCGCTTTACGCATTGCTGGAAATACATCTTTCTCTTCTTTACTCTCCAGAAATGGATTAGCATCCGCTGGTATTTTCTCCAATAACATTACAACTTTTTGCTTATTATCATCATCAAGTTTTTTTACAATTTCATTGTTTAATTCCGCTCTTTTTGCTCGGAATCGCAATTCTAATGATGCTAATAAAGCCGGAGATAAATGATTTTTTTCCTTAATTTGATCTTCTAGCCTTGAAATTGCATCTCCTATCTCTAGCAAAGCAGCCAGTCGATCTGAGTTCTTATTTTCATTTAGAACCTCAAATCCAAATGGACTCGTATTTTTATTTATTTTAATAGCATCTAGTTTTTTAACAAAAGCGTTACATTCGTATTCTCTTAAATTTTCTATAACACGCGATTTAACAGCACTTCCAGGAAAACCTTCTAATTGCTTAAAATATCTATCCACCTTAGCAATCATGCTATCTGGATTTTCTCTTTTGTTCTTGAGCGATCCATCTATCTCTCTTAATATATCGCAACTCACTGTTGCGCTATTCTTTATTTTTAAAAGCTTGTTTTGAAGAGAACCTAACTTAACATCAAAATTAGAATGTTTTATTCTATTAAGAAATTGCTTTTGCTTTTTCAAATATTGATCCACATGATGATACATGGTTTCAATATTCTCATTACTGAGAGCAATGTTTTCGTCTTCAATAGTTTTCGAAAATAGATCCACCATTTCCTGACAAAGTATTAATCTTGCAACCTTAATATTCTTTATATCCTCGCCCCAAAATGGCCAGCTGAAAATACTGATCCATCTCCATGGGTTATACATATTTGATTCTAACGTAAGTGCAATCTGATTTTTTAAATTTATTTGATTACAAAAATAATCTATAGCATTTTCTTTATTTTCGACCTGATCCGGCGGTAAATTGTATTTTCCAAACAATAAAGCTGGATCACTATCTAGTTGATATCTTTGATAGCCCAACGCTACTCTAGCAAGATTAAATTTTTCTTGTTGATTTAATAGATGTGGATCATCAGCTTGATTACCTACTGGAGACAAAGAAAAAAATGGTGGAAAAGAGCGAGGTACATGTTTTTCATCTAACTCTGGCGAATTATCCTTTCTCTCTAAGCCATTTAAATCTTTGCTGATAGAACCCGTCGAACTCTTAGATCCTCTTCGTGGTGAAAAATCGAGACTTGATGGTGATAATGATGGTGATGATCGATCATTAACCCTTACTGGTGACCTAGAGGGTGTTCTATCATCTTCACTTGCGCGTAATTCAGAGCGCTTTTCATCGTCGCGTTTTTTCTTATCTCCTGCTACCTGACCGCATGACTGTAGTGTTCCATCCATCGCTTTAGCATTGTCAAACATCTTTTCTTCAGATCCTTGGGTTACCTCTAACACTGGTTTACCAATAATACCTTGCAATTCGCTAAATCGACGATATCCAGATATCACACGCTCCATTGCTTTTAAAAAAGACATTTCCTTATTTTTTATCATACGCACAGCTTCTTCGCGCTTTCTTGTTATACTTTGAGCATGCCCTAAAATTTCAGTGCACTTCTCTTGTATACTCACAATTTGCTCCAACGCAACTTCAAGAGCAGCACGCCTCTTAAAACCCGGCGTCCCTCTGGCAAAAGTATTCACTGTCGTATTGGAATTAATTTTGTCATTAAAAGTTTTATAAATTTCCACTAGCTTATCATGAAGCGCTTGAGCAACTTTTAAATTATTCTCCTCCATCTGACGGTGAATATTTTCATCTAACATTACAAAAGCTGACAATTCCCCCATTTCCTCTAAAGAGCGAGAATAATCTAAATTCAGTTGCAAGCAGTTTTGCAACTCTTGCATCAGTTCCAATAATTCTATGAAACTTCTTAATGCAAAATTTCTTAACTCCTCATCTTTTAATATCTCACCGCTAAAACCACTGAAGATGGATGAAACTTCTAAACCTTCTGCTACTACTTCATCAATACAAATTTGCCCATTTTCTCCCAACTTTAATCGATCCTGATTTAACATCTCACGCAGATTCTTAATAAACTGCGCACTTACTCTTAAGTCATGCGGACTTTTAGACTCTTCTGCAACTCGAATAATATTCCCAGTACGATTACCAACCGCTTGAATACGCTTATTAAGATCTTGTACTGCATTAAGAACAGGCGTGGGCTGCTGAGTAGCATCATAACAAATCACCTTACGCGGATTAGTCAAATAGCCAAGTTGACCCAATCCTACAGAAACAAAGCTGGTCACATGCTGCGGATTATCCCTATGCATAAATTGAAAATGGATATTTGATATTTTTTCTTCTGCATAGAGATTATAAGTTAATGAGGGTAATAAAGTAGGAATCGCAGCCATTAAGCCATTTATTTTACCTAAGTGACTGCGTATGGCTTGCTTTCTTTGAGCGATCTCTTCATCTTTTATGATGTGATCTAGCGTGTCTGCAGCTTGTATAAGCTGAGTCTTAAAATGTACTCCTGATTCTGCTCGGCCAGCTGCTTTTCTCGCTTTATCCAGAACACCCCAGCTATCGACAAGCTGACTCGCTGCAACTGCCCTAAGTATTTTATTTATTCTTTTAAAATGCTCAATCTTAGCGTGATCTTCAGCCTGGATTGCAACACAAAAAGCCTCCGTCACTCCAACGATGAATCGGACGCCCGCCGTGTTTGGGCTATGACTACCAACCCATCCTAACAATGTTTGTGTTATCTCTACTAGCCGAGTGGCTCTAGTTGCATCACTCACAGACGATGAGGAGCTACTACTAGAAGGTGATACAGTGAGTCTTCGCGTTACTGCGGCAGAATTAAGTTGAGCTGTAGTTGCTACGCTCCCCTCTTTTAATAGCTTATCAAATGCCTCTGCTAATAACGGACTATCTTTAAGTTCATCATGAATTACTGTCTGATAAACTCTGGCCTCCAGCTCTTGATACCCTTCGTGTGCGAGTGGATTTCCTTTTTTTTGATACCATGGAGCATCTTTCTTTTCCCTCTCAAAAGCTGCATTCAAAGAATCTTTCAGAGCTGTATAACTTTGCATAACTTTCCTCCTCATTCAGTCAAGCCATTACTAAAGTATGGACTCATTCTTATTTTTGCCCCGTCAAGCAGGGTAATTTATTATACAATGCTAACAATAACTATTTATTTATCAACTAATTAAAATACTCTCCCTCCTGGCGGTCCATTCATATTTAACAATACTCCTTTTTATCACTTGATAATATACAATGATTATTAAGATAATATTAAGAAAACAAATTATTTTCACCATTATTTACATAACGATACCATTGCAATGCCCAAAAAAATAAATACCCTAAACAAAATGAGATTTTTTATGCCGCTCTTAGAAAAAATAGTAACGCTAGAAAAAGAAGCCGACGATTTTGGATTTAAATGGGAAACCACAAACCAAATTATGGCGCAAATTCGCAGTGAATGTGACGAAATTTCTGTTCATTTACAAAATCCAGCAAACGATCCCGATAAAATTAAGTTACAAGAAGAAATAGGTGATTTATTACATGCTGTCTTTTCATTATGTGTTTTCTGCAAACTCTCCCCACAAGCTACATTAGAAAAAACACTGACTAAATTTGAGCGCCGTCTGAATGCTGTTAAACAAATAGCAAATGCACAAGGTTTAATAACATTGAAAAACCATTCGTTTGAGGAATTAATGGAATATTGGGAAAAAGCAAAAAAGGTAGTGGATGGTACGCTTTTGTTATAACTTTTGTAACTATTCAGCGATTGCTACTGACCTAATCGTGCCCGCGTGCGTGCCCGTGCCCGCGTGCGTCTTTTCTTATGTTTTATCAAAAGCCTTAGCCATTTTAATTAACATTCCAACAATAGAGCTATTATTTCAAGGTAGGATTCTAAAATGTATGACGGATTAAAGTTAATCGAGAAGACGCACGCAGGCGTAAGACGCGCGCGGGCACGATTGTCAGTGGTAATCGCTGAATAGTTACTAATTTTCAACTCATTCATTGAATGCTGCACAAACGAAATGTTACGATAGTGGCATATTGTTTCTATAGAAACAAGTATGGCGCGACCGGAGCGCATATTGACACCATATAAACATACCTCATCTCACTCACGCTGCTTTATCTAAACCGTCATTGCGAGCTGAGGTATCCCTAGAGGGATTGCTGTGTCATCCCCTCTCATTAATCCCCTGCGAAAAAAAGGGGACCCCGCGAAAGCCTTTGAACCCATCATGACTTGTCTCTCAACTACCCTCATTTCTTGATAATTCAATTTCTATTGTACTAATCATTGTTTGGAGATATTTGCATGATGGGTCCCCGCTTTCGCGGGGATGACAGAAAAAAAAGCAGGGATGACACGAGAGAGAGGGGATTGATATGAGAGAGAGGGGATTGATATGAGAGAGCGGAGATGATATGAGAGAGAGGGGATGACACAGATGCCTCTGAAAAACTATGACTCCTTCGATGACTGAGACGCAGAATAAATACGACGCTTGCAGCGATGCTCAATGAGCGTGCCTATAATCACTCCCTGTTTTTTATTCTGTATACTAATATTATTCCAGTCTTCATTAATGGCAATTAACTCAAATTCATCCGGATCACTGCAAGAGAGCGGACGATATTTTCTAAAAATAACAATATCCTTGTCTTTTTTTAATGTAGCAATCACAAATTCTCCCGGACGCGGCTTGACTTCAGGGTCGAATATCAGAATATCCCCTGGCATAAATAAAGGCGCCATGCTTAAATCATCGACTACCAAAGCAAAAGAATGAGTACTCGCCACTTTTGCTAAGTGCTCATCTAGGCCTATGGGAGAAAAAAAATCTTTTTCTTTATTCATGCTACTCACCGCCTGCATAGAATGCAAAAAGGGTACGCAAGCAGCTAGTGAAACACTAGAATGATTAGGTCGCATCTCTCCGTATCCAAATTGCAGCCAATCAGGCGTTACATTTAATACTTTTGCTGCTTTCAGCAAATTAGCCGCTTCTATTCCATACGTTTTATTAGACTCCCATTGCGCAACAGCACTGCGTGATATTATTTTTTTATCTGCAAGTTGACTCATAGCATGAGCTAATTCATCTTGGCTTAAACCAGATTCAGTGCGAGCTTTTTTTATCCTGTCAGCAAATGTCAGCATTATGAAAACCATACTCTCTATAGAAAATCAGTACTGACACTGTAGCATTATATTAGCCTCAAAATAAAAGTAAGTATACAAACAATTGTCATTATAGTGGCTGTTTTAAAAAACGCTAGGCCGGGTACCGCCTACCCATTAAAAGCCAATTTATATTCTTTTTTTAAAATAAAGTTTATTTATAGCGCATTTCATGGCTTATAATTCACTTTCAGCAAGAGGCAGTTAAATCACATAAGTCTGTATTCTTACTTATCATTTTAATAAAAATAGTGTTATGATTATCCTCAAATGGGGTTAAATCAATTAATATAAGTAGAAAAACAATGTCTAATTTTGCTCAAAGAATAAAACAAGCCCGTCTTGCTGCTGGGCTAAGCCAGGAAGCATTAGCTGAAGCGATCAGTCAATTGTTTGATAAGAAAAAAATATCACGCACTGCTATTACTCAATGGGAATCCAACAAAACCGCTGGAATAGAAGCAGCTAACTTATTAAAAGCGACAAAAGTGTTAAACGTAATGCCAGACTGGTTACAATTTGGGTCTGGTAACATGCGGCCTATTGATCATTCTGAAATGATGTTAAACGTACGCACTATCCCTTTACTCAGTGAAGTACAAGCTGCCAATCCTAAAGAAAGATATAAAACAATTCTGTCTGAAGTAGGATTAGATGAATCATTAGCAAAAGTAGCCGGTCCGTATTCTTTTGCATTAATGATTCAAGACAATAGTATGGCTCCTTTATTCATCTCCTCCGATCTTATTATCCTTGATCCTAGCATCCAGCCCCATCCAGGAGAATTCGTAGTTGCAAAATTAAAAAATGTGCATACCGTTGTTTTCAGAAAATACCAACCTACTTCTCATCTGTGTTCTAGTCAGTTTGAATTAATTTCATTGAATACAGACTGGGGAAAAATAAAGATGACTGAAAAAAATAGTGAAATTCTGGGTGTCTTAATCGAGCATCGCTGTAAGCGTCGTCTAGATCCCGGGATTATTTTATAATAACAGCTCTATATTTATTATTAGCGCTACAAGATAATAAACAATCACTTCTGCTTCCCGCCATGCTTATCATACGTTATTATAATGACATTTGTACCATATTAGAATAACATACCACTACTATGACTACCGTGTTGATTGTAGACGACCATGAAATTTCTCGCGCTGGGATCCGGTTTATATTGCAATCTATTCCAAAAGTAAAAATTATTGGTGAAGAAGCTAACGGATTAAACGCAATACAATTTGCTAAAAAACATAATCCAGATATTATTTTTATGGATATTCACATGCCGGGCATAGATGGACTTGAAGCCACTAGAAGAATATTGCTTCATAATCCATGCGCTAAAATCATCATCATAAGCCATCTTAAAATAAATTTTTATACTACTCGATTACTTGAAACAGGCGCATTAGCTTATCTTTCAAAAGACTGTGGTGCGGACGAAATTATAAAAGCCATGAAAAATGTCATGTTAGGAAAATGTTATATCAATCAAGCCATGGCTATGCAGCTTGCAATCGATGGGACAACTCAGGATAGTGAGGTTTCATTAGATGTATTGTCTTTGCGTGAAGCACAAATTGCATTGTTGCTTTTTGAGGGGAAGACCATAGAAGAGATTTCTGACATTTTTTGTATAAGCCAAAAAACCAGTAGAACTCATCGTTTTCAAATATTTAAAAAATTAAAAGTAAAAAACGATGTTGCGCTTATTTTATTAGGTAAAAAACTTGGGTTTTTTAAAAATGACTAGTTGTCATTGCAATGACGGCGATGCAGTGAGTTATTTATGATTTTTTCAGTTAAATTTTAAGGAAAGCTTGCTTCTCTGCCCTTTTTCTTGGGTAATATATTTTTTAATCAGATGATTATATTATGATCATATTATGGTATAATCCCTTTGTCTTATTTTTTAATTTTAATAACTTATTAATTAATAAACGATTTTTGATAATACCCAACAAACCACCTCAGTTATAAGAGTTGTAATATGATAAGCAGCGCGGGAAAAAAACGAGAGCGGGAGCGAGAACATAAAAAATTACCTGCCGTATACCTAGCAGATGAAGATAAAAAGAATAACGCAGTACCACTCAGTAGTTTGCATAACAAATACACCGGTATATTTTACAAAGGAAAATATGCACGGCACGCTCTACTGGATATTTTTGCAGGGGGTATTAAAAATAATTTTTTCTTTGGTTTATCCCAAAAATCAGAGCAAGCCTGTTTTATCGCATTGATTGATCGAATTTGTAAATTAGATCGAGATGCAGATATTATTTTAGCTAAAATAAAAAATGCAGAAACGCTGGATGATTTACTCAATATCTTATTTGCCTATTTTGAACAGATACAAAAGAATGAATCAATCAAAAAAGATGACATCTATTACAAAAATATGTCTGCGCTTAAACGTGATATCAATGATTTTGCTGAGCAATGTCAAATCCCCTGGCGAATTGTAAAATATAATATTGATCCCACACAACACTACACATATAAAATTCGATATGTTGCCTCTCAAAAAAATAGAAAAGAAGAGGATAACTCTTCTGAGAAATGCAAAGTTGAGTGGGGAATAGTAAAGAAAAATATTAATCTGACAGAAAGCAAGTCGCACACGTATCAGATTGAATATTCTCTTTTCCGAAAAGAGAAAGAAAAAAATATTTTTTATCGTACTTTTAGAATATGTCGCCGTACTTTCAAAATAACGTATCGTGCTTTTAAAACAAATGGGAAAAGAGCTGTAAAGGCCATGAGTGTTTTTATGGCGATAGATGGGTTGCTTACAACGCTTGCGGGTATTGTTCTGATGCATCTTGTTGCTCCAGTGGCGTTGTTGCTTCTATTTAAGCTATTTGCTGGGACTTTCGCTATCTATCTGGGTTATAAATTTGCTAGAGATGATTTATATACATTGGGGAAACAAATTTTCCTGGGTCGAATCATGCAAATAAAAGATCCGAAGACAGGTACCTACAAAGACTTAGAAAATTATCAAAAAAGATCTTTAAAGCTTCTCGCTTTTTTTTGTATTGTAGCGGGTATTTGTAATGCGGCACTGTCTTATTCCAATGTACTTTCGAATATTGGCAACACTTTTTTTCTTCCATTGCTGGGTACTGTATCAACAGTTCCTTTAGCCTATGTTACAGCCGGTTTCGTGTTTATTTTAGTGGGAGCTGAGTTCTTTTTAACGATTAAAAGCGTTGTTGCTGATACAACTAACAATAAAATAACTGCTTATTTTCGTAGCTTAACCCATCAAAAAAATGAAACTGATTTTCAGTATGGAGTACGTATTGCATTAGAAATAATAAAATGGGGTATTGCAATTATTTTTATGGCAAAAGTAGGATTTATAGGCTATTTTTTATTTACAGATAAATCCATTAAGATGTTAAAAGATTTGCTTGGCGTATTAACCATTGGCACCGCAATGGTCGTTTCTTTTTCATATTCACTGATTAAATTTGTCTTTGGCGTCAAAAAAATAATACAGCTGTTACAGCCTGCTGGAGATAGTTTATTACAATCTGCTGCAAATATAGAAAAAACCTTGAATGCATCAAAAACGAGTGAATTGGGTTCATTTTCTGAAAATAAGAAAGAAAAATTAGATGTATCAGAAATTGAAGATCGCACTCCACAAGTTAGTGCGAGTGAAAAAGAAAAATCAAGTACGCCAATTCAGTCTGTATTAGAATCAAAGAGCTCCACCTTGGCCATGCAAGAAATGATGCAAGCACAGCAATCGACTACAAGTTCAGGAGACGCAGAACAGGCAGAACAGGTTAAACCAAGAAAAGAATTGAATAGAATACAAGAAGAAAATAAACCTTCCATTTTCTTTCGAATTTTATTATTCCTGGGAATCGTGACGCGAGCCGCAGCAACAGGCGCTTTTTATTATGATACAGCAATCAATCATGGTTATAATGGCGCACCCTTTATTGGTACAACCGCTGCTGGTTATATTGCTGCTATGTATGCAGAACCGACTTATCGTAGTCTGGATAAAAAAGAAATTAAGCCTATAAAAGCACGTCAGCCTTTTTTTTCTGATAAAAGCAGGTCAAGCTTTTTAGAAAATTCTTCAAAAGAAAATCCGCAATCTCTATCCTATAGAAGAAACGCACGAATGTTGCGAAGAGTACAAACAGGAAAGCAATTTCTTCAGAGTGATATTGGTACCACTCCAGCTAACAAACGCTTTGTACGCTGAGTGATCTCTACAAGCTTGTGGATGATAAAGTACGTCATTGCGGGTTGCGTTATTCTTATAAGCGCTGTTTTTATAAACTGTCATTGCGAATTGTGGCTGCTTATATAAACCGTCATTGCGAGCTGAGGTATCCCCAGGGAGTTGCTGTGTGTCATCCCCGCTCTCTCATGTCATCCCCGCTCTCTCATGTCATCCCCGCGAAAGCGGGGACCCATCATGACTTGTCTCCTTAACTACCTCATTTCTTGATAATTCAATTTCAATTGTACTAATTATCATTTCGAGATATTTGCATGATGGGTCCCCGCTTTCGCGGGGATGGCATGAGAGAGCAGGGATGGCATGAGAGAGAGGAGATGACACACAATAGCAAATTTCGTGGGGATAACTCAGCTCGCAATGACGCATTTCGAGTATGGCTGATCCACGCAACAATGCCTGTTTGCAATCAATAATCCTATTTCCTAGAAATAAACATATTATCCTTTATATAAAAACGCAATAATTTTTTTGCCCACAAGCCTGCATAATCTACACCAATACGTGGTTTTTTTATGATTTTAAATGTATCTTCTTTATCTATAGCGGCAATGTAAAAATTATCGCTCAATAAATCATGTGCATTTAAATGTTTATTAATCTGCATTGCTTTACATAACAATCCTGGCCCCTGTGTACGCTCAACAATATTTTGAACGGGCTCAATCGCTCGCAACAAAACGGCAGAGGGATGACCCTCTTTTTGCGTGACTACGTTCAGGCAAAAATACATGCCATAAATCATATAAACATAAGAAAATCCGGGTGGCCCATACATCACTTTGGTACGCTCTGTGAAGCCTTTTGCTGAATGCGCTGCTAAATCATGTGCGCCTAAATAAGCTTCTGTTTCAACAATTTTTCCGATTTGCTCTATTTCATCTTTTCGATAAACTAAATACTTACCTAATAGCTCTTTAGCCACAACAACCGTGTCTCTGTCATAAAATTCTCGTGGTAGTTTTTTCATGTGGGTTTCATTTGGGTGCTTTTAGGGTTTTTTGTATTATACACACATGTAATATTACTATCACCTGTGTGATCTTCATGAAGTACCGTCTTATCGCGAAGACGCTATCGATCGGGTTCATTCTTCCTTTGGGGGCTTGGTTGAATAACTCGTTTTTACGCGAGGCTGCTACGAGGGCCCCTTCCCGGGGCCCCGAAGGAGGAAGGGACTCGATTAATAGCGCTTTCGCGGGGATAACACACGTAGCAAATTTCGTGAAATAACGCAGCATTATGGTCTGTTAGAAACTCCCCTACTAGACTCAAGCTCGCCTTGAACACGTATATAGTATTCAGATAAATCCGGGTTATTTTCAGTTTTCTTAATTTCATCAGGCTTAAGCCGCAGCATTAAATGGACGTACTCATCGCGCACTGTATTGTTAGGTGAAGCAGCAAAGAAAGTTCCCTCTTTTTCGTACTTGGCCACTTTTTTCTTTGCGGCAGAAGGTGTATTTTTTCCAGATTTTGCAAAGTATTTGTCATGAGAACCATTAAAAAAACCATGCATATTTTGAAAAAATTTATCCATGCCCTGCTTAGGATCAATTGTAGCGGCTGATACTTCATTTAAAATATTTACGCACGTTTGAACCACCAGCGATTGCTTGGATCTTCCTTCTATATGCCCATCAAAACCATTTACAACTTCGGGTAATTCAACTGTAGAATTTAATGATTCTTCCAGAAATGTGCCTGATAACGTCAACTGTTTCTTTTTATTATCACGTAACCCTCTTTCTGAAAATTGCATAGAAATAGAAGGAAACAGCGAACTATGACAAGCATGTGTCCCATTAGCCTTTGATCCTTTTCCATGTTCTTTTGTCGTCTCTGCTTTAGTAACAATAACGTTTTTTCTATAGACAGAGATTAAAAGATAAAAGAATAAATCTACGCGTCGTTTCGCATGCTCTTTAATATTATTTTTTAGTAATTTCACTGATTTTAAAATAATGGAAACATGTGTTTCTTTTTTATCCTTTTTTAATTCATCAATGTGTGCTTGTATTTCATCTGGCATGGCTAAACTGCATGTTTTATTGGCTTTAAAGCTCGACTTTTCTCTAGTTCTACTCATGTGAATTCTCCTCGGTTAAATTTAGAATTGCTGTTTATGAAGAGAAATTAAACCTGATTTTATAAACCCATGTTAGAGTAGAAAATACGTGGGTATAAAAACCAAGTTATTAAATGTAATATTAAATTGACGAGGGCAGATTAATTGTGTAATTATTCTTTTTATGTACCTATTACACATCAAGATGCGATTTGTCATCCTAAACTTCATGAAGGATTTGCTAAAATTCTAGTGATTCTTCGCTTCACCCAGAATGACAACCTTGCATTTTCTGAAGTGCGGTTGGCATAAGAAGTGAGGCTTCTATAATGAATACCGAATTGATTTTAAACGATGAGAACAACCTCATGATCGCCTACAAAAGGCGAGATCTTTCTTTTTTTGATTGCAATGCCAAATTTCTTAATTATGCTGGTATAAAAGACAAAACGAGTGTGATAGGACGAAATGACTATGATCTTGCATGGAGCAAATATGCAAATAGTTACCGTGAACATGATGAAGACGCTCTTCGAGGGAAAATTTATACTAGACTTGTTCCACTCGAAAATTGCAAAGGCGAGACTCTGCTTTTTATCAATGTGAAAAAGCCATTACTCAACAAACGGGGAATAGCAGTAGGGGTTATTAGTTATGCCGCTGAGGTGAAGGATGAGCAGTGGGTGAAATTTTTTAATTTGTTGGCGCAAGCTGATGAAGACAGTAAACGAAATTTGGCAACATTTGATAAGCAGCCCATTTGCTTGTCTAAAAGAGAAAATGAGTGTTTGCTTTTACTTGCCAAGGGAAGAACTGCAAAAGCAATTGCCATTCAAATGGGGATCTCTTTTAGGACAATTGAAGGCTATATTGAACGTCTAAAATTAAAATTTAACTGCTCCTCAAAATCAGCATTAATTGATGCGGCCATACACCATGGGTATATCGAGATCATTCCAGGCACTTATTCCCTCATAAAATAAAGTTGATTTATCCGCTTATTGCTTTTAAAGTGACATCTGATCATACTTATAACTAAAATAGTTTAAAAATTAATATCGCAATCCGAAGGAAAAACATGAAACATAACGACTTATTATCCAAAATAGCTTTACTATTGCTGACATGCTTCATAGGAACTTCTGCTAGCCTAGCGCAACTTCCTTCTGCTAATAAGGCCTTCATGCAATTAGCAGATGATTACTTCGACACTTTTCTTTTTCCACAAAATCCTTCTCAAGCAACCCAGCTGGGTATTCATATGTACGATGATAAGTTGGAAGATTACTCTAAAGCCAATATAAATTACGAAATAGCCACACTTAAAAAATTTGAAAAAAAAGTGAATGCTGTTAACCCAGCACAATTAGATGAACAAACGCAGGCTGACCGTGAGTTAGTACTCAATAATATCCGTAGTCAATTATTATCTTTACAAACCATACGAGCCTGGGAAAAAAATCCAGATACTTATTCCAGCGGCATCACTAGTAGCGTTTTTTTATTAATAAAACAAAATTTTGCGCCTGCCAGTGAGCGCTTACGCTCTTTGATTGCACGTGAAAAATTAATGCCTGCCGTATTGCAAGAAGCACGTCAGAATATCAAAAATCCCCCTAAGATTTATACGGAAATTGCATTAGAACAATTACCAGGATTAATTGATTTTTTCCAGCAGGATATCCCTGCTGCTTTTGCTGAGGTAAATGATGCGGCATTAAAAAAACAATTTACCAACAGTAATGCTGCTGTGATCCATGCATTAATCGCTTATGAAGCATGGCTTAAAAAAGATGTTTTACCGCGCTCGCACGGTGATTTTCGTATAGGCAAAAATACTTTTGAAAAAAAATTGAAGTATGATGAAATGGTGGATACGCCTTTAGATAAGCTTGTTGCGCTGGATATGGCGAATATGCGTCAAAACCAAAAAGAATTTGCGCGCATTGCTAAAGAGCTTGATCCTCATAAGACTCCGCAGCAAGTGCTGGCTGAATTAGCTAATGATCATCCAGCGCCTGATCAGTTGCTGGAGGCATTCAATGCCAAGTTTTCTAATTTAATCAAATTTATTAAAGATAAAAAAATCATTACTATTCCATCAGACGTACGTCCGATTATGGAGGAAACACCTCCTTTCCTCCGTGCTTCAACGTCTGCTTCTATGGATACGCCGGGCCCATTTGAGAAAGTTGCAAAAGAAGCATACTTTAATGTGACGCTCCCAGATCCCGCCTGGAGCAAACAAAAAACCGATGATTTTATGTCTCAATTTGATAATCCTTCTATTAGTAATACAGCTGTGCATGAAGCATATCCCGGGCACTATGTGCAATTTCTCTGGCTGCCTAAAGTGCAGGATCGTGTACGCAAAATATTAGGTGCTGACACCAATTCAGAAGGCTGGGCACATTATTGTGAACAAATGATGTTGGATGAAGGTTTAGCCTCGCCGGCGTACGGTGTCAATGATGCGCGTGAAGCTAAAAGAATGCGACTCAGTCAATTAGTTGATGCACTCTGGCGTAATGCGCGATTTATCGCAGGTATTAAAATGCATACCGGTAAAATGACGTTTGATCAAGCCATCGATTTTTTTGTCAAAGAAGGTTATCAAACACGTAGTGTAGGTATTATGGAAGCAAAACGAGGTACAATGGATCCTACTTATCTTTATTACACCTTAGGCAAATTGGAAATCCTCAAGCTGCGCGCTGATCTGCAAGCAAAAGAAGGAGCCGCATTTAGTCTACAACAATTTCATGATGATTTTATGCGACAAGGTTATCCGCCTATTAAGATAGTGCGGAAGGCGTTGTTGCATGATGATTCGGCGGTGTTGTAGGAAAATGGGTTGGAATATAAATATTTTTTATTCTTCACCATGTCGTCTCTGCGCTTTTTTTATGTCATCTCCGCTCCCCTATGTCATCCCCGCTCCCCTGTGTCATCCCCGCGAAGGCGGGGACCCATCATGACTTGTCTCCTTAACTATCTTATTTCTTGATCATTCAATTTCTATTGTACTTATTATTGTTTGGTGGTATTTGCAAGATGGGTCCCCGCCTTCGCGGGGATGACATATTTTGAAAGCAGAGATGACACGGTGTAGCACAGTGAGAGCAGAGAAAGCACGGTGAGAGCAGAGAGAGAACGGTGAAAGTAGAGAGAGAACGGTGAAAGTAGAGAGAGAACGGTGAGAGTAGAGAGAGAACGGTGAGAGCACTGTGAGAGCAGGAAGAGCAGGGTAAAAGCAGGAACAGCACGGTGAAAGCAGGGAGAGCGATGAAAGCAAGAGCAGGGAAATAACACGGTTTTTTTATATTTCAAAAAAGTAAATGAAATATTTTTTGATAAAAGCGTAGATTTAATGGTAATTAATAATCATCAGCTATAAATTTTATAGATAATTAATTAAGAGCATGAGTAGAACTTGAAGAGGTCAATGTAGAAGTTGTCTTCTCATTATTATCCGGCATCCCAAACAACGTCATCGCCTTGCTGATGTTACTGCCATACCCATATCTTGCTCCTATCTGCGCAACAAGAATAAGGCATGCCGCTGTTCCAACAACAATACCCGCCGGTGTTGTCATTAAGAACGCAACACCCACAGCACCCACTTTGTAAAACAATACCGAACTGGCAACGCCTGCTACGCCTAAAGAGAATAAATTGGCATTTTCAACGGCATTTCTTCCGTGATGATAATTTGAAAAAGTGGTATCTGCTTCTGTTTTCTTCTGAGTGGCAGCTTTTGTAGCCTGCTGCTGAGCAGTGGTCGCTTTTTCCTGTTCTTCTTTAAGTTCTCTCTTTTTTTCTTCTAATTCTTTTTTATGCTGCTCTAGTTCTGTTTTTTTTGCTTCCAGTTCTTGTGTATGTTGTTGTGCTAGTGCTCTCGTTTTTTCTTCCAAAGCTTCAGCAGCAGCCCTCTCTAGGGTTTGTTTCTGCCCTGCAAGCGCTGCTTCCTGATTTGTTTTAGCCTCTTCCTGTTGTCTCTCTAATTGTTGCTGTAACGCTTGTACCGTATTTTTAAGAGATTCTGCTTGGGCCATTGCTAGACTGTTACTAGCAGAAGAATCTGAAAATTTACTTTCTTGACCCTGCTGAACTCCTTCAGTGACATTTAACACAGTCTCATCAGGCTTTAATTGACTCGCAAGATCTGTTTCGGTATTTTCTTGTGTTGCTGCACTTATTTGATTTTGCTCCTTATTATCATCAGAGGAAAACTCCTTTTCTAAGTTACGCGCCGGGCTCGAAGGGTTAGGTTTACCGCTTGAAGTAACTACGCCATTTTGTCTTTGTCCATCTTCATTTTCTTTATTAACGTCATCGCGCTCTGTAAGGGGTGTATCAAAAAGATCGCCCATTGCTTTCAAACCAGATGAATTAAGTTCTGGGCCTTTTTCTGCTAAACCTCGACTAGGATCAACAGCATCTGCATCAGCATAAAGCCGACTCTCTGAAATTACTGAAGATGGAGTTGAAGGTAAATTGCTTTCATTATGCTGCTCCGCACCGTTTTTTTCTTTACCCATGACTATTTTCCCTTTTTCTATTTAATTGGCCGTCTTCTTCATACTTATTTCGCTCAATTACGTCAAACTAATTGCTAGTAAAAAATTCTTATTTGTCATCCTGACCCTTGATCAAGATAAACTCCTCGAAGGATCTGCTGCAAAGAGCAACGATCCTTCACGGAATCCATCCTGGTAAGGGTTCAGGATAACACGGCACCTGTGACTCACTATACCGAGACTAACTGTCTCGCAACAATGACGTGCTATTTTTATTAATAAAGCACAACACTATCAACCTTAAGATAAAACACATCCTCCTTTTGGTTTTTCAAGAGGCACCAAAAGTGAAGGTTTTTTCATTTCCTCTGCTGCAGCAGACACTGCTGGACGAAGGAACCCAGCTTGTTTCATTGCAGCTGCAGATATCCGGTCACGTTCGTCGCTCGTTGTGCTTTCTACAACAGCCGGTATCTTTGGCTGAGGTTTAGGCCGAATGGTTTCAAGGACATCTGCCAATCGATCATCATCCAATAAAAAAGACACTCCACTTCGATTCTCGATCTGCTCGATCATACTCTCTAAACGCTGCTCTGGTGAAATTTGAAACTCTTTGTCAACTCGGTCTAGTTGGGGACCATACGCTGTTATTAATCTATCCCGTCTCCTTTTTATTTTCCCATTTATATCCTCAGAAAAACCAAACCCCTGAATCAACGCATCATTCTCTGCCTTCCATTCTGGTGCACTCCTGTTTACAACTTTAGGTGGTGTAGTGGCTACTGCTATGACCATTTTCTTATAGTGTTCAAACTGGTCATCAGTCAGTTTCGGTAAATCAGATTTCATCGAGTTTAAGGTTATGATAATGGGAGTCCAGTCGCGGAACAAAGCATAGCAATATAGAGCTTCGGACTCGCCCTTTTTATCAGCGCTCTCGCTGAACATTGTTTTGATGTCACTTAGTACTGTACTTGCTGCACTTGGTGCTGCACTTGCTGCTACACTGGGATTATCAGTTTGTTTATCGGTTTTTGCTTGCGATACTCCTTGAGTATTATTATGCCGCTCCAGTGCCTCAGCAGTCAGCAGTACGTGATCGTCTGAATCCACGACTGTTTCAGAAGGGGCTCCGCCATCCATTTTTTTATCCAACACAACGTTTTGCTTTTGCTGCAAAGAAAAAGAACGTTTCATGGAAATAGCTGTTTTTAAGTGAGCCAATGCTTTTTGTGTTTGTTTAGAAAAATACGGTTTATTTTTATCTTTACCGCCTTCGTTTTGAAAAAACTCTAAGAATTTATCTTCGAGTGCAGGGACTATTAAACCCATCAACTCTGTAGCACGCTGTTCGTCCAAAAGAGTCGTATCAGGAGGGTATTCTGCATAAGTCAAAACATTCACTAAAATAGCTTGATATCGAACATCTTCACTTGGATAGGATATTTGTTTCATACCATCCAAGGCATTCATACCTTTGCTATAATACTTTTTACTTTTCGCCCATCCCCATTTTAGAGCAACATAACTTTCAAGGATAGCGTCCAACAGTCCGCTCGCATAGCGATCTTCTGTTGTTTTGCTTTCTGTTTCTTTTCCACGATCTTGTCCTGCGCCTGTTAACATTCTTGCATCCCCTCTTTTTTATTATTTGAAAATTTTTTTATCCGCGTGCAAATCTATACTTTTATCTGTGTCATGTCAAGCTTGTGTACAAAACATTGCCTGATAAAATCTGTCATGCAAGTCAAGCAAGCTTGTCAGCAATCCTTTAGTTAATCGAAATCATTTTTCTGAAGCTTTGATTTCGAGTAGTGTTGTTGAATAATTCGTTTTTTACGCGGAGCTGCTACGGTGAGCCCCTTCCACCACAGGGGGAAGGTAAGGAAGGGGGGAGTCAAAATGCAGTGTACTATTTAATATTTGTAGCGTTAATAAATAAAAAACTTCTAGAGTTCTTTAGCAGGAATTCTTGATAGAAAATAAATTAGAATAAATATTTTTTACTCCCCCTTCCCTACCTTCCCCCTGGAGGGGAAGGGGCTCACGTAGCAGCTTCGCGTAAAAACGAATTATTCAACAGTACCCTTTCGAGCTGAATTATCTTCATGAGCGCTGCTTTATCTAAACTGTCATTGCAAGCGAAAAGTGACAAGTAAAGAAAGTTATTATTTTTTTCAGAATAACTTTTGCTGCGTACCAACACGCTTCAGACAAGTGCCATCTGTAGCGTATTTTTTCTCTAAACCATCAACGCTACAAGCTTGCACCGGGCCTTTCCACATTATAGCAGGGACACTATTGCATCTTCGAACTTGTTTTTTCTCGGGCAATGGCAATAGAAGAGGAGCGCTAATATTACGAGTTAGGCTTTCAATACCTTCGCGTAATAACTTTTTATATAAACTTGCTGTGCTACCTGTATTATTTATGAAGCGTATTATATATTTCTTTGGATTCTCTTCTATTTTCTTCTCTGTTGTGTCATCTGTTCTATTTATTAGTGGCGCCCACTGAGACAAGTCCTTTTCTATCTTCTTCTCTGTGCAGCAAGTCAATAAACAACTGCAAGCCTTGTTGCATAAAGCAATGAAACCCGTACTCATCATTCCCATAATAAACGAGCCCAAGACAAGCGTTATCCCATTCGCAACAGATGATGTTGTAAATATGCCTATCAACATAGAGCCAATTAAATTGGCTATGCCTCCTGTACATACCATACTAATGACAGTTAAAAGTGTCATTGCTAACAGCCATGTCCAATTTTCTTTAAGAAAATGTCTGCTAGGCAATAAAGCAGAATTATCTAAAACAATAGGTGATTTTGTCTCTTGAACAGGAACCATTGTCTCGATTTTATTATCGTGAGGTAATAAAGTAGAATCATCTACACTAAAAATAATAGGCGACTGTGTCTTGTTAGGATAAATCGTTTTCTCGATTCCATTTATCGTAAAGATGTAGGGTACTTTGCCCTTAAAGTAAACTGTTCCGCTGCCATTAAGAATAATAGAAGCTTTTGCAACTCCCTTAACTTCCTCAGCTTCAAGAGCTGCAGCTCGATCAGCTGCAATTTTTGCAGCTTTAGCAGTTTCAGCAACTGCAATAATTTCAGCAGCTTTAATGGCTTTAGCAGCTTCAGCCGCTTTAGTTTCAGCAGTTTCAGCAGTTTTAACAGCTGCAGTAGCTTCAGCAATTTTAGCAGTTGCAGTAGCTTTAACTGCTTTAGGTGGTGCAACTTTAGCAGCTCTAGCAATTTTTCTAGCAGTTTTTCTAGCAGCTTCAGCGGTTTCAGCAGTTGCAATTCTAGCAGCCATAGCAATTTTAGCGGCTTTAATTTCTTCACCTGTAAATTTTTTAGCAGGTGGGAAACCTGCAGCTGTAGCAGCTCTCACTGCTTTAGCAGCTATAACGTTAGCATATGCAGCTTTATCAGCTTTTCCCATGACTTCATCTACGGCTTCCACCAGCTGATCATCAAAACCAGTATATATGATAACGTATCTATTTTTACTTCCTCTTATGATATGTTGTCTAGCGCGTGTATCCATTTAAATAATTTTCTCTTTATAATGAAAGGTAAAAGAACCATACATCAACTCCGCGCAATTATAACACAGTATGATCCGTTCTGGTATAAATAAAAATCAGGATTTCTGTATCTATTACTCTCAATGGCGTCAGCTAATTTAGAGTTTAATCGTGCCCGCGGGCGTCTTTTCTTTGGATTTTTATTCAATCATCAATGCAGGCTCTTGTCTTGACTAACATATCTAATGCTTCTGATAACAGCCGAGAAAAGACGCACGCGGGCACGATTAAGATGCTGTCATACCATCTTCAAAATCTGCCAACCAATATAAAACGCAACTGTCCATATAATCAAAGCAGAGAGTTTATTCACGAATAATAATCCCACTCCTGTTTTATCTAATTTTTGTAAATAATGGCCCGCAATAGATAATGCAAAAAACCAGCCGAACGACATCAGAATGCAACCTGCCGTATAAGCGAGCCTTTTACTACCTAGAAAATCCAATGAATTAGTTCCAATTACACCAATCGTATCCAGCAAGGCATGCGGATTTAACAAAGAAACAGAAACGGTAAAAACGATTTGGCGTTTAACAGAAAAAGGTTTACCTCCTTCATGTGATTTGACAGGTTTGCTATGCCACGTCACCCAACCCATGTAGAGCAAAAAACAGAACCCAATAACAAAAAAGACTTCTTTCAGCCATACAATCGTCAACACTAAAACAGATACACCTAATACGGCACAAATAATCAAAATGCTATCGCATAATGAAGCGGTCAATACACTCGGCAGTGCATATACAAAACGCCGTTGACTGGCGCCCTGATTAAAGATAAAAATATTTTGCACGCCTAATGGAATAATGAGACCAAAAGTTAAAATAACACCGTATAAAAATGCATAAACCATATGACGCTCTTTCATTTTTTAAATAAAAAATTGACACACCCGAATGTCTAAACCACCTTGAGTAAAATGATAGGTTTCTGTCTTTGATTGAGTCAGATTTCTCATCAGTACAGACCATGTTTCTTGATCTGGACATAAGACAAACCCAAGAACATTATACTGATTTTCTTTTGCCTTCATAGAAATTTCATTAATTTTAAGCGCTATTTTTTTATATAATAAAACCGAATTGGACTCTTTATTTAATCGAATGCCATAAGGTGGATTCAGTGGCATAAAAATATTACCTGAAAATGCATCCACATTTAATGTCAAAAAATCACTTTGTATGCTAACAATTTCAGGTATGACAAAACCCCTTTTTGCAGCTGCCTTTTTATAATAAAGTAGATTTTCCTCCAACACATTCATCGCATTGCCAGATTTGTCAATACAATATAAATGAATAGCTTGCTCATCGCGCTTAGATTTCAAACTCAAAAAATGTTCTTTTGCTTGATTAACTAAAAAATCAAAATTGGTTTTTTTAAATAAAGGCATTTTTTTTAACGCATAATCACGTCCGAAAAGTGCCGGAAGAAATTGAAAATACAGCTGGCAAAACTCAAAAGCAAAAGTGCCCGTTCCCGAAAAAGGAATAAGCATTGTTTTGGGTAAAAAATCCTGATGGTATTTTTTTGAAAACAATAAAGCGTTTTGAATGCAGCAAGCAGCCACATCTTCTCTTAACGGAGCACTTGCACTTAACTTTCCTCGATATCCTCTTTTATAAAGTGGCTGACCTGCCAAAGAAATACTAATCGTTAACTTATCTTTGTAGAATTCAACATAAAGACAGGTTGTTTCATTAGAATGTTCGCCACTCACCACATCACTGACATAGGGTTTTATTATTTCAGTGAGTATTTCCTTTAATCCTGTTTCATGAAATGCTTTGCTTGAAACAGAATTTACTTTAATTTTAAGCGACATTTTTTTATTGACATAATAATTCCAATCTATTTCACGACACTTTTTTTCAAAGGCTTTTTTTCCAATCACGATATCTTTAAAAATGACAAGACGCACATCTGAAAAACATTGGTTTCGTAATAATAATTCAACTATTGCAAATAGATAAACAGGGCGCACTTGTATTTCATTTTTTAATAAATACACTTTTCCTGTGAATGGTTGTGCAAACCAGAGATTGCTCAAAATGGCTTTCGCTTCATCCAATGCAACAGCGCCCAACCCAGGAGGAAAAATAATTTTAGCGACTTGGGCTTTCCCATATATATTTTTTTTGATACTTTTTTTGAGATTGTCATCAATAAGAAGCGTCATCGTAGATTGATCTTGTATTTTTTATAAAATAAAATGGTAACGCTTAGGCCTCTAAAGTACCAGTTAATATTTCAAAAATGAATTTCGCGCTGGCGACTCAGAATCAATTGCAAATACAATGGCAAACAATCATAATACTCAACGCTACAGAAAGCTAAAAATGAATATGCCAATTAGGGCCTGTTGACAATTGTCTAGGCAAAAGCATCGCAATTAGGGCTAGAATTTATCAAGAAAACAAATGGATACGATCGAAAATTTTGCAGCCAAGGGCGCCGAACATGGAAAGTTTACTGATACATAAATTAATCAATGCATTAGAGGCGCCTGTCGCAATTCAATCTCACAAAAAACGGCTTGAAATAGGTAACTTGTTTTCCCTTAATAAAACGTTAAGGTTTAATTGGTATGATGTGTCCAAACGTCTGGGTTTTAGGTATGGTAACGCCCCTCAAACTCTGCTTCTTAAATGGTATACGCTATGAAATATAAAATAACAAGACAATATGCTCGCGACATTGAACTACCACTCGTTGAGTTCGATGATCAAGTTGATGCACAATTCTTTATAAAGATAAAGCTAGAATCAGACAGACAACTACATGTCGCGGCGATTTATCGCCTATATCATGACAAGAAATTAATCGATGTCATTAACCACGGTAAACTGAATGTTTCTGGCATACCGGAACACTATTTTTCTGATGAAGGCACTCAACACATACATAACAATGCATATAAAATAGATGCCCAATATTTAAATAATCCTGCTACGCCTTCTGGAAATATGGTTGAACTAAAAGATGCGCGATTGTTTATAGAAAAAAAATTACGGCATGATCTTGAATTAAACAAAAAAATAACGTACCGTATTTTTAAGAGCAATACGATGCTTGAAAAATTTAATCCGCTGCAACCAGAAAAACCCGTTCAAAATAGCACGGACAATAAAGCCACTTTCCACCCCACGCCATTTCGTACACAGCCAAAACCAGCGGGTTCGCCACTGCGGTGGGTTGGTCAAACGACTAGGGAGCAGGCTAAGGATGAGAAGGAAAAAGAAGTGTAATCTCATGCTCGTCATGACAAGCTATTGAGTTATCCTTACGAAAAATTTGCTACCGCATTATCTCTGCTTTCACGATGTCATCCCCGCTCCCCTATGTCATCCCCGCACCACACTGTCATCCCCACTCCTCCTATGTCATCCCCGCGAAAGCGGGGACCCATCTTGCAAATATCTCCAAACGATAATTAGTAAATTGAAATTTAATTATCAATAAAAAAGGTAGTTAAAGATACAAGTCATGATGGGTCCCCGCTTTCGCGGGGATGACATGGAGGAGCAGGGATGACAGTGTGGAGCGAGGATGACGCGGTAGATTTTGTGGAGATATCTTAGAGTACAAGCAAGCGAATAGTGACTCCCCAAGCTTGATTAATGATACAATTCATCTATATTAGCCTCTCTTGTTAGCAAAAAAGCTACCTTAAGCACTTACGATTTTCTTTTACAGGGAAAAGCCAAATGCCCACTTTAAAAAACACACAAACAAACCTGCTAAAAGAAAAAATCCATGAAAAACCTACACACTATTTAGATTTGCTTTTCGATTTATTACCTGAAAATGTGATACAAGCAAAAAAAATATTAAAGCTCATGGATGCGTTAGTAAAAGAAAAAAAACTAGATCGCATTTTACTTTATAAACAGATGGAAACGCCCCTTTTTTTCCAAGATAAAAGTTGTCAGGATTTTACTAAAAGAGATCCATTGATTTCGAAATTAATAAAAGACGGCGGTCTTGGCATGCTGAATCATTATCTTAATTATAAATACGGCGCGCCGTTAAGTGCAGAACTGCTTGAGATACACGATATTTTTATTTTTAACTTGACACCCATCAGAACATTTATCGATATCAATAATTGCCCTGCTCTTGCAAGCGAAGAAGATAAAAATCGTATTACCGAAAAATATTATTCCATGAGTGGCATGTCCTATGAATTATTCGGTGACATTCTTCAAGAAAAAAGTATGAGTATCTTAAAACGGTTAGTGGAATGTCATTTTGATTTTAACAAACAGGTTACTATTGATCATCTTAAAAAATATTTATACGCTCATTTTGATGAGGGCCCTAAAATAAATAATGAAACCCTGCAATTCTTGCTCGATAATGGCTTAAATCCGAATAGTTATCTGGATCTGTTTTTAAATGAACTCAGTAATGAATTATCTATACCGAACATTACAAAAACACAATATCCTCTGATTCATATAATCAATTATTTATTAGATAACAATGCAACGCTTGCCCCTTTCCCTTCCGTATTTTTAGAAAAATTGCATCATACATTGGCACTTTATACTGATAAAATAAATTTTCTTCCACGCAGTCAACAGCAGCAACAAACGCTTGAAGAAATCTGGTATTTGCAAGGCCAATTAGTTGAAACGATCACCTCGCTGGAAGCAGCCAAGCCTTATTATCTTAAAGCAGGAAAACGAGGCATCAATACTATCAAACGCAAGGGGCTCATCACGCTACTTGATATGATGCAGCACTTGTCTAATACGGAGTAATGACGACACAAAATCACATTTTTATTACCTGATTATAAACTTGATCCCATGAGCCGTTAAATGAAACACCGTATTGCTGTTGGCGTATATCAAGTTTTTTAATAAGGCCGTTCTTATCATAGTCCGTGACAAAAACAGTATCAAAAGCAGTCTTGAAATTGATTGAAGATATTTTTGCTCGAGCATCTTCATTATCATTACCTAGTCTCTTTAATAATTCTGGAATTTTAGTATGGTGACAACAAATGAGAATCGTTTTTCCATCATATTGACTATTGTGTAATAGATCATGAATGAGTTGCGGAATATCCTTGTTCCGGTAATTACGTACAATCGTACCATGAAGCTCAGCCAACTGATTGGCTAGCGGTGCAATCGTTTGCATTTCTCGCATGGATCCTTCCGGGCCTGAGCTTTTAGGGCTGGTTGCAAAAATGTAATCGGGCTCTTTAAATGTCTTTAAATAGTAAGCAGCAAAAGCAATCGCTCGTATTTGACCTTTAGGAGATAAAAAAGGACCTGGATCCGCTTGGGTTAATTTATCTGCATGCCGAATCAGAATAACTCTGCTAGGCACTGCCAATGCAGAGACGATTATGTATAAACTTAAAACAAAAATCAAGATGACACTTAACTTTTTGCAAATAAATCTATTATTCATAGTACCTTTCCTCATCTTGCGAATTTTATCTTTTTGAAAGCGGGTCATCGCATTGCAATAAAAACCAGCAGTATATTCTTTTTTTGTAAAAAAAACAAACAATATTAGATCAAATAGTTACTCTTAACTTGCGCAAATTGCTGACGTCAACAAAAAATTCTGGTAGATTATACCGGTCGCTACGAAGTTGTTATCGCGTATTTCATTTGAAATAAGGTCTGGGCAATTTATTCTAGCGTTAATTTTTAATTTTATGAAGGTGTGATTTGTTATGGCTCGTGAAACTGGAAAAGTGAAGTGGTTTAATAGTGGTAAAGGGTTTGGCTTTATTGAACGTGAAAAAGGGGATGATGTATTTGTCCACTTTAAGTCAATTAATGGTGAAGGTTACCGTTCCCTGACGGAAGGTCAGCGCGTTGAGTTTACAGTCACGCAAGGTCAGAAAGGCCTGCAAGCTGAAGATGTGACGGTTGTTGACGATTAATCGTAGTGTACTCGTCTAGAAAATGAAAAGCCCTCGATAGTTTTACTGTCTAGGGCTTTTTTATTAGTAACTCTTCACGAGAGCTCTGAATTTTCAAAAAAATCTCAGTTTTGAGCCAAGGTTGAACGATCTTTTTAGAAAAATTGCGGAGCATATACGAATATGTGAGCAAATTTTTCTAAAAAGATCGTTCAAGATTGGCCAAAAATGAGATTTGCCGCTTAGCGCGTGAACGTTTACCAAATAACACACCGATTTTGACTCACCATCGGGCTATTATTCAAGAGACCAAATGCCGCTTGAAATTGTGGCATATTTAAAAGTGTACCATTGACCCTATACATCGCGGGTGGGTGCGGATCTATGACAATTAGATTGCGCGCTTCTTCTGGTCTGATATTCGAGGCCCACACATGTGCTTCGCCAATAAAAAATTGTTGGTCCGGTGTGAACCCATACAATGGATGGGCGTTTGCATAATCAGGTGATGCACGAAATGCATTAAACGCCAAAATCATTCCACTTAAATCAGCTATGGCTTCACCCGAAACCAGCTTGCCTTGTACAGCATATCCATCTAATTTAAATTGCGAAAATTCACGAACAATACAACCCGTTGCTAATTGGAATTTTTTTAAATCCTCCGGAGTCCACCAATTTTTTAAATTGCCCTGTCCATCAAACTGTGCGCCTTGATCATCAAATCCATGTGTCATTTCATGTCCTATCACAGAACCTATTGCGCCATAATTGATAGCTGCATTCGCTTTAGGATCAAAGAAAGGAGGTTGCAAGATACCTGCAGGCAAATTGAGATTGTTTCTTGAAGGATCATAATAGGCATTGACTTCTTGCGGCAACATGTCCCAATCACTGTTATTGACTGGCTTTCCAATTTTATTCAGTGCATAACGTTTTAAAAATTCAGCTGATCGCAAAATATTAAGAACATAAGGCCCTTGATCAATTTTTAAAGTGGAATAATCACGCCATTTATTGGGATAACCAATGCGACTTTCCATCATGCTTAATTTTTTGAGTGCAGCTTGACGTGTTTCGGGTGTCATCCAAGGTATCGTTTCTAAATCTGTTTTTAAAGCATTTCGAATATGACCTACCATCGCTTCCACTGTTTCTTTTGAGGAGGGTGGAAACATTTTTTCTACATATATTTTACCAATTGCAAAACCGAGTGCGGTATTTTCTTCACTGACCACACGACGCCAGCGCGGTAACAATTCTTGGGTACCCATCAATTTTTTTGTCATATAAAAACTTTCATCGACGAAGGGTTGAGACAAGACTGGCGCTGTTGTTCGAATGAGATGCCATCGAAAATATGCTTTCCAGTCTTCAAGCGGAATAGTTTTTAATTGAATATTCATAAACGCAAAAAACACAGGTGCTGAAACATTAATTTTTTTAATATTTGCATAACCTAGCTCTGTAAAAAATTGTTTCCAGTTAAAATTAGGCGTGATTTTTTGTAATTGATCGAGATTCATGGGGTGATAAACAGCATGGGGATTACGTTGTTCAATTCTGGAAAGAGAGGCTTTAGCAAATCCTGTTTCTATCGCCATAATGGTAGATGCAGCGCGTTTGGCATTTTCAGGTTTATCGCCTAATAAGGTTAACATTCTTATAATGTGTGCAACGTATTCCTTACGAATGGCTATAAATTTCTTGTCATTCTTTAAATAATAATCACGATCCGGCAAACCAAGGCCGCCTTGACTTGCAACGCCTATGACTTGCTGGCTATCTATATAATCCTGCATTTGATCAAAATTGAAAGGTACATCAATACTGAGTAATTGCAGATGTGCTATTTCTTGCTGTAGTTCAGTAAATTGATGGATATTTTCAATACGTAAAAATTCTGGCTGCAACGGTGTTGCACCCAGTTTATTAATAGCCGTTTCATTCATGCCGGAGTTGTAAAAATCTCCTATTTTTTGCTCGACACTGCCTGGTTTATTGTCAGGTTTCTTAGCGATGTCTTGAATGATTTGATGAATTATTTTTATATTTTCTTCATTCAAAACATGTGCCGCACTCCACATTGGATAAGCAGCAGGTATTGGATTTTTTTTGCGCCATGATCCATTTGCAAAATCAAAAAAATCATCACCCGGTTTGACGGTTTGATCTAGCCAGTCAAGATGTAAACCGGATGTGTCTTGCTGTATGGGGGCTGCGGTTAAGCTTGTAGAAAATAGAGTAAAAATGCTTAATAGTATTAGAACATGTTGTTTCATGGGGGTTTCTCAAAAATAGTATAGTAAGGTGGGGGTATCATACACAATGAGGAACGGAAATGCCATGTGGCATGACGTTCTAATTCGTCTGTTGGTGTAGTGTGTCATCCCTGTGTACGCTACCATGTCATCCCCGCGAAGGCGGGGACCCATTATGACTTACCTCTTAAGCCGCATTATTTCCTGAGCATTTAACTTTTATTCTACTAATTTATTGTTAGAGGTATTTGCAAAATGGGTCCCCGCTTTCGCGGGGATGACAGAAAGGGATGCGGGGATGACGCTATGTTAAACGCAGGGATGGCACAGTGCGATAAGCTGACACAGTAAGAGCAGAGATAACGTAATAGCAAATTTCATGATGATAACTCAGCTCCCAATAACAGCATAAAGAACCTCGTTAAAATATAAATATCTACAGAATTAAGTCTATAAAAATGTTATGATCCCCATCATTTTTTTCAATTAGAATAAACCCAATGGATAGACTACCCAAAGAAATGATCGCCTCAGCAACCCATCATTTGCGTGACATTCTATCACTTGCCATGATGCACTCATCAGAACAGGCGGCGTTAGTTATATTCGATACGCAGTGTCCTCTTGCAATCGCTTTAACAGAATCTTATCAATACCTGCTGCCTACAGCACATTTTATGGATTTTGATACTTTCTCTCCCGCAGAGATATTTGCTGCTTTCAAAAAACTGGCGCCTTCGGATTTAGTTGTTCTGATACAGTCAACTAGTTTCAGACTGAATGATTTTCGAATTCGTGTTGAACTTTTTGAACAATCTTTAAAAGTCATTGAGCATCCGCATCTTGCACGAATGACAGGGTTAGAATGTATTTATTATATTGAATCACTTGCTTATGATCCTGTTTATTTTCGTGGCGTGGGTCATGCACTTAAAAATCGAATTGATTCTGCAAGCCATGGTGTAGTAGATAGTGGCGGTGAACGTCTTGTTTTTAGCTCAGCCTTTGAGCCTGCAAAACTGAATATTGGTGATTATACCGGCATGAAAAATATTGGCGGTCAGTTTCCTATTGGTGAAGTGTTTACAGAAGCAAAAAAATTAGAATCGGTGAATGGTCGTGTTCGTATTTTTGCATTTGCTGATACTTCATTTAAGGTTAATAAGCCAGAAATTCCGATCACGCTGGTCATCACTGAAGGGCGTGTTACAGATGTGATGCACTCTACACCTGAGTTCGATAAAGTGCTTACATCGATTCGCGCAGATGAACAAGAGGTGTGGCTGCGTGAGCTCGGCTTTGGAATGAACCGCGCATTTTCACCTGATCGAACGGTTAGTGATATAGGTACTTATGAACGGATGTGTGGTATCCATTTGTCATTGGGTGCAAAACACGGCGTATACAAAAAATCTAATTTTAAACGCGGGGATACGTGGCATCATGTCGATGTTTTTGCGGTTACGCATGTGGTTTATCTTGATGAGAGTGTGGTGTTTGAAGGGGGGGCTTGGAGAGTTTGAGATACGTACTTATTGTCATCCCCGCTCTCTACTTGTCATCCCCGCTCTCACCTTCTGTCATCCCCGCGAAGGCGGGGACCCATCATGACTTGTCTCTTTAACTACCTCATTTCTTGATAATTCAATTTCTATTTTACTAAATATCGTTTGGAGGTATTTGCAGCATGGGTCCCCGCCTTCGCGGGGATGACACAGTGGGGAGTGGGGATGACATAGTGGGGAGCGGGAATGACAAAATGAGAGTAGAAATGACAAAGCGAGAGTAGAGATGGCAGAGTGAGAACAGGGAAAACACAGCAACAATTAACAACAACTCTCCCCCGAAAATAAGTCCTGAATGCTTTCCCGTTGACGTACTAAATGCATTTTATTTTTATCGACCATGATTTCTGCTGCCCTAGGTCTTGTATTATAGTTTGAACTCATGCAAGAGCCATAAGCACCTACACAACCGATGGCAATCAGATCACCCTCTCTCAATGCTAATGAGCGATTTTTCCCTAGAAAATCAGCTGATTCACACACTGGGCCTACGATGTCATACAGTATTTCTTGCAAGCCTTGATTTTGCTTAACAGGCATAATAGGATGCCAGGCATCGTAAAGTGCGGGACGTAATAAATCATTCATGCCTGCATCAACAATTGCAAAATTTTTAGAACCGGTTTTTTTTAAATATTCTACTTTCGTAAGCAAAATACCTGTATTTGCAACGAGTGCACGCCCGGGCTCAATAATAATCTCTAAGCCGCAATCTTTTAATTGATGACAAAGAGCAGTCACATAATTTGTAATAGTAGGCGGTGTTTCATCCTGATAGCGAACACCCAGCCCGCCGCCTATATCAATGTGTTGTAACGGAATACCTTTATTTTTTAATTCTGCAATCAATTGGAGCACACTCCCGATTGCTTCAATAAAAGGACTGAGCTCCGTTAATTGCGAACCAATATGACACGCAATACCTGCTAAATGACAGTAAGGCATTGTTGTTTTAATTTTTTCACATAATGCAAGCACGTCATTCAAATCAATGCCGAATTTATTATCGTTTAAGCCTGTTGCAATATAAGGATGTGTGCGCGCATCAATATTGGGATTAATCCGTATCGCAATTTCAACGATTTTTTTTTGTTCCGATGCAATCTGATGCAAACGCTCTAATTCAGATTCTGATTCAACATTAAAACAACCTATACCTACTTGAATGGCGCGTAATATTTCTGCACTTTGTTTTGCAACGCCAGAGAAAATAATTTTTTTAGCATTCCCTTTTGCTGCCAGCACACGTTCCAGCTCGCCTACAGAAACAATATCAAAGCCTGCATTTTTCATTGCAAATATATTCAAAATGGCTAAATTTGCGTTGGCTTTTACAGCATAACAAATCCGATGGCGTACTGACCCAAACGCATTTGAAAATGCATGCCAATTTTGTTCAAGCGCCTGGCGCGAATAAATATAGCAAGGCGTGCCAAATTGTTCTGCGATATCTATTAAACTGACGTCTTCAGCATACAGTAAATCTTTTTTATAGGGAAAATTTTGCAGCATAGAGGTGTGTTATTCCTTCAGTAAAATATAACGAAATCATACCTGATTTAGAGGTGGTCTTAAAGAATTTCATTATTATTTAGTTTTGCTGTGTTATTTCCGCTTTAATTGTGTTATCCCTGCTTCCTTCTCTGTCATCCCCGCTTCTTTCTCTGTCATCCCCGCGAAGGCGGGGACCCATTATGACTTACCTCTTAAGCTGCATTATTTCCTGAGCATTTAACTTTTATTCTACTAATTTATTGTTAGAGGTATTTGCAAAATGGGTCCCCGCCTTCGCGGGGATGACAGGTAGAGTGCGGGGATGACAGATAGATGCGAGGATGACAGATAGATGCGGAGATGACACACATTTGTAACATTCTTTGTACTTGTTTTTTTATAAGTAACGAATAGCGCATTTATTAAATATTCCTATATAGTTATAAATCCATACCCGTTTTTACCTCGCCCACCCCGGCACATACCCCCCCGCTTTCTTCAACTCCACCTTATTCACCTCACAATCCGGATCCAGCTTCCCCAACAATTTCCAAAACCGCACCCCATGCGACATCACCTTGGTATGACACAACTCATGCAGCAACACATGATCCACCAAATGCGGCGGTAAAAAGAGTAATTTACAACATAAACTAATATTTTTATCACTGGAACAACTGCCCCAGCGCGTAATCGTATGCCTGATATTTAACTGATTAAAAGACAAACCATGCTTTACCGATAATACCTGCAATCGCTCACGAAAATACTGCTCCGCGATTTTCTTCAGCCAATTCCGCAACAATCGCACACACTCTTTTTGATTCGCCATATTGCCTAACAATTTAATTTGCTTACTTTGATTCGCAATGCACCGAATTTTAGATGCTGCCGTAGCCCAATAAACTACATCCCACGTTTGCTGAATGCCACGTAAAAAAATACTCTCCGGTAATTGCAAAGGCATCACTTCACACTTTTCCTGCACCTGCACCCAGCGTTTCCAATTACGCACAATCCACGATTTCTTTTCTTGTAAAAATTGCTCGATCACCGTTTGTGACACCGCACGCTTACCCGGCACTACCACTTCCAATCCACGCCCTGAAATCCGCAATTGCAAATATTTCGCTTTTAAACTATATCTTAAAGTGTAATCAGGAATACTCATTTTTCTCTCTCATTTTATTGTTTAATCTAACTACTTAACAACTTCACCAAAATACTGCGCTATCCCCTCTTTCCATGGTAAGACCATCACATTATCAATCTGTGTAGGATATTTATCATTCGACAAACAAATTGCAATCGAGTTTGGAATATCACTGCATAACTGGCCAAAAATGCTTATATTTTTCTTAACAATAGTCTGAGTGCTTTTAATTTCAATACACAACAACGGCAGCCCCGGACGCTCTACAATTAAATCAATTTCAGCATCGCTCACCGTACGCAAATAAGTAAACTTATATTCACTATGATAATAACTCGCCATACGCATGCATTCTAAAATAACAAAATGTTCAAATGCATCACCATAAGCACTCGTCTGCGGCATTAATTCAACACTGGTCATACGAGATAATGCTCTCACAACACCCGTATCAAAAAAATAAAATTTAGGCTTTTCACGCAACCGTTTGCGAACAGAATGATGAAATGGCTCAAGGAAAAAACCAATTAAGGTATCCTCTAAAATAGAATAATAAGCAGCCACTGTTTTATCATCCACACCCACATCCCGGGCAATGGTTTTAAAATTGATAATTTTCCCATTACATTGCGCTGCTACTTCTAAAAAACGACGAAATGGATCCAGCTTGCGTATAAATTGCTCACCCCAAATTTCTTCTTTAAGATACGTATGCGCATACGCTTGCAAAAAAGCCTGTCGCTCTTGATTATTTTCACACTGAAAAATCTGAGGCAATGTTCCCCAACGCAATGCTTCATCCAAATTAAAATAAGAACCCAGTTCAACCGAAGTAAAAGGAAATAAATGATAAACATACGCACGGCCCGCCAACAAATTAGCCCCGCCTTTTTTTAACTTCCGCGCACTTGAACCGGTCATTACAAACTGTTTTTTTGTTTCACTCATGAGTCGCTGCACACTATCTAGAAGACGAGGCACTTTTTGAATTTCATCAATAATAACATGCGTGATTGTCTCAGGTAACGCCATCACGATGTTATAAAGTCTATGAGGATTCCGTGCAAACTGTTCTTCTTCTACACTGTCCAGCAAGTCTATTGTGATACAGGTTGCTGATGAAAATTGTTGTTTAAGTAGAGTACTTTTCCCTGTATTACGAGGCCCAAATAACAAAAAACTCTTATTTTGAGGCAGTATAAGCAATCTATTGATGCATATCATAGCGGAACACACTCCGAAAAATACTGGAATTCTCGGAGTATAGTCCGAAATAACCTGATCCGTCTACTTAATTAAGCTTAATGCTCCGGAAATACCAGTATTTCTCGGAGTATAGTCTTAATTTAGCAATGCCTCCCACCGAGCACAGTTGAATAAACCAGGAAACTATTCAAAATGAACATATAGTAGGCGATTAATAATAAATTGTACTATAAATAGAAAAAATCATACGAAATACAGTTATCTTTATGTTTCTCTCACATTTAAAAATTCAGCTCATGATATAATTAAATCTTTCCTAAATTAGATTGGTGTCATTGTCATCCTTCACGAACTCTCCCCTGGTAAGGGGCTCAAGATGACAGCAATGCCACATAAAAATGACACAATTAAATGAACGCTCTCAAAGAAATGAGATTAGGTATTTTTATTTTAGGAAGACTTACGTTAAATTAAATTTTATTGAAAGGAGAAATGCCATGACTGAATCAGGAGCCAATCTACCGAAGGAAGGAGATGAAGGAGATAAAGAAAAGAAAGAAACAGCGACTGAATTAGCAGCCGATCCACAGAAGAAAGAGGGTGAAGAAAAGGATAAAGAAAAGAAAGAAGCAGCGACTGAATCAAAAGCCGATCCACAGAAGAAAGAGAGTGAAGAAAAGGATAAAGCAACTCCTCCTACAACAGATATCATGGCTTTTTTCTTAAAATTCTACGAAGAGAAACAAAGAAATGATAGCGGCAACTTTTCAACGATAGATACAGCTAGAATGGCATTAGCCCAAACGTATACTAAGCTATGGAAGACATTTCCTACCAATAAAAAGGAATGGCCGGCATCGCCCTCCCCGGTAGATGAAGTAGCACTCTTCACCCAGTCAAATATTCTAGGATTACAGGATAGAGTACTGGAATTGATATCGGCTGATAATAGCATTGACAACCTGCAGGAAGCACAAAATCTCACTGCTTCAATTACAGCACTTTCAAATTTTCTCAACGGAACAGGAAATTTAGAAGACTTTGCTAACACTATACCTCCGTTAGACCAACAAGGTCAGTCTGCTTCAGAACCGGGAACAGCGCGTAAAGCAGTAGGCACTCTTGCAATGATTTTAGGAATAGCATTGATCGCTTTTATAGCTTACCCTGCAGCGCCAGTACTGGGACACGCTGTCGCTCAAACAGCAATCGGTGCAAAAGTATTATCCGTGGTCAGCGGGTTATTGACATCAGCATCTCAATATATATCTGGATCTACTGTAGGATCTGCCATAGGAACTTTTTTAACACAACACGGTGCGACAGCAGCTGCCAGTCAGGTTGCGTCATTTGCATCCACTACAATGGGTCAAATAGGAACTTTTTTAACGCAGCACGGTGTAACAGACGTTATCACTCAAGCCTCTGCTTTTTTTGCACAGTCTGGTAATTACACCACACTAGGTCTGGCTGGAGGATTTGGAATAAAAGAAGTAGGAAGCCTCGTCCGCGGCAAAAGCACGCCTGCCGTAGAGCCTGAAAAAGGAGTGAAAACATTAAGGGACATTCATGCAGAAGCATACCGTAAGAGCCGCGAAAAAATAGCAAAAGAAGTTGATTACAGAAAAATAATCATATATAAGTCAGAGGTAAAAGAAGGTAGCACAAGCTTCGAAAAATTCGGTCAGCAAGCAGGAGTAGACGAGAAAGACTTGACTCCAGAGGGCCTAGCAAGAGTAAAAGAAGCAAAGCAACATTTACTAGCCAGTGAAATATATAAAAAACTAGGCCCTTCTCCAGCGGGAATAAAAAAAACAGGAGAAGATAGAGAAAAAAAAGAGAAAGAGGCAAAAAAAGAGACAAGAAAAAGAAAATCATAATCTCATCGTCATTGTACACACTCCACCCTCTGGATTTCTAAAAGCAGATTGACCGCTTAAAGAAGTAGGAGAGGAGTGTGATTTTCATCGCTCATCCCCACTCTCCATCTCAATCCCCAACCGCCTCAACAACGCCTGATCTCGCTCAATCTCCGGATTAGCCGTCGTCAACAATACTTCCCGACCATAAAAAATAGAATTCGCACCCGCTGTAAAACAAAGCGCTTGTAATTCATCCGACATTTTGACACGGCCTGCGGATAATCTAACGCGCGCTTGCGGCATCATAATACGTGCTACCGCAATCGTGCGTACAAAATCAAAAGGGTCTATGGCAGGCATGTCGGCAAGGGGTGTGCCTTCTACCGATACAAGATGATTGATGGGAACACTTTCAATCGCAGGTGTCATATTCGCAAGTACCACCAACATGTTCGCACGATCGTGTACTGCTTCACCCATCCCAACAATACCGCCGCAACATACTTTCATGCCCGCATCACGCACATGTTGCAATGTTTGCAGGCGATCATCAAACGTACGAGTGTTAATAATTTTATCGTAGAATTCACGGGATGTATCAATATTGTGATTGTAATAATCCAAACCCGCATCACGCAGTGCAGCTGCTTGCGTTTCCGTCAACATACCTAACGTCAAACACGATTCCATGCCTAGTGCTTTAATTTCTTTGACAATCGATGCAATGGCAGGAATATCACGGTCTTTTAATTCACGCCATGCAGCACCCATGCAAAAACGCGTTGCACCCGCAGCTTTGGCAGCTTCTGCTTGTGCACGCACCGCATCAACACTCATTAGTTTTTCTGCTTTAACACCCGTATCATAACGCGCTGCTTGTGGGCAATAATGACAATCTTCAGGACAACCGCCTAATTTAATATTGAGTAAGGTACTGAGCTGCATCGTCGCACGAGAAAAAAAAATGCGATGCACTGTTTGAGCCTGGTAAAGTAATTCAGGAAACGGTAATTCAAATAACGCGAGCGCCTGCTCCGTTGTCCACGTTTTTGGTGGTGCTGTTTTTGTTATAGGTTGCTCACAAGAAGTTGTTGCGCCAATCATATGTACTCACTCCTTCAATTTTTTCGAGTAACACTAAATCAAATGCGATGAATTAAGTCAATCGAATTTAGGATTATTATCTCTCTCACTGTCCTATCATCCCTGCTCTCTACTCTGCCATCTCTGCTCTCTACTCTGCCATCCCCGCCCCTCCATGTCATCCCCGCGAAGGCGGGGACCCATCATGACTTGTCTCCTTAACTACCTTATTTCTTGATAATTCAATTTCTGTTGTACTAATTTATCGTTTGATGGTATTTGCAAAATGGGTCCCCGCCTTCGCGGGGATGACATGGAGGGGCGGGGATGGCAGAGTAGAGAGCAGGGATGGCAGAGTAGAGAGCGGAGATAGCAGAGAAGGGATTTTAAGCAGCAACTTTCAAATTTTATCTTGTATGAAGTACTCACACACTATCCTGTATCCGTCACATCTTCCTGTAAACGTCACGGTCCCACTGCTTTTTACCCTGTAACTGTCACAACAGCATCCTGTAAACATCGCATCATGATCCTGTAAACGTCGCAAGCTATCCTGTATCTGTCACATAATAAGAATTTTTTATTTAACTTTCAGTAAATTATGGTAACTAAACATTACTTAAACAATTAAACAAAAGAAACAAACGTTTTGTTGGTTCGTTTCTTTTTTTACTGTCACTACGATATCCCATGACATTATTTCTCAATTTCATCAGAGTACTTAACATACAAAAAAGCGTATGTTATGCTCTAGCTTAATTTAGTCTTTAAATCAGTGAAGGATAATCAGTATGGCAAAGATTGTAGTGAATGCAACACATAAAGGAGGAGAGGGAAAAACCACTAACTCCATCATACTGGCCGAATACATTGCACTGGTTCTAGGCTTAAAAACATTGATCATCGATATGGATCCGCAAGCTAATTTCTCGGGTCGTTATATTAAAATGGAATACGATCCTTCTTATAAAGGCGGCAAAATACCCGCACTTCATCCTGATTATGAACCTTTGGTTGATAAAGATTGGGATGGTCGAAGCAGTATTGCGAATATTTTCTATGGTGAAGAAGTCATCCCCTATCCTACTTCTATTCCTAATCTGGATTTATTACCCGCGCACTCCATTAAGTTGCAGGAAGCGGAAGCGGTTACTAAAAATGATGTAGTTGAGAAAGTACATTTGCAATTGAAACGCTTTTTAGAGCTAGAAGATGTACAAAACACCTATGATATGATCATTATAGATACACCTCCTTCCAAAGGTCCGCTAACGATTGCAGCAATCAAGGCTGCAAGCCATATTGTTATTCCCGCGCAAATGGAGCAATTCTCGATTGAAGGTATTTATGGCATGTTGCAGCTTTGGAAACAGGAGACCTATTGTCGTGCTGCCAATAATCCCATCACGCTAGTTGGTATTTTGCCAAATCAAGTGAGGGACATCAAACTGCATAAACAATTCTTAAGTGGCTTACGCCAAGGCAAAGGATTGGGAGATTATGTGATGCCGCATGTCATTAAGAAGCGTGCTATTTATACTGAAATTCTAGTGGAAGATGCCAATCCTAAAAGTATTTTTGAATTACCGGTTAACAATATTGCTCGTAATGAATATGAAACCGCTTGTCGTTACATTATGGAGAAAGTGAATCATGGCGAAGAAAAAGGTGTTCGCAATTAGTAATGCATTATCGAATGGTATTGAAGAAACAATTCAGGCTGCACATGATTATTCAGGTGAGCTGCGGGTTGAAGTGATTCCACTGAAACGCATTGAAGTCGATCCTGAAAATCCGCGTGATTTAGCGCTCACTTATGAAGATGCGAATCACGGCATTGCCAAGTCAGATCCGCAGTTTGCGCGTAAAGAACAGGAAGTGGAATCTTTACGAGGGATTACGAATTCAATTAGAGAGCAAGGGATTATTAATCCTATTGTGGTGTATAAGTTTGGTGAAAAATACAGGCTGGTTGCGGGTGAGCGTAGAACGCTGGCTTCCATCATGGCAGGTAAGACGGATATTCAAGCGAAGATTCTGGATAGTAAACCCACTGAATTGAAAATCAGTTTGTTGCAGTGGATTGAAAATGTTGAACGCAGCGATTTATCACTGTGGGAGCGATTAAAGAATCTTGAGAAAATCGTGATGTCTTATGCGGAAAAAAATAACCTGCCCAATAAGGTTATTTCTGTTACGGAGTTAAGCCATCTCATTGGTTGTACTAAACCGCATGCGGCTAATTATAAAGCGGTGCTGGATGCGGATAGTGAGTTAAAGAATTTTATTTTTTCTAATCAGATTCGGAGTCTTGAGAAAGCAGCATTGATTGCAACCATACAGGCATCAGATCTGAAGCAACGTGCTTTAGATGAATGTTTGGCGGGGGCAAATTTAAAACGTTTTAAAGCGATTGCATCGCAAGCGTCCATTAAAACTTCTAGAGCGAAGAAACCGGTTGAAGGTCGAGGACGGCAAACAACGACTGTGAATTTAGGTGTGACTAAAAACATTGGTGTTGCTCAACTCGTTTTAGATTCTATTTTGAAAAATAATGCGTTATCACCTATTGCGATTCACTTTAAACAAGTGGATTGGAGTGACTATCGCGCTATTAATTATACTTTTAAACAGTTAATGAAAAAACTCGAAGAATTGCATGCTTAGTGAGGGCCTATGGCTAATAAGGTAAAAATCACTTTTGTGTTACCTGAAATGCTGCAGCAGGATATGAAACAGCAGGTGGTTAAAGATGGTTATGATTTACGTGGTAAGAGCCGATGGGTGTCTGAGGCGATTGCACGGTTATTAGAAATGACGATTTTTCCTGAGTTTGTAAAAATGAATGATGAAATGCATGGCTTTGGGAAGTTTGAATCAGTGGTAGTAGATCGGGATTTGAAGAAGCAGCTGGATGATGCGGTTATTCATATTCGAAAGCAATATCCGGCGATGGAAGGGGTGCAGAGTCGGATTGTGAGGACGGCGATTGTGCAGCGGTTGTTGGGGTAATTGGGAAGAGTTAAGTGACTTAACTGTGGTTTAAGTTGTTGAATTATAAGGGGGTTATTTTAATTTAAATATATATCTATGTCCTATGTCATCGCTGCTTTTTTATGTGTCATCCCCGCGAAAGCGGGGACCCATTTTGCAAATTCTAAATGGGTCCCCGCTTTCGCGGGGATGACATAAAAAAAGCAGCGCATGGGGAAAGCAGCGATGACATAGTAAGAAGAAAGCGAAGGTGGCGCGACAAGATTGAATAAAGACAGAAAATGTTTCACGAGGAACAATTTTAAATGTAATCAAGGAATAGAGTAAACATAAAGTATCAAAGTAAAAACTGAAGTGTGACATTTACAGGATATAGGTGAGAGCAGATGTGTGACGTTTACAGGATAAAATAGTCAATGAAAAGGAGTCTCGAATGTTCGAGCAAAATAAGACGTTAGAGTTGAAGAAACATGTGGCCACCATTCACTCTAGTAATAAGCTTTCTTTATTGCAAAGGAAGATTGCGAATGCGCTTTTATATAATGCTTATGATGATTTGCTTATCAAAGAAGAATACCAAATTCATATTGGATCTTTATGTAAGTTGATTGGCTATGACAGCAATGATCATAAATCAATAAAAAAAGCGTTAGTCAATTTGCTTTCAACAGTCATCGAATGGAATTTAGTGGATGGAAACAAAGTGGATGCGGAGGGCGTCTGGAATGCAAGCTCTATTATTGCAGATGCAAGTATCGCGGGTGCAATCTGCACTTATTCTTACAGTAATAAAATGCGTAAATTACTGCATCGCCCCGAATTATATGGTCGATTGAATATGCAAGTGCAGGCACAATTTCAATCCAGTTATGGCTTGGCGCTTTATGAAAACTGCATACGTTATCAAAATATCGGACAAACACCCTGGTTTGATTTAGCAAAATTTCGTCAATTAATGGGTATTGAAGAAGGGAAATATAAAATTTTTCGAGATTTTAAAACACGGGTGCTGGATAAAGCGGTTGAAGAAGTGAATAAGTATTCGCCGATCATTGTCGATTCACAAATGCGCAAACAAAACCGGCAAGTGATTGCTATTCAATTTCTTATTAAACCCGTGCACGAAGTAACGGTGCCTGAAAAACAAGAAGATGCTCTATTGCAAAATACGCAGGCTGAAATACTCAAACGTACATTTGGTCTGTCGAAAAAACAAATAGCGGAAGTATTGTCTGCTTATACGGCAGAGTATATTGCCAGTAAAATAAAATTAATTGAGAATTCATCTAGTTTTAAGGCAAACAAAATTAATCATTTAGCTAACTATTTCTTATCCGCTTTACAAGACGATTATCAACCTGCTCAAGTGCGTCCTGCACAAACTAAAGTGGCTTATTCAAAACAAAAACAAGCAGAACAAAATAAAGCGGATGAATATAGACGTTTTCAAGACAAACAACTGTATCAAACATTTGAGAAACGAAATGCAGCTGACAAAGAAACTGTTTTGAAAAAATTTCAAAAATATGTGAGTAAGGGTATTTATCATAATTTGTATTTACGGGATGGGTTAGAAAATATTTTGGTACGGGATCAGTTATGTGTGTTTCTACGGCATGAAGAGCCTCACAGTTTACAGGGGATTTTGTCTTATGAGGAGTGGGTGAAATGATTATGTGTTTTATCCCTGCTTGCCACTATGTTATCCCCGCCTACCTATGTCATCCTTGCTCTCTACTCTGTCATCCCCGCGAAGGCGGGGACCCATTATGACTTGTCTCCTTAACTACCTTATTTCTTGATAATTCAATTTCAATTGTACTAATTATTGTTTGGAGATATTTGCAAGATGGGTCCTATGACTTCACAAACGAAGTGCACCAGTTATACTTGGTGCCACTATGGGAAAAAAATACAGACAACTCTCGCCCGAAGAGAGAAATGCGATTTCCTATCTTTGTAGAGAAGGGAAAACGAACGGGCAAATTGCAGCAGCTTTGGATCGCTCGACATCGACGATTACTCGAGAGTTAAAGCGTAATAAGACAAAAAGCCAAGGCTATTCAGCAGGTTATGCACAGCAACTTGCTGGTAGTAGACGCTGGAAAGGAAGCAAATTGGAGCGTCAACCAGGTTTGAGGTCCATTGTGATGGACAAACTTACTATGGGATGGTCACCCCAACAGACCTCTCACTGGCTGATGCAGGAGCAAGGATGCAAAATAATTTCTTATGAGTCAATATATCGTTTTATTTACGCGCAACTTGTGAGAACAAAAGATTATAGTTGGCGAAATTATTTGCGTCGTCGAAAGAGTAAGCGTGGCTGGTATGGACGAAAAGGAGGAAGTTCAGCGTCTTTGATTAAACATCGAGTTTCAATAGATCAGCGACCGCACTACATAGAAAAACGAGCGAGTCCCGGTCATTGGGAGGCTGATCTGATGCTGTTCTCAAAGTATGGCCAATCTCTTTTAGTTGCTCAAGAACGTCAATCACGAGTTCTTAAGCTGTTTATTTTAAAGAATAAAGGAGCGGAAGGAGTTGTAAATCAATTAAAGGATCTACTCGGTTGCCTCCCTCAATCACTGGCGAAAAGTGTAACGTTTGACAATGGAAGTGAATTTGCTCAACATCATCAATTAAATAGGGTGGGAATAAAGACTTATTTTTGCGATGTGAAATCACCTTGGCAAAAAGGCGGAGTAGAAAATGCGATTGGACGATTGCGTGCATTTTTACCACGCAAAACGGATCTAGGGGAGCTGAGTCACCAAGATATTGAAAAAATCGTGGCAAACTATAACCATACGCCACGAAAATGTTTAGGATACAAAACGCCTGCTCAGGTTTTTATAAAACAGTTGGTGCACTTCAAATGTGAATTCACATCCCCGCCTTCGCGGGGATGACAGAGTAGAGAGCAGGAATGACATGGGTAAGTGGGAATGACATGGATAGGCAGGGATAACACGTGGTAGCGCGTTCGTCGTGATGAGAAGATGAGCTAAACGATTGTAAGCCTACGTACGCCGCACAATAATCATCTTTAAATAATCCGTTTCTGGAATGGCCAGGTGTACGGGATGGTCGGGTGCTTGGTGGCCGCGTTCTATGATTTGTAATTCATAAGAGAGATGTAGGCTGGCGCGGCGTATGGCTTGCACTAGATCATCGTAGGTCATATGCATGGAGCAAGAACAAGAAATTAAAATACCGCCGGGTGTGAGTAGTTTGAGGGCGGCTTCATTGATGCGTAAATAGGCAAGCATCCCTTCTTTTTTATCTTTTAGTTTTTTAACAAACGCGGGGGGGTCAAGAATAATGACGTCAAATTTTTCTTTGGCTTGTGCTAGGTTTTTTAAGGCTACAAAAGCATCTTCATTCATCACGTGTACTTTGTTTGAAACAGTATTTAATTGCGCGTTTTCCTGGATTAAAGCAGTGGCAGTGGGGGAGGCATCGATGCAAACGACTTCTTTCGCTCCCCCTGTTGCAGCCTGAATTCCCCAGCCGCCAAGATAACTGAATACATCCAGAACGCGTTGGCCTGATACATAGGCTTGTAAGCGTGATCTATTTAAGCTGTGGTCATAAAACCAACCTGTTTTTTGGCCTTCCCATAAAGGTGCTTTGAACAGAGTATTATTTTCTTCTAGAATAATTTTTTCAGGTGGTGCACCTAAACCTGCTTTGATACATTTTTCTAAACCTTCTTGTTCGCGAGCGGCGCTATCATTTCGTAGTAAAATGGATTGAATGTCAGGTAGTGCCGCAGAGAATGCTGCGATGATGATATCTGTTTTGATATCCATACCAGCGGTATTGATTTGAATGACCAGGGTATTATCAAAACGATCAGCAATCAAACCCGGCAAGCTATCACTTTCACCGAAGATTAAGCGGTAATAAGGTTTAGGGAACAAACGCATTCGTAATGTCAAAGCACTTTTAATGCGTTGGGTCAGTAAATCAAGGTCTAAGCGTTCACTGGATTTGCGTGTGAATAATCGTGCCGTGATTAATGAATGGGGATTGATGTAGGCGATCCCTAGCTTTGTTTTATCATAGGCTTCAACGAAGACTTCTTCGCCGGGTGTAAAATCTTTTAAGGGCGTTGCTTTAATATCAATTTCGTTACTATAAACCCATACATGACCTGCACGTAAGCGGCGATCTTCATTTTTTTTGAGGCGTAGTGTTTTAAGTGGCATAGTGGTTTTCTGGTTGTGATAGTGACGGTAAAGACTAATCGTATTGAGAGGATATGTAAATAGATGCAATTTAATTAGCTTTGGTATTACCTAAAATGATTTTAATATATTGAAATAGAAATAAAAAATGTATTGCGCCGTGTTATTCCTCGCTCCCACCGTGTCATTGCCGTTTCCCCCGTGTCATCCCTGCTTCCTTCTCTGTCATCTCTGCTTTCTTCTCTGTCATCCCCGCTTCCCTCCATGTCATCCCCGCGAAGGCGGGGACCCATCATGACTTGTCTCCTTAACTACCTTATTTCTTAATAATTCAATTGCTATTGGACTAATAATCGCTTG
>JBGAPT010000092.1:0-2242 GCA_044221135.1 Gammaproteobacteria bacterium
TACCCGATTTATAAGCTGTGATACTTGGATTTTTTCTCTTATCTCGTCTTGATGTTTTGGCCTTAATGTCCTTTTTGCCATGATAGTTTTAAAATAAAAAAGCCCACGAGGTTAATCGTGAGCTTGTAAATTGGTTGCGGACAGTGGAGTTGCACCACGTCTCTAGGTTATGAGCCTAGCGGATTACTGTTACCCTATCACCGCATTATAAAAAACCCCGCAGTACATATTCTGCAAGCGAGGCCGTGTTTCAAAACACATTTAGCTGATTCCTGTGTTTCCCCAATGCCTAGCTAGGCTCTTTGATTCAAATTGTTGCGCTAACAATCAAAATCATCATTGGCAGGAACCAGATAGATATATTTAAGTGGCGGGCTAGATGTATGCTGCATACCATCTCATTGCATACCCACGCTGTAATTACACTTGTTAAAATGCAATTACAGTTAAGATGGCTGGTTGCCAGTTATTCCCCGCCTTGGGCAACTCCGCGCTACGTTAAAAAACGTTTCGCCTTGTCTCAAAGGCTCATCAGGCGCGTTATATTTCTTTTACCGACGACAAAACACCCATGCGGGTGATTATCGTCTCGCCGTTAAGCGGTGGTGTTACTTTCCAAGTTGTTGCGTGATTATTTCACAATATGATGTTTTTGTCAATAGGTTGACACAAGATAATGTGGTTAGTTCATCTTATCATTCTTCGCCAATAGGTAATTTACCAAAATCGTGAATATTTATATTCGCCTCTTTATTAAACATTGCAATTTTTGTTTCGCTATACAGTGAATCACTAATATTTTTAGCTAGTTTATGTAATGCTATTGCTTTCTCTACTTCTAAATCACCATTTAAAACTCCTTTAGCAGCATTCGCCAGCATTGCTCTTAATTGCCCTGTTGTTTTTAATTCTGTCATTTATATTCCTTTCTAGTTTATTTACTGATTTAATCAACATCAAAACGTCATAAAGTTGTGGTATAAAATTATTTATATTTTCGTAGCAATTTTTACAATAATCGTTATGTCTGATTTCTTTATCCATCATGATTGCGCCAGATGGGTTTAAATTTGACCAAAATACCCGCCATGATGTATTGTTGTACCAGCTATATGACTCTTCATGATACATAAGCTCATTACAACAATCGCAACTCAAAAGCGATCCATCTTCATAACCTTTTACTATCGCCATTACCGTTTTAACCTGTTTTCAAGCATCACTAATGCTACTTTCTCGTATTCCTCTAGCTTGGTAGGATTTATGCCTATCTTTCTGCATACTGGATACAGTAATTTATCCCTGACAGTCCAAAAATACACATAGCAATATACCAGCGTGAGCTTGTGCTTTTTGGGTAGCCCAATGACAGCCCTCTCGACTTCCAGCGCATCTTTTATGTCCACTTCTGTTTTTGGCAATTCGGGCTCCCATACCTCGCTTGCCTCTGGTTTATATCTGCCCTCCAAACTAAATGTCCTGCGATAGTTCTTATGCGGCCTTGCCCATGCTGCCCAGTTATATAGACGCTGTTCAAAATCCATATTTTCCCCTAAACCATATTGAAAGTTGAGCCAATGTGTACCTTGCGCGTTTTGCGCTCCTGCAACGGCGTTACGGGAAAAAATTCAGCATGCACCACGCGCTTGACCTTGTTTTCAGCCTCAAGCTGTTTCTCTTTGTCTATTGAAAATTTTTTCCCCAGATTGAATATGCTGGATATGCGTTTCAGCTCGTTAATGTCAATTTCTTTTTCTTCTTCCGGCTTATCTACTGCGCCGGTGAAAAAGTGGAATGTCATTTCATCAATCTCGTCATCAGTCCAGTCTTTTGTGGCTCGGTAGTATTTATTGTGGCTACTGTCTTTTCTGGTGCATTCAAGCAATCCAACACTAATCATATTGTTAATATGCACCCTGGTTGTAACTGCGCTAAATCCGATAGCATACGCAATGGCATAGTTCGGCATTTCTTCCTGCAACATCCTGACGATTTCTATATATGTCTCAATCGTGACTTTTCTTTTAAGATTCCAGCTCATCAAATTTCCTTTATTTCGATGTTATGCACTGACTTCATTAGCCTTTTTTTGATGTTGTAAACATCAGTTTTAAATCCCTTAACGTCCTCGACTACACGCCTTCCATCCTGACAATAGACAAAGTCTGCAATGTAGATAATCGCCCTGTGATGTTTCCCACATATTCGCATCGGCTCGATAAGCTGGAATGGAACCTGCAAT